>CAWAEI010000021.1:0-166115 GCA_963780995.1 uncultured delta proteobacterium
GACGCGGTTAACCGGGTTTTTCAGAGGGGAGCAGGGGATGAACTTTAGACCCTGCCTACAAGCCATTTCGCGAAAATTTTTTATATCTTCTTAATACCACATTAACGTCCGGCCACCTTGAGCGTCATTGCCAGTCGGGAGGTAAGGTGAATTTACAGCAGGATAATACCAATACTGGTCTGAAAGTTCCAGCACGTGTGGGGCAATTGTTAAAAAACTGACGATGGAGAAAAAACAGGCGACAAGGGATGGTCAGGGGGCAATAGGAAAAAACCAGCTCTATGCGGTGGGGAAAATGAGAAGATATGGCAAGGGGAAACAAAATCTTCGGCTCAAAAAAAGCTAAGGAGTCCCGAGGGAATAGCCTGGGTCGATCTCTCGCTGCGGCTCTAAAGTAACATTTATTGGACTAAGCTCTTTTCCCCGGGAACGGTTAATCCCAGACGATGCCCATTTGGGTATAAGGCCGGCTCGTCACCCTGGCCAGATTTTTTTGGGCAGGTATATACGTTGGGTCTATCTCCAGGGCAATCCGATAATTCTTGTCTGCTCCCAGACGATCGCCTTTGGCCTCACGTATGCCCCCCAAAATATTAAAGGCCTCGGGTCGCTGATGATCGAGAAAAATGGCCTTTTTGGCATAAACCCGGGCAACGTCAAACTCCCCGGCCGCAAGGCTCTGCTTCGCCATATCAATATAATATTCGTATTTCCAGACCGGTTGATCTTCCGGAGTTCCTGGCAGGATGCGTCGCACCACGTTGTGCACCACGTTTGGATCAAGGGGTTTTTGCAGAAAATCCAGCGCCCCGGTTTTCATTGCCTCCACCGCCGCCTCGATGGAACCATAGGCGGTCATGATGATGACTTTCAAATCCGGATATTTGTCGATAACCTGCCGCAAGACTTCCAGGCCATCGATGTCTGGCAGTTTGAGATCCAAGAGCATGAGCTGGAAGGATTTTTCGGCAAGCTTTTGCATAGCCTCTTGCCCACTTCTGGCTGTGTCCGAGGAAATGTTAAAAGCTTCCAGAGTCGAAGAAAGGGTGAGACGGATGTTTTTTTCGTCATCAACGATCAAGACATTCGGGGTGCTCATGGTTAGGCCTCAAGCGGCACGGCACGCCGAGCCGCTACGGTAAGAAATTATTTTCGAGAATTTGTATAAATGAAGTGCACTTTTATCACAAGCCATTAACCACCGGCTTGCTTCTCGGTCTTGGGCAGGGTAAACCAAAAAGTGCTTCCCTGGCCAGGTTCGCTCTCCAGACCTATTTCTCCGCCATGGGCTGCAATGATATTTTTGGCTAAGGCCAGACCCAATCCCGTTCCTTTTCTGATACTACCCGGAACCTGAAAATATTTGTCAAAGACCTGGGCTTGATATTCTGGCGGTATGCCTTCGCCAGTATCTTTTACTTCGATTCGTAAGAACTTTTCATTGGGCAGCACCCGGATTTCAATGGAGCCGCCCGCCGGTGTATGCCGGATGGCATTGGTGATCAAATTGGCAAAAACCAGCTCCAGGCGCTCGGGATCGGCAAAGACCTCTTCGTCAAAGGCAGGAAGGACGTAGGACAGCATGAGGCCCTGCTCCTCGGCCACGAGGCGGTGCTGGTCGACGATGTGCTTAATGATAGAGAAAATTCGGATCATGACACGCCGTAGCTCAATCTTGCCTGATTGGAGGCGGACCATATCCAAGATGTCAGTCCACCAGGTTCTGCAGTCGCTCGCAATCCTCCCGGGCGGCATAGATGAGGTCCAGCTGTTTTTCCGTCATGGCCCCCGCCAGTTGATCCAGCAAAATATGGATGGCCAGGTGCAACGAAGTCAACGGTGTCCGGAATTCATGGGCAAAAGTGGCCACCAGGCTATTACTCATGGCATCCATTCTGCTCAGGGGAGTAACGTCTCGGAGAACAATACTGACACTCGCCAGATTACCCGTCTGGTCATACACCGGTGCAGCCTGGGCCAGCACATAACGCTCCCCCTCAGGTGCGGCGATTTTCACCGCCTCCTCCAGGTTTGAGGGGAGATAAGCTCCCTTGCCGGCCAGCACGTATTTCCGGGCTTTATCAATGGCGGCGGCCAACAGCGGTTCCAGGTTCCGCCCCGCATCTCTGAGAGAGCCTGTTAAAACCGGACCAAACCACGCTTCGGCGATGCGGTTCACGCCAAGGATTTTTCCCTCCAGGTCTATCGCCAAAACCGGATCGGGGAGGTTGTCGATGGCAGCCTGGAAAGCGTGTTGGGCCTGGAGCAGCTCCCCCAAAGAACTCTTTTGGTAGCGATCCAGGCTGTCGGTCATGGTGTTGAATTCCTGGGCTAAGAGGGCAATTTCGTCGGACCCCTCTACCCGGGCTCGTACCGCCAGGTCACCTTCCTTGATCCGGCGGGCGGTTTGCGTGAGAACCGACAAGGGCCGGATGATCCTGGTGGTCAAGACTATGGAGGCGATAATGCCGGCCAGGGCCGCGACCAGGGCGGCGAAGGTGATCAATCTCTCCAGGCGCCGGGAAAATCTCCGGACCTCGTCGCTTTTCCTGACCATGGCATCCTGGTTCAGGGCGAGAATGTGGTCAGCACCTTCTTTGACGGCTAGAAATATTGGGAAGAGATCGGTGAAATAGCGTTCCTTCAAGACCTCGATGGCCGTCTCCTGGACAAAGCTCTCATAAGACGCCAGGTAATTCTGCCAGCGGGCCGAAAGGGCCTCAGAAGCCTCCTGTTCCCCTTCTTCCGTGATATTTTGCATCTGAACCGCCAATTCCTCTTCAAAGACCTTGCGGTTACGAATGGCCAGATTGTTTCCCCTCCTCCCGCCGCCCTAAAGTCATGAAGAGGGCGGCCGAATCCATGCGCTCGACGGCTTCCTTCATGCGCTGGGCCGCCAGGACGCTCCGGTAGTTGTCTTGGAGGATTCTTTCCGAGTGGGAGCCGAGCTGCCCGATGGTGGCCACGGCTACAGCACCCAGCACCAGGAGGGCCAGGGGCAGGGGAACCTGGGCTATCAGGAGCTTGGTTTTCAGAAGCATGCCACCTTACTCCTCTTCTTCAAAAGAGATGACGTGGACATCAAACCCGGCGGCCTCGTCGATGATGCGGTGAGTCACGGAGCGGCCCAGGATTTTCCGCCACCAGGGTTGATGGGAGCGGCCGATGACAATGTGGCCCACGCCGTGGGACCGGGCAAAGTCGAGGATGGCCGAAACCGGGTCTTTGGCCTGGAGGCGGATGACCTCCGCCCCTAATTCCCGGGCCTTTTGAAAGTTTTCCAAAAGGTGGCGTTGGGTCTCAGCATCGATGTGGGTGGGGGCTTCTCCCGGGGTTTCCACATAGACCACGAACCAGTGGGTGTTGAGTCGACCGGCCATGCGAGAGCCTTTCCGGAGGAGCGTTTTGGCCCGGGGGGAGCCTGAGGCCATACAGACCAAGACCCGGCCCAGGACCCGGAGAGAGGTTTGGTCAAGCAGTTCCAGTTCTTCGGGACCTGAGGGCTGCCGTCGCCCCAGGCTCTCGGCCACCTCCAGGAGCGCCAGTTCCCGCAAGGTGGACAGGTTGGCGATCCTGAAGAAATGCTCCAAGGCCCACGGAATCTTGTCTTTGGTGTAGATCTTGCCGCTTTTCAGGCGCTCCATGAGGTCGTCCACGGACAAATCCACGGTGACGACTTGATCGGCTTCCTTCACAAAGGTATCGGGGATGGTCTCCCGGACCACCACCCTGGTCACTCTGTCGATGAGGTCATTGAGACTCTCGAGGTGTTGAATATTAAAGGCGCAGATGACATTGATGCCCGCCTGAGTTATCTCCAGAATGTCCTGATAGCGTTTTCGGTGGCGGCACAAGGGCACATTGGTATGGGCCACCTCGTCCACGATGGCAATTTCCGGCCGCCGGGCCAACACCGCGTCCAGGTCCATTTCTTCCACCGTGATCCCCCGATAGGCAAACTGCTTCCGGGGAATCACCTCAAGATCGCCGATCAACTCCGCGGTTTCGGCCCGGCCGTGGGGCTCGATGAAGGCCAGGACCACGTCAACGCCGCGCAGCTTCAGGGCATGGGCCTCTTTGAGCATGCGCACGGTCTTGCCGACGCCGGCGGCAAAACCGAGGTAGATCTTCAGCCGGCCGCGTTTGGCGCGTTCGAGCAGGTCAAGGAAGTCTTGGGCCCGGTTGGTGGTGGGGTCCATCTTAAATATCCAATAAACTTTTTTCCGGGGGCGGAAGACGTAGGGTAACCATTTACTTTTTCGTCCAATTTTTTAAGGCTTTCCAAACTGCCGATCCAGGGCCAGGTTCAACAGGAGCACATTCACCCGAGGCTCTCCCAGAATACCCAGGTCCCTTCCTTCCAGATACATTCGTAGCACTGCTTCTAGACGCTCCGGCGCCACCCCCCGGGCTTTGGCCACCCGGGGCACTTGCCACAGGGCCCCCGCCGGAGAAAGATGGGGATCAAGGCCGCTGGCCGAGGCGGTAAGGAGCTCGGCAGGGACCTTAGAGTACCCTCCGGATTATCATTTTTCAAGCTCTCTAAATCACTTATAACACGATCCCGCAATTTCTGGGAAGTGACCCCATAATTAGACCCGCCCGAAGCGGTGGCATCATAGGTCTTTTCCCCCGCGGCGGAAGGCCGGGACTGAAAATAAGCGGGATGGGAAAACCGCTGGCCGATGAGTTCGGACCCTACCACCTGGCCGCGCTCATCTTTGACCAGGCTGCCGTTGGCCTTTTCCGGAAAGAGGAGCTGGGCCAGACCGGTCACCAGGAGCGGATAGGCCACTCCGGTGAGGATCAGGGTAAAAACGGCGACCCGGCAAGCGATGCTGAAAGTTCGTAACATGACATTCTCCTTGGCTATTTTAAACCCAGTCCCGCCAGCAGCAGGTCAATGAGCTTGATTCCCGCAAAGGGAGCGATGATTCCACCAACTCCATAAAACAAAAGGAGGCGGCGCAGCAACTGTCCGGCGCCGATGGGCCGGTAGCGCACCCCTTTCAAAGACAGGGGGATCAAGAGCACGATGATGACGGCATTAAAAATAACCGCGGACAGGATGGCGCTCAGGGGAGAGGCCAGTCCCATGAGATTCAGAGGCGCAATTTCCGGATAGACCGCAACGAACATGGCCGGCAGGATAGCGAAATACTTGGCCACGTCGTTGGCGACGGAAAAAGTGGTTAAGGCCCCCCGGGTCATGAGCAGTTGCTTGCCCACTTCCACCACTTCCAGGAGCTTGGTGGGGTCGGAGTCCAGGTCGATCATGTTGCCGGCTTCCTTGGCTGCCTGGGTACCGGTGTTCATGGCCACGCCCACATCGGCCTGGGCCAGGGCCGGGGCATCGTTGGTGCCGTCCCCGGTCATGGCCACCATCTTGCCTTTGGCCTGCTCCTCCATGATGAGGCGCATTTTTCGTTCCGGGGTGGCTTCGGCCAGGAAGTCGTCCACCCCCGCTTCCCGGGCGATGGTGGCCGCGGTGCGGGGATTGTCGCCGGTAATCATCACGGTTCTGATGCCCATGGCCCGGAAGCGCACGAAGCGCTCCTTGATGTCCGCCTTGATGATATCCTTGAGATGAATAATCCCCAGGAACCGTGAACCCTGGGAGACAGCCAGGGGCGTGCCCCCGGCGTCACCGATGCGGTGGACCACTTCTTCCAGATTATCAGGAATTACCCCACCCAAAGATTGCACCTGTTGGCAGATGGCGTCCACGGCGCCTTTGCGGATGCTCAAGCCATCAACATCGCAGCCGCTCATGCGGGTGTGGGCGCTGAAGGGGATGAAATGGGCTCCGGGGAGCTGCAAGGTTTGGTCGGTCAACCGTATAGTTCTCTTGACAAAGTCCACGATGGAACGGCCCTCGGGGGTTTCATCAGCAACACTGGACACCCCTGCGGCCACGGCTAACTCCATGATGGTCACCCCCGGCGCCGGCAGCAACTCCGAAGCCATGCGGTTTCCCAGGGTGATGGTGCCGGTTTTGTCCAGCAAAAGGGTGTCCACGTCCCCGGCCGCCTCTACCGCCCGGCCGCTCATGGCCAGAACGTTCTTGCGGATCAGCGGTCCATGCCGGCGATGCCGATGGCGGAGAGCAAACCGCCGATGGTGGTGGGGATCAGGCAGACCAGCAAAGCCGCAATCACTGTGGCGGAGAGGTGACTGCTCGAATAGACGGCCACCGGCACCAGGGTGACGCAGGCAATCAGAAAGATAATGGTCAGGCCCACCAGCAGGATATGCAGGGCGATCTCGTTGGGAGTCTTGTGGCGCACCGCCCCCTCCACCAGGGCGATCATTTTGTCCAGGAAGCTGTCTCCCGGGATTGGCGCTGATGCGGATGACAATGCGATCCGAGAGGACTTTGGTGCCGCCGGTCACTGCGGAGCGGTCGCCGCCGGCTTCCCGGATGACCGGGGCGGATTCTCCGGTAACCGCAGATTCGTCCACCGAGGCGATGCCTTCAATGACATCACCATCGCCGGGAATGTAATCCCCAGCTTCCGCCACCACGATATCGCCCCGGCGGAGCTGGGAGGCCGGGACCTGGACTTCCTGGCCGTCCACCAGCTTCCGGGTAATGATCTCCCGGCGCATCTTTTTGAGTTCCGCGGCCTGGGCCTTGCCCCGGCCTTCGGCCACGGCTTCGGCGAAATTGGCGAAGATCACCGTGAACCAGAGCCATAGACTCACCTGGCCGGTGAACCATAAAGGCTCGGATGGAGACGAGGAGAAAAAGTCCCGGAACCATAGAATGGTGGTAAGGACCGCCCCCACCTCCACCACAAACATCACCGGGTTCTTGCAGACCAGATTGGGCGCCAGCTTCTTCAGACTCGCCCAGGCCGCCGGGCCCAGGATCGCCTTGTTGAACAGGGAAATTTCCTGTCTGGGATGAATAGTCATGTCTCACTCCTTAGAAAAACCTGCCCTTGGCGGCAAGAAATTCTTCCAGCACCGGACCCAGAGACAGGACCGGGAGGAAAGTCAAGGCCCCGACGATGACGATCACCCCCACCAGCAGGCCCAGAAAGAGCGCCGCCATTGGTGGGGAAGGTCCCCAGGCTGGGGGGCACGGTCTTCTTGCCCACCATGGCTCCGGCGATGCCCAGCACCGGGATAATCATCCAGAATCGACCTATGAGCATGGCAATCCCCAGGGAGATATTCCACCAGGGGGTGTTGGCGTTCAAGCCCGCAAAGGCCGAGCCGTTGTTGCCGGTGGCGCTGCTGAAGGCATACAGAATTTCGCTCAGGCCGTGAGGGCCGGAGTTATTCAGGGACGACAGGGCATAAGGGGCCACCGCGGCCCAGGCTGCAAACCCCAGGATGATCAGGGGAAAGATGAGCACATAGAGCATGGCCAGTTTGATCTCCCGGCTCTCGATCTTTTTGCCCAGATATTCCGGGGTGCGGCCCACCATCAGCCCGGCGATGAAGACCGCCAGGATGACAAAGACCAGCATGCCGTAGAGCCCCGCGCCCACACCCCCGAAGATGACCTCGCCCAGTTGGATATTCACCAGGGGCACCAGGCCACCCAATGGGGTGAAGCTGTCGTGCATGGCATTCACCGCACCGCAGGAAGCGCCGGTGGTAATCGTGGCAAAGAGGGAGGAATTGGCGATGCCGAAGCGCATCTCCTTGCCTTCCAGGTTTCCCAGGCTTTGGTCCACCGTCAGGCCGGCCAGGGCGGCGTTAGGCCTGGGCCTCGGCCCAGTAGGCCACCCCCACCCCCACCAGGAACAGGAGGGCCATGGCGCCGAAAATCACCCAGCCCTCCTTCTGGTCCCGGGCCATGCGGCCGTAGGTGTAGGTCAGGGCCGCCGGGATGGCGAAAATCAACAGCATTTCCAGGAAATTGGTCAGGGGCGTGGGGTTTTCAAAAGGATGGGCGCTGTTGGCGTTGAAGAAGCCGCCGCCGTTGGTGCCCAGCTCCTTGATGACCTCCTGGGAGGCCACCGGCCCCAGGGGGATGTCCTGGGTCTCCACCCTGACCTCCTCCATCACCGGGTTGCCTTTGTCATCCTTAATGGCTTGACCGCTAGCGTCCTTTTTGGTCACTTGAGCGGTGTAGGGATCTATCACCTTAACGGTTTGATAGGGCTTCAAGGTCTGGATCACCCCCTGGGAGACCAGGACCAGGGCCCCCACCAGGCTGAGGGGCAGGAGGACATAGACAATGCACCGGAGAAGATCGGCCCAGAAATTCCCCAGGGTCCGGGGGGTTCGCCGGCCCCCGAGGCCCGGCGGGTGAGCCCCCGGGCCAGGGCCAAGGCCACGCCCATACCGGCTGCCGCGGAGGTGAAGTTGTGCCAGGCCAGGGCCGCCATCTGGGATAAATAACTCATGGTGCTCTCGCCGCTGTAGGCCTGCCAGTTGGTGTTGGTGGTAAAACTGACGGCGGTGTTGAAGGCCAGGTCAGGGGCCACGGCCCCAAACGCTTGGGGATTGAGGGGCAAGAGATGTTGCAGCCTTAAAATGAGGTAAGTCACCAGCAGCCCCACCAGGCTGAAGAGAAGCAGGGCCAGGGCATATCCCGTCCAGGTCTGCTCATTTTCCGCATCAACGCCGCACAGCCTGAAGCTCCAGCGCTCCAGGGGACCGAAGACCCGGGGCAAGGGACGGACCGGGCTTTCGAAGACCCGGTACATATAGACCCCCAGGGGTTTGGTGACCGCTAGTATTATTAAGCTATAAAGCAAAATTTGCAGCCAGCCGTTGATGGTCATGGCTCCCTCCTTAAAAACGCTCCGGCCACAGCAGCGCATAGACCAGATATCCCAGCAGGAACAGGGAAATCAGGCCGCCGATACCATATTCCCAAGTCATCTTTCTCCTCCTACAACTTTCTCGGCCATCAGCACGTAACCCCACGAAAGGACAAAGAAGATCAGGGTTCCACCCAAGATAAGCAGGTCTATCATTCTGTTCCCTCTGTTTCGAATTCTCATTCCAGTAATTTTAGACAGCTATCTTATGGATAATGCAAAGGTTAGACCAGGACCGATTAACTTATTATTTTAAAATTATATCAATTAGTTATAAATAGTGCAGGCAAGGGCGGAGGATTGCAAAATGCAAGACTTTTAGGAGAGAGGGTTGCAAAATGCAGTGGGGCGTTAGAAGGCTTTAACAGAAGTTGGCCGATTAACTTTCTTCTTCGTATTTTTTACGCTTGCGCCAGAGGGTGGAGGAATCGATGCCCAGGATCTGGGCCGCTTCCTCCAACGTGGCGGTGCGGGCCAGGACTCGGAGGATATGCTCCCGCTCGATGCGCTCCAGGGAATAATTGCCGCCCAGGACCGGCATCGCCGCTGACCTGGGAAGCAAGGTGCTCCGGGAAGGCCTCCGGCTCAATGACCTGGGAGGGCCAGAGGATCATGGCCCGCTCCATGACATTTCTCAGTTCCCGAATATTCCCCGGCCAGGAATAGGAGAGGAGGGCGCCGAGGGCTGAGGACGAAAGTTCAGGGGTAGGTCGCCGGGTCTGGCGGGCAAAAAAATCCAGGAACCCCCTGGCCAGCATCGGGATATCCTCCCGGCGCTCTCTGAGCGGGGGCAGGGTAATCTGCACGGCGTTGAGGCGAAAAAACAAGTCTTCCCGGAAACGGCCAGCCTTGACTTCCTCCTCCAGGTTTCGATTGGTGGCCGCCACCACCCGAACATCTACCCGGCGGGTGCGATTCTCCCCCAGGCGTTCAAATTGCTTTTCCTGAAGAAAACGCAGCAGCTTGGCCTGCAGTCCCAGGGAGACTTCGCTCACTTCATCCAGGAATACCGTGCCGCCGTGGGCGGCCTCCAAGCGGCCTTCCCGGTCCCGGGTAGCACCGGTGAAAGCTCCTTTCACGTGACCGAACAACTCGCTGGCCAGGAGTTCCTCGGAAAGGGTGGGGCAACTAACTACCACGAAGGGACCACCACTGCGATGGCTTAGGGTGTGCAGCCAACGGGCTATGACCCCCTTGCCGGTGCCGTTTTCGCCGAGAAGCAGAATCGAGATCTCCGAGGGAGCCACCCGAGCCACCATCTCCAAGGTAGCCCGCATCTTGGGAGACTCCGTTGCCAAGACTACGTCCGGGACGGCCTCCCTGAGATGGGCCTGCAGCTCTTCCACCTGGCGAGCGAGGTTGAGACGTTCGGCCAGACCCTCCACGAGGTGCTGGATTTGCGCCGGCGTAAACGGTTTGGGGAGATAGTCTCTCGCCCCCCGCTTAATGGCTTCCACTGCGGTTTCAATCGTCGCGTAGGCGGTAATTATCACTATGGGAAGCTGTGAGTTGATGGCTAAAAGTTTCGGTAAGAGTTCCAGGCCGCTCATTTCCTGCAGACGCAGATCCAGGAAGACCAGATCAAAGGTCTGGCTCTCCAAGGCAGATAGAGCTGCGCCTGCCGTGGCCACCGCTATGACCCGACAGCCCATCCCTTCCAGATAAGCGGCGAGCGTAACCCGAATGTTCTTCTCATCATCGATTACCAGGACTTGAAGTGGGGCAGCACCGGGGGACTTGAGGGAGATATGACGTATCCATGGATATTCTTCCAACTTTTTGTTTAATGTAACTGCGTTTTCCAATAATGGAGGAATATAAAGCCTGTTTATCTACATTTGGTTAGAGACATTTTAAATGAAAACAAATTTCAAAAATCTTTGGAAGCAGAATCTTGAACTCAAGCCGTATATCGTGCCCAAATACGCACCCCTCACCGTACCTTGAGAAATTATAGCAATGAACTGCATGTCGAAACGGGTCATCTGGTCGCCTTATGGCCCGATCCCGGCGTTTTTAAAGTCGTTGCCAAAAGTTCTGTCTGATTCACCCCTCACCCTGACCCTCTCCCTTCGAGGAGAGAGGGGAAATTAAAGGG
This sequence comes from uncultured delta proteobacterium, assembly GCA_963780995.1. Lineage (GTDB taxonomy): Bacteria > Desulfobacterota > Desulfobaccia > Desulfobaccales > Desulfobaccaceae > Desulfobacca. Next base: position 10,882 of record CAWAEI010000021.1, read on the forward strand.
CAAAACTTTGGGCAAGCGGTATAAAAGCTGAATTCTCCCTAGAGGAGATTTTTCAGGGTTTCCTTAAACTTTTGCACCTCAGCCTGCACCCCCGCCAGGATTTCCTTATAGCGGTAAAAGTCCAGCACCCGGATATTGGTCAGGGCCGGTTTTACATAGATATCAGGCGGAGAAAGTCTCATCTTGGCCTCTACAATGGAAGCTTGCATGATTTGGAAGGTGGATAGGAGGCTTTCCAACATATTAGGGACCGGGTCCTCGGGGGCATAGGTCTTTTCGCCGGAGACGTCGATGGCGATCGTGAGATCACACTCTTTCCGGATGAGATCATACGGCAAGGGATTCACGGCGCCCCCATCTATGAGAACCTTATCGTTGAGTATTACTGGTTCGAAAACTGCCGGCATGGCCATGGAGGCCCGGATGGCAGAGATGAGGCTGCCGCTTTCGAAGATGACTTCTCGACGGTTCCAAAAGTCCGTGGCGACAACTTTAAGGGGAATCTCGACTTCTTCGAAGGTCTGGGACGGGATCTGGCGGGCAAGGAACGCTTCGACTTTCTTGCCGGTGAAGATGGCGGAATTGCTCAGGATAGAAAAGTCCAGGACAATTTTGTAGAGTTCCTTGAAGCCCATGGTCTGGAGCAGTTTCTCCAGCCCGGCCCCGGAAACACCGGCGGCGTAAAAGCCGCCAATGACGGCGCCGATGCTGGTACCGGCGATGACCGCCGGCCGCACCTGCAGTTCATCCAGAGCCTTGAGAAAGGCGATGTGGCTGAGCCCCTTGGCTCCGCCCCCGCCCAAGGCAACGCCGATTCGCTTCATGGGCATAGTATTAAGTTTACCGGGTCTGGGTATCCAAGGGACGAACGCCGTCCCAACATTTCAGGCACAGGTCGGGGCGGGGGAGGCCGAGGGCGGCCACGAAATCTTCCAGGCTATTGTATTTGACCGAATCAGCCCCGATTTGGGCCGCGACCCAGCTTTCCAGTTCCCGCAAGGCCGCGGTTGTGGCGATATCACCCTGATACATATACTTTCGGGCCATTAACTCCTCGTAAGTGCGGGTGGAGATGCCGAAGTCGCAGGGATACATCAGCGGGGGACAGGCCACCCGGACATGGACCGCCCGGGCGCCAGCCCGCTTGAGATCGTTCACTTTATTTAGAATTTGGGTGCCCCGGACGATGGAGTCGTCGCACAGAATGATGCTTTTTTCCAGAACGGCGTGATGCAGCACGGAGAGCTTGCGCTTGGCCATCTTTTCCCGGGCGATCTGGGTGGCCTGGGTATAGCTGCGGTCGGCATAGCGGTTGTAGAGAAAGACCTCCTGGTAATTGAGGCGTGAATGCAAGTGATACCCGAGGGCATGGCCAATCCCGGACATGGGCACGGGGGCCACCAGGTCCGCCTCCAGGCCTCCTTCCGCCTGATCGCGTCGGGCCAGGGCGGCACCCAGGTTGTGGCGGGCGGCCAGGACCGGGAGGCCGTCGATGAGGGAATCAATGCTGGCGGTGTAGGCCCATTCAAAGGCGCAGTGGGCCAGGCGGGGGGAGGGGAGCTGCCGGACCGTGGTGAATCCTGATTCGTTCACCAGCACGATTTCCCCGGGCCGGACGTCCCGGATGAGGTCGAAATCCAGATTCTGCAGGGCCCGGGACTCGGAACTGACCGCATACTTACCGTGACTCTGGCCCAATATCAGGGGGCGGAAGCCATAGACATCTCGGGCGGCATAAATCCCTTCCCGGGTGAGCACCACCAGAGAATAGGCGCCTTTGATTTTGGCGGCCAGGTCGGTGATGCCGGCGACGGGATCCCTGGCCTCGAGGATAATCTTGGAGATAATCTCCACGTTATAGCCGCGCCAAAAGGCTTTACCCCGGCTCATCATCTCCTGCTTCAGTTCTTCGTCGTTGATGATATTGCCGCTGAAGGCCACGGCGATTTCTCCCATCAGGGAGTTCCACTTCACCGGCTGACGTTCTTTGAGGCTGACGTGGCCAATGCCCCAGTGTCCCGGCAGGCTATCCAGGTCCTGGTCGGTGAAGTTGTTCAACACCTTGCCGTGATGGGTGATTTGATGGACCTGGCCGTCGTAGGTGGCGATGCCGCAATATTGCTGGCCCCGGTGTTGGAGAAAGTCGATGCCCTGGAAGATTTCAAAGGCGCAGGGCTCGTGGGAATACAAGGCAAAAATGCCGCAGTTGTCACGCACGGATTTCATGAAAACACCATTCTCATTAAGTGCAGAGGACTAAGGACTGAGGACCTGAGTAAAAGAATTAAAAATATTAAAGCTCCAAATCTCCCTTCGAGGGAGAGGGGAATGGGAGGCGAAGCTGGAGCTTCGCTCACCATGGGGTTCCCAAGCTGGAGTTTGGGAACCAGTTTTTGAAAAGTTTCGAGTTTCGAGTAAGGCATCAGGAAATATGCTGGTGATACCACTGCAAGGACCTGACTTGCCCCCGGCCGCGGCGGATGGCGGCAATACCCTGGGCGGCGGCCAAGGCCCCGGCCAGGGTGGTGATATAAGGGATTTTATATTTTATGGCGGCCTTGCGGATGTAGGAATCGTCATGTTTGCCCAGTTTGCCGCTGGGGGTATTGATCACCAGGTCGATTTCCTTACTCATAATGCTATCCACGATATGGGGTCGACCCTCGTGGAGTTTCAGGACCAGTTCGGAGGAGATGTCGTGAGCCGCCAGGAATTTCTGGGTACCAACGGTAGCCTTGATCCTGAAACCCAGGAGGGCAAACTGCCGGGCCACCTCCAGGACAGCGGGGCGGTCCTTTTCAGACACGGTAAGCAGCACCACCCCCTCCAGGGGCAGGGTCTGCTGGGCGGCTTCCTGGGCCTTGAAAAAGGCCTCTCCGAAGGAATCGGCCAGACCCAGGACCTCGCCGGTGGAGCGCATTTCCGGACCCAGGAGGGTATCGACTTCGGGAAACATATTGAAGGGGAAGACTGCCTCTTTGACGCCGAAATGGGGAATGTTTTTGGTGGCGAGGGCCAGGTCGGAGAGCTTTTTGCCTAACATTATCTGGGTGGCCAGCCGGGCCATGGAGATGTTGCAGACCTTGGAGACCAGGGGAACGGTGCGGGAGGCGCGGGGGTTGGCCTCCAGCACGTAGACCGTGTCTTCGGCAATGGCATACTGGATGTTCATTAAGCCGACTACCTTGAGGGCAATGGCGATACGCCGGGTGTAGTCGCAGATGGTTTCCAGATGTTTGGCCGGAATGCTGACCGGGGGGATGACGCAGGCAGAATCTCCGGAGTGAACCCCGGCCAGTTCGATGTGCTCCATGACCGCGGGCACAAAGGCGTCGGTGCCGTCGGCAATGGCATCGGCCTCGGCTTCGATGGCATTTTCCAGAAACTTGTCGATGAGGATGGGCCGCTCCGGGCTCACCTCCACCGCCTTGTCGACGTAGTGTCGGAGCATCCATTCATCATGGATCACTTCCATGCCCCGGCCTCCTAAAACATAGGAAGGACGCACCATGAGAGGGTAGCCGATACGGTAGGCCACGGCCAGGGCCTGCTCCAGATTGCTGGCCATGTCGGACTCCGGCTGGGGGATGCCAAGTTTACGCATCATGTGCCGGAAGCGGTCCCGATCTTCGGCCAAGTCAATGACGTCGGGGGAGGTTCCCAGGATGTTCACGCCCGCGGCGGCCAGCTCACCGGCGATGTTGAGGGGGGTTTGGCCTCCGAACTGGACAATCATGCCTTCCGGCTTTTCCTTGGCATAGATGCTCAAGACGTCTTCCACGGTGAGGGGCTCGAAATACAATTTGTCGGAAGTGTCGTAATCGGTGGAGACAGTTTCAGGGTTGCAGTTGACCATGATGGATTCGATGCCGGCGTCCCGCAGGGCAAAGGCGGCGTGGACACAGCAGTAATCGAACTCGATGCCCTGGCCGATGCGGTTGGGGCCGCCCCCGAGGACCATGACCTTGCGTCGGGAACTGGAAGCCACCTGATCCGGGGCATTATAGGTAGAAAAGTAATAGGCGGCGTTTTCCACGCCGCTCACGGGCACAGGCTCCCAGGCCTGGGCCAGGTCCAGGGAGAGGCGGCGACGACGGATGGTCTCTTCTGGGATATTCAGGATCTGACCCAGGTAGCGGTCGGCAAAGCCGTCTTTTTTGGCCTGGAGCAGCAACTCATCCGGGAGGTCCCGGCCTTTGTACTCCAGGATAGTGTTTTCCAAATTTACCAGCTCCTGCATCTGCTGGATGAACCAGGGTTTAATGTGGGTTTTCTGGTAGAGGGTCTGGATGCTCGCCCCCTGGCGCAAGGCTTCATACATCAGGAACTGGCGTTCGCTGGTGGGTTCGTTGAGCCGATCCAGCAGTTCATTGAGGGGCAGTTGATGGAAGTCCTTGGCGAAGCCCAAACCGTAGCGGCCGATCTCGAGGGAGCGGATGGACTTCTGGAAGGCCTCCTTGTAGGTCTTGCCAATGCTCATGACTTCACCCACGGCCCGCATCTGGGTCCCCAGTTTGTCGATGGACCCGGGGAATTTTTCAAAGGCCCAGCGGGCGAATTTTACCACCACATACTCTCCCCAGGGGGTGTACTTATCCAGGGTGCCGGCCCGCCAGTAGGGAATTTCGTCGAGGGTCAGGCCGCCAGCCAAGCAGCGAGGAGACCAAAGCGATGGGGAAGCCGGTGGCTTTGGAGGCCAAGGCCGAGGAGCGGGAGGTGCGGGGGTTGATTTCGATGACCACCACCCGGCCGGTTTGGGGATCGTGGGCGAACTGGATATTGGTGCCGCCAATGACCCGGATGGCCTCGACGATGGCATAGGAGTGCTTCTGGAGGAGCTGCTGCAGCTCCGGGGCGATGGTGAGCATGGGGGCGGTGCAGTAGGAATCGCCGGTATGCACCCCCATGGCGTCGACGTTTTCGATGAAGCAGACGGTGATCATCTGGTTTTTGGCGTCCCGCACCACCTCCAGCTCCAGTTCCTCCCAACCCAGGACCGATTCTTCCACGAGGATCTGTCCGACCAGGGAGGCGGAGATGCCGCGCGAGGCGATGAGGCGCAGTTCCTCCAGGTTATAGACCAGGCCGCCACCCCAACCGCCCATGGTGTAGGCCGGACGGATGACGACCGGATAGCCCAGCTCGTCGGCAATGCGCTCAGCCTCGGCAACGCTCAGAGCAACCTGGCTTTGGGGCATCTCGATACCCAGGCGATTCATGGTTTCCTTGAAGGCCAGGCGGTCTTCGCCCCGCTGGATGGCATCCACCTCGACGCCGATGATCCGAACCCCGTATTGATCCAGCACCCCGGCGCGGGCCAGCTCCGAGGAGAGGTTGAGGCCGGATTGCCCCCCCAGATTGGGAAGCAGGGCGTCGGGCCGCTCCTGCTTAATAATTTCGGTCATGGTGGCTAAATTCAGGGGCTCGATATAGGTGACGTCGGCCATCCCCGGGTCGGTCATGATGGTGGCCGGGTTAGAGTTGGCCAAAACGATCTCATACCCGAGCTGGCGCAGGGCCTTGCAGGCCTGGGTGCCGGAGTAGTCAAATTCGCAGGCCTGGCCGATGACAATGGGGCCAGAGCCGATGATCATTACCTTTTTAATATCGGGGCGTCGGGGCATGGAGAACTCCTGTAGGGCACATTTGGTCGTTGCCAGAAGTAATGTCTGGCACACCCCTCACCTTAACCCTCTCCCCTCAAGGGGAGAGGGGAAAATGGGGGACTGAGCACATGGCAGACATCACCCATCAGACATAACGGGAGGGGGAAAGACCCGAGTATTTAGTTCCAAGGTACTATAGAAAAATGGCGGAATGGTGTCAAGGAGAATGGTTTTAGCCCAGAATAAGCGCAACTGACGAGCTAAGATCAAGAAACGGTTGCATGGTGCTTAGGGAGAGAGAAACCTTGATTTTTTTGAGACTTCAAGATAAATTCAATGATAAAATGAAAGCAGCGGAAATTATTCATAAATATTTAGCAATAGAAGCCGCCGGCCTCTAAGTAGGCAAGATTATTTTAAGCTTTTCATGAGGCAAAGTCGAGTTTAGGGATGGGGGATAGGAGGTCGTCATGCCAGTCTGTGAGAAATGTCAAACCCCCTATGATGAATGGCAGCACTTTTGTCTGCACTGTGGTCACTATGTAAGGGCTGAACCGCCGCCTTCCAGGCGATGCCCGCAATGTGGGAGGCAGGCCGCACTAGAGCAAAACTTCTGCCCGGAGTGTGCGGCGCCGTTAAAGGAGGAGACAGCCGCCCCACCGGCCCCACTGCCGCCCCCTTCCCGGAAATGGCTGGTGAGAGGGCTGGCAACGGTTTTGTTGGGTCTTGGGGTGCTCCTCACTTTGTACCTCAGCCGCTGGCCCTGGTTGGCCCCGGCGCCCAGGGTCGAGTCTCAGAACCGGTTGCTCAACGTGGCTGAGGACCCGGCTATTAAGGGTGGGGCCCAAGCCAATGGCCCGGGAACAACGGGGTCCAGGATGCGGGTAGAGGTCGAAGGGGTATTAAATCAGATCAAAGAGGCCAACCTCACTAAGGACATCCTGTTATATATGGACACGCTCTCGGCGGTTTATCCCCAACTGGACAAGAAACGCCAGGAGATCTCCAAGACCTGGGAAAAATATGACTTTAAAGAGATGACCTTCACGGTCAATAAAATCAGGGATCTTGGGAATGGTAATGTCGTCGCGGAGGTGAACTGGCGCACCTGGACCGAAAATCCGGCAACCAAGGAGCTGCGGACAGATGATGTGCACTACCGGGTCTGGTTTGCTATAGAACTAGAGCAATGGAAGATCAAACAAATCGAGGAATTGCAGCCCTGATTTTGTTAAGGGAGAAGAATCCGTGAGCTTTTACAGCAGGTTTCGGCCGCTTATGGCCATTTTCTTGGTATTTCTAGCTGCTACCTGGATGGCATCCCGTTGCAGCGAGGCTGCGGGCCCGATTTATGTGGTCGAGGCAGACGCTGCCCTGCTGCGGGATTATCCTTCACCTGATAGTGGCATCCTGACCAGGTTACATCACTTAGACCAGGCTGAATACCTGGATGCCAACGCTTCCGGCTGGTGGAAAGTGCGGTCCCTGCGGACCGGAGTAGTGGGGTGGATGACGTCTGATCTCCTGGCGGCAGCAGCACCGAAACTCCCGCCGTCTATTCAAACCAAAGCAGAATATTACTATGTAAACACACCCGGTATCGAACTCCGGATTATCCCGCTGCATTCCTCGGCGACCACAGGCACCGTGCAACTCAATGACCGGGTGGAGAAACTGGGCGCTTCGCCCGAAGGCTGGATGAAAGTAAGAAACCCACGGGATGGCCGCAAAGGCTGGCTGCCGACGCGTTATTTGTCGGCAAAGCTCGTCTCCTCCCCCCAAGCGGCGGGGCAAACTCCCAAAAAGCGGGTCAAGCGCGCCTATCCCGCCAAGAAAAAGCAGAAAATAGAGAAAACAGGTCCGGTTGAGGAGATTCCCAAGCCGATGTAAGCGGTGAGGGCGCTTGCGCTCCCTGGTCAGGCGGGAGCCAACTTCCCTATTTCCCTTTCTCTAAAAGAGGCAGGCGCCGCAGGCGGCGGCCGGTGGCGGCGAAGAGGGCGTTGGCTACAGCCGGGGCTATGGGGGGGACGCCGGGCTCGCCGATACCGCCCAGGGGATCGCCGGAGGTGACAAGATGCACTTCGATGGTAGGGGCCTCCCGGATGGTTAAGAAGGGATAGTCGGAGAAATTTCTGGTTTTAACCCCGCCTTTATCGAAACGGACCTGTTCATGGAGGGCGGCGCTGAGGCCGAAGAGGATGCCGCCTTCCATCTGGGCCACCACGGTGTCCGGGTTGACCACGGCGCCGCAGTCCACAGCGCAGACGACCCGGTGAACCTTGATTTGGCCGGATTTCTCGTCCACCGACACTTCAGCCACCTGGGCCACGTAGGTGCCGAAAGAAAAGTGCTGGGCGAGACCCAGGGCCCGCCCCGGAGGCAGGGGGCTGCCCCAGCCGGCTTGGTCCGCGGCCACGGTCAGGACCCGGGCGGTTCGGGACCCTGGGGGCAGGTGGGCTAGGCGAAACTCCAGGGGGTCCTGTCCGGCCAGATGGGCCAGTTCATCGATGCAGGATTCCACGGTAAAGGCGTTGTGGGAACTGCCCACGGAACGCCAGAAGCCGATGGGAATGGGAGTCTCTACCCGGACATAGGCCACTCGCAGGTGCGGAATGTGGTATTCCAGGTTGCGGACGCCTTCCACCGCGGCAGGGTCGATCCCATGCCTAATAGCTTCGGGAAAGGTCCGGGCGAAGACGGCCGGGGCGGCGATGATGTGGTCCCAGACCTGGACGCGGCCCTGCTGGTCCAGACTGGCCCGGATGCGGGTGGCGGTCATGGGGCGGAAAAAATCATAGCGAAAATCTTCTTCTCGGGACCAGACTAGCTTGACGGGCTGGCCCGAGGCCTGGGAGAGTCGGATGGCTTCGGCCAGGTAATCGGTTTCCAGACGGCGGCCGAAGCCTCCCCCTAAAAAGGTGGTGTGGATCAGGATTTTCTCCGGGGGCAGGCCGGTTAGCTCTTGGGCCGTTTTTAGGGCTTTGGTCTGGTTCTGCACCGATACCCAGATCTCGCAGCTTTCCGGCCGGACGTCGGCCAGACAGTTCATGGGCTCCATGGTGGCATGGGCGAGATAAGGGAGAACGTATTCGGCCTTAAGCTGGCGCGGGCAGGCCAATAAATTGTGTTGCACGTCCCCGGTTTGCCGGGCGATTCGGCCGGGTTGGTTCAGGTGATCCAGGAAAAGTTTTTCCAGGCTGGCGTCAGACAATTCCGGCTGGCTGCCCGGGCTCCAGGAGATCTGCAGGAGGTCGCGGCCCTGCCAGGCTCTCTCCAGGGAGTCGGCGCAGACGGCCAGGGTCTGGTCCAGTCTGATGACCTGGCGGACGCCGGAAAGATTTTCAGCGGCGTGAGTGTCTGCGGCCAGGATTTCGGCCCCATAGGCCGGGGGGCGGATACAGACGGCGTAAAGCAGGGGCGTGGTGAAGTGGTCCAGGCCGAAGGCGGCTGTGCCGTTGACTTTCAGGACGAGGTCGGGCCGGAGCAGGCTCTGGCCGAGGTAGCTAATTTCAGGGGCAGCCTTGAGCCTGGGCTCCGGGGGGACCGGCAAGGCGGCGGCCTGGAGGCAGAATTCGCCATACCCCGCCTGGCGGTCGGAGGGGGGGTGCTGGATGAAACCCTGGTGGGTCAGGCACTCTGGTTTGGGCACGCCCCAGGTTTGGGCGGCGGCGGTGAGGAGCATGTCCCGGGCGGTGCCGCCGATCTGCCGGAAGACGTCATGCAGATGAGAGATACTGGTGCTGCCGCCGGTGGATTGCATACCCCAGACCGGGTCCTCATAGCCGGCGCCGGCGGGGGCGGTTTCCACCCGGAGCAACTCCCAGGGGAGATCGAGCTCCTCGGCCGCGAGCATGGGCAGGGAGGTATAGACGCCCTGGCCCATCTCCGATTTGGAGAGCACCAGGGTGACCAGATTATCCTGGGTCAGCCAGAACCAGACCGGCGGGTCCAAAGCGGTGTGACGCTGAGTGACGGCGGCCAGGGAAAAGCCCGGGTTGGCAGGGACCAGCACGAGACCGAAACCCTGGCCCAGGCGGGGCTCTTCCTGAAAAAACTGCGACTCCAGAGGAAAGGCGGCCGGTGCGGCGGCGCCACTTACCAGATCTTTCACGGCCTGTTTGATCCGGGGGTAGGTGCCGCAGCGGCAGAGATTGTGATTCAGGCCGGTGAGCAGGTCTGGCAGTGAGGCCTCGGGGTTTTGCTGGAGCAGGCCGATGGTCTGCATGATAAAACCCGGCTGGCAGTAACCGCATTGCGGCGCCTGGGCTCGAATCCAGGCCTGTTTCACCGGGTGATGGGCCGGGATGCCTTCGATGGTGGTGATTTCTTGGCCGATGGCTTTTTTGTACCGGCGTGACGCAGGAACGTGCGGGTCGGCCAGCCAGCAGGACGGTGCAGGCGCCGCACACCCCGGTACCGCAGGCATATTTGGTTCCGGTGAGGCGCAGGTGATTCCTGAGGGCCCACAGCAGGGGAGTATCTGGTTTGATTTCCAGGGCATAATTCCGGCCGTTGATGGATAAGGTGATCATGGCGGTCTCTCCTTTCCCCTTTTCACTTTTCAGTTTTCACTTTCCCCTTCAGTAAAGCTGGATTCCAGGGCCTTAACGAGATCCGTGAGCAGAGCATTGACCGGGGTGGGCACCTGGAACTGCCGCCCATGGGCGACTATCTGGCCGTTGATGGCGTCGATTTCCGTCCGGCGCTGGGCCAAAACATCCTGGAGCATGGAAGAACGGTTGGCGGCGGTGGCCTGGCAGACCTGACGCACCCGGGACAAGGGCTCGACGATGGGGGTGAGTCCCAGAGCCACAGCCACCGCGCAGGCCTCCTGAACTGCGGCGGTCACCACCTGCCAGGCAGCAGGGACGGCGGGGAGTTGGCCGTTGGGCAAACGAGTTAGGGCCGTGACCGGGTTGATGCCCACGTTAATCAGGAGTTTATGCCACAGCACGGCCATAATATCCGGGTCTGCACGGCAATCCAGGCCGGCCTGCTGAAAGACTTCGACAATGGCGGTCAATTCCTGGGGCGTCACCTGGGAGTTGGGGGGCCGGCCCAGAAAAATCGAGCCATGGCCGGCATGGCGGATGCGGCCGACGTCCAAATTGGTGACCCCAAGCATGGTGACACCGGCCAGGAGGCGCTCATGACCGGCAACGGCGGCCATGATTTCCAGATTGCCGATGCCGTTCTGGAGGGTCAAGGTGATGCCGCCGGCCTGGAGGAGGGCCGGCAATTGTTGGGCCGCGGCCTGGGTCTGATGGGCTTTCACCTGCATCAGAACCAGATCGCAGGGGCCTATGGTGGCAGCCTGGTGGGCAACGTTAAGGACATATTGCCGCTCCTCACCTTCCAGAGTATGCAGTCGCAGCCCATACTGCTGTAAATGAGCCGTGCGTTCCGGCCGGTAGTCCAGTAACCAGACCTCTTGACCGGCCTCCTGCAGACGGGCGGCAAAAAATAAGCCCATGGCTCCGGGACCGATAATGGCTATTTTCAAGGCAATACTCCTGCACAGGTGAAGGTGCCGGTGCGCCAGTTATTTCCCTTCTTGGTCGGCTAATTTCTCTACGGCCAGTAGTCCCACCCGGCAGAGAAGCTCTTCGGCCTGGTCCATATCGGCGGGGTTGATAAAGGTGTCTCGGTAGCGATCGGCAAAGACCATGGCACAGCCTCCGGCCCGCATGGGATGGTCGCAGACCTGGGCCAGGGTAAAATAGACGGCCATTTCCATTTCGAGGTTGAGGACGCCCTGGGCCTGGAGTCGGGAAAGCAGGGAGCCGTCCAGGCCGGAAAATCCCGAGGCGGGGCGACCCTGGGCATGAAAAAAATCCGCGGCCGTGCAGGTGAGGCCGGGGTGATAGATCACTCCCAGCTCCCGGGCGGCTGCGGTTAAGGCAGCGGTAATATCCGGGTCCGCGGTGGCCTGGATTTCCGGGGGGGCGTAAAACTGGGTGACGAACTCATGGCGCAGGGCCCTGGTGCTGATGATGAGGTCCCCGAGCTGGATCTCGGGCTGCAGGCTGCCGCAACTCCCCAAACGAATGAAGGTCGCCTGGGGTTGGCATTGCAGGGCCTCCACGATGGCGATGATGGTGGGAGGGGCGCCGATGCCGGTGGCCAGGCCGGTGACCGGGATGCTTTTGTAGGTTCCGGTAATGGTCAGAAATTCCCGGTTGTGGCGTTCCACCCGGATAGTATCAAAAAAGGCAGCCAGGCGGCGGATGCGATGGGTGGAGCCGGAGGTCAAAATGTACGGGGCGAGATCACCGGGTCCGGTTTGCAGGTGATAGACGGTCTTGCCGGTGGGAGCGGCGGATGGCGGCATACGGTTCCTCCCAATTGGAATCTACCAGGTTAGGCTGATTTCTCATTATACCGTAATCAAACAATTTTGGGGAGTTGACAAGTGGGAAAGCTCTGTTCAAATTGTGCTGCCGAGGTCTTCTAAAAAATCTGATTTATTTTTAATTCATTAAGAAAAGGAGCGAGACTACCGAAAAAAGAGGAACTAGAGTATGATAATGTTTTATACGTATCATCCTTACAGAAGCCGGGGAAACAGGTAATCCGCCAGCGGCGCAGGAGAGTTGCATGGATAGGCAGATTGATAGGGAAATATCCGAGTTAAAGCTGAACCTAGTCCAGATGGCCCAATTGACGGAAGAAGCAGTGCGTCAGAGCATTGCCTCGGTGATCAATCGTGATTCCAAGGCCGCGGAAGCGGTGATCATGGGTGACGGGGTGATCAACTCCATGGAAAATGCCATCAATGAACAGTGTTTGAAGCTATTGGCCTTGCGACAGCCCCTGGCCCGGGACTTGCGGCTGATTACGGCGACAATGCGGATTATTACCGATTTGGAGCGGATTGCCGATCAAGCGGTGAATATCGCCGAACGGGCTCTGGAACTCAATTTGCGGGAGCCCTTGACCTTGCCCATTGATTTAAAGTTTATGGCGGATCTGGCCTTGCAGATGGTGCGCACCGGAATCGATGCATTTGTGCAGCAAGATCCACAATTGGCCTTACAGGTATGGCAGCGGGACGTCGAGGTTGACACCCTAGACGACGAGTATATCCAGAAACTTCTGAACTTCATGCTGAAAGAAACGCCGGCGGTGATGCGGGCGGTGCACTACATTATTATCATTCGCAACTTGGAGCGCATCGCTGATTTAGCCACCAATATTTGCGAAGACATCGTTTTTATCGTTGAGGGTAAGGTCATCCGGCACAGCGCCGAAGGTGGTGGTTCACCCTGAGGATGACGAGGTTGCCCCAGGCTGGACGCAGCGCCGCCACCGGGACGAAGTCTGCAGCTTTTTTTCCAGATAATCCAATTCGGCGGCAAAAGCCTGGGAAGTTTTCAGATCGCGGTTAACACACTCTAAAGAATGTAAAATCGTGGAGTGAGTTCGCCGGAAAGCCCGAGCCAACTCCTTGAGATTTTTCTGCAAATAATGTCGGCAGAGATAGATGGCCAAGTTTCTGGCCTTGACGACTTTTTTCTTGCGGGACTTACCGAGCAGGTCTTCCACGCTCACCTGATACACTTTCCCGGATAACTGTTGAATGTCCTGGATTCTGAGTTTTTGCGAGGCGGCTTGGAAATCCAGGAGGACTTCATCGGCCAATTCCAGGCTGACCGGTGTCTTGAGGGTGGCGGCCTTGAGGAGGACATTATCTAAGGCGCTGACCATTTGCCGAACATCCTGGGTAAGATAGGTGGCCAGATGTTCCAGGACTTCCTGGGGCACCCTGGCCTGGCGATCCGAGGCCTTGCGGGTAAGAATCTTGACCCGGGTGGAAAAATCCGGGGCGGCAATGGGAGTTATAACGCCCCCGCTGAGTCGGGAAACTAATTCCTGCCGGAGATGAGGAATCTCGGCGGGTAAGTAGGGGCTGGTGAAGACCAGTTTTTTGTTCAGATCGGCCAAAAAATCGAGAGTGTAACAAAGCTCGGTCTGGATCTTCTCTTTGCCGCTCAAGAAATGCACTCCTTCCAATAAGAGGGCATCGCATTGCCGGCGAAATTTTTCCTTAAATTGAGGCATATTGCCTTGCCGTAAGGCCGCCACCATTTCGTTAGCGAAATCTTCGGCTGTCAGATAAAGGACGCGATTGAGTCGGAGGTTAGATTGAATATAGTTGCCCACTGCCTGGGAAAGGTGGCTTTTGCCCAAACCCGGCTGTGAGGCTAAAAAGAGGGTTTTACTATATAAGGTGTCATCGCTGGCCAAAGCCCGGGAGGCCTGAAAAGCCAGACGATTAGAGGCGCCAACGACGAATTGCTCAAAGGTGAAGCTTTTATTGAGGAGGCGCGCCATCTCGTCGGGTTTTCTAAAATCCGGTAAATACGGTTGAATAGGTTGGGGGTGATTAGCAACCCGGCGCTCACTTTTAAACAGGTGCAGTTTGATCTGAATTAAACGTCCGGTGAGGGCCCGGTATTCCTGGGCAATGGACGGGAGGTAGTTATTATGCACCCAATGAAGGAAAAATGGGTTGGGACACTCCAGAATCAATTCCCCGGAAACGCCCTGAGTTGCCTGCAAGGGTTCGATCCAGAGTTGATAGGCTGAGGGCGCTAGCTTGGTTTTGAAATTTTGTTTAACTTTTTCCCAATGACTATCCATGGTCTCTCCTGACCTGAAAACTTCTCTGTCAATTTTCGAAGTGCGCTCTTCCCTGAGCTGAGGGACCGCATACGAATTAGGAGCCGTTCGTTATCGGAGCACTGGTACGAATTAGCATTATGAGAGAGGGGGAAGAGAAAAGTAAAGTGTTATTTTTCTCAATTGCTTACGTCTTATCTCATAAAATTCTTTAAGTCGGTCGAAAGATTTTCGCTCCTGAGAAGCCTGATCTGACAACCTGCCTCAAACACACCTTTTCCACGTGCGGTAATTTAAAAAAGTTTAACATTTTTATTACATAGTTTAACTATGTCTAATTATCCTCTCCTGCCTCCTTTCCAAGGCGACGTTCGTCAGTCGACCTTCGTATCACACTATGAGGAATATGGGGCGAATTTTGAAAATGCCCCGTTAAGATGGGTTCCTTTATATTAGGATTATATTTTAATGTCAAAGACGATGAGGCTGAATTACAAGTTAGCGACAACTTGACTGAGGCATCCCCAAAAAGTCGCTAATGCCCCCGAAATATTAGCGATACAAAATAGATGAGCAACTAGCTGAAAACACGTAGACGTAAAAGGATAAGAGTTATAAGGACGTTATCGGGAAGGTGAACGTTAGCGGGGGAATTGCCAATCTTGCAGAATCTCTTCTTTTCGGCGATTATTGCAATCGGAAGGAATTTTAGACAACGAAAAAAGGTAGGCCAATAGAAAGTTTAAAAAAATGTCCAAAAAAATTATTTCCGGTTGGCCGGATGTTTCTAGTGGAAAAGAAGTTTGGCGCCGGGATTCTCTGCTATGGTTTTATTGCCACAGAAGTGGGGCAATTTTTCCACACGAGAGGCCCTGGTAATGCAACCGGCTTCAAGCCTTGGGCCAATTGACTCCTCCTCCCCGGGCATTAACCGCAAGGGAATAGGGCCATGCCGAGGCTATGGGCAATTTGGCTCCATACAAAGCCCACAAACGGAAAACCACCTGTTTGCGTTCCGAGAGGGGCAGACTGAAGTAGAAATCGCTGAGCATCAAGGTACTGATAATATCTTTCAGTTGCATGGGAGTTGCCTCGGTTGACTTTGATATATTGATTTATATATGCAATAAATGAGCCAACCCATGCTGCCGTTAGGCGCCGCTATTCCAGCCGGATAATGAAAAGGGGGCAGGCAGAGTGAGAAAAACAGCAGCGTCAGGGAAAAAATCTTCTCAGAATGGGATTTATCGAATCACTACATCCCCTAACCCTTGGAGAGCCAGGTCTGGGCCGCTTTTAGCTGGTCAGCAATATTGACATATTTTGATGATAGGCTATGATACAAAGCAAGATCATGGTAATTGGGGCAAGATATGATTAATTATGTGACCTACCGGAAATTTGTGACTCTAAAGAACGGCCAGCGGGTCATGTTCAGATTTTTGAACTCGCAGGACCGGGAAAACCTGCTGAAACTCTTTCAGGACACGCCGGATGAAGACACTCGGTTTTTGAAACAGGATGTTAAGAATTCTAAACTTATTGATTATTGGATTGACCATATCGATTATCAGAAAGTTTTGCCCTTGGTAGCGGTGAACATGGAGGACAATATGCTCATCGCCGATGCTACGCTCCATCGGGGCAAACATGCCACCAAGCATGTCGGCGAGGTTCGCATTTTTGTTTCCCGGGCCTATCGTAATCAAGGGTTGGGTTCTATCATGCTGGATGAGCTGATCAATCTGGCGAAACTGGAGAATTTGCAGCTTCTCAAGGCCGAAGTGCTCACCGACCATAAGGGCGTGATGAAAGCCTTTAAGTCCAAAGGTTTTGATTTGAAATGTATCCTGGACGATTTCTTTTTGCGCAAGGATGGGATGACCCACGACGTGGCGCTGCTCATCCGGTCGGTGGTGCGTCGCGAGGAAGCGGAGTTTTAGCGTGACGGGTCCCCGGTGATGCGGGTACAGATTGGTTTTGAAAGGCTGCTGGCGCAAACGCCCGCGGAGTTAAAGAAGGCCCGTCTGGGCTTCCTGTGCAATCAGGCCACGGTGGGACGGGATTGGCAGCCCCTCTGGCAGGTGCTGGCCCGGCAGTTTTCCCAGAGTTTGGGGGCGCTCTTTAGCCCCCAGCATGGTTTGTGGGGCGAGAAACAGGACAACATGGTGGCCTCGGCGGATGGGGTGGAGCCGATCACCGGATTGCCGGTTTTCAGTCTGTATGGCGAGCGCCTGCGGCCCAGTCCGGATAGTTTAGGTCTGATTGATGTCTTGCTGGTGGACCTGCCGGATGTGGGCACCCGGGTGTATACCTTTGCCGCGACTATGGCGTATGCCATGCAGGCGGCGGCCCAGCAGGGCAAAAAGGTGGTCATCCTGGACCGGCCCAATCCTCTCGGCGGGGTTCAGGTTGAGGGCAATGTCCTGCAGCCGGAGATGGCCTCCATTGTTGGTCCCTATCCCCTGCCCATGCGCCATGGCCTGACCCTGGGGGAGCTGGCCCGGTACTACAACGAGGTGGGCCGGATCGGCTGTGATTTGGCCGTGGTCCCGGTGCAGGGCTGGGACCGGTCTCATTATTTTGATGGCACGGGTCTGCCGTGGGTGCTGCCCTCTCCCAACCTCCCAACCCTGGATACAGCCATCGTCTATCCCGGGCAGGTATTGCTGGAGGGGACGAATCTTTCCGAGGGGCGGGGCACGACTCGCCCCTTTGAGCTCTTCGGCGCGCCCTTCCTCGACCCCTTCGCCGTGAAGACCGCATTACAGGACACCTATGAGCTGCCAGGGGTGGTCCTGCGGGAGACCTGGTTCCAGCCCACCTTCCACAAATGGGCCGGGGAGGTCTGCGGCGGCTTCCACCTGCACGTCACCGACCGTAAAGCCTATAAGCCGTACTTCACCACGCTAGCCTTTCTCCAGGTGGTCATGAAACTCTACCCGGATACGTTTCAGTGGCGCCAGCCGCCGTATGAGTACGAGTATGAGCGGCTGCCCTTTGATCTGTTGACGGGTGATCCGGCTATCCGGGAGGGTTTAGAGGCGCAGGTCCCCCTCACCAGCCTGGAACAGGGCTGGCTAGGGGGATTAAAGGAATTTTTCGACGTGCGGCAAAGGTATCTTCTCTACCCTTAAGACGGTTGGGTCTCACTCGGTTTGCGTGGTTTAACCCCGCTAGGAAGTGTCGGCAAAGTAAGAGACCGCATCAATTTTCCTAAGGGGTTTGTTTCTGGAACAGCCTCCCTTTCCTTTTGGATTTCCTTTTCCAGAGAGTCCCCCAGTAGATCTTTTGCACCGTTACCGGCTTTTACTCTTAGGTCTTTGTCTGCTTCAATCTGGTCATCCTCGCTTTTCTGTTTACCTGCCTTTAAAGAAGTTGCCACAATGTTCCAGTTATTTAATATCCGCCAGCGCTGGTAATGAACATAATACACCATATTTTCCGGTAGCTCCGGGGGGATTTGTCTGATGGCCTCCTTCAGGGCCCAAACGCCTTGATAATATCCTTTTTTATAATACTTCTCATAATCCTCCCAACTTACCTGGCGAGGTAACGGTAGGCGCAGATATTTTCTGGTCAATTCCTGATCGTCTATCAATGCCGGTAAAATCATTAAGACCATTCTGTCGCGAGCCCCGACGGCTGAGTCAGGCTGGGACTGAGATATGGTCTGCCGGGCCTCATCCAACTTGCCGGTTCGCCACTGACTGACCGCTTTCATCGTATAGGCATTCATTTTCAGCCTGTCATCCAGCCCTTTGATATACGGCTCGCTCAGACGTTGCAGGATATCTTCGTAGTTTTGCTGGTAGGTGGTGGTTAATGTCCCAAGGTTTTGAGGTCCATAGGTTTCGGTGTTGTCGGCCTCGACGGCTTTGTTGAAATCTCTTTGAATATCTCGAAAGTTGATGGTTGAAGCACATCCACTGATGAAGAGGATGATAAACGAGATAGCCCAGAATCTCTGCAAGCTGCGGAATTTGGTCAAGTACATGGCCGAGCTCCTTTACAGGGTTGAAAGTAGAATTGTTTTAGTAGATTCAATAAGATTATTTTTATCCAGGGACTTCAAGTCATCAAAGAGATATCTCAACAGCAGTTTTTCGAAGACCTTCGGAAAATTGCCGCTATTAAGACCCCCGGCCAAGTCAGGCGCCAACTCCAGAAGCCCCTTGAGGAGCTGGTGCACGGGAGCGCTCAAAGATTTAGACGGATCAAGAGGTAATAAGATTTTATTCGCATTTTGCATCCCCACCTGCAGGACAGCCTGCAGAATCTGGAGATAGGCTTCCCCGGAAATGATTTTTGTCGGGTCAGCCTGGAGGGCTCCGGCCACCGCCGTGATGAGGTTCGCCAGGACAGAATCTTGGGGCCTGGCAGATTCACCCAAAAGCGCTTGGGGGTGCTGAGCCACCGCCCCCAAGACCACCCGGGTCAAGTCCAGCAATTGATTTGATGAAAAGATGGCTGTTAAGTCACTTCCCTTCAAGGTAGTTCCCAAACTTTCGGTCAGCGCCGTCAGCCCGTGCACCAGGAATTGCCTCTCCGGCCCGGCTAACTTAACGAGGGAGCCGACATTCTTTCCCAAAGTTTCCAGGCTGACCTGCACCACCGCCGCAAAGGTGGCTTCGGAAAAGACCTTCTGCCCATTTTTTGTCAGCAGAACCTTCAGTGTATTCCCAATCAGTTCCTCGAGAAACTTGTCCTCGGTAATCAGGTCGGCAGCTTCGGAAACGGCCACCAGGGCGTTTTTAAAGATGATTTCCACCGAGGTGGGGGTAAATAAGTGTTCCTGGCCTTTCAAACCGTTCAGGACGTCGGTGACGGTTTTCCGGATGAATTTCTTTTCTTTTGAGTCTCCCCGGATAAACAGGGCAGGGTTCTCGGTAATCCCGGTCATGGCGCCGCGCAGCAGACTGCCGGTAATACGTTCCAGAAAATTTTGGTCAGTGCCGGTTTTAAAATCTTCGATTAGGGCGTTGGTTACATCTCGAAATAGTAACTGTAAACCCTTATCCCGGGTTACCAGATTCGCATTTTCCCCAAAAACCTCCAAACCGGCCTGCAAAACCATCCCGCCAATCTGCGGGAGGTTTGTATCCTCAAAGTTTATGTCATCCAGATTCGTCACAAAGGCGCCGATAACCCGCTGGGGGGCAGATCCGCTCTGGAGAGATTGCGGATCGATTTTAAAATAGGGATTAACTTTTAAAAAATCGATCCCGATATCTACCACGAGGCCGAGGATCTGTTTCGTTCCGTCAGGTTGATTATCTTTGTATTGGGCAAATTCCTGTAGTCCCGAAATAATTTCCCGAGCTTCCTTCCAGGAAGTATCGACTTCGGTCAGTCCCAGCAAGGTTTGATATGCCGCCAAAGGGCCATTTTTTTTATAAATTTCGTTGAGAGGCCCGCCTTTTTTAACCCAATCCCAATTTTTTGGGTTTTCTGGGTCGTCAAAATAGTTTTGCGCCGCCGCTGAGAGAGGATCACCGGCAAGGTCACCCATGGGGAACAATAGTGGCCGGTCAAAGTTTTTTTCCACCATGACGTCGTATACCTTACGCCCTAACCTAATTCCTGCCTGAATAGCAAAGAGCACAAGCGTTGGTTCCATGACTGCTCCTCCTTTTTGCGGTGCGATGAACGTCAAGAAATTATTTCTGCTTCTCTTTTATTATATTGATAGGCAATTACTTTTCTTTAATTTTTATATAAAAAAATTAAAATGTAAAATACAAAGATTGTAATAAACTTACAATTTATTATGATTATATATAAAAATAAATAATTTTCAAAAATTTACAGGCTTGGTGCGAGAATAGATCGTGATTTACACTTATGGAGAAGATATTAGGCAGATTTTCAAGAAGGCTTGACAAGGCCCCATAAACTCACGTAGGGCGGCACCCACGTTCGCCACCTCCAGGATTCGGAGCCGGGTTAATTTGGCCGTTTGGCCCTGAAGGCTGCGGGCCAACATGGCCTGGCGAAAACCAAGTTTTTCTCCCTCCTTGAGGCGCAATTCGGTCTGGCCGACGGTGCGCACCTCTCCAGTCAGGCCCACTTCGCCAAAGATGAGGGTGTCACCGGCCACTGGCCGGTCCAGGAGGGAGGAAGTCAGGGCGGCGATGATGCCCAGGTCGGCGGCCGGTTCGGTCAAGCGGACGCCGCCGGCCACGTTCACAAAGATATCCTGATTACCGAAAGCCAGTCCCATCCGTTTTTCCAAAACGGCCACCAGCAGGGACAGACGGCCGGCATCAACACCGGTGGCCTGCCGGCGGGGCATCCCCAGGCTGGTGGGGGTCACCAGGGCCTGCACCTCCACTAAAATGGGGCGGGAGCCTTCGATGCTGGCCACCACCACCGAACCCGGAGTTTCCAGGGAGCGTTCCGAGAGAAAGAGAGCGGAGGGATTGGTCACTTCGGTGAGGCCCGTATCCCGCATTTCAAAGACTCCCAATTCCTGGCTGGGGCCGAAGCGGTTTTTGACGGTGCGCAGCAGGCGGTAGGTGTGGGAGCGGTCGCCTTCGAAATAGAGGACGGTATCCACCATGTGCTCCAGGAGTTTGGGGCCGGCGATGGCGCCGTCTTTGGTAACATGGCCGATGAGAAAGATGGGGACATTGGTGCGCTTGGCAAATTGGACCAGCTGAAAGGCGGTTTCCCGGACCTGGGTGATGGAGCCGGGGGCGGCCGGCAGGCTGGCGGCATACAAGGTCTGGATGGAGTCCAGGGCCAGATAGTGGGGCTTGGCTGCTTCCACCAGCTTGAAGATATTTTCCAGGCAGGTTTCGGTGGCCACCAGGAGGGTGGGAGAGGTGATGCTTAGCCGGTCGGCCCGGAGCTTGAGTTGGGCGGCGGATTCCTCCCCGGAAACATACAGGCCGGTATAATCGTTCCCGCACAGACGGTCCAAGACCTGGAGCATCAGGGTGGATTTGCCGATGCCGGGATCGCCGCCCAGGAGTACCACTGAGCCAAGCACCAAACCGCCACCCAGGGCCCGATCAAACTCCAGGCAGCCGCAGGGACGTCTTTCCTCTTGAACCGAAGAGAGGTTTACCAGGGGAGTGGGTTTGTGGCCCCTGGCGGCAGCCGGACCCGGAGTCCGGGGGTAGGCGGGTTCCGGGGCAAGGATCTCTTCCAGAAAGGAACTCCAGGCCTCACATTCCGGGCATTTGCCCAACCATTTGCTCGTTTGGAAGCCACATTTCTGGCAGATAAAAAGAGTACGGAGGTTTTTCGAACTCATACCGGTACTTGTCTGAAGTAATGTTCAAGATGATTGCTGGCTGGAACCGCGCCAAAACTTACGAGAGTAGATGAAGCTACTTTTTCTCTTTCCCGGATTCCCCTGGTTTTTGGCTTAGTTGATCCGGCGCCTTTTTAGGGGAGGTTCCAGGAGTCGTCTGCGAGGTGGCTACGGATGGCGCGGTGCCTGTGGCGATGGCAGGGCATCCGGCTTGGACTTTGGAATCTGGATTTTGAGATTGAGTCTGCTGTGGTTCAGGCTGGCCGCAACAAGACCCGGCGAGAGCGTAGGTGGGCAACGAAAACAGGCCGACAACTGTTAATACCAATAGCTTCTTTTTCATGGGCGCTCCTTTTGATTATCAATTTTTACTAAAACTAATCAATTGGGCCGTAAAAAACAATAGTAAGAAGTAATCAATTCGGTCCTGATGGTCATATTGAACCCGCCGCCTGGACAGGAGGCTAGAAGAGGGCCGTGGAGGCGGTGAGGGGAACAATAAGGGCAGGAATACCGGCAGGGAGGTTGAAACTTCCTCGTTCCCAGAGCTGCTCTGGGAACGAGGAAGTTCGATTAGGGACTTAGTTCACCTTTTTCAGCTCTTTGCCGCAGACACATTTGCCCGGGTTTTGGCTAATGGTATTGCAATCACAGGAAGAACCGCAGTCACAGGCATATTTCCCTATGGTCTTGAAACCCCGGGGCTTTTCCCAGCCTTGGGCCTGCAGATAAGCTTGCCCGTCTTCCACTTTGGTGACCTTGGCTTCGACCATCTCTTTGCCGCAGGTGCATTTCCCGGGTTTCCTGGCCATAGTGTTGCAGGGGCAACCTTCACCGCAGTCGCAGGCGAAAACCGAGTCTCCCACTTTCAAAGCCATTTTGCCAGAATCGGCCAAAGCCGCCCCTGAGAAAACCATGGTCAGGATCAGCGCCAGTCCGAAAACTAGAATTTTTTTCATCAAGAAGAACCTCCAAAAATATTTGTTATTTTAACATAATTATTATTACTTGAAAGTCAATACATGTTTTAAACAGATGCTTTCTCTTGGATCTAGAGGATCGCATGATCTTAACCACCTAAGGAGGCATGCCGACTCTTTCCGGATTCATCTAAAATTTTGGTCTTGGACAAAATCCTACCAGCCGCCGCCCAGGGCCCGGTACAGGGCGATGACGGCCAGGAGTTCATTGGCCTGGGCCTGGGTTAGCCGCAACTCGGATTCAAATAACTGCCGGTCGGAGTCTAAAACTTCCAGGTACGGCGTCACCCCGCCAAAATAGCGTTGGTTGGCCAGATCTAACTGCTTGGTCAGGGCTTGAACCTGCTTTGCAGCCTCGAGACGGACTTCCCGCAAGCGGCGCACGCCCACCAGGGCGTCGGAGACCTCCCGGAAGGCTTGTTGAATGGACTTTTTATAGGTCAGAAGCGCCTCCTGCTGCTGGGCCTCGGCCACCCGGACGCCGGCCCGGAGCCGTCCGGCGTTAAAGATGGGTTGAGTAACGCCGGGGGACAGAACATCCCAAAAGCTGGCGTGGGCGGAGAACAGACTTTTCAGAGCGGCGGACTCCCAGCCGGAGACGCCGGTAATCCTGATGTTGGGAAAGAGCAGGGCTTTAGCTTCCCCGATGCGGGCGTTGGCGGCAACCAGGATCTCCTCGGCAAAGCGGATGTCCGGACGCCGCTCCAGGAGAGAAGAGGGCAATCCCGGGGGCACGGATACGGTCAAATCCTGCTTCAAAAGAGGCTTGCCCCGTTTAATCCCGCCCGGATTGCGGCCCAACAAGGTGCTGATACGGTTCTCCTGCTGTTCAATGGCCCGCTGCAGCTCAGGAACTACGGACCGGGCCCCATACAGGAGATTCTCGGTCATGAGCACCGGCGTCTGTGAGTCCCAGCCGTAGTCGAAGCGCGCCTGCACCAGCTTGAGGGACTCTTCCCTTAATTTGACGGTGCGGTCACTGATCTCGAGTTGTTTATCCAGGGCCAAAAGTTCAAAATAGGCCCGGGCCAAGTCGGTCACCAGGGTCTGGATAACGAATTTCTGGTTCTCCTCGGAGGCGAAAAATTCAGCCCTGGCCGCTTCCGTGGCCCGGCGGATGCGGCCGAAGAAGTCCAGTTCCCAGGAGAGGTCCCCGTAGACCAGGCCGGCCAGACGCTCCTGCTGGGGCGCCAGGACGGAAAAACCCCTTTCGGAAGTGCGGAGGCTCTCCAGTTGACCGTTGGCATTTATCGTGGGGAAAAGGAAGGACCTTTGGATGGTCACCTGTTCCCGGGCCGCCAGCACCCGCTGGGCGGCGATCTGGACATCGTAGTTTTCCTGGAGGGCGATCCTGATCAGCTCCTGGAGTTTGGCGTCCTTGAAGACCTCAAACCACTGCAGATCTCCGAAGGAAGTGTCGGCCGGTTGGGTGGGGATACCGGGGCCTTCACCCCGAAAGGTTTCCGGGACCGGATACCCGGGCCGCTGGTAGTCCGGGCCGACGGCGCAGCCGCAAATGAGCCAGAGTAAAAGAATAGGGAGAAAGTTCCTCATGATTTTTCTCCTTGATCGCCCGGGGGATCGGCCGGGGCCGCATCAGGCCGCGGATGCTTCTTGCCCTTGCGGTGAGAAAATTTTTCCACCACATAAAAGGTCACCGGGATGAGGAAGATGGCGATGACCGTGGCCGCGAGCATCCCCCCGATCACGGTGGTGCCCATAATCTGCCGGGAAATGGCGCCGGACCCGGAGGCCAGGGCCAGGGGGACGCAACCGAGAATAAAGGCGAAGCTGGTCATGAGAATGGGGCGGAGCCGGAGGCGGGCTCCCTCCAGGGCGGCGTCGGCGATATCCTTGCCTTTCTCGTACTCCACCTTGGCGAATTCGACGATCAGGATGGCGTTCTTCGCGGCCAGACCGATGAGCATAATCAAGCCGATCTGGGCATAGAGATTCAACTCCATGCTCCTCATGAAGATCCCCAGGAAGGCCCCGCAGATGGCAATGGGCGTGCCCAAGAGGACGCTGAAAGGGAGCGACCAGCTCTCATACTGAGCCGCCAGGATTAAAAACACGAAAAGCAGGGACAGGGCGAAGACAATAGAGGCGGGGACACCCTCCTGGGCCTTTTTCTCCTGGAAGGACATGCCCAGATAGTCAAAGCCCATCTCCCCCGGCATAGTCTCTTTGAAGACCTCCTCCAAAGCCCGCATCCCCTGGGCGGAACTGAAGCCGGGAGCATTGACGGCATTGATCTGGACCGAGCGGTAGAGGTTGTAGCGCATGGTGAACTCCGGACCGGCGCGCGGCTCGAGACTGGTGAGGGCGGAAAGGGGCACGGAGTCCCCGTTCTTGTTGCGCACGTAGAACTGGCCCAACTGTTCGGCTTGGGCCCGAAATTCCCCTTCGGCCTGGACGTATACCTGCCACTGGCGGCCGAAGCGGTTGAAGTAGTTGACGAAGTAGCCGCCCATGAAGGCTTGCAGGACCCGGTAGACCTCACCGATGTCCACGCCCTGCTTGAGCACCTTGTCCCGGTCCACTTTGACGAAAATCTGGGGCACCGTGGGCACGAAGGTGGTGGTGACCCGGGCGAGTTCCGGCCGTTTCTGCGCGGCCGCCAGGAACTTCTGGGTGTTCTCCCACAGAAAGGCGATGTCTTTACCGGCCCGGTCCTCCAGGATGAAGGTAACGCCGCCGGCGGTGCCGATGCCCGGGATGGCCGGGGGCGAAAAGGCAAAGGCGGTACCCTGGGGGAGTTGGGCGAGCTTCCGGTTGATACCGGCCATGATGGCCTTGTATTGCTCCTCCGGCTTCTTGCGTTCGTGCCAGGGCTTCAGGGTCACGAAGAAAAAGCCGCTATAGGTGTTGCTGACGCCGGAGAGCAGGCTCATGCCCACCACGGTGGTGACGTACTCCACCCCCGGGGTGTTCATCATGATGTCTTCGATCTGGCGGCAGACTTCACTGGTGCGCTGCAGGGAGGAGGCGTCGGGCAACTGGACCCCGGCGTACATATAGCCCTGGTCCTCTTCCGGCAGGAAGCCGCCGGGCAGCCGCCCCCCCACGAAGCCGGTAAGACCCGTCACCAGGGCCAGAAAGAGCAGGCTCATCCCCGCTTTTCTAATAAAAGTCCCGCACCACCTGACATAGCCGTTGGTGGTGCGGCCGAAGGCGTTGTTGAACCAGCGATAGAAGCGGCTTAAGAGGCCCCGTGATTCCTTTTTGGGCTTTAAGAGCAGGGCGGCCAGGGCCGGGGAGAGGGTCAGGGCGTTGAAGGCGCTGATGAGCACGGAGATGGCAATGGTAATGGCGAACTGCTGGTAGAGCCGGCCGGTGATCCCCGGAATGAAAATGGTGGGGAGAAAGACGGCGGAGAGCACCAGGGCGATGGCCACCACCGGCCCGGAGACCTCCTCCATGGCCTTGAGGGTGGCATCTTTGGGAGAGAGCCCGTGCTCGATGTGGTGCTCCACGGCCTCCACCACGACGATGGCGTCGTCCACCACCAGGCCGATGGCCAGCACCAGCCCCATCAAGGCAATGGTGTTGATGTTGAAGCCGATGAGGGGAAAGAGGGCAAAGGTGCCGATGAGGGACACGGGCACGGCCAGGGCCGGGATGAGGGTGGCCCGCCAGCCCTGGAGGAAGATGAAGACCACGATGATGACGAGAATGAGGGCTTCAAAGAGGGTGTGGACAATTTCCTTCAAGCCCTCCCGCACCGCCTGGGTGGTGTCCAGGGCGATGACGTAGTCCATGTCCGGCGGGAAAGGACTTCTTGGCCTGCTCCATGAGCTTTTTGACCCCATCCACCGCCTGGATGGCGTTGGTGCCCGGGAGCTGGTAGAGGGCCAGGACGGCGCAGGCCTTGCCGTTCAGGCGGCCCTGGAGGGCGTAGTTCTGGGAACCCAATTCGATGCGGGCCACGTCTTTGAGGCGGACCAGGGAGCCATCCGGATTGGCCCGGAGGACTATCTGCTCAAACTCCTGGGGACTTTCCAGACGCCCCTGGGAGCGGATGGCGTAGGTGTATTCCTGGCCTTCGGGGGCCGGCTCCGCGCCCACCTGGCCCGAGGGATTGACGGTGTTCTGTTTCTGGATGGCGTCGACGATCTCCGGGATGGTGATGTTGAGCTTGGCCAGCTGGTCGGGCCTGACCCAGAAGCGCATGGCATATTGGCCGGCCCCGAAAACGGTGACACTGGCGATGCCGGGCACCCGGGTGATCTGGTCGTTCAGGTTGATATAGGCGTAATTGGCCAGGAAGGTGGCGTCGTAGGTGCCTTTGGGAGAAATGAGGTTCACCACCATCAGGGGCGCGGCGGTGGACTTCTTGATGGTGACGCCGTAATTGCGCACGTCGGCCGGGAGCTTGGCTTCGGCCTGGCTCTCCCGCATCTGGGTCAGCACCTGGTCGATGTTGGGGTCCGTTTTAACGTCGAAGTTGACGTACAGCTTCAACTCGCCGTTGTTGGCGTTCAAAGAGTACATGTAATTCATGTTGTCCACGCCGCTCATCTCCTGCTCGATGGGCGTGGCCACGGACTGCTCCACCGTCTGGGCGTCGGCGCCCACATAGGTGGTGTTGACAAATATTTCCGGCGGGACGATGTTGGGGTATTGGGAAATGGGCAGACCCAGAAGCGCCACCACTCCCACGATCACCATGACGATGGCGATGACGATGGCCACGATGGGCCGGTTGATGAAAAAGCGCGCCATGGCCCTACCTTTCCTGTTTCCCGGTGGGGGAGGCTTTCGGGCCGGCAGACGGCTCCTGATACGGCTTGGGGTGACGGTCATACCGGCTTTGACTTTTTGGAGGCCTTCCACAATTACCTGCTCCCCGGGCTTGAGACCTTCCTCCACCACCCAGAGGGAGCCGGTGCGCTCGCCCACTTTGACCCAGCGCAGGTCAACTTTGTTATCCGGCCCGACCACGGCCACCTGGTAACGCCCCTGGATTTCGTTGACCGCCCGCTGGGGAACCAGCAAGGCGCCTTTTTGGGTGTCGAGCAACGCCTTGATTTTGGCGAACTGCCCGGGGCGCAGGAGATTGCCGGGATTGGCAAAGAG
Source organism: uncultured delta proteobacterium (assembly GCA_963780995.1). Taxonomy (GTDB): domain Bacteria; phylum Desulfobacterota; class Desulfobaccia; order Desulfobaccales; family Desulfobaccaceae; genus Desulfobacca. The sequence goes on from CAWAEI010000021.1 coordinate 38,430, forward strand.
GGCAGCCACTCTGATGGTGCCGGTGCCCTCGTCCACCTGGCGGTCGGCGAAGGAGACCCGGCCCTGGTGCGGAAAAACGCTGCCATCGGCCAGGATCAGCTCCAAATTGAGCCCTTTATGACCGGAATTTCCCCTTTGATCGGCCCCCCGGCTAAATCGCATATATTCCTGCTCGCTGATAGGGACATAGACTTTAATGGGATCCACCGTGGACACGGTGGTCAGCTCCGGCCCCCCGGCCTTCCCCACCAGTTCGCCCAACTGGGCCTTGGCAATGCCGGCGATGCCGTTGATGGGGGAGGTGATCCTGGTGAAGCTGAGATCGATTTGGGTTTTCTGCACCGCCGCTTTGGCGGCCTGCACGGCGGCCCGGGACGAGGCCTCCCGGCCGATGGCGTCATCCAGGTCTTTCTTGCTCACGGCGTTTACCGCGGCCAAAGGCCTGATCTTGTCCAAATTGGCCTTGGCGGTATACAGTTGTCCTTCGGCGACGGCCAGTTGCCCTTTGGCCTGCTCCAGGGCCGCCTGGAAAGGCCGGGGGTCGATCTCAAAGAGGACCTGGCCCTTCTTGACCAGGGAGCCTTCCTGGTAGTTTTGCTTGATGAGATAACCCTGGACCTGGGCATTGATCTTGGCGTTCACCAGGCCGTCGGTGGAGCCCACCCATTCCCGCACGATGGGGACGTCCTTGACGACCACGTCTGCCACCTCCACTTGCGGAGCCACCGCTGGGGGTGCCTTCTTTTCACCACAGCCGGAAACAAGCAGCAGCACCAGACTGCTTACGGCTACCAGACCTGAACAAATGGGTAATGATTTTTTCATCTGTGGCATTAAAACACCCCATTGTTATGATGATTTTTAATTTCAAGCACCTTCTTTAGGTTGAACAATTTGCAGGGAAACTAAACGGGCCAAGATAATGGCGGGATAGAGTTGCCCTATCAGGGCTTCGTACATCACCAGGAGTTTCGCCGCCGGGTGTACCGGCGTAATGTCACCGTAGCCCAGCGTCGTGAGGGTGATAAAACTGAAGTAGTTTAACCCTTGCCGAAGCACCTCCGGCTGGTTGGTGGAGATGCTGGCCGGAAACTGAAACGCTCCCGGGTCCAAGAAGACGAGAAGATTGTACAAGAAAGCCCACATCACCCCCAGGAGCAGATAGACCACCACCGCGCCGCAGATCCGATGAGCCGTAACCGGGCCTGAGCGGAAGACTTGGACGGAGACCACGGCCAGCAGGAGGCCCAAATAGATGACAACAAGGCCGGAATCGAAAGCGGCCAAGCTCCGGTTGGGCCAGACGTCCACTATCAAGCCCAGGGGCATAGAGACCATGGTCAGAGAGATGCAGAGAAAGCGGATCACCGGCATTGAGAACGTGGTCAGAATGCCGGCAATCAGGACCAGGAAAAAAAAGAGCCTGGTCAAAACCAAGCTAAGGCGAAAATCCCCCACCATATTTAGGACCAGGAAGATATTGAGGAAAATAAACAGGCTGGTCAAGCCACTTTCGCTGGTCCAGAAATGTTTGGGGGAAAATCTTTGTAATCTTTTCATGCGTACCTTATCTTGTTTTTTTACGAATTTATCTGGGGCTAGGGCCGGGCCGGCAAAAAATAGAACATCACGGCTAAAATAACATAAACCGCAAGTAACTGCACCCCTTTGAACCAGTTGGCTTTGCCGTCCCCGGCCACCATGATGCCGGTAAGAACAGTCAAAAACAACACGCCGATAAGACTCTTATCAAAAACCAGGTTAAGCGGTTGGGGGGCCACCAGATAACTCGCCAATACCAGTACGGGGGCCACAAAGAGGGCGATCTGGATGGAACTGCCGATGGCAATGGAGAGCGTCAGATCCACCCGGTTCTTGACCGCCATGACCACCGCAGAACCGGTTTCCGCGGCGCCGCCCACCACGGCCAGGATTATTAAGCCGATGAAGGCCTGAGACATCCCCAGGGCGTGGGCAGTGCCTTCCACTGCTCCCACCAGGATCTCGCTCATAAAAGCTATGGCAACGGAGGCCAACACAAGGATCATGGCAGCTCGGGAGAGGCTCCATCTGGCCTCACCGGCATCTTCTTCCGCTCCTGCCAGGCTTTCGAAGAAGTCCGGGTGGGTTTTCAGCATGAAGACCAGACTCAAAAAGTAGGTGACCAGGATCACTAAGGCTATCGCCAGATTGACAAATTGTTCATTTTTGATTGATGCCTCGGTGACGAAACTGTGGAACGTACCCGGAGCAGCCAGACTGATGACCGCCAGCAGCATCATCGTCATATAACTCCGGGTGGCCACGGGATTGAACTCCTGCACGTGGCGATTTAACCCGCCCAAAAAAAAGGCCAGCCCCAGGCCCAGAAGCATATTTCCCAGAATGGCGCCGATAATGGAGGCCTTGACCATGTCGTAAAGACCGGCTTTGAGAGCAACCAGGGCGATGATCAATTCCGGGGCGTTGCCAAAGGTGGCATTCAGAAGTCCGCCGATAGTATCCCCGGTGTAATGAGCCAACTGCTCGGTGGCCTGGACCAACAGCGCCGCCAAGGGAAAAATGGCCACAGCGGCCAGAAAGAACAGCAGCGGTTGGGTACACCCCCGATCCTATCCAGGATAATGGTTACCGGAATAAGTAACATCGCCAAAAAGAATAAAATTTTACGGAGCAGTTTCATGCTTAGCCTTCCCCTGTGAAGATTAAACTTTCACCGCAGGTTATCCTGCACAGCACTCGAATAGCCAAAGATGACTATCATGGCTGAATGCGGTTTTCTCGTGGCTGCCCATTCTCCCGCACCGAATTCAACGTGACCTTCCACCTGTCAGTCCGACTTGCGATGTCTAAAAGTAAATTGGCGAACCCGAGCCAGAGGTGGGACTCGTTTCGCTCAAGCGATTTCTTTCCAGAGCACCTTAAGGCTTTTTGGGTCTGGGGATAGAGGTCGCCAACCGTGGCGCCAAGCTGAGCCCGGGCCCCCAGGAGAGCGATCAAGATAAATCCTTGAGGCTTGGTGCTGGCAGGCATATTGTTTTGGGTCCTCGAGGAGTTGGCGAGTAAGTTAGCTAGTTCTCATCCGGAAACTATCATGAGAACTTATGTAGTTTCTGATCTGGAAACGAGATATTTCCTGCAAGATCAAGGAAATCAAAGGCTTCTGCGGAGGCGAACATTTGTTCGCCGCACAAATAAGCCTGCAGATTGACGCCGATATTGTGAAAAATAGCCGTTTCCGGACAGAAACTAGCTAATGTGATTATTTTGCGTATCATACCACAAGTTATGCTAAAAACAATTGAATTTATACTTAATTTCATTAAAGAAAAAACACTAGTTAGGAGGCTATTTAAGTTCTGGAATTATTTTCTAGATGCTCAATATCGGGTTACTTGTTATACTGGGAAAGAATCCATCCCTGGCGGCAATCTGTGCAGCATATCGGGACAATTTTTACTTAACTTAATAACCAACCTGCAGGTGAAAGTGCCTCTGATGGCCATTTTAACTGAAGAGGATTTCTAATTTGATACTTTTTAGCGCTCTGGGCCGCGTGAGCGGCCGCTTTTTCCAGGGATTAGGGGGCATGGCCCTGCTTTTAGGCAAGAGTCTGCTCTTTCTGCCCCGGAGACCATACCGTTGGCGTTATTTTTTCCGTCAGCTTGAATTTATCGGGGTGAACTCGTTATTTATCGTTATGCTGACGGGATTGTTTACCGGCATGGTGTTGGCTTTGCAGGCATATTACGGTTTACGTAAATTCGGGGGCGAGAGCATGTTGGGTGCGGGCGTGGCCTTATCCATGACCCGTGAACTCGGCCCGGTGCTGACTTCTTTGATGGTGGCGGCCAGAGCGGGTTCGGCTATGGCTGCGGAGTTGGGCACCATGAAAGTAACGGAGCAGGTGGACGCCCTGTTGGCTATGGCAGTCCACCCGGTGCATTATTTAGCCTTACCGCGCCTCCTAGCCGGATTGATTATGGTACCGCTGTTGACGGTCATAAGTGTCTTCATCGGCATTGTGGGCGGGTATTTTGTGGGCGTGTTCTTGCTGGACATTAACTCCGGCACCTTTATGCAGAAAATGTTGGAGGTGGTCACCGGGGACGATCTCTATAACGGCCTCTTTAAGTCCTTGATATTTGGCCTTCTCCTGGCGGTTGTCAGTTGTTACGAAGGGTTACAGGCTACCGGCGGGGCCGAAGGAGTGGGTTTAGCAACCACCAAGGCAGTGGTCTATTCCTCTATTAGCATCCTTATTTTCGATTATATCTTGACGGCAATGTTATTTTAACAGGCTTTCAGTTTTCAGCTAAAACAAGGTAAAAAGAATCAAGGAACCGTTTCAAGCAGATACTCTCTCCGGGTCCAAAGATTGCAACAATTCAATTACTCGAGATAGACACATCATGACGGTAGAACAAGATATTATCCAATTAGAGCAGGTGTATAAATCCTTTAATAGCTTAAAGGTACTGCGGGGTATCAATCTAGCCATCAGGCCTGGTGAAATCACGGTTATCCTGGGACGCAGCGGTGGCGGCAAGAGTGTGTTATTAAAACATTTTATGGGTTTGATGCTCCCAGACCAGGGGCAGGTGCGGGTGGACGGGCAGAATCTGGGAGGCTTGTCGGAACGCCAACTTTTTACCCTAAGGCAACGTTTCGGCTACCTCTTCCAGAATGGCGCGCTCTTTGATTCGCTCACCGTGGGCGAAAATGTGGCCTTTCCCTTGCACGAACACACCAATTGGCGGCGAACCAGGATAGGGGAAGTAGTCCGGGAAAAACTAACCCAGGTGGGGTTAAGCAACATAACCGAAAAAATGCCAGGAGAACTGTCCGGGGGCATGCGCAAACGGGTGGCTTTGGCCCGGGCTCTGGCCCTGGACCCGGAAATTCTGCTGTTTGATGAGCCCACCACCGGTCTGGACCCCATCATGACCACCACCATCGGCGAACTGATTGCCACCACGGTGCGGCGGCTACAGGTTACGGCCGTTATTATCAGCCATGACCTGGGGCTGGCCTTTTCTCTGGCGGATTCCATCGCCTTCTTGCACCGGGGACGGATTATCAGCCACACCGATCCAGAAAGCTTCCGGCAGTCCTCTTTGGAACCGATCCAGCAATTTATAAAAGGTCAACCGGATACAATAGAAAATTTTGAAGCATATCAGGAATAAAGTTAGTCAAGGCTCTGCCGGTAGCCGGTGACGAGGCCGACTGACCAACAGGATAAAATGACTGGCAGGTTAGGCTATGAGGGCCAGGGTTAGCCATCCCACTCCTTCCGGGCGGGACCAGGTTTTTACCAGACACCCGGCCTCAACTTCGAAAAGGTATCCTCCCCGCCACGGTTTTCCAGGACCTGTGGCAATATCCCGGGGTGCCAGATAGTTGAAGCCCACTCCCAGGGCTTTGACGGCTGCCTCCTTGAGGGACCAAAGCAGGGCCGCGGCACGGGAAACGTCGCCCCCTAACAGAGCGCACGTCCAGCCAAATTCCTCCGGCGAAAACACCCGCTGGCAGGGGGTAGTCGGCAGGAAATTCAGGTGCGAAGGCAACATCGACGCCAACTCGACCGGCACCGGCCAGGGCCCCCCAAATCTTCCCTCCTCCCAGACTAAAAGAAACGGCTAAGAACGGCACCCCATCAAGCAGCAGTATGGGTTGCCCCAAAGAATCTCGGGCCAGTTGCGGGGATCCCTGCCACGACCTCAGGCCATGCGGAATTTGCCCGGCCAATGCCGCCAGCAGGTGCTTAACCAAATACTCCTTGCCCGACGAAGTTGCCGCGCACACCACCGGTCCGCATTGGTGTGGCGGCAGCTGCCAGTGGTCGGCGGTCAATATTAAACCGGAGGACTTTAGTCTTTGAGGAATCGTTGTCCCTTTTGCCTCGGGCCTAACAACTCTTTGATTAGGCTCATTCATTCCATAAATGGCTTTAAAACCAGGCCCCGAACCTGCATGATGGGCTCCCCGGCAGTGTCCACGGCCTGGGCATCCCAGATAGAGCCATCCTGGTCATTGGACCGCAGCCGTCCTTCCAAGGTTATCAGTTCATCAGGCTGGCAGTGCCGGGAAAATCGCATTTCCCCGATTTGGTAAGGGATCATTGCCTGGAAAGTATCTTCATCCCATAATAACATGTAACAATTTACCACATGCTTAATTGCCTCAAGCAGATAGGGGGAATATTGATATTTCGTGCCATTCATGTTGGCAAAATCTTCGTTATATCTATACACCATCCGGCCCCGCACAATCCCCCGTGCCAGCCCCGTCAAGACGGTCGATCATCCGGTAACGCACCCCAAAATTGCTATACTTTTTATAAAACCTGGCAATCTCTTCCGGGCTCATGGGAGGGGTTTGGATTTCTTCGGGTTTGACCGAAAAGTTCGGCAAGAGATTAAGGGGATCGCTGCCATTGCCGAGAATTACCTCGCCCACGTAGTTCGTCGACCAACGGTCTAATTCCCGGCCATTTCTGGTAATGTCCGGACTGGATATATCCACCTGGCAGTGAAGTTCGTTCCCAAAAGCACCGTTAGTATCCAGGCGGCGACAGACTATTAAGGTATTACGGGGAATACCGGGGGGACACTCGACGATATCTCTGTATTCCACCTGGCGAATTCCCAATGGCCGCAGATGGGGGTAAAGCAGATGGGCTGCCTCGATAAACGTCTCTATAGCCATTATGCCTGAGATAAAAGGATTTTTCAGGAACTTGAAGGGCTTATGGTCATTAACCCAGAGGTCGTGCTCCAGAGAAAAGCTGCGGCCAGCCTCTAATAATCCCTGATTGAGATCCAGCCGATGCACAATTTGGATCATCGGCAATTCATAGTCAGGAAAAGCCACCCCAGCGGTGGTTAAGCATTTTTGGATGGGTTCCGGATAATGTAGATTTAGTCTGGTAGTTTTAACCTGGGGCAGGTTTCTGACAAACATCACCCAGGTCTCGGCGGATGGCCCCAGGAAAAGCTCCCGGGTAAATAGGGCAGCCAACTCATTGAGCTTAAGGTAAGCTCCCTCCCAGCCCCGGAGTTTCATCAATTCCTTTAACTCGTTAGCCGCGGCCATACCCACGCCTTCAATGGGAGGCAGCATGAGGGCCTTGACCTTAATCTCGGGCTGCTGGGCTGAAATTACTTGGGTCAGGGCCGACATGGCGCGATTGGCCGCACAATAGTTGATCTGGCCAATATTGCCCTGAATTGCCGTAACCGAAGAAAGCATGAAGAAAAATCGCAAGCCATGCTGACAGGCGGTCTCATAGAGATTCCAGGCGCCTGAGAATTTGACCTTGACCACGTCGGTAAAATCTTCGGGGGACATCAAATCAATAAGGGCGTCTCGAAGCACCCCGGCCCCGTGGATCAGGCCAGCGATACGGCCAAAGCGCGCCACCACATCAGTCAGGACTTCCTGCACCTTGACCCGGTTGGTGACATCACAACTATAATAGGTCACCTCCATCCCCAACCGGGAAATCTCTTCCAGGGACTGCCTGATAGTGAGGGTCGACCGGATTTTAGTAACCTCAGCTTCGAACTGAGCTCCAGACAAATCAGGATGTTGGGCGGTCACCCAGCGTCGGACTGCCTCCTCCGAGTTGACCTCAGTTAGCTGCAGCTTTTCCCAGTCTACCGAAGCATCAAGTTCACTGCGGCCCAAAAGGACCAGCCGGGGGTTAAAAGGAGCCAAGGCAAGGGCTAGATAAGGGGAAATACCTTGGGCTCCCCCGGAAATAATTATCACCTCACCGGATTTAAGATTAATATCCGGTCCGCCATTTGATACGACAAATCCCTGTCGAGCTTCGATGCCAAAGGCCTCCTGACCGTGAAACCTCATCTGCATCAGCCCGTTACCCTGATCCAGCGCGCGGTTAAGGGCATTTTTGAGGTCAGTTTCTCGGTCCAGGGTGAGGCTTCGGAACAGGACTGAATCATATTCCAAGGCCGCGTCCAAAAACATGCCTACCACGCCCTCGCCGGCGATGGCCATGGCCCCCGTGGGACTGAGGTCCCTTTGGATCGAGAGGCAAAATCTTCGGGTGGGCCGACGCAAAAAGCTCTGCAAGGAGCTAAAAAACCCTGTGAGGAAAGAGGGAATCTCCTCCATGCCGGTAAGTTGAGGCTCCCCGCTTGGATCCAAAAGGAGAATCAGACCGGCAAGGTCCTTTGACGCATTGATTCGGCGGACGGCCTTTTCCACTCCCGAGGGGGAGCGCAGGTCATATTCGGCGGCCATGTCCAGGATTACAGGAGAAACCTGCAATTCTTTGCTTAAGAACTCTGTAACCGCGACAGTCAACTCGGATTCACCAGAAAAGGAGAAAACCGCAACTTCCTCGCCGTTGGCTCTCTCCCGAGGTTTGAGAAGCGGTTCCTCTAACCGTATTTCCTGAAAGACAAGTCGTTTGAGGTCCTTAAATTCAGGAGAAATTCCCTCCATTGCCGGTTGCAGTGAGGTTTCAGACTCTGGTTTAGGCAGAACCTCTACACTTTGACCCTTGTCAGGTCCCTGGGCTTCGTCTCGTTCTTTAACCCAGGCAATTCGGTCAGCCAACTCCTGAACGGTGCGCAAGCCGATAAAATCCTCTACTTTGACCTTAATGCCGAACCGGCGTTCAGCCGCATCCATGATAATGGGCAAACGGCTGGAGCGGATGGCTAAATCGGTGCGGATATCCATCTGGGGCTCAATCTCATGACGCTCATAACCGGTGGCAGCCATGATGATCCGGATGACCTGTTCCACATAGTCTCCGGCCTCAGCCGGTTCTTCGGCCGGCGCCGGCATCGACCCGGCAGTGACGAGGGGCAGGTTCGCAGTCCCATGAATCCCGGACGTCCCACCGAGACCCGGTACCGGCAAGGAACCACCGGCAGCGGGCAACCCCGCGGTTGAGCCGGCAATATTTTTCAATACATCTTCCAGCTGGGCCTCGCTGAAAGAAGGATCAATTTCTTGGCGAAGCGCCGCCAGTATGGTCGGCTTTAAGAACTTGCCGAAGGTCTCGAGGATAAAGGAATTTATTTCCCGCTGCACCACAGTTGCCGCGGCCCCCCGGTCAGGAGAGGTATTACTAGCCCGGAGAGTTGGCATCGAGGCGGGAAGCTTAACCGGCGTCAAACAGGGAAAGTCCAGCAGCGGTGGCGGCTGGGGCGGCCTTAAGTGCCCCAAGGCAAACAGCTGCGCCAAGGCAGCCCTAAAGGTGAATGATTCTTTGTCTGGGTAAGATGTCTTTATGCACTGTGCATCCTCAATGGTATCGGCAATAAGGTTACACAGGGTGTCCTTAGGGCCAATTTCTACGAAAGTTCGTATGCCAAAATCATCCCATAAGGTTTGGACGTTTTGCCGCCAATGAACCGGGTTCTCCAAATGAGCCATGATTATTTTCCTGATGCCCTCAGGATCATCAGGATAAGGTTCTTGCGTAGTATTGGAAATTACCGGAATTTGTGGCGGATGCATCTCTATTGCCTTTATGAACTCGGCAAGTTCTTCGCAAATAGGCTTCATAATGGGCGAATGGAAGGCCATGCTCACCCGTAACTGAACCGTCCAATACCCTTCCTGTTCGATTTCTTCCTTCAGGGCCAGAATTTCTTCGGTCGCCCCTCCTAAGATTACCTGGCGCGGGGAATTGAAATTAGTAAAATAGACCTGTTGGCGAGCCTTGATCTTTTCCTGGAGGATCTCCCCGGGTACGTCCACCGCGATCATGGCGCCGGGATCCCCACTCAGATGGCCAGCCTTTTCCATGCACTGAGCCCGTTTATTAATAATTTTAAAGGCATCCTCAAAAGAAAAGACTCCGGCGACGCACAGGGCGGTCAATTCCCCCATACTGTGGCCGGCCAGGGCCGCCGGCCGTAATCCCAGGGCAAGCAGGAATCTTACCAGGGCATATTCCAGGGTAAAAAGAGCTGGTTGCTGCCAGAGGGTCTTTTTTAGTTCTTCCTCCTCAGAGTTAAACAAGATATCCAATAGCTCAAAATCGGCCAAGCCGGCCACGCGCTCCATCCAATCCCGGATCACCGGGAAGTCTTGGTAGAGTTCCCGGCCCATTTTCGGATAGAAGGTTCCCTGCCCGGCAAAGACGAAAGCAAAGGGCAAAGGAGAGTCTTCCTCCCGGCCAACAAAGATTCCCTGATTGGCCAAGGTTCGCAGGGAACTTGCGGACAGGGGGGATTTTATGGGAGTAAGAGTGGCAATATTTTTCTGGGCGGTTTGATCGTCGGGTGCGACAACTCCCAACCGACATGGACTACCTTCCAGATTGGCCCTGAAGAAAGAGACGCCCGCCAAACCGCCTGATTCATCATTTTTCCCGGTCTCGGAGCATTCCGGGGCTGAAACCAGAATGGGGGCTGAGTCGGTTACGTCTTCTTCCAAATGGACCACAAAATTGGCCCCGCCAAAGCCGAAGGCATTCACCATGAGTCGACGCGGCCCGTTGGCCGGTCGGGGCCAATCCAAGGGCTGTGTAGGGACATAAAAGCCCTTGCCTTCCAAATCAATCTCAGGGTCCGCCTGCTGGTAGTTCAAGTTTCCCGGAAAGATGCCGTTCTGCATTGCCTTGATGCCCCGGATCATACTATTGAGTCCTGAGGCCCCCAAGGAATGCCCGATCTGCGATTTGAAACAGCCGAAAATGGTCTGTCTATCCTTCGAAAAAAACCCTTCCAGCGCTCTGACTTCTTCGATGTCGCCCTGAATGGTGCCAGTGGCGTGGCATTCCACCAGATCGATATCGTCAGGTCCGTACGGTAGATCCGCAAAACTGGCCTGCAGGGCAATCTTCTGAGTCGCGGCCACGGATTCAACCATACCGAGGTCATTATTGCTGGCCCCGACTCCGGTAATAAAGGCATTGATTCTGGCCCCACGTTGGCGCGCCAGAGATTCCCGCTCGAGGACGACCATGCCGCCGCCCTCGCCTAATACAAACCCATCCCGCCCAGGGTCGAAGGGACGGCTGAGTTCCGTGGGCAAACGTTTAACCCCCGAAATCCCAGCCAAGGCTCCCAAGGCCGAAAATTCGATGAAATGGGCCGGAGTGAGATTTTCTTCTCCTCCCCCCACTATGGCCGCATCAATGGTGCCATTGTAAATCATCTGCATGGCGGTATGAATTGCCACCAGACTGGTGGCACAGGCCGCGGAGACGGAATAACAGGGGCCTCGAAAACCATATTTATTACTGATAAATCCACCCGCAGCGCTATTCAGGCGGCCCAAGAGCGTGGTGTCGTCCACTGTCAGATTCCCGGATTTGATTAATTTCTCAGCCAGGATTTCCAGATCGGGGGTCAAGGGCATGAGCCCCCGCAGAGACTGAACTATCTTCGGGGCCGACAGGTTAATGACTAATTCAGCCAGGGTATTGGCGGACTCACCGGAATTTTGCGAAACGATGACAGCAATCCGTTCCCGGGGAATGCCTGATTCCAGAATGCCTGAATCCGTGATGGCCTGGTTAGCCAAATACATGGTTAACCGGGTGGAATTGGCCATGGTTCGAAAGTCTTGGGGAGGTATGCCCAACTCTTGGCGAGATAAGTGTATATTTATGAAAGCCCCGGCCTGACAATAGGTCTTTTCCGGCGCCCCCGGGGTAGGATCATAAATCCGGCTATGGTCCCACTTTGAGGGTGGAATCTGAGTAACCCCGCTTTTCATAGCCAAGGCAGCCTGCCAGATTTCTTGGGGGCTGTTTCCCAGCGAATTAACCAAAGCCATCCCGGTAATGGCCACCCGTTCCCGACTTTGATTACCTTTGCTTAAAGGCAAGGGCATTTTAACCGGCTTGCCCTCGCTGGTCCCTTGGGATGGTACAAGACAACCCTCGGCCAGTTCTCTATGAAGTTCCCTGACACTCACCACACGCTCAATGAGACCCTCCAACCGCGCCGCTCATAAACTGGCCTTGTTGCCAGCAGCTTTCCTCATCCAATGGCGAGCCATCCGGATGATCAAGTCCCTGCGCAGCCCGAAATAAACTTCTAGCGCTCTCTGACTCCAAACGCTGGCGAAAGGAGGCTTCATCGTCTTGCCCCGCCAAATATTCCCTTTCCAACCCCAGGATGGTCTCAATTTTGGCATTGCGCAGGGAACGCACTCGAAAGCCGATGCTTTCCCCCGAAACTACGGTCGTGCCTGGCAGCGAGGCAATAATCCTGTCTTGGTAGAGCTGTGATAAAGCGCCGGTGGCGACAATTTCCTCGGTTGCCAGATAAGCGGTTCCCAACTGCAAACCATCCAGGCCCAACATGGCAGCCCGGACCGCAGTCTCGCGATTATACAGGCCACCGGCCAGCACGAGATACCGGTCCTGGAAAAGTTCAGGCCGGCGCCAGCGCCGCTCCAAGGCCATCTGGGCCAGCGTCAGACTGGAATGGGCCCCCACATGTCCGCCGGCCTCGTTGCCTTCCAGGACCACCCAGCGGACTCCGCCCTCCAAGGCCAGGCCCATAAGCCCAACATCAGCAGTTATATAAATGGTCTCCATACCCTCTTGCCGGAGTTGGATTGCCCAGGTTGGGGGGCCGGCCGCTATGGCCACAAAAGGGGGTGAGGTCTCCTTGATCCAGGCAAGCTGCTCCGCCAAAAAGGTATTTTCCGGCAAAGCCATCAGATTGACGGCATAAGGCCGCGCCCCCATCATTTCTTTTAACGAGCCCAATTCTCTTTTGAGCCCCTCATAGGTTCGCAGACCTAAGGCTATGGTGGGGAGGCCTCCGGCCTCGGCCACCTGCACCGCAAACTCCGGCTTATCGGTAATCCAGGTCATCGCTCCTTGGATAAAGGGATACCGGGTCCCTAAGGCGCGCGCCGCCGAACTCCGCACAAATTTTTGTTGAATATTTGGCGCCTCAGCCAAGAGCCGGTTTATCTCAGCCAGAAAACCTCGAAACGCCTCTGTGGCGGCACGGCCAAAGCGTTCCACGAACCAGGAGGCGAAAGCCGCTTCCGGACCCAGAGGGATCAATTGCTCTCTGCTGCCCTCACTCTCCAGGGCTGAAACAAAGGCCTGGCTGAGATAACGAGCCAGGGCCTGACGCTTTTCCGGAGTAAGCGGACCGTTTACCAGCGTTCTGACGTAATTATCTGCCTCTTTAACAGCCGTGGAATTACCTTTGTTAAAAAGCCGGCAATGAACTCCTAAAGGACTCCCCACCACAGAGGTATGCTCAGGATGGAGCCTGGCCAGGAACTCTTTTTGCCGCTCCCCCGCCCCCAGGTCGGTTTGCCAGTGCAGACTCTCAAAAACTATTCCCTGAGCCCCGGTGGTCAGAAAGGCCGCCGCGGCCTCCGGGGTGGCCAGGCCTCCCCAAATAACCAGGTTAATTTGCTGGGCCCGTTTAGCCAGGCTCTGGCGTACCGAAGCGAAAAGCATATTAATACTCTCAGGACTCACAAAGCCTGAGGCCTCGGAGCCTTTAAGAGCCAGTGCCGTTGGCCGGCGATCCTGATGGGTGAACATCTGAAGCAGTTGCAAGTCTCCGGTGATGGGTATACAAGCACATCTTGCTTCCAAATCTGACCACCGGGCCAGAAATACCTCCGGAGCAACGCCATGGCATTCAGGACAATATTCCACCCAAATAGTTTGAATTCCGGATTTAACTAAAAAATCATCCAACGAGGAGGACATGAAATCGTCAATGGAAATTTTTACTTCTGTGGCGGCAGCCGCCTTAAGCTGGTAAGCAAATTGGTCAGGTTGTATGGAACTCAAGTCGAAAATGGCTCGGGTAGAGGTTTGTTGGACCACATTCATCACTTCGGGACCGATCCTTTGTGGAGGCCAGACAAAAGCTATAAAATGATCGGACGAGTTTTTGAACATCACTGCAATTCCTCCATCGAACCAAAATCAGAGAAACAATAAAAACCCATGAACCTAGTCGAACTTTAATAACGTTCTTCTTGATGGCAAACTAGTTAACTCATTTTATATGAACTTTGTATGAATTTTAATTTTTTTTACCATCTGGAATCAAAAATTATGGTCTGGTGTTAGGTGATTTCACCAACCGGTCCGATGCCGGGATGGTATCGAGGATTAATTCCAGTCTTATCAAATGATTACACTGAAAACGGAGAAGTCCCTAATGCCCCGGCAGAGGAGGTTGGGTTTTCCGAAACACTTGCAACCATCCTCCGAGACACCACCCGACAAAAAAAGCTAAGGTGTTAGAATTAACGATAATTTTATTAAATATTACATAATTTTTTTCTTAGTCAAGAAAAACAGACAATACTTATTTACATTTTGTTACCCGCCTGTAACACAATTGCGTAGACTTTGGTAAAATTTGGTAACTCTTTTTTAATTATCGGCTCTTTACATGCAAAAAGATTAAAGTTCAGCCCGAACCCGAGACAATATTGAACCTAAGTTTAATAAGGAGGAGAAATAATTAGACTACGCTTAAAAATACTTTCGTTGTCAACTATATAGATTTACTTGACAAAAAGATGGGTGCTGCCTAATGCCGATCTTTTGCCATTTATTGTCGGCGGCGGAAGCGGTTAACGCTGAGGGCCAGCATCGCTAGGCCCATCAGAGTCATGGCCGCCATTTCCTGCCATAAAATGTCCAGGCCAACCCCCTTAAGAAAAATGCCCTGCACTACCGTAATGTAATATCGTAAGGGATTGAGATACGTAATATATTGAAAAAGTAGGGGCATGTTGGCAATGGGGAAAATCAGGCCGGAGAGGAGAATAATCGGAGTCATCAGGAAGGTTCCAGCCATTTGAGTTTGTTGTTGGGTCGAGGAAACCGTGGAAATGAGCAGCCCCAAACCCACTGAATTAAACAGGAAGGCCAGGGTCCCAAGCAACAGCACTAGAGGACTGCCCCGAAAGGGTAAGTCAAACCAGAGAATGGCAAACACCGATACCAGGACGACGTCTACCAGGGCAATGCAGACAAAAGGAATGGTTTTGCCTAACATGAATTCCAGTGGCTTGATGGGAGTAACTAAAACCTGCTCCAAAGTGCCCAGCTCCTTTTCCCGGACCACGGTCATGGCAGTTAACATCAAACTGACCAGCATCACCACAATGGCTATGACTCCGGGGACAAAGGCGAGACGGCTGACGAGGTTGGGATTGAACCAGGCTTGGGACTCGATAACTACCGGCAGGGCCATGTTTCCTTGCGATCCTGAGCCCTGCAAGCGTTGCTGCAAGATCTCTTGAGCATAATCATGCAAGATTGAGTTGGCGTATTTAGCTATTATTAAGGCGGCGTTGGAATCCGTAGCATCGAGAATTACTTGCAGCGTCGTCGTCTGGCCGGCTTTTAACTTATTGGCGAAACCCTCCGGAATGCGCAAAGCCAGAGTAATTTCACCGCGGTCAATGAGGCGGCGCAATTCTTTCTCATTATCGATATATCGTCGCAAGCTAAAGTACTCTGTGGCCCCAAAACGAGAGATTAATTCCTGACTTGCGGCAGAGCGGTCTTCGTCATAAATCGCGGTGGGAACATTTTTTATATCAAAGTTGGTGGCATAGCCGTAGATGATCATTTGGATAAGTGGCGGTATAAAGAGAAAGAGGCGCAGCCGGGGGTCTCTCCAGACCTGGATAAATTCTTTGATCATTATTTGGCTGAGGCGATGGAGCATGGAGGTCAACCCAACTTCCTGGGAGATTTCAAATCGCCATCCCGAGAAAAAAGACTGCAAAGATCACCAGGACCAGGGCCTGGGGCCAGAGAATGTCCAGGCCGAGGCCCTTGAGATAGATTCCCTTGGATATGGTCACCAAATATTTTGCCGGCACTAGATACGAAATGACCTGCAAGGGCCAGGGCATCAGCGCGATGGCAAATATAAACCCGGACAGGAACGCGGCCGGTAAAAAAGTAATGAGCATGCCCATTTGAAAAGCTTCCAGTTGGTTCTTGGCCCAAATGGAGATACACAATCCCTGGCCTAACATTGCCACTAAAAAAATTGCCGACAATATCAGCAACAGCCAAACATTACCCCGCAGGGGGACGTGAAAGATCCAGGCCGCCATGGCCATGGCAATGAGCAGGTCTAGCAAACAGATGAAAAAGTAAGGCCCCAACTTTCCCAGAATCAGTTCCGTCCTCGTCAGGGCAGTGGACATCAAGCTCTCCATGCTCCCCATCTCCACTTCCCGGACCACTGTCAAGGCAGTTAAGAGAGTTCCGACCATGGTCATTATGACGGCGATAAGTCCAGGCACAATAAAATCTATGCTCTTCAGATCTTCATTAAACCAAAAACGAAACTCACTCTGTAAAGGAGGTTCTATATCCCCCCGTCCCAGGCGTTCCAGTCTGGACAACAAAAGCCGCTGGTTAAAGTGGTAGGTTATGGCCTGAGTATAACCCAGGACCACATTGGCGGTATTGGGCTCGGTGCCGTCAACAATAGCCTGCACCTGAGCCGAATTACCCTTATGAATGCTTCGGGAAAAATCTTGGGGCAGTACCAGAGCCAACCGGGCCGCCCGATCGGTTATGAGCCGGTCTAAGGCCTCATAATCCGAAATCCAAAACCGCAGGTTAAAATAAGGCGAACCACTAAAATCCTGAATAAAATCTTGGCTTTTGTCCCCTTGATCCTGGTTGTAAACGGCCAGCGGAACATGCTTGATATCAAAAGTTAAGGCATTCCCGTAGATTAACAGGAGCATGATTGGCAACAGAATGATTAGTATCAGGCTGCGCGGGTCTCGGCGAATATGAATAATCTCTTTGCGGAATATAGCCTTGGTCCGCCTGAAATTCATCATCTTAGACATTTTCCTCATTAGGGTCCGGCAGGAAAGTTGCGTCGGGAATGGTCTATTTGTAACTAGTTCTCATCCGGAAACTATCAGGAGAACTAATGCAGTTTCTGATCTGGAAACGAGATATTTTCTGCAAGATCAAGGAAATCAAAGGCTTTTGCGGAGGCGAACATTTGTTCGCCGCACAACTAAGCCTGCAGATTGACGCCGATATTGTGAAAAATAGCCGTTTCTGGACACCCCAGTTCAGGGCCAAGAGTAATTAACCTTTCTTGCCCTTGACTATTTGTACAAGAGATCTTCTAAAACCGGTTCCACCGGGGAAATAGTTATATCTTGCCGGCCAGCCTGTTCCAGAGCTTCTTTCAGCGGTTTTGAGGCCTGACTGCCGTTGGCGACCGTGACCAGAAGCCGGTCTCCCATGGTCAGAACCTGTTGCACCATGGCCTCTCTTTGTATCACCTGGACCTGCAACAATTCCCTCGCCTTTCTCAGGTTATCAGCCCTGACTTCCAAGAGGTCCCCCTGAAACGTTGCTTTTACCGCCTCGGGAGTATCAGTCAGCAACATTTGCCCCTGATGGATTAATCCGACTCTATGCGCGCGTTCGGCTTCATCCATATATGCCGTGGACAGGAAGATAGTCAGGCCCTCTCCTATAAGGCGGTAGAGAATCTCCCAAAACTCCCGCCGCGAGACCGGATCAACCCCGTGGGTCGGTTCGTCCAGGAAAAGTAGACGTGGCTTATGAATCAACGCACAGATCAAACCTAATTTTTGGCGCATGCCTCCGGAGAGGTTGGCGGCCAGCCGGCTTTGAAAGGCACCGAGATTAGAAAAGCTCAGCAGTTCAGGCAAGCGCTGTCGGAATTCCACCTCGGGGACCTGATAGAGGTCGGCATAAAAAGTAATGTTTTCCGCCACAGTAAGGTCGTCATAGAGTCCGAAACGTTGCGGCATGTAACCAATCTGCTCTTTTAAAGCCTTGTTTGACCGCACGGTATCATGGCCCAAAACTTCCGCCCGGCCGCTGTCCGGCTCCATAATCCCGCAGAGCAAACGCATGGTGGTCGTCTTCCCGGCCCCATCAGGTCCAACCAGGGCAAAGGCCTCGCCCAGTCGAACCTCCAGGTTCAGGTCAGCAACCGCGCGGAGCGATCCAAAGCTTTTTGTCAGGCCCTGGACGCGAATAGCTAACTCATCGGCTGGGGGAGTCAAGATAAATTACTGCCTCGGCCGGCATGCCTTGCTTGAGTTCGAAATTCTTATTGGTGAGGTTAATCTTGGTCCGATACACCAGGGTTATCCTCTCTTTATAGGTCTCCACCGTCTTGGGCGTAAATTCCGCCTTGGGAGAGATAAAGGACACGGTACCGGGGAATTTTTTCTCGGGCCGGGCATCAATGACAATGTCGGCCTGTTGGCCGTATTGAACCTTGGCCAGGAAGGGGGCCGGAATGTAGCCCTCAAACCGAACCGAATCCAGATCGCCGATGGCCAGGATGGTGGCTCCCACCGCCCCCACCTCTCCGGGCTCGGCCGCTCGGGCCACTACGATCCCATTTACCGGGGAGGTTAAGGTGGCATAACTTAACGCGCCCGCGCTAAGGCCAACTGCGCTCGAGCCTGCCGCAGCTCAGCATTGCGCAATCTTTGCGGCCTCCCCCCGACGGCCTCGATGGCGTCGATTTTCCCTTGGACCATCTCGATTTCCTGGCGAAAATCATTGGTATCCAACTCGGCCACAATTTCCCCGGCTTTTACCTCCTGGCCTTCTTGAAATTTTATGGCCGCAATTTTGCCGGGTACCATAAAGGCTAAGTCCGTCACCTTGACGGCGATATGTCCGGATAAACGTAACGTATTTTCTTGGCCTGGTTTTTCCTGCCCAATGAGGAAATACGACGCGCTCCCGGCGGCCAACAACAAAATAATGAGTATCAAAATCCGTTTCAATTCCGTCAGTCCTCTTCGGCCTCAACAAAAACGGCCATAACTGGATTGTATCATTGTATAATTCTCAATTATCGGGTAATAGTGAATTTTTCTTAAGGTATTCCAAAAATGCGGTACTGGGATTCAAATGTCCGATTTTCACCTGCGAATATGGTGCCCCTGCCTCCAGGACCTGGTGCTTAAAAAAGTTTTCAAACGTCCCCGTTGGGACAGAGACCAACCGCAGCGGTCCGATGAGTTGCGAAGCCAGTTTGCCGGCATAGCTGATGTTTCCCCGGATCAATTCGCTTTCAAACTCCCGGGCGAGCTTCTCCAAAAGTCCCGGCTCCACCCCGGGTCCACATTCCACCACTAAACAATAAAACGGCGGCGTTGCCAAGGTGGGTATCACCGTATAATCCACCACCGGCAGCTTCAGGTTGTGCAGAACCCTCTCCATGCTTAATTCGACCTGCGTGGCATAGAGTTTCTCACCGGTAAAGTCGGAAGTATTCCCCGCCTTATATTGAAATTGTATCACGGGCGTACGCCCTCGAAAACCCTTCACCCTGATTATGTCATTGATTCGATAACGGTAGAGCCCATTGGCGGAGGTAAACAGGATTGCATAATCCTGTCCGGCTTCAAGCTGGTCACAAGTAAAAACCGGGGCTTCAGGGTTCGATTCCCCTCCCGCCGGAATAAATTCAAAGAAGTGCGATTGGATGGCCAGGACACAATCCCCATTGCCGTTCACAGGGACGGAACCCCTTCCCTCACTGGCCAGATAACCCAGATTATGAACCGGGATATTGCCGTACAGCCCTTTAAGCTGCGGCAAGTAAAAGCCGGCTGGTCCATCCACCCAGCAGCACAGAGCTTCTAATTCCGGCCACAGGCTGCCAGGGGTGAGTTTGTTACCCTCCTGGTTCAATCTGCTTCTGAGCTTTCCGGCCCGGTGGGGATTCGGTCGGAGTTTCCGCTCCAGGCTCCGGCGCCACTCCGGCGGGATAGCCAGGCGGGGATCAAGTGTGCCCCTCTCCAGATCGGTCAAGAGGCGCTCCTGCCACTCTGCCGCTTTGTTCGCCAACACGATCAGCGAACTGGGGTTATTGGTAATTATTAGCCTGATGGGCTTTTCCATCGACATCCTCAGAATGGCATAATACTTGGCATCCCAATCGTCGATCGCGAAAATCTCATACGGCAGCGTATAAGCTGACCGGGCTAGAGGGCTTTGGGCCCTGTAGAGGTATCCTGAGGAGGCTCCCACCGGCAGACCGCTCCTGGTAACTTCTTCATCTGTGGTTACAATAGACAGAATTGCCTTAAAATAAGCAATTTTGGGGTGATTCCGCAGGAGATTAAAAAAACCGAAATGAGAATTGTATTCCTTGGCAAAATCACGGGTAACGGGAATATATTTGGGTTCCCCGGTGGTGCCGCTGGTTATCAGAAAAAAAAACGGGGCCTGATACGTGAGAATATTGCGACTGCCGTTGAGCATTCGCTGCACCTGATCTCGAATGGCCTGATAGTCAACGATCGGCACCTGCTTTTGAAACTGCTTGATGCTTTTGATTTCCCGGAACCGGTACTTCTTGCCGTATTCGGTGTTCTGATTGGCGCTCAGAATATCCAGCAATTTCCTCTTCTGGACTCTCATGGGATCATTCAGGTCCTGCTTGAATTTCAAATAACCCGGCAGCCAGGCCAATAATAACAGGCTGCCGGGATAATATAAAATCCGCTCCTTCCATTTCTGCAGGTCCACCAACAAGACACTCCTTGACGTCTTATTCCGTCCCCGGATATTTTACCATCCCAAAAGCCGCTGGCTTCCGAATGTCTAAGTTATTCTCACTGCATACTTTTATAGTGCAAATTATTCCATCTGTCCAGCCTCAATCCCAGAGAATTTCGGTTCATCCGGCCTAGGCGTATTTTTTGACCAATAAATTGTCATGACTAAGATTTGTGCTGACAACCATCAACTTGAGAGCAAATTAAATCTGACCATGAGAAAATAATTTGCCAAGGTGACATGATTTGAACTGCAGTTATGATGACAATATAAAATATCCATTATTTTGGTTAAACCGCGCCAATATAGCAGATAGAGTGATGTCTGTCCGTTATCTCCTGATAGGTTCTTGGTTTCCAACCCCAAGTTCTTGCCATTATAGGTTCTCAATGTCTGCTGCAGGCCGCGAGACCGGTCTTTTGCTTAAAGAGCCATACATCTGGAGTTCCAAGGACTGACGCAGCCTGGCTGGAACGCCAGTGGGTTGGAACAGGGAGAGTAAGCCTAACTTGATGAGAAGGCGATTAACCGAGGGCAGATGTTGCCAGTAGGGCTTGGGTATAGGAAAAGATTTTCCCGCTGATCCCTAATATCTTCGTGAGCGGGAAATACCTTTCCACACCACCTAAGGCAATTTCAGGCCAGCGGCAGGCGGCCCGATACAATTGGCGCATCGTCACATCCAAGTCGAGTTCCCGGGACAGATACCATAAGGGCATGAGCGGGTTGCAGCGGTCGTGGATGAAGCCCTCATCCAAGGCTATTTGCCAGAGCTTAGTGCCGGGATAGATTCTCACCCCTAAAAAGAAATGGGCCAGGTTGTAGGGAGGACTTTCCTTCCGGGTCAAATGGCGCCCGATGAATTCCAAGGTTTCCTGAAGGGTGCGAGAGGTCTCACCCGGGCCCCCGATGAGAAAATACCAGAGCACGGGAAAAGAAAACTTGTTAATGGTCTCGGCAGCCCTATGCAAATCATCGACACTGAAGCCCTTCTGATAATTTGTGAGCATGGTCTCAGATGCCGATTCGGGTGAGATCATAAAAGAATCGAACCCAGCCCGCTGCATGAGGTGTAGAAATTGAGTATCCAGGTTCTTGGGGCTTACCCCCATAGCGGTGAAACGAGCTTTCCAGGGCCGCCGGACGATTTCTTCTAAAATTTCCTGGCAATGGCCCACAGGGTCATTAAAGACTGAGTCCACGAATTCAAAGGTTTCGGGGTTAAATTGATAAAACGCCTCCTCAATCTCATCCACCACCTCCCCCGGAGAACGTAACCGGAGACGGTTGCCTTCCAGCACTTGATTATAGGTACAATAGATGCACTGTAATCTGCAGCCCCTTTTGGTCTGAACCGTATAACTGCTCCCCATCTTTTCATAGGGAGAGAGGTCAACCCATCTGCCGAGGCGCGGATTTCCCATGGGGAAGCAGGTTAATTGGGGGGGAGTTAAATGGAAGTTACCCTGATACTTCATTCCCACTCCCGGTATATTGACAGGAGATTCATGCCGGTTCAGGGCTCCAAGAAGTTCCACAAAACTCTTCTCTCCATCTGAAACGATAACATAATCCCCTTGCAGAAATTCCAAGACCCCTTGGGGATCAAGACTTGCTCCGGAGCCTCCCAACACTAAGGGAGCGGCGGTTAATTCTCGGATCATCTGAACAATATTAAGCGCCGATGTGAGGTAAACCACCGGGCGGAGCATGTTAACGTTGTCGAGATTCCTCAAGGAAACACCAATTATTTGCGGCGAAAAGCCGATGATGGCTTTTTCCAGTTCGTGTCTGAGCCGCCGCTTAAAGCACAGATCCAAAACACGCACCTCATGACCGGCCGCCGCAGTGGCGGTGGCCACATAGCACAAGCCGATGGGGGGGGCTGCTAACAGGTCATCCTTCAGATTGCTGTTAATTAAGAGAACTCGCATTGACTGATCCGCTGGCAAGGTGCAACCAAATGTCCTCCGATCCCTGGTCACCGAGCCGTGCCACCCTCAAAATGATTATTCCCAAGGTAAACGTTACCATAAAATTTCCCCATCGGGAAGGGAAGCAAAAAATGCAGAGTCGAGTAGCGTTGGGGAATCTCACCCCCACGCCCTCACACACAGCGTGGCGGCTGTTGAAAAAACATTGTAATTAGGCTGTGTGTCCTCTTTGGGGGCAATTAGAGTAACCTTATGTCGGGCAAATTATCTGGAAAACTTGGGCTATTTCCTCCATCGGCGGTCAATGACCAGCAGAATTATCCTTTCTCAGATAGCTCCTTGGGTTCAATGAGAAAGAGCTGGCCTCAGGTTGCGGATTCGCACCAGATTGTAAGCCGCGGCAGTAAGCGTGAACACCCAGCCCACCCGATCCTTGCCTCGATGCCGTGTCTTTCGGAGATTCCCAACGGTCTTCATCCAGCCGAAGATCTCCTCCACCCTTTTGCGCAGGCGCTGGCTGACGGCATACCCTGGATGGCGGGTGGTGCGTCCGTCAATGGCGGACTTTCTGCCGTTACAGTTCTGGGCCACATGCGGCGTGGCCTTAAGAGTTCGCAGAGATTGGACAAAGTCCTGAGTGTCATACGCCTTATCAGCCCCTATGGTAATGCGATGCCGGCCACGCAGGTTTCCCACCATGTCGTCTGCCGCCTCCCGCTCGGCGGTGCCGGTGGCTGCGGTCAGCCGGGGCGAAATAATCAAGCCGTTGCGGTTCTCCATCAACACATGCCCCATGAAGCAGAGCTTGGCCTCTTTGCCTTTGCCCTTGCGGAACAACCGGGCCTCGGGGTCAGTAGTAGAGGCGTGGGTCTGGTTCAGGCGCTTCTCCCCATGAAAGTCCACCGCCGGGTTGCGGCCGCCGCCTTCAGGGGGCGGGGCGTCCTTGGGACGGAAACTCTTTACGGAGGCCCAGGCCTCGATCAACGTGCCGTCCACGGTAAAATGTTCATCCGACAGCAATTTGGCAGCCGCCGCCTGCTCCAGGATGCGGGCGAAAAAGGCTGCGGCCAGGTCTGAATCGAGAAAGCGCTCCTGATTCTTGGCAAAGACGGAATGATCCCAAACTTTGTCGTCCATGGAAAGCCCGACAAACCAGCGAAACAGGAGATTGTAATCAAGTTGCTCCATCAACAAACGGGCACTGCGGATGGTGTACAGTATTTGCAGCAACAAGGCGCGCAAAAGCTTTTCCGGGGGAATAGAGGGCCTTCCCTGCCGTGAATACATGGCTTGGAACTCTCCGGACAGTTCGGCCAGGGCTTGATTTACCATGTCCCGGATCGGCCTTAAGGGATGATCCGAGGGAACCCGAGCTTCAGGGGAAAGGTAACTGAACATGGCTTGCTGTTGCATATCGTTGCCGCGCATAATGGCTGCCTCCGAATAACATATTGTTATCGTTAACTATAACACCATTTAGGCCATATGCATAGCGTTATTTGGAGTTGCCAAAGTAATGAGTTTTTCAACAGCCTGTAGCGTGATGATACATCCTCGCCTTGACACTAATTTCTTTCTCTGTTAGAAAATTCATAGTCAGTCATGAATAAAGATTTTTTTGAAATCTTGAAATCACATTGACTAAAGATAACAATATCCTAGAAAAATTAAATATCACAGGACAAATATTTTACTCGCCTATTGAGGGGACTATTGAGTATTATTTAGAAGATAAACGATATAAATTAGATAGGTATGAATTTTCAATATTAAAAAAAGGGAAGTTTAAATCTGATGTCTTGCATTCATTATTTTTTACCTGTATAGGTGTTGTCGCTGGACCATCATTAATAATTGTCGGTAAAATTGTTGCTGCAATTCGTGATAAAGAACATTTACCTACTATAGATAGTTGGGAAATTTGGACAGTTTGTTTGGATTAATTATCTTATCTTTACTCGGGATTATTTGGAAGTTCAGAAACATTAAATATTTACAATGGGTTAATTTTGAAACCACTGAAGAAAAAGAATTTAATGATATAAGAGGACTCATTGATCAACATTTTAAAAATATACAGAATAAGGAAAGGTATTTAATTGGCAAAAAAAGAGGATTCAGAATGAAAATTGATTCTCTTCCAGCAGAATATAAACCATTTAAGGAAGATTGATGTGTGTTACAAATAGGTTCTTAAATGGAAATATTCTCTTTGTCATTAACGATAATGTACCTCTATTAATAGGACAAGGGGAAGTTCCGAGAATTTGGATAAATATCCCTACTGATCCGAAAGCTATGAATTGGATGCCTCTTATTCAAGATAACAAATCAATGCACCCTAAGGTTAAAGTATCAATTGTCAGTAAGTCAATAATAATAGATACCACTGATGGCATAGTATTAAATGTTGAGAAATATAAAACCAACATTGCCAGAATATTATTAATTGATTTTAGACTTTTTGGATTAAATATATTTGGAAATGATGTTTCATTAAATATTATGAATAACAATTTTAAAAGCAATAGTTTTGATTCAAACATAATGTTTGTTCTTAAGACAACGAACGAAAACAACAAAAATTAAAGGGAATATTATTATAAATAAGTATTCCTTTGATTTTTCAAGTTATCTGCTATCTATCCGCCCACTCGGATTTTAAAAAGACCTTCTGATAACGATTTCATATCGTCATGGTAAGAAGTCTGTCACGGCGGGCCGTGCCCACCCTGCCCAAAATCTCCATTTCTTCTTTACTTTTGCCCCCCATCGCCTCATTTCGTGACATCCGTCCCACCTGTTCTGTCCTTTTTTCCCCATATTTAGTATAGCTGAACCCAGAACATATTTTTCATCTTTAGCTGAAAGCTGAAAGCCGACCGCTGACAGCCTTTTTTCAGTCTTAGCTGACCGCTGTAGCTGACAGCCTTTTTAAAGCTTTTAACCGAAAACCGAAAACGTTAAACTGAAAACCGGAGTCTCCCATGAAATGCACCGTCTGTACCCACCCCCAGCACCAGGCCATCGACCAGGCCCTCCTGGTCGGCGACGCCACCTACGAGGCCCTCAGCCGGCAATACGGCCCCAGCCCCTCGGCCATCTACCGCCACAAAAAACACCTCGAGGCCAAAACTCGCCGGGCCCGGGCCAGGTTGCGGGACAACCTGAGCCTGGGTTTTTTCTGCAAGCTCAACAATTTCCTGGCCCAGATCCAGAACGCCGCCCAGACCGCCGACGCCGAGGGCAACGCCGCCGTCGTCCTCAAGGCCGCCAGCGTCGGGACCCGGATTATTTCTTCCCTCGCCAAACAGGAACTGCCCTTGGAGTTGGACATGGTCTACCGCTTCCTGGCCTCGCCCCAGTGGGCCTCCCAGGACAGCCTCCTGCCCACCGACCCGCAGATCTTCACCGACAGCCACCAGGCCATCGCCGCCAGCCTGTTCTTCCCCTGCCCGGAACCTGCTGCCCCCGACCTGGATGACGAAGCAGACGACTATGCAGAGGATGCTGCTGAAAATGACGACCGTGCTGACCAAGCCGGCGTGGCCGAGGAACTCTCCCGCCTGCTGTCCAGACTCGACCTTGACCCCAGCCCCACTTCACCCTCACTGCCCAAAAATCGGCACGCGAAACCCGAAACTCCACCAAAAAACCAGCGCGAAATTACCGCGAAATTAAGCGCGAAAACCGCGCCCTGCTAAAGAAAATAACCAACAATATCAAAAAGATAACGCCAGCGAAAAAACTAGCGCGAAAAACCTCTCTGTCGGGCGGGACCCGCAGGGCGGCGCCAGCCAAAGCGACGCGCCTCCCGCCGTTCAGCCGTCCAGAAAACGGCCCCCGCAGCCAGACCCCGACAACCTCGAAACCCGGCTCCCCGGCACCCGAAACTCCCCCCGAATCTCTCTTTGTCCGCCTGCGCCGCAAGTGGGCCCAAACTCCCCCCGCCTCCCAATACTCCTGCGACTCCGAGCTGCTCTATGAGGAGTATCTCCAGGAAAAAGCCGAGGCCCTGGCCCAGCTCGCGGCCCCCCCGACCCCGGCGCCCCTCAACCCGCCACCGGACCCCGGCAACCAGCCCCTCGAAACTCGCAACCCGGAACTCGAAACTCCTCAGCCCGAACCCCCCAAGGCCCTGGAACCCCTGTGCCCCAAGAAAAACCTCGGCGACTGGCTCTTTGCCCTGGCCCACGGCTACCGCCGGGATAACCCCCCCAAACACATCCCCGACCGCCGCTGGGAGGAAGACTTCGGCAACCCCAGAAATTTCTGGTGAGGCCTGCACCTCATTCCCTTTCCACTTTCTGCTCTTCCCGTGCCGCTTTTCCCCCGGCCCCAGCCCCGATGGCGTCGGCAGCTTGTGTCTGATCTCAAATCTATGCTATGATAGAAAAAAATCCAGAAATAAAGCTGCTGCCATGAACTTGAATATCCGTCAAAAAGTGGCCCTGGTGTTTGGCGCCAGCATTGTGGTCATAGCCCTGATTGCGGGCTATTCGTATTATTATCTCAAGGCCATCGAACTTAAGCAGCATGTGGTGGAGGTCTCGAACGATCTCCGGGAAATTATCCTGGAAATCCGGCGTTATGAAAAGAACTACCTCTTGTACGGGTCTCCGGAGGATTTGCGGGAAAATTTGCACCAGACCACGCTGGCCTTGGAAACTTTGGAGCAGATCTTACCGGAAGGCAAGAATTTAAAGATCGCCGGGGAGTTAAATAGTCTCAAGGCGGAATTGCTGGCGTATCAACAATTGATGCAACAGATCCCCACCGGACAACCCCGCCCGCTGGTCAGCGCCAGGCAGGAAGACGTGATGCGGGAACGGGGCAAAAGGTTGGTGCAGCTTTCCGGTCATTTGGTGGCTTTTGAGCGTCAGCGAATTCTGGAGATCATCACCAGCCTAAAGACCCAACTGCTGGTCTCCACCATTTTGTTCATTATCTGCGGCATATTTCTGACGGTGCTGGTGAGCCGCAAGATCATCCGCCCCCTCAAGGTCATCGAGGGCACCACCTTACGCATTGCCCAGGGAGATTTCCGGCCCCTGCCGGTGCTGGATACCCGGGATGAGACGCAGAACGTGGTGGAGGCCTTCAACCGCATGGTGGCGGAACTGGCCAAACGTCAGGATCAGTTGGTGCAGTCCAAGAAAATGTCGTCCCTGGGCATCCTGACGGCCGGGATTGCGCACCAGTTGAATAACCCCTTGAATAATATCTCGACTTCCTGCCAGATTGTCATGGAGGAATTGGATCAGGGTGAAAAAGACTTATTGCGCAAGATGTTGGGGAACATTGAGCAGGAGGTGCACCGGGCCCGGGATATTGTCAAGGGGTTATTGGAATTTTCCCGGGCCCGGGATTTCGCCATTCAAAGCGTGCCGTTGTCCCAGGTGGTGAAACGCGCCATCAAACTTATTTCCAGCCAGGTGCCGCCCAATATTGAAATCATCGATGCCGTCCCGGCCGACCTCGTCTTGCAGATCGACCCCCAACGCCTGCAGGAGGTTTTTCTGAATCTGTTGATGAATGCCATGCAAGCCATCACCGAACCGCCGGGGCAGGTCCGGATTGCGGCCAGGGTTGATGAGGAGCACCAGGTCGCCCTGATTACCGTGACAGATACCGGCCAGGGTATCCCCCCGGAGGCCTTGGACCGGGTCTTTGATCCCTTCTTTTCCCTCAAAGAGGAAGGCCTGGGCACCGGCCTGGGGCTGTCCATCGTCTACGGGATTGTGGAAAAACATCGGGGGACGATCGCTGTGGAAAGCACCGTGGGTGAGGGAACCCGGTTCCTGATCCAGATACCCTATCTGCCTGCCGGTCAGGATGGGAGGCAGGGCGCATGAAACCAGGGAAAATTCTCTTGGTGGATGACGAGCAGATTGCCCGGGAAAATCTGGAATATATCCTTAAAAAAGAGGGCTATGCCACCCTGGCGGTGGCAAGCGGCCTCCGGGCCCTCGAGGAATTGGCCAAAGACGAGTTCGACCTGGTGATTACGGATCTCCGGATGCCCCAGGTAGACGGCATGCAGGTGGTGGAGCGGACCAAGGAACTGTATCCGGAGACGGAAGTCATTGTGATCACTGGCTATGCCACGGTGGCTACGGCCGTGGCCGCCATGCAAAAAGGCGCCTATCATTACCTGGCCAAACCCTATCAGAATGACGAAGTGCGGATTTTGATCCGCCAGGCCATGGAAAAAAGGGATTTGCGGCTGCTGGTGCACGAACTGCAACGAGAAGTGAAAGCTCAACAAGGTTTTCCGGAGCTGATCGGCAAAAATTCCAAGATCGTCGCCTTGCAGGCCACCATCGCCCAGATTGCGCCGACGGATTGCAATGTCTTGATTCTGGGGGAAACCGGCACCGGGAAGGAGCTGGTGGCCAAAGCCGTGCACCATCTCAGCCTGCGGTCCGACCAGCGCTTTATGGCGGTTAACTGCGGGGCTTTCAGCGAAGAGTTGCTGGCCAACGAACTTTTCGGGCATGAAAAAGAGGCCTTTACCGGGGCCCGGGGGGTAAAAAAGGGGCTTTTCGAGGTGGCGTCGGGGGGGACGTTTTTCCTGGATGAAATCGGGGACATGCCCCTGGCCATGCAGGCGAAGTTACTCCGGGTCATTCAGGAAAAAAACCTGATTCGGGTGGGCGGTGTGGACGAAATCCCGGTGGATGTCCGCATCCTGGCGGCCACCAATAAAGACCTGATCCGGGAAGTGGAGAACGGCAAGTTCCGCCAGGATCTGTATTATCGCCTGAATGTCGTCTCCCTGGTGGTGCCGCCGCTGGTGGCACGGCGGGATGATATTCCCTTGTTGTGCCAGCATTTCTTGAAAAAATTTACCGAGCGGCAGCATAAAAAAATCGACAAGATATCCCGGGAAGTTTTGGCTGTGCTCACCGACTATGAATTCCCCGGCAATGTCCGGGAACTGGAAAACATCATGGAACGGGCGGTGACCCTGTGCTCGGGTCCCGCCATCGAGCTCGCGCATCTAGCCCCGGATCTGCAGCAGCGGCGCTTTCAGGTGCAGCGCCAGCAGCGGCGGGAATTCCTCACCCTCGAGGACAATGAAAAGGAATATATCACCTGGATTTTACAGCAGACAGACGGTAATAAAACCAGGGCGGCGGAGATCCTGGGGATTGACCGGGTGTCTTTGTGGCGCAAGGTGAAACGGTATGGGTTGGAGGAATAGTAGGCGTT
This sequence comes from uncultured delta proteobacterium, assembly GCA_963780995.1. Classification (GTDB taxonomy): domain Bacteria; phylum Desulfobacterota; class Desulfobaccia; order Desulfobaccales; family Desulfobaccaceae; genus Desulfobacca. The sequence goes on from CAWAEI010000021.1 coordinate 68,130, forward strand.
CAGCTTATTTTTTATGTGTTAAGGGACGAAGATGGCAAATAATATGAAGCTGATAGACCATCGAAAAGCATTGGCAGGCAATGGCGAAGCATATACATTTGAGTTGCGGCCGGAAAATATCAGTCGGTTGGTTAAAACCCTTTCGCTGCATCTGAAGAAGGTTGGATACCAGTTAACTCTTACTAATTCCTTCGATGATCTTTCCAGAATAATCCTGCTTCTTTTTGAAGCACAAGAGAGCAGGCCTTTCTTTCATGTAGAAGGCACTGAATTACCACTTTGCTGGAATTCCCCCAAAGATTGGGACAAAAGCTACATAAAGTACGAGTGGGGACATTTAAGATCAAAGAATCAGTCCCCGGAAAAAGCCTATCAATTGGACAACCTCGGCCTATACTCTGCCCGATGCAATCAGCACATTCAAACCAGCATGCATATCGAGGAATTAATGGTTTATGGTGGTATCTTGGCCCAACGTATCAGCAACGTGCTTACGGCGAGACGAAAGCTGTTTCAGACCTCAGAATGGAGACAATCGGTCGAGAAGCTGGTCTCCCTATCGCCTCGGCTCACAGAGCCGTAGCTCGTAGGGCGGCGAAGCCCAAGCGCCTCCCGCCTTTCGCGTCTCATTCCATTCTAAACGCCGTATGTTGTCATCTGCCGCCGTATTATCTCGGCTCCTTAGGGCAATATGATAACATATTGATATTTATATATATTATATGGTGACCAGCGTAAATCCGAGTTAAGACTTAAGCAGCACCACATCCAAGATCTTCATTATCTCATCCGCCAGGACAATCTCCAGGCCCTCTTTGGCCTCATCTTCCACCCCGTTAACATCTACCTGATTGAGTTGGGGCACAACTACCACCTTGACGCCGGCCCGTTGGGCGGCCAGGACTTTTTCCCGGATGCCGCTCACGGGGAGGAGGCCGCCGCTCAGGGTAATTTCGCCGGTCAGAGCGACTTCCCGGCGGGCGGGGCGGCCGGTGAGCAGCGAAATGAGGGCCACGGCCATGGTGACGCCGGCCGAGGGGCCTTCTTTGGGCACGGCGCCGGAGGGGATGTGAATGTGGATATCGCTGGAGCTGAAAAAGTCCGGATCGATCCGGAGAGCTTCAGCATGGCTGCGCACGTAGCTGAGCGCGGTTTGGGCTGATTCCCGCAGCACCTCGCCCATGGAGCCGGTTAAGATGAGCTGTTGGTGGCCCTTCATGCGGGTGGCTTCCACAAAGATGATCTCGCCGCCGAACTCGGTCCAGACCAGGCCGGTGGCCACCCCCAGCCGATCTTGGGCGGCCAGGATCTCATGCGTAAATTTCCTGGGCCCCAAAAGATTTTCCACCAGGTCCGCATCGACGTGCATGGCCTGGCACTCCTGGAGGTCCCGGAGGCAGAGGCGGGCCAGTTTCCGGGAGATGGTCGCCAGGACGCGGTCCAACTGGCGCAGACCGGCCTCCTGGGTATAAGCCTGGATGACCCGGGTGATGGCTGCCTCGGAAAACTCAACGGCCAGGGCGGCCAGGCCATGGTCCCGGAGCTGCCGGGGGAGAAGATACCGCACGGCGATTTCGCGTTTTTCCCGTTCGGTATAGCCCGGGAAGGGAATGACCTCGAGACGGTCCAATAAGGCCGCGGGCAGGTTGGCGACGATATTGGCGGTGGCGACGAACATAACCCGGGAGAGATCAAAGGGGACATCCAGGTAATGGTCCACGAAGTTGCGGTTTTGTTCCGGGTCCAGAACCTCTAACAACACGGAGGCCGGGTCGCCGCGAAAATCCTGTCCGAGTTTATCGATTTCATCGAGCATGAAAACCGGATTGTTGACCCCCAGGCGGCGGATTTCATTAATGATCCGGCCGGGGAGGGCGCCGACATAGGTCCGCCGGTGTCCCCGGAGTTCGGCTTCGTCCCGCAGCCCGGCCAGGGACAGGCGGACGAATTTCCGGCCCAGGGCCTCGGCGATGGCCTGGCCGATGGAGGTTTTGCCGGTGCCGGGAGGGCCGGCAAAGCACAGGACGGGACCCCGGGACATTTGAAAATGTTTCTTTTTGCTGACCAGCTCCTGCACCGTGAGCCGGAGGTCATCGAGGTTAATGGGCTTGGAGAGGTAGTGGGCCGCCCCCTTGCGCAGGGCGTCCACCGCGGTGCTTACGGTGGCATAGCCCGTGATCATGACCAGTTCCGTGGCGGGGGACATCTGCTTGACGGCTTGCAGCAGTTGCAGGCCGTCCATTTTTTCCATCTTGAGATCGGTGAGCACCAGATCGAAGTCCTGGGTCTTGAGCCGGTCCAGGGCTTCCAGGCCGCTGGCGGCAGTGGCTACCTGATAGCCGTCCTTGCGGAGAATGTACTCCAGGTTGCTCCGGGCGATCTCCTCGTCGTCCACCACCAGGACCCGGGAGGTCTGCAGGCTGCAGAGGGTCCGGCCGGCCAGGTATTCCAGAATACGTTCCTTTACCGTATGCAAGCCGTAGTGCAGGCGTTCCAGGACGAACTCGGCATGCTGGAGGTCCAGGTTGTCCTCGGAGGATTGGGTCCAGGGGAGGGAGGCCAGCAGGTCCAGATAGTTCAGGCCGATGGCGTATTCGGGCAGCCCCGGGTCCATCTTCTCGAGTCTTTCCAATTCTTTCCGGGCCACCTGGGCCGCCACTTCGGGAAGCTGGGCCTTTTCGAGGGCCGCGCCCAACTCAGCCAATTCCGGACTGGTCTTGGGAGTTTCAGGCTCGGTTTTGCGGAATAGCATTACGAGTGCCTCTCTATGATTTGTTGACCAAGTTTCAAGTTTCGAGTTACCAGCTGCCGCAGATCATTTGGCCTTAGTATATGCAGTATAAAGGAAACCAATCCTGGTGACAAGGAAGAGCTTGGTCGGGCAGCAGGGAGGTGGCGGCGCAAGGGCTTGGGAACAAGAGAGAGGGTGTTTCAGATTGGGCCAGCAAGCAGCGCCCCGACGGCACCTAGCGTCAGGCTAAGCATGTGTTGCAAAATGCAATACGAGGACAAGCATCTTTGCAACAGTAAATAACCAACTGAAAACACAATATAAAAAATTATTAACCCTGTAGATATTGCAATTTGCAACGGCCTGTTTAGCCGCACCTAAACCCACCGAAAGAATAATCGCAATGAAATCAATGTGATTTGCCGCCGATCGCTAATGGCCCGGCTTTTGCAAAAGGTTATAGTCAATTAAAAGAAATAACACCTACACCAGGAAGGACGAGGGGGTACAAAGCATGTTTAGAGGAAAAGCGATACCTCCAAGCGGAACGGCAGGGCCACCGGGCGAGATGAACCACCTGCAGGCCCTGGACAAGCAGGACATCGCCGGCAGTACCAGGGAGCCAGCCGGTCTGGCCCAGGGAAACCGCAAGATCCTGATTGTCAGCCGGGAAGCGCGCTTCAGCGAATCGGTGGTGAATTACGCCGTCAATCTGGCCGAGCGGCTGGGATATGATCTCATGGCCCTGAATGTGGGGACAGCGGGGTCGGCGGCGGGGTTTTTACATTCCCCTTATCGGCGGTATTTAGAGGAGAAGTTTAGGAAACAGGCCAAGGCGGCCTCCTCTGAAATTCAAGCTCGGCTTGCAGCCAAAGGATTGGGATTTGAGCATTTGGTGCGGTTCGGGGAGTTGGGTGCCGCGGTGGAGGCCTTGAACAATGAGAAAAGGCGGATTGAATTTGTCTTGAACGCCTCGGAATTGAGCGAGGCAGAAATGATGGGCGGAGTGTCACTACCAGTATTCACCATTAAAGGGCATCAAGGAGATATGATTATGGCGCAGGAATCGACTCGGGATGGCAGGCTGATCGGGAAAACCGTGGCCTGGGGGTTGGGTGCAGTGGCCTTGTACGCCGCGGTTTTTCTCAATGCGGATACGGTGATGAATTATTTTACCCGGGGTGGTTGGTACGCGGCGCTGCCGGTGGGCACAGTGTTTTTGTTTTCTTACGTGCATGGTTCCTTTTCTCATAATGTCTGGGAAGTGATGGGAATTCGGGCTCCGCAAAAGATCGTGCAGCCGCAGCCGACGGCTACGCAGCGTCCGGTTCGCCGTCAGCGGCCCCGTCTGCGCCTCAATGTTTAGTGTGGGCGTTCAGCTAACAGGGGTCAGCTTTCAGCAAAAACAGAGAATACCCTCATACCCCCTAACCCTCTCCCCAGTTCTGTACACCCCTCAAGGGGGAGAGGGGATTAGGGGAAGCTAAGCGAGGGGATGACGGGTGGGAACTAAATGAACTATTTTAGGAGGAACTTGGCATGCACGACGTTGCCGCGGAAACAATAAACTTCATTGATCTCAATACCGCTTCAATTATTTTTCTTTTTATCGTCGGTTTTATCGGGGGGCTGGTCAGCGGTTTCATCGGCTCCGGAGGCGCCTTTGTGCTGACGCCTGGAATGATGAGTCTGGGGGTTCCGGGGACCGTGGCGGTGGCCAGCAACATGTGCCATAAATTTCCCAAGGCCCTGGTGGGCGCCATCAAACGATACAAATACGGCCAGGTGGACATCAAGCTGGGATTGGTGATGGCGGCCTCGGCCGGAGTCGGCGTTCAGGTGGGCATCAAGATCCAGGAGTGGATTTTGGCGAAGTGGGGGCAGGCGGGATCTAATCTTTACGTCAGTCTTTCCTTTGTGGCCGTCCTGATTATTGTGGGGGGCTACGTGTTCTACGATGCCTGGAAGACTTCCCGGGCCGGCGGTGAAGAAAAAACCCCGGCTTTGGCGCTTTGGCTGCAGAGCATCAATCTGCCTCCCATGGTAACCTTTAAGACGGCCAACCTCAGGATCTCCCTCTGGTTCACCATTCCCATCGGTTTTGCCACCGGCCTGCTGGCCGCCACCATCGCGGTGGGCGGCTTTGTGGGCGTGCCGGGCATGATTTATGTTCTGGGCGCTTCCGGTCTGGTGGCTTCGGCCACGGAATTGGTCATTGCTTTTGTCATGGGTTTCGGCGGCTCGATAAAGTGGGCCATCGGCGGCATGGTGGACATCCGCCTGACCCTCATTATCCTGGGTGGATCGTTGTTGGGCGTGCAATTGGGCGCCATCGGCACCACGTATGTCAAAGAGAACATGATCAAGATCGTCATGGGCACGATTATGCTCATTGTGGCGGTTAGTCGGGCTTTGGCCGTTCCCGAGTATCTGGTTGCCCTGGACCTGATGTCTCTGGACAAAGCCACCATAACCGTATCTCGGCACGGTAAGCTTTATTTTCATGTGTCTTGCCCTGATCACCGGGGCAGTGATTATCCTGGGCGCCATGTGGCGGGCCAAGGCTGCGGAAGCGAAAAAAGCCAAGGAGGAATATGTGACGGGAGAATCATATGGCCGCCTATAAAAATATCCTGTTGGGAGTGGATGGCTCGGATGCCAGTATGCATGCCTTCACCGAGGGCGTGAGGCTGGCGGACCGGGAGGTCAAGTTGGTGGCCGTCTCGGTGGCTCCGGAGTATAACGGCGATCTGCGGTTGGTGGGGGTCCACGATGCCCAGAAACTCATACGGCAGCCTTGCGACGCAGCCCTTTCCCGGTGTCAGGAATCAGCGCAAGCCCTGGGGGCCCAGGTGAAAACCATCTGTGCCCTGGGCCAACCGTATGCCCGTTTAGTGGAAATGGCAGACGACGAGAACAGCGACCTCATTGTTATTGGAGCTAAAGGATTGACCTCACTAAAATATTCTCTTATGGGAAGTGTTGCCAGGAAGGTGATCGGCTTCACCCCCAGAGATGTCCTGGTGGTGCCGGAAGGGGCCCAGATCGGCTGGGAACATATCCTTTTGGCCACTGATCTATCCCCAAACAGCAAAGGGGCGGAAAACCGGGCGCTGGAACTGGCCCTGGCCTACCGGTCGAAGTTAAGCATACTGTCGGTCATGGAACTGCCTACCTGTCTTTTTGGGGAAGCGGGTGAGTTGGGGTGCAGCCTGCCCGAGATCCGGACCAAACCCCTGGAGGAACTGCAGGCTCGAGCTGCGTCCTGGGGAATTACTCCCGAAGTCATCATCAAACAAGGGGAATCCTTTAAATTAATCGTGGATACGGCGAAAAAGGTCGGGGCCGACATGATTGTCATGGGTTCGCATGGCCGAACCGGCCTGACCAGGTTGTTGATGGGCAGTAATACGGAAAAGGTCATCGGTCACGCGGCCTGCCCGGTATTGGTGGTTAAGGTTTAGGGGCCGAACCAGATCAGGGCGGCCAGGGCGAACCCAAGGAAAAATTTTCTTATGAAAGCGAGGGGATTATGTTTAAGTTCCTGAAGATGTTCCTGAAAGAAGTGGAAGATCCCAAGGTTCGCCTGCAGGAAAATTTTACCCATTTCCGCCGTCTTTTGGACAGCAACAATGAGGCCTTGTCCCTGATGGCCGATCTGGAGGAAAAGGTTTCTCCGGAAATCCTGGGTGACAGCAGGTATCTATTTTCCCAGGTGGAGCAATTGGGCGAACATGTTTCCCGAATGGTGACCGAACTCAATCAGTTGAGCGGGGACCGGTATGCGTCATTAGTTGCCGTTTTTCAACGAATCCGGGAAGATCTGCAACAGGAATTGGAAAAGGCGCCGGAGATTCCGGAAACACCCTATATTCTGCCGCTGCATGCCCTGACTTCGGAAAAAACTGCCGCCGTGGGCGGAAAAATGGCCAACCTGGGTGAAATTCGCAACCGGTTGGGATTATCCGTGCCCCGGGGGTTTGCCATCACGGCGGCGGCGTACCAGGCTTTCATGGAGGAAACTGGTTTGGCTGCCACTTGCGGCCAGAAATTGGCTGAGGTTGATAAGGATAATCTCGAGGATCTCCAAAGGGTCAGTCAGGAGATCCAGGAGTTGATCCTCGAGACTCCTCTGCCCCGGGACCTGGAAGAAATTTTGCTCCTCACGGCCCAGGCCTTGCCCACGAACCGATTGGCCGTGCGCTCCAGTGCGGTGGGAGAAGATACGGAATATTCCTTCGCGGGCCAATTTGCCACCCTCCTCAATGTTACCGTCGAGGATTTACCGTTTAAGTATAAAAAAATAATTGCCAGCAAATTCACCCCGCAGGCCATTCGTTACTGGAGTCGGCAAGAATTTTTGGTCTCGGAACTGCCCATGGCCGTGGGCGTCTTGAGCATGATTCCGGCCCGGGCCAGTGGGGTCATGTTCACCCTGGATCCGCACGAACCACAGATGAATACCATAATGATAAATGCCCTCTGGGGTTTGGGGAAGTATGCCGTAGAAGGGGCCGTGAATCCAGATTTGTATGTCGTGGAGAAACGGGGAGAATACCGCCTGCGGCAGCAAAAGATTGCCCATAAGCCGGTGGCTCTCACCGTGCTGCCGGAAGGCGGCTGCCAGGAGCAGACCTTATCTCCGGAGCAGGCAGACAAAGCCTGTCTCGGTCCAGACCAGATCAGGACCCTGGCGGAGATAGGCCTGGCCCTGGAGAAACACTTCGGCGGCCCCCAGGATGTGGAGTGGGCCGAGGATCAGGAGGGGGCGATTATTATTCTACAATCAAGGCCCCTGCGGGTGGAGAGTTCCCCGAGACATGAACCTCAAACCGACGGCGTGGAGTCGCAGTCGGCGCCAGAGGTCTTGCCGTTGCTGGAAGGCGGGGTGCGGGCCGTGGGAGGCGTGGCTTCCGGTCCGGTTTATCGGCTTCATAACGACCGGGAGATTCATAAAATTCCGGACAGGCGCGGTGGTCGTGAGCCGGCACCCTTCCACGCGGCTTGTATTAATCATGGATCGCGTGAAGGCGATAATCACCGAAGTAGGCAGCCCCACGGACCACATGACGATTCTGGCCAGGGAATTTCGGGTTCCCACGATCGTCGGGGCAGGCCAAGCTGCCCAGATGCTGCAGAGTGAGCAGTTAGTAACCGTAGATGCGGACCATACCCGGGTTTATCCCGGCATTGTGGTGGAACTCCTACAGCATCGGTTTGAAAAGGTGGAGTCCTGGCAGGAAACCGTCAGGTTCCAGAAGTATCGCCAGGTGGTCAAAAAAATCGTTCCCCTGCATTTGATTGATCCGGAAAGCCCGGATTTCCAGGCCAGCAAATGTAGCACCCTGCATGATATCACCCGATTTTGCCACGAAAAGGCCATGGATGCCATGTTCAGTCCGGAGGTGGAAGAGGCGGTGGCCTCTCCGGGAGTATCCCGTTTACAATCCGATCTGCCATTTAATCTGTTCATCATGGATCTGGGTGGAGGATTGGCGGCGGCAGATAAGAAGGTAATCGAAGAAAAGGATATTCTCAGTCGACCCCTCCAGGCCTTGCTGCGGGGCTTTCACCATCCGGAGATGCGGTCAGGGCAAGTGGCTCCTGATTTAAAGGGATTTATTTCGGTGTTCGCCAATACGATGTACGACCAGGGGAAAGCGGAAACCGGGCTGGGCGGCAAGAGTTTTGCGATTATATCAGACTATTACGTAAATTTTAGCTCTCGCCTGGGATACCATTTCGGACTGGTGGATGCGTATGTCTCTCCGGAAATGAATGATAATTACATCAGCTTTCAATTCAAGGGCGGGGCGGCGAGTATTGACCGGCGGGAGAGGCGGGTCCGCATGCTCCAGGCATTGCTGGAGGATTTAGGATTTAAGGTGACTACCAAGCAGGATTTGGTGCAGGGCAGACTGGTGAAATTTTCCCTGGAGGAGATTGAAACGATTCTGGAATCGCTGGCGGTGCTGATGGCTTTCAGCCGCCAACTGGATATGGCTTTTACCTCCGATGCCGTGATGCAAACTTATTTGGAAGCCTTCCGCACTAAGGATTATAATCTCGAATCTTGCAGAACCATGCAATGATCCGGGATAGGTTGCAGGTTCGATCAGGTTGAATGCAGCACTTTTACCTTGAAGCGGCAGACCCGGTCACCTGTGGCCCAGCAGGCGATTTCTTCCACTTGGAAATCTTTGCCGGTATAGGCTTTTAAAACGCCGGCCAGAAAACCTTCATCATAATCGCACAGGGTTTGGTCGCTGACCGGCAACCCGGAGCAGTCTAAATCTTCGGCCACGGTCAGGGTCATTTCCAAAATATCTCGCTCAATGTCTTCGATTTGCAGAACACCGATTTTCCAGTCAAGCAGTTTCTTGGTGAGATCGACTAAAAACTTATCCAAATCCAGTTGGGTATCCAAGACATGGCGGCAGAATTCCTCGCCGGCCAGACGGCCGGCGCTGATAAAAATTTCTTTGGTTTCCTCGGGACCTAATTTTTGGGCCAAGACTGCTTTCAGGGAATACTGCATCAGTCGGTAGACCAGCACTGGGGCCATGAGCCCCAGATTGGGCCGGCCTATCTCTACATCTCCGAGGTCTTCCCAACAGAAAAAAAGAGTGCTGGCGTTATTTGCCACGGTCAGCCTCCATAGTTATAGTCGATTCCAAAAGTTTTCAGGTTTGCAAAACACATAACTGAGCTTAAGCCAGGTCTTTCCCGGTGAGCAGGCGCAGGGCCTCCAGATACTTTTGCCGGGTGTTGGCGACAACTTCCGGCGGCAGCGGCGGCGGCGGCGGTTGTTTATTCCAGCCCAGGCTGAGGAGGTAATCCCGGAGGTATTGTTTATCAAAACTTTTCTGGGATCTGCCGGGGACGAAATCCGCCTTGGGCCAGAAGCGGGACGAATCCGGGGTTAGGACTTCGTCAATCAACACCAGCCGGTCGCGGATAAGTCCAAATTCAAATTTTGTGTCCGCAATAATGATCCCTTTGGCTTCGGCTTCGCTGTGGGCCAGGTTGTAAATGGCCAGACTGAGGTCGCGCACCTGACGAGCCAGATCGGGACCGATCTTTTGGGCAACGGCTGCGAAGCTAATATTTTCATCATGCACCCCCAGTTCAGCCTTGGTGGAGGGGGTAAAAATAGGCGCTGGCAGCCTGTCCGATTCCCTAAGACCGGCAGGCAATTTTTCGCCGCAAATCGAGCTGGTCGCTTGGTATTCCTGCCAGCCGGAGCCGGCCAGATAGCCCCGGACAATGCATTCAATGGGCAAGGCGCGGGCCTGATGCACCAGCATGCTGCGTCCGGCCAAAGTGTCGGCAAAAGCCTGGCATTCTTCGGGAAAATCCTTGATATCGGTGGAGATGAGGTGGTTCGGGACCAGGTCCCGGCAACGCTCGAACCAATAGGCTGAGATTTGGTTTAAAATCTTGCCTTTATCAGGGATGGGGTCGGCCATGACGACATCGAAGGCAGAAATCCGGTCGGTGGCGACGAGCAACAAACGGCCGCCGGATAAGGTATAGACATCACGTACTTTGCCCCGTTTGACAGGGCCGAGAGCAGGTAAATGGGTTTCCTTGACAACCACTGGCTTTTCCTCGGGATGAATTAGATTTTATTGCCGAAGGCGGGAGGCGCTTCGCTTTCCCGCCTTACATTTTTCGATTTTTCAGGCAGGAATTACAAGGGCTGCAGCTCACCATATCGTCACTAGGTTCACCTGGGTTTGGCGGCATTGGTTTTAGGGGCTGCTTTGGGCTTGGGGGCCGGGGCAGCGGGCTTAACTGGACTCGTAGTGACAGCAGTCAGCCAGACCTGGTAGACGGTCTTGTCGCCCTTTTTGATTTTTTTCACTATGGCCCGCTGGCCTGGCTTGGTTAAAGCATCGGCTTTTTTGCGAGCAGCCGTTTCCTGGTCGAGGGTTGCCACCAATTTTGGAGAAGTTTCCGGTTTTGTAGCCTTAGCTTCAGCCGGGGGTTTAGCAGGTTTAGGGGCGGTCTTCTCCGGTTTAGGGGCAGTCGGCACAGGCTTGGCGGCAGCTGCCGGGGCCGGCTTCGCCGCAGGGGGTTTTACCCGCGGGGGGGAAACAGGGGAGGCGGCGGTAGCCGGAGATTCAGCCGCCCCGGAAGTGGGCTTGGGTTGAGCCGGCTGAGGCAGACTGCCGGTTGGTTCCGGGGTAATTTCCGGGGAGGGACCCGGGGAAGCCGCCATGACCGCCGGTTTGGCCACCGTGGGCGCTTGCAGAGTCGGAGTGGCGGTGTCGCCGGCGACCTGATCTGGTGGCATAACCATTTTCAGCTTCGGCTTGGGGGAGAAGAGGGAGCTGAGCCCAAGGATCAGCAGGAGAAAGGCCAAGCCGCCGCCGACGGCGGCGGCAACTTGTTTATTTCGATTGCGGCGGAGAGGCTCCGGTCCCAAAAAATCAACTACGCGCTGCTGTTGGTCTGTGCGCCAGTCGTTTAAATTATCCCAGAAATTGCGCCGATACTTGGCAGTGGATTCCTGCCAGCCAGAGTCAATTTCCACCTCCGGTTCCAGAGGGCCGGCTGTCGGTTTGGCGGCCGGCTCGTGGTTGATTTCAGTGGGGCTGAGGAATGCTTCTTCTGATCGCTTAGTCTTGATGGTGTTGGCAGGCGCCAGTTTTTCTCTTAAGGCAGCCAGCCGGGACAAAAAATCGGCTGCGCTTTGGAAACGTTTCTCGGGTTCCAGCTTGAGGCAGCGGATAAATAAAGGCTGCAAGGCTTCGGGAATTTTATCAAACTGAAGCGGGTCCGGTAAAATCTGGTATGGTAAGGCTCCCTCGGAGGGCAAGGGGAAGGGAAAGGCGCCGGTGAGCATACGATAACCGATGACCCCCAGAGAGAAAAGGTTACTTGCGGCTGAGGGATGGCGTCCCTGCCAAACTTCCGGGGCGATATATGCCTGAATTTCCGGGAAAGTATGAATTTCAGACGGTTCGGCGGGAAAAGCAAAGTTAATGATTTTGATGCCGTCGGTCGCCGAAACCAAGACCTGCTGGGGATTGAAATTTTGATGATTGACTCCCTGTTTGTGCCCATAGGCCACACCCTGGGCCAACACTTCAATAAAATACAGGGAGTCGTTAATGGTTAAGGCCTCAGTGTGTCCTAATAATTCCCAGAGTGAATTGCCGGCAAAAGGCTCTTGGATTAAAAAGACACTCTCGGCAGTTTCATCCAATTGGTGTACTCCCAAAATTTGGGGGTGGTGCAATTTCAGCCCCCACGATGCCTCCCGGCGATAGTATTCCAATAATCTATCAAAATCCGGGTTCTCGTTGGACAAAAGTTTCAGGCCAACATCAACGTCCAACACCTGATCCCGGGCTAACATTACCTCACCATGGGATTCCAGCCGCAAGGGCCGGAGAAGTTCATATCGGTGCCCGATCATCATACCCGGGGAAAAACTACCTTTGCCTGGATCATTCATAAGTCTTCTCTGGGCCGGGAGAACCGGCTGCGTTTACTGTGGTTGGAGAAAAAAGGAACCTAAGGGAAAGATTATTAGCAAGGCTACCCTTGGATACTAACAGGATCATAATGTATCTTGGCAACAAAATCAATCCCGCTTTTGATTCTCAGATTTGAAGAAAATCCGGTCCATGTGGGTCTGGGGACACGGTCAGGACTGCAGGAGGCGAAGGTGATCTTCGACGCAATCTTCCAGCACTTCCAGATTATAGCCGCCTTCCAGCACGGTGATGAGGCGGAACTGGCAATATTCCTTGGCGAAGGAGGCCAAGACCCGCCCCAGGCGGGAATATCCCTCCCGGGTTAATCTCATATGCGCCAGCGGGTCATTGGCATGGGCATCAAAACCCGCTGAAATCATCAAACAATCAGGGCGAAAAGCGGCCAGTGCCGGGATGATCTCTTCTTCCATGACATCTAAATATTCCCAATCACCACTTCGGGGCGGGAAGGGGAAATTTAAAGTATAGCCCAACCCGGCGCCTTTGCCTTTTTCGTTTTTGTGGCCGGTACCGGGATAGCAGTGAGCCGGGTCTTCATGCAGGGAAATATAGAATACCGTGGGGTCCTCTTCAAAGAGGTGCTGGGTGCCGTTGCCGTGATGAACGTCCCAATCGACAATGGCAATGCGTTTAAGACCATACTTATCCTGGAGATACCTGGCGCCGACGGCGACATTGTTAAAAAAACAAAATCCCATGGCCTGGGCGTGCTCGGCATGATGGCCGGGGGGACGAACGGCACAAAAGGCATTGTTCACCGTGCCGGTCATTAAGGCGTCGCAGGCGGCCAGCACCCCGCCGGCGGAGAGGCGGGCGATGGCAAAACTTTCAGAGCAGATGCCGTTATCCGGAGATTGAAAAATAGTATAATTTTTTTCACACGCTTGGCGAAAGCTTTCCACATAGTCGGGATCGTGCAGTTTGGTGAGCCATTCCAGCGGGGCTTCATAAGGCTGAATTAGGGTTAGTTCATTGATCAGGCCCGAGAGCATTACCCGGCGTTGGATGGCGCGCACGCGATCCGGCCGCTCCGGATGCCAGGTACCCGGATCATGGCGCAGGTAGCGCTCGTCATAGACATAACCGGTGGTGGCTTTCATATAATTTAGATAATCCCCTTAGGGTAAGTTAAGAGATTTAATTAAAGATTATCCCGGACATTTTTCTCTGTAAAGAGCTTTTTCTCATTGCAGACGATGCCAGGGGAAAAAGGAAAAATATTTTGGCGATTGGTTTAGTTGTCAGTTTTGAAAAAACGAATACTACCAACTTCCCGGTGAAATGAAAAAAACTATCCTGGGGCGGTGTGCGAACCACGACTACAAAGCGAATCTGGTATAAAATTCTGTTTTCCAGTCTTCCGGCTTGCCAAAGGACTTTAAATCTGGCAGGCCGATGGGATACAATCTCAAAGAGGATTTTTTGTCACTGCCAGAAAGGATAAGGTGATTGCCGATGTATAAGATCGTGTTGTTGCGTCATGGGGAAAGTGTGTGGAATAAGGAGAATAAATTTGCCGGTTGGACGGACGTGGGGTTGTCGGAGAAGGGCATCGAGGAGGCCAAAGAGTCGGGCCGTTATCTGAAAAAGGAAGGCTATGTCTTTGATGTGGCGTTCACTTCGGTTCTGTCCCGGGCCATCAAAACCCTATGGCTGGCGTTGGAGGAGATGGACTTGATGTGGATCCCGGTACACCATAGCTGGCGGTTGAATGAGACGGCATTACGGCGCCTTGCAAGGGCTCAACAAAATGGAGACCGCGGAGAAATTCGGTATGGAGCAGACCCAGATCTGGCGACGCAGCTATGACACCCCGCCGCCGGCGCTCACCCGGGACGACCCTCGGTGGCCGGGCAAAGATCCCCGGTATGCCGACCTGAAGGCCGAGGAAATTCCTCTGACCGAGTGCCTGAAGGACACGGTGGCGCGCTTTCTGCCTTATTGGCATGAAACGATTGTCCCCGCGATCAAAGCGGGCAAGCGGGTATTGATTGCGGCCCACGGCAACAGCCTGCGAGCTCTGGTAAAGTACCTGGATCAGATATCGGATGAGAAAATTGTTTCCATGAATATTCCCACGGGTATACCTTTGGTCTATGAACTGGATGAAAAGCTGGTGCCCAGACGCAATTTTTATCTGGGTGATCCGGAAAAAATTCAGGCGGCCATTCAAACGGTGGCCAATCAACTGAAGGGCGGCAAAAAATAACCTGGTTTCCGATTAAAAGTATTAAAGATTTAGTTGGTTGCAATACTGAGGGTGGTATTAGGAATTAAAAATTAATAAAGTAATTACTAAAGCGGCAAAAAAGAAGGCTGGTCGAGGGACCAGCCTTCTTGCTAATAGAATTATAAAATGACGTAATTATTGAGGTGTTGCTGGTGTTGCGGGAGTGGTGGCCGCCTTTTTGGTTTTTTTGCTCTTTTTGGTTTTTTTGCTCTTTTTGGCTTTTTTAGCCTTTTTGGGGGCTGCTTGTTCGGCAGCGGCAGCAGGTTCTTCGGCGGGAGCCGCCGGCTGGGCCAGGCTGGAGCCGACAACACCACAAGTAAATAACAACGCCAGAATAAATGATAAGAACTTCTTCAAAGCTTTGGACCTCCTCCGAGGCAATAAAATAGGCGAGCCGCAACGGGCTCATTAGTATGGAATGATATCTCTTTTCTGGTTGCCGTCAATAAAAAATCCCTGATTTCTAAAAAATAATTTAACTAATTGAATTAATTGGTTATTAAAAGAGAAGGGCCTATTAGCAACTTTGGAACGAGAGCATATGTCCAAAACGTCGGAGGGCCCGTCAATATTGTTCAGGACAGTCCTCTCCGAAAGTCTACAAGCCGTTTTTTTCAAAAAACCGAAAGAGGAGGAGGCTGCCAACGATAAAAAGAACGATGACGATCCAGTGGTTGAGGCCGAGGACCTGGGGCAGGGTGAGTTTGCCTAAATTTCCCCAGGTGAGAACCGTGGCTTTGAGGGTAGGGAAAACTTCGGCAAAAACTGCGGCCCCGACCAACATACCGGCGATGCCCCAGAGGGCGTCCCAACGGCCCTCACCGACCGCGCCCACAGCAGTGCCGGGGCAGTATCCCAAGAAAGCCCAGCCCATACCAAAGATGAGGCCTCCCAGGATGTTGGCGCCGAGATCGGTTCCTTTAATGGAAAGTTTGACCAGACCGAGGTCCTTTAAGAAATAAATGCCGACCATGCCCACCAGGATACTGGAAAGCATAAATTTGACGATGGTCATGTCCAGGAGGCGGAGGGCCCCCAGCTGTTTGTCATAGCGCAGGACCCGGCCTTTTTGGAGGAGAAAGCCGAAGAGGATGCCGGTAATCAAACCGTAGAGAAGCGTGCTCATGAGGCCCTCCCCGAACCGTAGATCAGGCGAGCTATAATGAGGCCGCCGAGAAAAAAGCAGATTAAAGCGATTAAACCGCTGACGGCTAGCTGCAGCGTCCCGCTGAGCCCGTGGCCGCTGGGTCAGCCGCCGGCCAGGCGGGCGCCGAACATGGCAAGAACACCGCCGCCGAAGGCGGCCAGGCCGCGACTACTTATGTTTGGGCCAAATTTCCGGGCCCACATATCGGGAACCGCCTGCCAGCGGAAGCTGCCGTCGGTGAGGGAAGCAAGCAAGGCGCCGAGAAAAATTCCGACCACGAACATCCACTGCCAGTCGACCTGGGGGATTTCCAGTCGGAAGTAATCCATTTGGGCGACACGCTCGGGGGAGAAGATTTTTTCCAGCATGCCGGCAGACTTGACAAAGGTGGTGGAGGCTCCCAGATATTTGCCGGCAACCCAAACGGAGAGAATGGACACCACCCCGCTGAGGGCGCCGGCCAGGTAAGGGTTCCAGCCGCCGTCATTATTAGGTTTAGTAGGCATAGCAGATTAACCTCTGAAGAGAACGATAGTTATCTGATAATTAACATATGACAATAACTAATGCAATCTCAAATCGCTCTTCCCTTAAATAGGAACGGCGCGCCTGATCAGAACTAACACTATAGAGCTGAGGCTGCGAGTAAAGTAGGAATCGTTATTCAGGAGACCAGAAATCGCAGACTTTCCCCACCAGATCGCGACCAGGTTTAAGGGTGGCTTTGCCCGGCTCCCACCCGGAGGGGGTGGCTTCGCCGGTGCCGCGCACATATTGGCAGGCCTTGATCTGGCGAAGGAGTTCGGTGACGCTGCGACCCACGCCGGCTTGGGTCAATTCGATGCCGACCACGATCCCGTCAGGGTCGATAATAAAACGGCCGCGGTTGTCCAACCCGGAGGCCTCATCATAGACGCCATAGATGCGACCGATCTGGCCATTGGCATCGGAGAGCATGGGATAGGGCAGGCCGCCTTCCACTATTTTCGCTAGTTCATGTTCCTGCCAAGCCTTGTGAGTGAAATGAGTGTCAGTGCTGATGGCTAAAAAGTCCACCCCCAATTCCTGAAGTTCTTTATATTTAACGGCAACTGCCGTTAATTCCGTGGGTCAAACAAAAGTGAAGTCGGCGGGGTAGAAAAAGAGGATGACCCATTTGTTGCGATAATCGGCCAATTTGATGGTCTTAAAATCGCCGTCAGCATAAGCGATGGCCTCAAATTCCGGGGCCGGATGACCGAGTCGGGCGATGGTTGGGGTAACTTCTGACATAAGACGCCTCCTGAAATTTTTAGGTAAGAAAAGAGATAATGCCTGTAGGTAAGACGGTCAGGCCTGCTGGGCCATATTTTGTAACAAGGTATTCATGATTTTTTCGATTTCCAGGAAAAAATGTTCGGGCGCCAACATTTCTGCCGGGGTTTGGATATAGGGGCCGGGCACCAGTTCAGCACCGCAATTAGCCAATAAATTTTTGACGCTGGCCGGGGTGGACTCCAGGTGAAATTGGAGACCTGCAACCTTATTGGTATAGGTGAAGGCCTGGTTGGCGCAGCCGAGGCTGGAGGCGGTGGCCAGGGCGCCGGGAGGAATTTTGAAGGTATCTCCGTGCCAATGGAAGGCAATGAATTCGGAGGGCAGGTTGTGGAATAGAGGAGAGCTGGAGGCGGTGGCAGTGAGGGAGACGGGCAGCCAACCGATCTCTTTGAAGTGATTCGGTGAAACGGGGCCTCCCAGGACATCGGCGATGAGCTGAGCCCCCAAGCAGACTCCCAAGACAAGTTTGCCGTGGGCGATGGCGTCGGCGATGCAGGCCTTTTCCCGGGTGAGCCAGGGGTAGCGGTCTTCTTCATAAATATTCATGGGTCCACCCATAACTACCAGCCAATCGAATTCCGACCAGGAGGGCAGACGGTCATTGGCATAAAAGCGAGTGCGGGATAATAAATAGCCTTGATTCTTACCCCACACACCGATCTTGGCCAAATCTTCAAAGGGGACATGTTCAAATGAATGTAAGCGCATCAATCCTTAACCTTTCTCTCAATCCTTACCGATACATTAGCAATTACAGGGCTGCAAAATAGGTTCTGGTTCAACCCTCACCTTGATGTCGATTCGGAGCGAAGCAGGAAACTAGAGAAATTTTTTTAGGTAATAAATTTAAATTATGCCATGCCGCGGGTTTGCAGTCAAAAAAAACCGTACCTTTTAAGTGGCGCTCGAGGAAGGAACAAATAGTATAAAAGGATGGCAACGAGTTTATAACTTCCGAAAGCATTTTTATTGTTTGAAAAATTGAGATTTAATAGAATCCCTGATATAAATACTAAAAACATAAGTATTTAATTTAATAAAGTTCCATCAACAAAAACTCCGGGGAATGAGGGTAAGTCTATGAAAAGTACGTGGAGCCGAAATATTTGGTTGGTTTTAACTGCGTTCATGGTGTTAGGATGGGTGCTCGGCTGTAGCACGATGGAGCAAAAAAGAGATAATTTTCTCCAAGAGGGTAAGGCATTGTATGAGAAGGGCGATTATGTCCGGGCCCGACTGCAATTCAAAAATGCCTTGCAGATAGACCCCAAGTTCGCCCCAGGGTTGCTTTGGATAGCGAAGACCGAACTGAAATTGGATAACTTTCGAGGAGCTTTCGGAGCTTTGCAGCAGGCCCTGGAGCTTGACCCAAAACTGGTGGAAGGACAGATTTTACTTGGGAAGCTATATCTCGGTGGAAAAAAATTCGATGAGGTAAAGACCCACTTACAGGCGGCTCTGGAGTTGGAGCCGCAGAATGTTGATGCCTTACTCTTGGGGGCTTCATTAGCTATTTTACAGGGAAAACCGGAGGAAGCCCGAGCCAAGATCAAAGAAATCAAAAGTCTCGATCCGAAGAAATTGGAAGTTTATCTATTCCAGGCGCAGCTCGAAGCCTCTCAGAAAAATCTGGAAGCTGCGGCCGAGGCTTTGGATGAGGGCATAAAAGCTGTGCCGGATAAAAAGGAGCTTTATATTGCTCGGGCCCAACTGGCGGATGCCCAGAAACAATTTGACGAGGCCGAGAAATATCTTAAAGAAGCAGAAAAACTGGACCCGAAAAATGCTGCCGTACAGGCAGAATTGGCCAAGACATTATCTCGAGGCTCGCCAGTTTGACCAGGCAGAGCAGGCGTTGCGACAGCAGGTGCAGTTAGAGCCGGACAATGAGAAACACGTGGTGGCCTTAGCAAGGTTTTTTGCCGGTTTGGGTAAAAGCAAGGAGGCGGAACAGGAGTTAGATAATTTCATCGCCAAGCATCCGGACAATACTAACGCCCGATTTGCCCTGGCGGAATATTATCTCTCCCGGCGCCAGGAAGGAAAAGCCCAGAAAACCTTGCAGGAGATTGTTGACCGGGAGCCTACCGGGCCGACGGGACTGCAGGCTAAAGGCCGGATGGCAGCGCTGCATGCTGCCAGGGGACGCACCGAGGAGGCGGAAAGACTTGCCACCGAGGTGCTGAAGGAAAATCCTAAAGATATGGCCGCCACTCGCACCATGGGTTTATTGGCATTGACTAAAAAGGAAGGGTTGCCCGCAGTAAACAATTTCCGACTTATCGTTCAAGACCAGCCTCAAAATATCGAAGCCAGATTACTGTTGGCCCGGGCTCACCTGTTAAACAAAGAAAAGGAGCAGGCCCGGGAGCAGGCCAAAAAGGTTCTGGAGTTAAAGCCGGATTCCGTGGATGGCAGACGTTTCCTATACGGGTTATATCTTCAGGATAAGGAATATCAAGGCGCTATCGACACCATCCAGGGTTACCTCCGGTATAACGAAAAAGATATGTTCAATCTCTCGGCATTGGGAGAGAGTCTATGCCGCTAAAGGGGATCTGGCTGCGGCTCGGGCCACCTTTAATAAGATGATCTGCGCTGGAGCCGAAAAATCCTATGGGATACTTCGAGTTGGCCCGCCTGGAGCTTAAACAGAAACAGACGGAGCCGGCCATAAAATATCTGAATGAGGCCTTGAACCAAAATCCAGCCTTTATACCGGCGTTGCAGCTTTTGACTGGCATTTATCTGGAGCAGAATAAACCGGTTAAGGCGGCGGAGGCAGTGAATAAGAGCTTAGCCCGGGTTCCAAATAATGCCACATTGTTACAGATGCTGGGGGAAATATCCTTAGTCCAAAAAAAGCCCCAGGAAGCAGCCCAGGCCCTGGAAAAGGCTTTCACGCTCAATCCCCGGCAGTTAGGGGCTCTGCGGCTATTGATTCTGGCCTATCAGCAGAATCCAGACCCCGACAAAGTGGCCAAGGAATTGGAGGCCAAGGCGAATGACCCCAAGGCGCCGAAGTTTTATAGCCTGGCCCAAGCGATGTATTATGAACGGATAAAGGATTATAATAAAGCGTCGGAAGTATATAATCAGATGATCGAGCGGAATATCTTCTACGACTTTGGCCAAAAATAATTTGGCTTATTTATTGGCGACTCAGATGCCTTCAAAGGAAAATTTCCAAAACGCCCTGAAATTGATATCTGAAGCCCTGGATGAGTCTCCTGATGATGCCAATATTTTGGATACCAAGGGTTGGATTTTAAGTCAGCAGGAAGATTATCGGCAAGCAATAACATATCTGGAGCAGGCGGTGGAAAATAGCCCGGAAAATCCTGCTTTAAAATACCATCTGGCCTTTTGCCAGGCCAAGCTGGGGGAAGTTGCCAAGGCCAAAGAAACATCTTGAAAAACTCCTGGAAACCAAGACGAAATTCCCGGATCGGGCTGCGGCGGAAACCTTGCTGTTGCAACTCAGGTCCGACAAAGAAAAAGGGAAGCAGTAGCCTTTAATAAAATTATTCAGTAACAGTGGGCGGGTTTAGGACCCGCCCAAAATTTTTTAGTTATTACCGCAGGGGTGGTCTGATTGACCCCTACCTTGACTAATGAAAAGGTTGCCGAAGGCGGGATGCATTTCACTTTCCCGCCCTATATTTTTTAGACTTTTCGGAACAGCCTCAAGTTGGTTGGGCCAGATCCTCCATGGTGTTCCTGGAAGAAAATTGTAACTGATGGAATTAAGCAGCCTGTTCCGGTACCTCCATGGTCGATGGGTTCCCGGCCATAGTCTGGGAAAGTGGTGCAGCAGGTCCTCCCGCAGGACCTGGGCGTTGGGGTAACGGTTGTCGACGTTTTTTTCCAGGCACTTGAGGATAATGGTTTCGAGGGCCGGGGGGAATGTCGGGATTTTCGTCGCTGGGGGAGGGCGGTTCGCTTTCCAGGATCAGATCGATGAGGGTTTTTTCCAGGTCGTCATAAAAAGGCAACAGGCCGGTATAGAGCAGGTACATGATAACGCCGATGGCCCAGACGTCGCTGCGGCGTTGACTCCGACCCATGATCTGTTCCGGGGCCATGTAGGGGCGGGAGCCCACCATGGTGGCGCTGATGTCCCGGTCTTTGAGTTCTTTAGCAGCGCCATAATCCAGGAGTTTGACGGTGTCATGGGGACCGACCATGATGTTGTTGGGTTTGATGTCGCGATGCATAATCTGGAGTTCGATGGGCGTGGCCCACCACATCGATCAACTTCAGGATGATCCTTTCCTTCAAAGGCTCGGGCAGTTCCCCCTCCTCCAACAGATCCTGGAGGGTGCGTCCCTGGACATACTCCTGAATCATGATGAAGCGGCCGCCCTCCTCGAGGGTGTCCACCAGGCGAACGGCGCCGGGATGGGGAGCCAGTTTTTGGCAGATAGCCGCTTCCCGCCGGAACATTTTATTGTAGCCCCGGGAAAAGGGGATTTTGGCCACAAAATACTGGTCCTGGGCCACCGCCTCGGTGTCCAGGACCAACCAGACCTCCCCGTAACTGCCCTGCCCTAATCTTTTCAGCTTTTCATAGCGTCCCCCCAGCAGCTCCGTTAGTTTCAGCACTGACAGGATGTTGCCGGCAAACGGGAGCAGGCGGGAAATCAGATTCAAGAGTGATTTCTTCCGGGATGGGCGGCCGCTCAGGGAGGCAATGTGGGCCGGAAGGTGGGCCGGGTGCTCTGACAGATCCAGGTCCAGATCGGTATGGGCAATGACGCGGTCCGGCCGGCCCTGGACCACCTGACCGCTCATCAGCACGGTGACTGGGCGGCCGTCCCGGTGTTTCAGGTTCACCTTGATTTTACCGAATTCACCCTCCAGGGCCGACAGGCTGTGAAACCGTTGATAATCAGCCAGTGAATAAAAAAAATCATTGACCAGGTCAAGCTTGGCTAAGTCCTCGGACTCCCCGTACCCCAGCAGGGTTCTCAGGGCCTGGTTGCAATCCAACAGGCTTCGGGCTTGATCGGTAACAAAAATGCCATGGGGACTGTCTTCAAAGAGACGGCGATAGCGATCCTGAACCGACTCCAGGCGCAATTCCCGTTCCCGGACTTTGAGGGCCACGGCCACCCGGGCCAGGACCTCGGCGGGCTGAAAGGGCTTGAGGATAAAATCTTCGGCGCCGATTTCCAGGCAGCGGGCGGCAAAGTCGGGGTCGAACATTTCCAGGATAAACAGGATGGGAACCTGCTTGAGATGGGCCTGGCTTTTAAGTTCCCGGAAACGCTGGAGGCCGAAGACCGTCTGGATATTAAGTAAAATCAGGTCGGGGGCAGGTGCTAGGACGAAGGCCAGGTCAGCAGCCAGGCTCTGCCAGGGTGCAACCTCATAGCCTCCCGTCTGCAGAATGTCTGCCAGCACCTGATAATCCTGGGAGGCGGCGTCAAGGATCAGAACCTTGGGGCCAGGCATAATTGCCGTTCCTGACTTGTTTTAGTCTAACCCTTTCAAAATGGCCAAGCCGGAGCTTGGCGGGCAAGGCCGTTCCCAAGAGGCACAGGGTAACGGGGGGTAATGGATTTAGTGAGGCTATGTTAGCAGATTCCTCGGAATCTAGTCCATGACATTTATCGACCGTTAAGATTCATTGGTAACCACAGTTTTTAGGTTTTCGGGTATGGGTTTCTCATCGACAGCTAATATTTCGACTTGACAAGCACCGTCGTTTTCTATAAAAAGGTATTTTTAAAGCGACTCATGGCGGGGTAGCTCAGTCGGTAGAGCAGCGGACTGAAAATCCGCGTGTCCCCAGTTCGATTCTGGGCCCCGCCACCATTGCCCTTCATTTCCTAGCCTCCCGTGGAGGCTCTTTTTATTTTAAAATCACGCTTAAACTCAAACCTGACAGGTTCTTAGATGGTAACAGCCATGAAAAGACCTACAGATGACAGTTTTCAATGAAAACCGATATGTTAGCTAAGGCGATAGTTGCAAATTTGCCGCTGAACCAAAACAATTTAACCGAGTAAAGCTGGCATCTGCGCCCCGGCGCAGTTGCTGAGGAACATGGCATCATGAATACACGAGACGACTTACGCAATATCGCTATTATCGCCCACGTGGATCACGGCAAGACCACCCTGGCCGACGCCATGCTCTGGCAAAGCGGCATTTTCCGGGCCAATGAGCAGGTGGCGGAGCGGGTTCTGGACAGCATGGACCTGGAACGGGAAAAGGGCATCACCATCATGGCTAAAAACACTGCCATCGTCTACCGGGGGGTCAAGATCAATATTGTGGATACCCCCGGCCATGCCGATTTCGGCGGTGAAGTGGAGCGGACCCTGAACATGGTGGATGGGGTCATGCTCCTGGTGGACGCCACCGAAGGGCCCTCTGCCGCAAACGAGGTTTGTTCTGGGCAAGGCCCTGGCCAAAGGGCTGCCCCCCATTGTGGTGATCAACAAGATCGACCGCCCGGACCGTCGTATTAAGGAGGTGCTGGATGAGATCTACGACCTGTTCATTGATCTGGATGCCACCGAAGATCAGCTCGACTTCCCGGTGCTCTATACCAATGCCAAGGCCGGCATTGCCCTGACCGACCCCGACGGTCAGGGCCGGGATTTGACGCCCCTGTTCGAGGCCATCCTCAGCGCCATTCCGGCCCCCACCTATTATCCGGCTATGCCCTTGCAGTTCCTGGTGACCAGCCTGGATTACAGCGACTATGTGGGCCTCATTGCCGTGGGCAAGGTGGTGAGCGGCGCTTTGCGGCCTGGTCAGGATGTGGCCCTGATCAAAAAGGGAGAGGTTGCCGGCAAAGCCCACCTCAGCCAGGTGTACACCTATGAGGGCTTGCAGCGGATTAACGCCGACCTGGTGGAGGCGGGTGATATCGCCTCGGTAGCGGGCGTGCCGGAGGCCTTTATCGGCGATACCTTAGGAGACCTGGAGGACCCCCGGCCTCTGCCCAGTATTACCGTGGAAGAGCCTACCATCTCCATGGTCTTTTCGGTCAACACCTCGCCCCTGGCCGGTAAGGAGGGCAAACTGCTCACCTCCCGCCATATCAAAGAGCGCTTGGACAAGGAATTGCTTTACAATGTCAGCATCCGGATGGAGCAAGCGGAAAACCGGGACTCTTTCCGGGTGAGCGCCCGGGGGGAACTCCAACTGGCGGTACTGGTGGAAATGATGCGCCGGGAAGGCTTTGAGCTGTCTCTGTCCAAACCCAAGGTTATTACCCAGAAAAAGGACGGCATCATGGTGGAGCCATTGGAACTGGCGGTGGTGGATATCCCCGAGGAGTATGTGGGGGTGGTCACCGAAAAGCTGGGAGCGCGCCGGGGCCGGCTGACCAACATGATCAATCACGGCTTCGGCCGGGTGCGCCTGGAATTCGAGATTCCCTCCCGGGGTCTCATCGGTCTCAGGGGGCTGTTCCTGAACGATACCCGGGGCACCGGGCTGCTCAACACTCTGCTCATCGGCACGACGCCCTCCGGGGGAGAAATCGCCGGACGGCCTAACGGCGTCCTGGTTTCCGACCGGACTGGCAGAGCGGTGGGGTATGCCATCCATCACCTGCAACCCCGGGGAACTATCTTTGTCAGCCCCGGCGAGCCGGTCTATCGGGGGTTGATCGTGGGAGAAAATTCTCGCACCGAGGATATGTGGGTCAACATCACCAAAGAAAAGAAGCTTACCAACATCAGGGCCGCGGGCACCGACGAGGCCCTGCGTCTCATCCCGCCTCGCCTTTTCACCCTGGAGCAGGCCATGGACTATATAAACGATGACGAACTGGTGGAAGTGACGCCCCGGTCCATCCGGCTGAGGAAAAACGTGCTGGGTTGAGCAGCGATGGTGAAACGCCCAGGGGCCAGGGATAAAGGGGGCATGATTAGGCTTTCACCTGACAAAATTCCAGCCGGCCGGGGAATTGATCAGATTATGAAACATGATGTTCATAATTCTGATCATCGACTCGTACGTAATACGTCTTCAGGATGCTCCTCACTTTTGAGAATATTCCCACAATAAGCAGGCCCAAAATGGCCAATTCACAGATCAAGAGGAAGTAGAAAAAACCTTGGGTCAGCATGGTATATCTCCTTTTACCTAATTTTATGCAAAAGAGATACCAGGCGTGGCGCCAGGTCTCACCTTCGGGGGTGCCCCCTGAGTCCAATGGACAAAAAAACTTTCTATGGTATAATTTTAAGTATTATTTATGAGAACCTGTGCCTTGGATGCTCTTGTCCCCCAACCCAAGGAGACGGTTCGAATTTGTTCTCTTGTGCTGATAAATTCTGCCAGCCTTGGCTGCGTGGCCTCCTTCTGGGATTTTTGGTCTTCTGGCTAATAACCCCCTTGAGCTTTTTGCCCCTGGGCAAGTTTTTAGAAAACCGGGCCTTAGATTTCTGTTACCAGTGGCGTCCAGCCCAGCCCCCATCGCCGGAAATCCTGCTGGTCGGGATCGATGAGGCCTCGTTCCAGGAACTTCGGCGGGCCTGGCCGTGGCCCCGGAGCTGGCATGCCCGGCTGATTAAACGTTTGTTCGAAGCCGGGGCCGGGCTGGTAATTTTTGATATCGTTTTCGCCGAACCCAGCACTCCGGATGAGGATCTGGAGTTTGCTGCCGCCGTGCAGGCCGCGGGCAATGTCGTCCTGGCTAAAACCGTGGAGGTGGTGGAAGGCCCCCGGTTCCGCCGTCAAATCCTCATAACGCCGATGCCCCACCTGGCCGCCGCGGCCAAGGGTGTTGGTCTGGCCATGGTGACCCCGGACCCGGACGGGGTCGTGCGTCGTTTTCAGGTCCAGTTAGCGGGACAATGCAACCATAGCGGCCATGGCAGCCCGGCTTTACAAACCCACACTGGAGATTCCGGACTCTCTGGCCGGGCTCATCGATTACTCCGGACCAGCCCGGAGCCTGGACACCGTTTCATTCTATCAAGTCATAGACCCCGACCATCCCTTACCGGCTGGGCGGGTCCGAGGAAAAATTGTTCTGGTGGGACGTATGCTCGAGGCCGGAGTGGACCCCCGGGGCCAGGCTGACACCTTCTATACTCCCCACTTTTCCCTAACCGGTCAGACAATGTCCGGGGTTGAAATCCAGGGACATATCATCCAGACGTTGTTGCAGAACAGGTGTGGCCAAACCTTTCCCGACGGCTCCCGGGTCTTTATCTATTTTTTTCATTTTTCTGGCTGCCGCCTATCTGTTCGCCCGTCTTAGCCCGCTCTCCGGTTTAATCGGACTGCTCCTCTTGTGCGGCGTCCTCTTCAGCGCCACGGTTTATCTGTTCTTAAACCATTGCCTCTGGTTTCCCCCGGTTCTTCTCGCCAGCGGTTTTATCCTGATTTACGGCGGCAACTCCTTTTGCCATTATGTGCTCGCCGCCAAGGATAAACGTTGGCTGCGGCAAGCCTTTTCCCGCTATGTGTCCCAGCTCCCTGGTGGAAATCATCACCTCCCACCCTGAACAATTGCGCCTCGGCGGTGAAGAAGTGGAGGCTTACCATCCTGTTTTCAGATCTTGTCGGCTTTACAACCATTTCTGAAGACTTGTCCCCGGAAAACCTGATTCATCTTCTCAACGAATACTTCTCTACCATGACTGATATCATCCTGAACTGCAAGGGGACGGTGGATAAATACATCGGCGATGCTATCATGGCCTTCTGGGGCGCACCTTTGCCAATCAAAGACCATGCCGCGAAAGCCTGCCAGGCGGCTTTGGCCATGAAAAAAGCCATCGCCCCCCTCCAGGAAACCTGGCAGGAACGTGGCCTGCCTCTCTTGGGGACCCGGTTGGGCATTCATACCGGCCAGGCCATTGTCGGCAACGTCGGCTCCAGGGATCGTTTCAACTACACCGTTATGGGTGATACCGTAAATCTGGCTTCCCGGTTGGAGGGGGTCAACAAAATATATGGCACCAGCATCCTTGTCAGTGAATCAACGCACCAGCAAGCCGGCACTGCCTTTCTTTTCCGGGAACTTGATCTGGTGCAGGTCAAAGGTCGACTCCAACCCGTGACCATCTATGAACTTTTGGGGCGGCAGGAAGATCAAACCAAATTCCCCTGGCGGGAAACCTTTGCTGCCGCGCTCCGAGTCGTATCGCCAGCGCCAGTGGGATCTGGCCGCCCAACTCTTTCGGGAAGTTCTGGTGCACCAGCCTAATGATCCTCCCTCGCTCTGCTTTCAACGGCGCCTCAAGTATTTTCAACAACATCCGCCACTACCGGATTGGCGCGGCATTTATAGCCTCAACAGCAAGTAATCGTAATAAAATTCCTCGACCGGGCGGATACCCATAGATATGGAACTGCCTTAATCTGCTGCTGCAACAGACGGGAGGCGCTTCGCTTTCCCACCCTACGGCGCAGGGAGGACTTTTCGGAGCAGAACTTTTGGCAATTGGTATAGAAAAGTTTGACCAACACCAACGGAAGTGCTGCTTGTAAGTTCCACAAGCCCATTTTTTTTAATAAAAAACCGGGCCGGGGCCTGCGCCCCCGCCCGGGACTCGAAACACTAACAATCCGAAACTATATTTAGTTGGTGGCCAGCACATTCATTAAAGTAAAAATGATATGCTCCGCCTCCCCGATATAGGTGCCCATATTGGCCCGGTGATTGGCCAGAATACCGTCTTTGGAAGCATTTGTAATCATCCAGGGATGCAGATGGGAGGCGGTGTGCAGGGCATGAATGGCGTCATCCACAAGTTTGGTGGAGTTTTTCCTGGCCAGCTGGTCGGCGAAATCCTCTTTCACCCCTTCCAGTATTTCCGCCATCCCCAGGGCCACGCCTTGGGCAAAGTAAAAATAATCGTCGCTGACGAACCAGGATACCGTACTGCCATCGCCTTCCGTGTCTTTGATGAGATTGTGGAAGGCGCTGCCCAAAACATCCCGGAAGTGGTTCATCAGGGCGATAAGATTATCCACCCGGGTATAAAACCGGCTGCGGTTATGTTTGACATCCTCGATGTAATGTTCCAGGTCGGCCATGGCCTCCTTGTATTTCCCGGAGGCGGAGGGGAACCAGTATTTTTCCGGGCTGACCATAAAAAAGTTCATGGCATTGTTCAGAAAGGGATTCTGGGCTTCGGTGAGGGCGAAGCGGCTCATGTTTTCATTGAGCACCACCACCGTCCGCCGGGCTACTTCCAACACCCCCAGTTGGATATTGTTGACATCATCGGTGAGCCCCAGTTTGCCAAAGATGATGGAGTTGGGCCGCCAGCCTAGCAATGACTGGTTGACCTGATCATCCATGATTTTGATGAGGGAATGGGTAAAGGCCTCCCCTTTCACCGGTTTGCTGACCAGTTTTTCGGCCACGGTCGGCAGCGGCGGGGGCGGCGGCGGGATAATGGGTCTGGCCGGCTCCTCTGGTTTGGCCGCCGGTTCGCCGGATTTTCCCGCTGTTGCTTCAGACGGCGCCGGCAGCAAAGGTTTGGCCGGCTCTTCTGGCTTGGCGGTAACGTGTGGCGTGCTCACCGCTGGGGTCTCAGCCGGTTCCGGTTTAACGCCCTCCATAGCCTTGCCAGGGGTAGAGTGGATTTCGGGTGGTTTCAGACCCGGCTCTAATTTGAGAATACCCGGGAGAGACTTTTGCTCCACCTCCAGGTTCTTGGCCACAATTTGTCCCGGCGGCGTGGCCTGCTCAACCAACATGGACTTTTTGGCAGCAAAAATATAAATGATAAAGGCTAAGACTACCCCACAGATAATGAGGAAACGGTACCGCCGCCAACCCTCCTGGGGTTTGGCCTCTGGCGGCGCCGGTACGGGGGGTGTTGAAGTGAAGTCTTCCGGGGTATTATTAGGAGTAGGCATTATTCGGTCCTCAAATTAGTATTTACCACCGCCGGCCTGATAGGTCTGGGGCTGACCGGCTAAAAGACCTCGGCGCTGAAAACGTATATCTCCGTCTGCGGATCTTTCCAAGCCATGGGAGGAAGGCAGGCTTTAGAGCAGGTTTGTTGGAGGAAGGTATCCCGGTCCCAGTTATATTCCGTGGCCACCTGAGGCAACAACAAACCCCGGCAAGACCCGTTTCGAAGGTAAAGACCGTGAACGCCGACTTGAATTTCTTCGATGTTCTTAATCCGGCGCAGAGGGGTCAACACCGAAATTTCAATATCAAGATCCTTAAATTCCTGGGCTGTCAGAGGCGGAAACCGGGGATCGCAAAAAGCCGCGGACAAGGCCATCTCCTGAATAGTCTCGGCCAGGGGTTTCACCGCTTCAATGAGACCGATGCAGCCCCGTAAACAACCCCGCAGATGCAGAGTTACAAAGGCCCCCCGGGGTTCCCCTAAGACCCCGGTGTTATCCTTGAACGGGGAGGGAGTCTGTCCCTGTAAACCCGCGGCAATAGTTTGCCGGGCAATCTCATGAAGTTTTTTTTTGTCCTGATCGCTCAGTTGCATATGTTGCTCCTTAGCCGCGTTCGAAGGCCGGTACCATACCAAAGCCGACAGTATTCCCAGGCAGGCCAACAGGAGGAAGCATCTGGAAACGGGCATCAAGTTTTCTCACAATTTCCAATGATTGGGCCGCCAGAGGCAGGCACTTTCGGCCAAAGGCATCTTTTTTGCCTAAGTATCTATATTATCAAAATAAATTTTCTCCTGTCAATTGGAAAAGGCTGTTCTAACCGGAGTTTAACCCAGAGGAAAAAAGAGCCTGGATTTTATTACCGTAAAAAGGTAAAATGCCTCAATTTCAGTATGGCAGCTTAGAGACTTAGAGTAGCACCAGCGTTCCCGAAGGTGAGGCATATGACAAAAGTCGGCGTCTTTTATCATCCGTCCTTCAGTCGCAAAAGTTACCTTACCGTGGGCAACCGCCTGCGCGATTTTCCCGAAGCCCTGGACGATGTGCTCCAAAATCCCCATATCCAATTGTATGAATGCCCTCGAGCCTCCGAAGATCTGATCCTCAAGGCTCACACCCCGGAAATGATTCAGGGAGTGGCCCGGGACCGGATGTGTTCCACTGCCTATGAATCAGTGGGAGGAGTCGTTGCGGCCATGGCGGCTTTGGCCCGGGGGGAATTAGCCCGGGCCTTTTGTTTCATCGGCGCCGGGGGGCATCATGCTGGTCATCAGACCTTTTGGGGGGCCTGCTGCTTCAACGATGTGGTCATCGCCCTGCGTCATATCCGGGAAATCAGTCCGCTCGGGCGCTTCGCTGTCATCGACACCGACGCTCACCATGGCGACGGTACCCGGCAGTTAATCAGGGACGATCCGGAGGTATTGCATCTGTGTTTTTGCGGCGACGATTTTCTCTCCCCGGACGGTACCAAGGTGGATGTGGACGTTTACCAGATGGCCGGGGAAGCAGACCCGGATCAAGAGTATGTCGCCTTGGTGCGGGCCCACCTCCCCCGGGTGGTGGCCTATAAACCAGATCTGTTGGTGTGGTACTATGGCTTTGACACCCACAGAAATGATTACGGCTCCATCGGCCTGTCGGAAAAGACGTATTTCCAGATCTGCCAGCTCATGGTGGAAACCGCCGACGTCTTAAGGATTCCCCTCCAGGTGGTTTTGGGGGGCGGCTCCCTGGCGGCCCTGGCAACCACCACCATACCCGAGATCATCCGCCGTTTGGCTGCGGCTGAGCCCGGGAAATGACAATTTTCTTGAGGATTCCATCACCAGGTTTTATTTGTAGTCTGAACCATCAGGGGCAATTTTTTTATGGTGGAAACGTATAGCCGTACTGAAAAATTGGCTGGGTTGTTTTTGTTCCTGGCTTTCCTGGGTGGAGTCGGGGCGATCCTGCTTATCGGCCAGGGTAAGGGCTGGTTCCAGAAAACCCAAACCTATCTAGTTATATTTCCTCAAAGTTATAACCTACAACAGGGTGCGGCTGTAAAAATGTTTAACACTGAAATCGGCACGGTGACGCGCCTGCGCATCATTCGGACGAGGGATGAAAATCAAGTGGAAGTCACCATCAAGGTCAATGCGAAGTATGGCGACCTCATCCGCCTGGATTCGGTGGCCCAAGTGGAAAGCCCCACCATTTTAGGCAGCGAATACTTGAGTATCAGCCCCGGTACCTACGGCTACCCGCTCATCGAACCTTACGGCACCATTCCTTCCCGGGTCAAGAAAACCCTGGCCGATTATATGGAAGAATTTCAACCCGAAGAAAGCCTTCACAAGGCCAAGAAATTTATCTCGAACCTGGCAGATCTGAGCGACCAGTTTAAGTCGCATGAACAGAAGTTTATAGCCACTCTCAATCATTTTGATGAGGTGCTGGTCAGTGTGATAGAGGCCAAGGGCACGTTAGGCAAGCTGCTGATGCAAAAGGATTTTTACACCCGTCTGGAAAACGCCTTGGTCAAGGTGGAAAGTATCCTCAAAAACTCCGAAGGCATTACCCGGGACCTCAAATTATCGTCGGGCAAGGTACCCAACCTGCTGGATAAAGTGAACCAGGAGATGGACCAGGTAAAATGTATCCTGGCCGATCTTAGAAAAGCCTCCGGCCAACTTCCTGGTCTGATGGAAACCACGGATGAAGCTGTGCGCACCAGCAAAGAAGTGATCGACGCAGTGAAAGCGAATCCTTTGATTAAAATGACCCTGCCCAAACCGCCCCCCAGCGAGTCCATTCATCTGGAGCCCCGGGATGTACCGTAATGTTTGGATAGTATTCTACCAATGGCCAACAGTTCTGCCGTTATTTTCCCCTCGCCTCTGCTGGGGAGAGGGTCGGAGTAAGGGGTGAACCAAATCATTCGTTCGGCAACCTCGATATGTCTGCTGGCCATCTTAGTTTGCGGTTGCGCCAAACGGCCTGACCCCTTCGGGCGTCAGGTGAGCCGGGCTACGGACGCCAGCCTCCAGGGGCAGGAGTTGCTGAGTGAGGGTAGGGACCAGCGGGCCGAAAAGGCTTTTGCCAAATCCCTGGAGATCAACCGGAGTATTGATAACCCCGTCGGCACTGCCCGGCAGCTCAATAACCTGGCCGCCGTGGCCCTGACTCGGGGCGATCTGGCCGAGGCCAAAAAACTCTTCCACCAGGCCCTGTTCATCAATCAAGGGCTTGGAAATGCCGCGGGGGCCGCCATTAATCTGGCCAACCTGGCCACCGTGGCCCAAAAAGGCAAAAATCTGCCCCAGGCGGAAGGTTATCTGCAGGAGGCCCGGGACATGGCCAGGCTATCGGGGTCAGCCAAGGTCCGGGGGCAGGTTCTGTGTCAGATGGCCGGATTGGCTCTGGACCAACAAGATCTCGGCACGGCCGCAGTTCTCCTGGAGGAGGCCCGGCCGGCAGCCCGGGAGGCCGAGGTCCAGGGCTCCTGGAATTACCAGCAGGGAAGACTGTTTCTGGCCAGAGGCGACACGGTTAAAGCCCTGGATTTTTTCCAAAAGGCTCTGGCCGCGGACCGCGCCATCCTTAATAGAACCGGGATGGCCGCCGATCTCCAGGGTCTGGGGAAAGTCTGGGAGGACCAAGGAAATTTTACTCAATCATTTCTATATCATAGCCGGGCCTTCGAGCTCTATGCCGCCACCAACAGTCATGAGAAAGCCCAGCTCTGTCTCGATACCCTCCGCCGCCTCAACAAGGCCGGCGGCCTGGGCCGCTCCTTAAAACCATATGAGCAGCAGTTGGAGGCCAGCAAGGCTGCCGCCGCCCCCTGCCCGCCGCCGAACACCGCCGGACCCGCGAAAGACCCCACCCAGCCGGAGGAGTTAATCACCGCCCCTCCTCAAACAGATACCTGTTCCCCGGCCCTAAAAAAGCCTGGCCGGCAATAAGTCTGTCGGGCCGGTTCTAAGAATCGGCCGCATCTGGGAGGACTGGGCTAGAGTAGGGCGAGACTCAGACCCGCCCTCCGAGCCAATATCAAGATCAGATTACTTTGAAAAGAGGATATTCGATGATGCCGGTGGCCCCGAACTTGATCACCTGGGGGATAAGGTTGCGGACCAGGGCCTGTTCCACGATGATTTCCACGGAAAACCAATTGGTGCGGTAGAGTGGCGCTATCGTCGGTGCCTGCAAACTGGGAAGAATCGCCACCATCTGTTCCATGTTGGCTTCTGGCACGTTCATTTTCAAACCTACCATCCGGTCGGCCCGCAGGGCTCCCTTCAGCAGCAACACCAGGTTTTCGATCTTTTCTTTTTTCCAGGAGTCCTTTTCCCAGACGTCCCGGTTGACGATAAACTGAGTATTGGTTTGCATCAGCTCGTGGATGATCTTTAAGCCATGGGCTCGGATAGTGCTGCCGGTTTCCGTAACTTCGACGATGGCGTCGGCCAAGCCCGCCTCCACCTTGGCTTCGGTGGCCCCCCAGGAAAATTCCACCTGGACGGGAATCTGGCGCTCGGCAAAAAACTTTTTGGTGAAATTGACCAGTTCGGTGGCAATTTTCTTGTTGGCCAGATCCTCCGGGCTACGATAGGGCGATTCCTTGGGCACGGCCAGAACCCAGCGGGCCGGACTTTTACTGACTTTGGAATATACCAGATCGGCCACGGTCACGACCTTAGAGTCGTTTTCCATGATCCAGTCTTTGCCCGTCAGACCGCAATCCAAGGTGCCGTTTTCCACATACCGGGACATCTCCTGGGCCCGGCACATGGAACAACTAATTTCCGGATCATCAATATCAGGGAAATAACTTCGGCCGTTAACACTGATCTTCCAGCCGGATTTGGCAAATAGTTCGATGGTGGCTTTTTCCAAACTGCCTTTGGGTATCCCCAACTTAAGATTATTCACTCCCATATACCTCCTTCGGGTCAAAAACCTTGACCCCGACGATGCGGGCTTCGCCGTCTTTAATCAACCGGTAAAAACAGCTGCGGTAGCCGGCATGGCACGTGGCGCCGCCGACCTGCTCCACCTTGATCAAGACGGTGTCATCATCGCAATCCAGATAAATTTCCTTAACTAACTGGACATGTCCCGAGGTTTCGCCCTTACACCAGAGCTTTTGACGGGTGCGGCTAAAATAGTGAACCCGCCCTGTGGCCAGGGTTTTCTCCCAGGCCTCCTTATTCATGAACCCCAGCATCAACACTTCCCCGCTCAGCGCGTCCTGGATGATGGCGGGAAGCAGACCGTCCAGTTTAGTGAAATTCAAATTCATGCCTGACCTCTCTGGCAACCTTCGATTTATCTCTTCAAAAATACTCTTTTTGCCTTGAATCCGCAACCTGGAATGATACATTAGAAAAAAAGTAACACACTACAAATAATAAAATCCCACACATCAGGCAGCCGTTCGTGTCTGACCAAAGGGCCGGCGATGTTGGCTTGATTTGCATGAATCGACTCGACCGGCTGAGTTGAGGTGGCCATGAGTAATGTCATTCCTTTCAGTGAATTGAGCCGCCAGCACAAGCTGAACCTGTTGGACCACAAACGGCGGGAATACCAGGATCGTGAGACCTATCTGAACCGACTTCGCAAACTGTTATTTCAGGTGGAGGGTCAGATGCGTCAGGCCGAGATCGAACAGATGGAACTCTATCATGCTGTTCTAGATGACTTTCAACTCGAGGTAGCTTTTCCCAATTGGGGGGACCGGGTAGGACTGCAACGGCTTTTTAAAGAGCACCCGGCTTTAGTGACTATCACTGAATTCCTGGAAGAACGGCTGGCTCCGGAAGAATGTTACGAACGCCTGATGAAACTCAAAGAAACCGGACCACCGACCTGAGGATAACCCAGTCCCTCGCCCTCCCCTGGAACCTCCAGAGGATTAAACGAAGCCTCGGTCGTCTCCAAAACCGTCCAGTTCCTCTAAAAATCACAGCGAAGGCAGGTCACTCTCACCTCCGAGACGTTGCCGTTGCTGGTGGGGGCGCCCTGCCAGGCGCGTCAAAGAGCCAGGCGGGGCCGATTTCGACCCCGCCCAAGAAGGAGATAAGACGGCTCTTGGAACGAAAAGATAGGTGGTGCTGCTAACAGATATCGGCGAGGCCGAGGCCGGCCCCGCCACTGATAGGTTAATTAAACGAGGTTTTTCTTGCGCAGACCAATACCCACCAGGCCGATGATACCGCTGCCCATGAGCAGCAGGGAACCGGGAATGGGGGTGTTGTGCACGATATCATTAGCGCAACGGGCGGTGCTCCAGAGGAATTCCGCCGGAGCGCCTGGAATATTTCCAAAAGTGACCGTAATCAGGTAATCTGGAACGTTGTTGTTGACGTTCAAGGTCGCATCATTAACCGACCAGACCATGTTTCCTGCTAAGTACCGATTAGCCTGAGCCATGAAGACCTCAACCGGTTCCTGCTTGGCTCCGGCCGGAGCATTGCTCGATTTATACGACCCGCCGTAATTTAATCCGGGCAAGGGGTTGGTAAAAGAAAAACTGGTTTGCCAGGTTATGGTATCCGCTAACCAGGCCACACCATTGCCGGCCACGCCGGGAGTGCCGGCCGCAAACGCCTGCATATCAACGCCCAGTTCAAATGGGCTGATCGCGCCGGGAAAATGTGCCAGGGTAGCGGCGTCATAGTTCGCGATGCCTGAAGAATAATTGATGGCTAAATCCGCCACGCCGAAGTTAATGCCATTAACTACCCTGCCGCCAGGTTGGTTATTCGTCAGGATCGAGAAAGAAAAGGGGTTGAAATTAATGGTAATAGAGTCGGTGGCAAAAGCCCTGCCGATGTAATCCTGAAATGTTCCATTACCATCATAGGCAGCCCCTTGTCCAGATCTCCACACTTCCGCCTGGGTATACGGCGGGCTGGTTGCAACATCGTTAATCGTCAAAGCTGAGGCGGCCATCGGCAGCATTACCGCCAGCGCCAGGGCCAAAGACATAAACCATTTTTTTTGCATTCTCTTCATCCTCCTTATGCGTTAACCAAAAATTTGGTTAACCGTGTATCTAAGTAAAAGCATTTCTTTTCATCACATTGACTTTGTTTCTTTTGGACCCGAATATCACCCCCCTCATTACTTAGGTGTGCATTGCGCCATCGGCAACCTGAGTTTTGCTCTATTCCTATGCAAGATCTTTGCCAGAGTATTTCTTGGAGGTGATTGAGAAAATTGACGGGAAAAAATGGCGGTTTAAAAAAATATAACGTGTTGATGTAGCATTGTATTTCGATATTTTACTAGAAGTCAGAAAAGGCTGTCTTGCTCAACGCCCTCTCTCTAACATCTCCAATTTTTGTTAAGAAAATGAAACATTACGTTCAAGTATTTTTACTCACCCAACAAGATCATTTTATCTTTTAGAATCAATGAGTAAACTACTTTCCGTCGAAAAATTCCTTTTCCAGATGTTCATAAATCTAAACAATCGCCGCAACTGTGGCGTCGGCTTATAATCGCCTCACCCCTGCCGCCAATTCCTGCAAACCTGCCTTTTTTATTATCTTTATCCGCGGCCCGCTGCTTTCGATCAACCCTTCCTTCACCATCTTGGCCAAAATCCGGGACAGGGTTTCCGGAATGGTGCCCAGGAGGCTGGCTAGCTGTCCTTTGGCGATTTCCAACTCAAACTCTGGCGCCCCTGCAGAGCGGTCGCTCTGATACAACAAGTAGGCCGCCAGCCGGGCCGGCACCTCCTTTAAGGACAAATCCTCCACCAACCCCGCCAGTTGCCGCAGTCGCCGGGACAGTACCGCCAACATATTCAGGGCCAGGGAGGGGTGCTGCCGGATCAGTTCCAAAAAACCGGCCCGGGGGAAAAAAAACAGGCGGCTTTCTTCCAAGGCCTCGGCATTGGCCGGGAAACGCTGCCCGGCAAAAACCGGCACTTCGGCAAAGGGCTCTCCCTGACCCAAAATATGTAAAATCTGTTCCTTGCCGTCCGGGGAAAGTTTAAAGATCTTTACCTTGCCGGTGTTGACCACATAAAAGCCGCTGCCTTCCTCACCTTCCAGAAAAATGGTCTGGCCCCGCCGGAATACCTGGTCAATGACAATCATGGCCAGTTCTTGCAGTTGCTCCTCGGCCAGGCCGCTGAAAAGGGGAATCGCCCCAATTTGACTCAAAAATTTCATGGCTGGTTCTTTTCCTGAAAATATTTTTTTTCCTTGACTTACATCAAGGCCGGCCAAACTCCTCGGGTTTATCTTATATTCATCAATCGGAGGAAAAATCAATTTTAAAAAATTTACATGTATTGACTTAAATCAATGGATACCCCGAAGAAAATGTTTATCATTTTACCTATGAATGAGATCAACATATTAACACCTGCATTACAAGCCTAAACCCATAAGGAGGAGAAACCATGTTTTGTTATCAATGTGAACAAACTGCCAAAGGCGAAGGTTGCACCGTATTAGGTGTCTGCGGCAAACAGCCCGAGGTCGCCGCCCTACAGGATTTACTGGTCTATACCCTTATCGGCCTATCCCAGGTAGCCGTGGAAGGCCGCAAGGTAGGCGTCAGCGACAAAGAGGTGAACCTCTTCACCCTCCAGGCCTGTTTTTCTACTCTGACCAACGTCGATTTCGACCCGGCCCGCTTCGTTATCTGGATAAACGACGCGGTCAAACACCGGGAAGCCCTCAAGGTCAAGGTCAAGGCCGCTGGCGGCAAGGTTGACTTCCCCGGCACTGCGGCCACTTTGACCCCGGCCGCCACCCTGGACGAGCTGGTGAAACAAGGCGAACAGCTGGGCATCAAAACCATCCCGGCCCCCGATGCCGATGCCCTGTCTCTGAAGCACATCCTGCTCTTCGGCGTCAAAGGCGTCGCCGCCTATGCCGACCATGCCCAGATTTTAGGGCAGGAAGACGAAAAAGTCTACGGTTTTGTCCATGAGGCCCTGGCCACCATGATGGACCCCAAGCTGGCCGTCCCCGACCTGATCCCTATGGTTATGAAGTGCGGTGAGATCAACCTGCGGGCCATGGAACTGTTGGACGCCGGCAACACCGGCCGCTACGGCCACCCGGTGCCTACCAAGGTGCCTTTGGGGGCCAAAAAAGGCAAGGCCATCCTGGTCTCCGGCCACGACCTCTGCGACATGGAAATGATCCTGCAGCAGACCGAGGGCAAAGGCATCAATGTTTACACCCATGGCGAAATGCTGCCCACGCACGCCTATCCGGGATTGAAAAAATATTCCCACTTTTATGGCCATTTTGGCACCGCCTGGCAAAATCAGCATAAGGAATTTGCCCAGTTTCCCGGCGCCATCATTATGACCACCAACTGCATCCAGAAACCGCAGGAAGCCTATAAGGACAACATCTTTACCACCGGGCTGGTGGGTTGGCCGGGAGTCAAACACCTCGCCGACAAAAACTTCGGCCCTGCCATTGACAAGGCCCTGTCTCTCCCCGGCTTCCCCGAGGATACCAATGGCCGCAGCGTCATGGTGGGTTTCGGTCGCAACACTGTCATGGGGGTGGCCGGCCAGGTCATCGAGGCCGTAAAAAACAAGAACATCCGCCATTTCTTCCTGGTGGGCGGCTGCGACGGCGCCAAACCGTCCCGGAACTACTTCACCGAGTTCGTAGAAAAGACCCCCAAGGACACCGTGGTGCTGACCCTGGCCTGCGGCAAGTTCAAGTTTTTTGACAAACAACTGGGCGACATCGGCGGCCTCCCCCGGCTCCTGGATGTGGGACAGTGCAACGATGCCTACTCCGCTATCCAGATCGCCGTGGCCCTGGCCAACGCCTTCGGCGTCGGCGTCAACGACCTGCCCCTGTCCATTATCTGCTCCTGGTATGAACAGAAAGCGGTGGCCATTCTCCTGACCCTGCTGTATCTCGGTATCAAAGACATCCGCCTGGGACCCAGCCTGCCGGCCTTTGTCACGCCCAACGTGCTGGACTTTTTGGTGAAAACCTTCGCCATTAAACCCATCACCACTGCGGATGAAGACCTGAAGGCCATCCTGGGATAAGCTAATTGACAACCTCGGGGGTGGGAAATTTGCTTCCCGCCCCCTTTTCACCCCTGCCGGCCATGTCCTGGCAGTGATTTAAACCACAGGAGTTAACCGATGCAATGCCCCGGACAAGATACCCGCTACTGGAAGCCAGGGGCCGTTTTTGAAACCACCTGCCCCAAATGCGGTGGTGATATGGAATTTTTCAAAGACGAAGCCAGCCGCCGCTGCAAAAAATGCGGCGAACGGATGCTGAACCCGAAAATGGATTTTGGCTGCGCCTCTTATTGTAAATATGCCGAACAGTGTTTTGGCTCTCTGCCGTCGGAACTCCTGGCCGGCCGGGAAGACCTGTTCAAGGATAGGGTGGCCATTGCCATGAAGCGGTACTTCGGCAGGGATTTCAAACGCATCGGCCACGCCACCCGGGTGGCCCGCCACGCCGAACAGATCGGTAAACAGGAACAAGGCAATCTTGCCGTTATTCTCAGCGCCGCTTATCTGCACGACATCGGCATCAAAGAAGCGCAAATTAAATATCAGAGCACCGAATCCCGCTATCAGGAACTGGAAGGTCCGGCCGTGGCCCGGGAGATCCTCACCGATCTGGGGGCCATGCCAGGGCTGATTGATGAAGTCTGCGACATTGTCGGCCACCACCACACCCCCCGGCCCGAAGAAACCTTGAATTTCAAGGTCCTCTACGACGCCGATGTGCTGGCCAACCTGGAAGAAAAATACAAGGAACATCCCCTGAGTCAGGCCGATCTAGGCAGAATTAGTGCAGCAGAAGTTCCTCACCCCCGGCGGCCGGGAACTGGCAGCCAAAGAGTTAAGCAAATGCTGCCTGGCCCCTCAGTCGTGATATAAAAAGTAATTAATTGACCTTCAGCCTGGAGACAAGGCCATGAAAATAACAAGAAAAATCATTGAAATCGACCCGGAACTCTGCGACGGCTGCGGCCAGTGCGTGCCCTCCTGCGCCGAAGGGGCCATCCAGATCGTGGACGGCAAGGCCCAATTGGTGGCGGAAAAATACTGCGACGGTCTGGGCGCCTGCCTGGGGGAATGCCCCACGGGAGCTTTGAAGATTATCGAGCGGGAAGCCGAGGACTTTGACGAACACGCCGTGGAGGAACACCTAAAATCCAAGGAACAGGTGGAAAAGCCAGCCCCCGCCCTGGCGTGCGGCTGTCCTTCGGCCCAGGTGCAGAACTTCGGGCAGGAGCCACGGCCGTTCTACAAGCCCCTGGAGCCCGTGGACCGGATTTCGGCCCTGACCCATTGGCCGGTGAAGATTAAGCTGGTGCCGCCCACCGCTCCTTTCCTGAAACATGCGGATCTCCTGGTGTTGGCCGACTGCTGCCCCATCGCCTTCCCCCAGGTGCATGAGGAGCTGATGCCGAACAAAGTGG
Source organism: uncultured delta proteobacterium (assembly GCA_963780995.1). Classification (GTDB taxonomy): domain Bacteria; phylum Desulfobacterota; class Desulfobaccia; order Desulfobaccales; family Desulfobaccaceae; genus Desulfobacca. The sequence goes on from CAWAEI010000021.1 coordinate 108,350, forward strand.
TACTCATCGGCTGTCCCAAGTTCGATGACCTTCAGGAGCATATTGCCAAATTTGCGGAGATTTTCCGGAAGGCGGACATCAACAGTGTCACTACCGTGATCATGGAAGTGCCCTGTTGTGCGGGTTTGGCCTATATTGTCGAACAGGGCATGGCTGCGGCCGGCAAGAGAATTTCCCATGAACAGGTGGTCATCAGCACCCGGGGCCAGATCCTCTGCCGGGAAAAACTGGCCGCCTGAGCCAGCCGAAAATGCCCAGCCCTCTTATGAAAACAACAGGGGCCGTTACCTTAAGAACCTGCCGGTAACAGCCCCTGAAAACTTGAAATAATCTTTTTCCCTATTCCCTAATTCCTTTTCCCCGCCTTTTCATCGCGTCTTTTTCCCCCACCCAAACAGCGTCCCTAAAACCCCCCGGGAAATTTGCCTGCCGATCTGCGTGCCGATGGAGCGGGCCGCGCTCCTGGCCATGGATTCGATGACCTTGCCGGTTTGGGCTGATTCTTTGGCCCGCTGTTTGGCCTCGGCCTCGGCCATGGCGGTTGCCTGGGCCTGCCCGGCTCTGGCCTGCAAAATTTCATAGGCCGATTCCCGGTCAACGATCTTATCGTAATGGCCCTGCATCACCGACCCCTGGATGACCTGTTGCCGCTCCTCCGGGGTCAAGGGCGTCAGCCGGCTCTGGGGCGGCAGAATCCAGGCCCGCTCCACCGGCGTGGGTACGCCTTTGGCATCCAGGACCGAAACCAACCCCTCTCCCACCCCCAATTCCGTGATGGCCTCCACGACATCGAGCTTAGGGTTGGTCCGGAAGGTCTGGGCGGCGGCTTTCACGGCCTTCTGGTCCCGGGGGGTGAAGGCCCGCAGGGCGTGCTGCACCCGGTTGCCCAACTGGCCCAAGACCTCATCCGGGAGATCCAAGGGGTTCTGGGTGACGAAATAGACGCCTACCCCTTTGGAGCGGATGAGGCGCACTACCTGCTCGATCTTATCCAACAGGACAGTGGGCGCGTCGTTAAAGAGCAGATGGGCCTCGTCAAAAAAGAAGACACAGGTGGGTTTGGGGGGGTCGCCCACTTCAGGCAACTGTTCAAAAAGTTCGGACAGCAGCCACAGAAGCAGGGTGGCATACACCTTAGGGGAGTTGATCAGCTTGTCCGCCGTCAGGATATTAATAATCCCTTCACCCTTGGCCGAGGTCTGCAGGAAATCCTCAAAATTCAAGGCCGGCTCCCCGAACAGGGCCTCGCCCCCCTCATGCTCCAGGGCCAGCAGGTTGCGCTGGATGGCCCCAATGCTGGCCGCCGACACATTGCCATACTTGGTCTGGAACTGCTCAGTATTATCCCCCACATACTGCAGCATGGCCCGGAGGTCCTTCAGATCCAGCAGCAACAGGCCGTTATCGTCGGCGATCTTAAACACCAGGGTCAAAACCCCGCTCTGGGTATCATTCAGATTCAGCAGCCGCCCCAGCAGCAGCGGCCCCATCTCCGAAATGGTGGTGCGCACCGGATGCCCCTGCACGCCGTCCACATCCCAGAAGACTACCGGATAGGCCCGGAAATGGAAATCCGGCAGCTTCAGGGTTTCCACCCGTTCCACCACCTTGGGTTTATCCCCCCCCGGTTTGATCAGCCCCGAGAGGTCCCCCTTGATGTCTGCCATGAACACCGGCACCCCGATCCGGCTGAAGGCCTCCGCCAGGACCCGTAAGGTCACGGTCTTGCCAGTCCCCGTGGCTCCGGCAATGAGACCGTGCCGGTTGGCCATTTTGGGCCGCAGCCCTATGTCATGCTCCCCCTTGGCAATCAACAGTTGCTCATCTGTTTGGCTCATCTGTTCCACCTCGCAGCTGCCGGCCGGGTCCAGATACACCCCGCCTAATTTGTGCTATTGTAAACCACAAATAACTTCAGGTCAAAAAAAAGCAGGGCTACAGCTAAAGCTCCTTTCAAGCTAGTTTGACCCGGGCAGTCACCGCGACCCGGGTTTCCCGGCGATTCGGTATACCGTTTGGTCAGGCTAGTCCTTATTCTGGAGTTCCTCGCACCTGAAACAATCCACCACATGATCGTTGACCATGCCAACGGCTTGCATGAACGCGTAACAAATGGTTGGGCCAACGAACTTGAACCCTCTTTTCTGCAAATCTTTGCTCATGGCTCTAGACTCAGGAGTGCTGGCGGGAATCTCAATCATCTTTTCCCAGGAGTTCTGCAGAGGTTTTCCCTTAACAAACTGCCAGATGTACCGGTCAAAGCTACCAAATTGTTCCTGTACCTGCCGGAAGGCTCTGGCATTAGTGATGGTCGCCTTAATTTTGAGCTTGTTTCTTATGATCTCGGTATTAGCCAGCAGTCGAGCCACGTCATTCTCGGTGTATCGAGAGATTTTCTGGACGTCAAAATTATCAAAAGCCTTTCTATATCCTTCCCGCTTTCTCAGAATGGTGGACCAACTCAATCCTGCCTGCGCCCCTTCCAAAATGAGAAACTCGAAGAGGCGTCGGTCGTCGTGAACTGCGACGCCCCATTCATTATCGTGATAGGACTGCTCTAACTCATCCCTATTGGCCCATTCACATCGTTTCATCGCTACTCCGCCCTTGCTTCCCTTGGCTGCCTAATACCAAAATTGTAAAAGTTTTGCCTTAAGAGGAGAGGCCCTCTGGGGTAGGTCTGAGACCCACCCAGACTAAAGGAATTTAGAAATGACCGAAGGCGAGAGACCCGGTCCGCTTAACCTCTATTTCTGCGGCCACAGAAACAAGCCCGTCTCGTCGTCCATCTGCCGGTTGAGCGATCTGTCAGCCTTCAGTTCCTGGATAACAAATTCCGCGGCAAAGACGATAGTGCCCTCGGCCAGGTGGCCGCCGTAAGCCCGGCCTTGGCCGTCGCCCAAAATAACGTGGGCGTGGACAAAAGGTTGGCCGTCCTTCAGGGAGATATTGCCTTCCAGGGCCAAAATCTCCAGGTGCCTGTCCAGCTCCAGCCATTCGTACTGCCGGGTGTCCTGGTGATAATAGCCGATCCGGGCCTGGCTGACCGCGCCGATGGCCTTTACCTCCCCCAGGGTGATCCCTAGTTCCTGACAGATATTTGTCAAGGCTCCCAGCAGGTCGTCACCTTTGGCCAGGCGTCCCATGATTTTTTGTGCTTCCGTAACCTTCAGATACATCACCAAGCTCCTTTCCATAACTTTAGCAACTAAAGAATATACTAATTTTTAACCAAAATTTCCGTATAAACCTTAAAGGGGTCGGGAAACCCGGCCCCTTCGGAAAATTATCTTCTCCTTAGTAGTTACTCAGCACTCAGTCCCTAATTTACGGCAGCATGAACTTCAACACGTATGATAAAGGTCCACAGTTAATTGGACACAGTTAAGGGTTAAATCAGGCGGCCAGGGGCAGGTCCTGAAGTTGTTCCTATCGCCCCTCACCTCTTGCCTATTTTTCGCGCCATCTGCCTCATATGTGCTGTTCTTTTCCAGCTTGATTCGATATGATCCTCTTATCTTGCCGGCCGTCTACCTTCTCATCAGGGCACTCGTGAGGACCGTCGGGATTTTTTCCGGGCTGCCACAAGACCGGAGTCAGTCCGGCCCTGCAGCCTGACCGTGCTGCCGGCATGAAACGAATAAAAATCGCGCCAATTTAGCGCGAAATTACCGCGAAATTAGCGCGAAAAAATGTCCAAAAACCTATATCTTAATAATATCAATCGTATTAAATATCAAAAAATATTCGCGAAAAATTATCGTCATTTAATTTTGTCACCGTGGAAAATAAGCGCGAATAAGTGAGAGAAATGCGACCCACCGCCAGAACTCCCCGGCGCTTGCAAATGGCCGTCCAAAACCAGTGGAAGATTTAGCGCGAAAAAAGCGGGAAATTGGCGGGAAATTGGCGGGAAAAAATGCCCCAAAAACTTATTTTCTAAATAATATCAATGGAGTATTAAATGTTAAAAAATATTCGCGAAAAATTATATCATTTAATTTTGTCACCATGGGAAATAAGCGCGAAAAATCCGACCCGCCGCCAGGACTCCTCGGCCCCCTGGAAATGGCCCGCAAAACCAGCGGAAAATTTAGCGCGAAATTACCGCGAAAAGAGCGCGAAATTGGCGCGAAAAAAAAGATTATTAAATATAATAATCATGTAATTTCAATAACATCTATAACGATTAAAAAATTGCCGAAAAATAACATCTTCTTCTCGAAAATAATTTTTTACCGTAGGGGCACGGCGTGCCGTGCCCTTTTAGGCCCATAGGAAAAACCTTTCGAGAATCGCTATGAACGCGGGTGCCGTCGGAGCTGGAAGCCGGATTGCTGCGGCAGCTGGACATGCTTTACCGGGCCGTGGTCCGTAAAGATTTGTAAGCGCCACCCTCCAATCGTCTTTATGCCCTGCCTGGCGACCGGGAGGGACAGCGGGCCATCACCCCGGATACGGTCTTTCGCCGGGCGCGCTACTGCTGCCACCGATAAAACAGAGACGGCGCCACCGTCACCCAGACGAGGATAATCATCCACAGGCGGCCGGCGAAAATATTGTAATCCTGGCACAGCCGATTCCAGGAGTGCCCGGCGACGTAGTGGCCGAAGAGGAACTCAAAGCCCACGGTAAGGCCCAGCCATAACAAGCCGATGGCCAGGGCCTGGGCGGCAGTGGCCGGCCGGAACCAGCGCAGGCTGAGCCAGATATACAGCCCGAAAAGCACCACGCCGGTGACAGTGGAGAGTTGATGGGCCCGCAGTTCGCTCAGGTGTCTACCATACCAGGCCTGCCGGACCACCCCATTGGCGATGGCAATAAAGACCATGGGGATCCACAACCAGACATACTTCCACATAATGCTATTACTCGAAATCCGGCGGCTGTTCCTCGGAAAAATCATCGAAACGGGTGAACTGGCTGGAAAAATGCAATTTAAAGCTCCCGGTGGGACCGTTGCGCTGTTTGCCGATGATAATTTCGGCCACGCCCTTTTCCGGCGAATCTTTGCGGTAGACTTCATCCCGATAGATAAAAATAATGACATCGGCATCCTGTTCGATGGCTCCGGATTCCCGCAGGTCAGAAAGTACCGGCCGTTTGTTGGGACGTTCTTCCACCCGGCGGTTGAGCTGAGACAGGGCGACCACCGGAATTTGCAGCTCTTTGGACAGGGCCTTAAGGGAACGGGAAATTTCGGAAATCTCCTGCTCCCGGCTGACGAAATCACTGCGCCCCCGCATGAGCTGCAGGTAATCGATGATGACCAACCCCAACTTTTTTTCCCGCTTCAAACGGCGGCATTTGGCCCGGACCTCCAAGGCGGTCACCGCCGGAGTATCATCGATGAGAATCGGGCAGTCCATGAGCTGCCCTGCGGCTTCCTGCAGGCTGATCCACTGGTCCGGGGTCAAAAAGGCCCGGCGCAGGCGAGAGGCGTCGATGTGGCCAATGGCGCTCAAGAGACGCCGGACTAACTGCTCTTTGGACATTTCCAGGGAGAAAACGGCCACCGGCACCTGAGAGTAATGGGCCACGTTATAGGCAATATTCAGCGCCAGCGCGGTCTTCCCCATGCTGGGTCGGGCGGCCAGAATAATGAGATCGGAATTTTGCAAACCCGCAGTATACCGATCCAGATCCCGGAAATGACTCGCCACCCCGGTGGTCATTTCCTGGCGGCCATACAATGCCTCCAGCAAGGATATTTCTTTTTCCACCAGGGTATTCAACGTAAAAAAACCCTGCCGCATCTTGCTTTCGGCAATGGTGAAAATACGATTTTCGGCCTCGTCTAAGAACTTCTCCACATCGTTAATGGGGTCATAACATTCCGCGGTAATGCCGGTGGAGCAGGAAATGAGCTGCCGCAGGATGGATTTTTCATGGACGATGGTGCCCCAGTATTCGATATTGGCGGCGGAACCGACATTGTCACTTAAAGACGCCAGGAAGCCCGGACCACCGACGGCATCCAGAAGTTCCCGGTCAGACATCAGAGCCGTCACCGTCACCAAATCGACGGGCTCCCGCCGCCGGTAGAGGTCCAACATGGTCTGATAGATTTTCTCGTGGGCCTCGTGATAAAAATCTTCGGGTGCCAGGATATCGGCAATCCGATCCAAGGCCCCCGGCTCCAAGAGGATGCCGCCCAGAACCGACTGCTCTGCCTCCAGATTGGACGGCGGCACCCGTCCCTCCAGGGGAACGGTTTTTTTGCCATGGGACGAAACCAAAGCACGACGGGCCATTTTCCCACCTTAAACTTTACGTTTGTTTTAACTGGTTCGAGAAACAAAGGAAACTGCGGTAACAAAACTTTTAATACTGCCGCCCACTGCCTTGGCGGCTCTATACCAAACTGTGGCGCTAGCTGTTCCCAGAAACGAACAGCCCATGAATTGACCAGGAAAAAGCCTCCGACTGGAAGTCGCGGCCGACCCACTCAACCTTCTTACATCATCGCCTCAGCCGGAAAAAAGTTCAACTAAAAACCCAAAAGCTATTCGTTAGCGGTGCCTGATAACCCGACTCGGTCACCGTCAGGTGCGGCGAGAAAAATGGGTTGCCCAGGCAGTTAGGTTACGATACAATGGCCAAAAATCCCAACGCTTCCTTTGGGTCTTGAAGGAGCCCCCAGTATGGAGATATTTATTTCCGGCTCATTGGCGTATGACCGGATCATGGATTTTCCCGGCAAATTCGCTGACCATATACTACCCGATAAAATTCACATCCTCAACGTCTGTTTTATGGTCAATGGTTTAACGGAAAAATTCGGCGGCACCGCCGGCAATATCGCCTACAGCCTGGCGTTATTGGGAGAACAACCCCTTATTTTAGCCACCGCCGGCAAGGACTTTAGCCGTTACCGGGAATGGCTGGAGCGCCATAATATCCCTCTGAACGGCATCCGTCTGATTCCCGAAGAATTCACCGCCGGGGCGTATATCACCACCGACCAGTCCGACAACCAGATAACCGGCTTCAATCCCGGAGCCATGAAATACCGGTCACTATACACCTTTGACAATCTTGACCCCAAGCAGTCCATTGCCATCGTCGCTCCCGGCAACCTGGACGATATGCTGATCTATTGCCAGGGTTACCGGGAAAATAAAATCCCCTATATTTTTGATCCCGGTCAGTCCATTCCCATGTGGTCGGGAGAACGTCTGGTGGAAATGCTCACCGGCGCCAGCATCACCATCTCCAATGATTATGAGCTGGAAATGATCATGAAAAAGACCGGGTTGAGCAAATCTGAAATGATCGAGCGCACCAGTGTCCTTATCACCACTTTGGGAGAAAATGGTTCACTCATTCAAAATCGGGAGGAGGAGAGGCATATTGCCGCGGTGCCGCCAAGCCAGGTCGCGGACCCCACCGGCGCCGGCGATGGCTACCGGGCCGGTCTCCTCAAAGGGTTGATCCTGGGCAAAGGCCTGGTGGAGGCCGCTCAGATCGGCGCCGTCTGCGCCAGCTATGCCGTGGAATGCTATGGCACCCAGGAACACGTTTTTACCCCGGAGGAATTCTGGTCCAAATACCAGGCACATTTCGGGGCAGCCTTAGAAATAATGTCAGGGCTGGACGCCGCCCACCAAAATTACTGGGTGTGAATCCAGCCCCTAATTTAATCGGTATTTTGGCAATTGCATTTGACCACAGCTGGTGTGTCCTGGCGAAAGGTGTCGCTATGGTCGATCCCACGACAGATAAATATCCCCGAGTTTTCGGAAGCCGAGCTGCAAAAACTCCCCCCCACCCGCGTGCTGGCGCACATCCAAAACCTCTTTAAAAAATGGGGAATCTATAACCAGAAACTAACCCTGCAGCACGAGGGGGATGAGTATGCCTTTTCCTGCCATGATCAGGCCTTCGTCGTCTACCGGCTGCTGCCGGTGGCCGGCACCCCCCCCGGCGCCCCGGGATGGCCGGTCTGCCTGGTAACCGCTGACGGTGTCATTGACGAGTGCAGCCCGCCGTATCACGATGAAGATTACTTTGCCAGCCACCTGGGTCTGGCCGACTGGCTGGCCATTATCCAGCAATATTTCGGCGAGTCGTAAGCCTGCCGGTTTCTCTTCCTAAGTCATACCGGTATCCAGCGCCCCCACCGCTGTCCCCCTGGTTCCAAACCTCCCTGGCCGATAATCCTGAATAAGGTCATCCCCTTGTGGAGCGTTTCCTCATATTCCGCCACCTCTTCGGAATCATAGACAATGCCGCCGCCCACGGCAAAATGGACCTGCCCCTGGCAGCCTAATGGCCGTCCGGATGGCGATATTCAAATCCAGGTTGCGGTGCAGCCCCAAATAGCCGATGGAGCCGCAGTAGACGTGGCGCCCCACCGGCTCCAATTCGTCGATAATTTCCATGGCCCGGATCTTGGGGCAGCCGGTAATGGATCCGCCCGGAAATGTGGCCCTGAGAATATCCGCCTGGCTGCAATCCGGCCGCAGTTGCCCGGTCACAATGGACACCAGATGATAGACATTCTCATAGGCCTCCAAACGTTTATGCTCCCTGACCTGGACGCTTCCCCCCAGGCAGACCCGACCGATATCGTTGCGGAGCAGGTCCACGATCATGGACAGTTCGGCATCCTCCTTCACCGAGGCGGTCAGTTCCTGCCGCATAATCTCATCTTCGGCCGGAGTGCGCCCCCGGGGGCGGGTCCCCTTGATGGGTCGGGTCTCTAGAAAGTCCCCCTGACGCAGGAGAAAGCGCTCCATGGAGGTGGAGAGGATCTGAAAATCCCCGCAATTGAGGTAGGCATAGAAGGGCGCCGGGTTGCGCTGAAAAAGCTGGCAAAAGAGCCGGTACAAATCGCCCTGGAAGGGAAAGCTGAACCGCTGGGAGAGATTAACCTGATAGATGTCCCCCTGGCGGATATACTCCCGGGCCCGTCGCACCGCCTCCAGATAGTCTTCCCGGGAAAAGGTGCTGGTCAATTCGCCTACCTGGTAGCCGCCGGGGACCGCCAGGCGAGCAGATCGGCCTAGTTCCGCCACCGTCAATTCCGGCTGTGTGGCCGGGCAGTGGATGTCCGCCGGTGGTTCATACTCCACACCGACGTGCCAGAAACATTTTTCCTCTCGATCTTGCACCACGATCTGGCGGGGGAAGGCCCACACCATATCCGGCAGATTTACATCATCCACCACCGTGGCGGGCAGGCGTTCCAATTGGTTTTTCAGATCATAGGCCAGAAACCCCATCGCCCCGGCCGCCAACGGCAGCACCGGCGTCTGCCCCGGCAATGCTAAAGCCTCCAGGACCTCGTCCAGAAGATCAAACGGATTGGCCGTCACAGTCCGGTGGCCTCCCTGAAATTGCATCTCCACCTGCCGGCCCTTGGCCCGGATGACGAGAAAAGGGTCCCAGCCCATCAAGGAGTAGCGGGAGGAGTCCAGACTGCCGCCGCTTAAAAGCAGCATAGCGTACGGGAGATGGCGCAGTCCCATGAAAAGCTCATCCAGCCCGCTCACAGCGTCAGGCAGGTTCAGGGGACTAATCTCAAGGTTAGTGATGCGGCCCCACATGCTTTAAATCTATCCCAGGACTGCAGCTAAAGGCGAGGGCAGCCTAGAAGGCTGGATAATGTGTATTTTCTTGGTGGGATCGGTTGCTGTCGCCAGGGACTTAAACCCCGGCGCCAGCTCGAGGAAATTGGCCGCCAGTTCCCGGCCGTATTCCGTCAGAAAAGACTCCGGATGAAATTGCACGCCGTGCAAGGGGTAACGCCGGTGGCTCAGCCCCATGATGACCCCATCGGCGCTTCGGGCGGTGATTATTAGGTCTGGCGAAACTTGGCTCACCATCAGGGAATGATATCGGGCCGCTCCAAAGGGGCTGGGCAGCCCGGCAAAGACGGCCTCGCCCGTGTGGAAGATCTCATGGCGTTTGCCGTGCACCGGCTCCGGAGCCAGCACCGTACGGCCGCCAAAGACCTCATTGATGGCCTGCATTCCTAAACACACGCCCAATATTGGCATATCTTTATAAAAATGAGCGATCACGGCCTTGCTGATCCCGGCGTCCACTGGGGCCTTGGGTCCCGGAGAAATGCAGAGCCAGTCCGGTCTCAGGGACTCGATCCCGGCCAAATCCACCTCGTCATGCCGCCGGACCACTACCTCCAGGTCAAATTCATAAAACAATTGCACCAGGTTATAGGTAAAGGAATCATAATTATCGATCATCACCAGCCGCATACCAAGCCCCCACAATAAAAAAAGCCGCCCAGGATGAGTCTGGGTGGCTTGCGCCTAAAACATAACTCTATATTTTTTTATCATACCCTCCCTGAGACGTCAAACGCTTTTTTGCTTGACAGGCCTTGAGCATTGGGCTATTGATCGATGTCCCTAAGAACCCCTGTGGGCCTCCTTATAAGCACGTAATACCGCATTGATCCTGGCCTGATACCCATACCCCTTTTCTGACCACTTCCCTAAACCCCCTTGACTACCCTGCCCTATGCGCTACAATTACACTATGCGCTCCCACCTACCCATCTACCCGTTCACCGCCATCGTCGGCCAAGCAGACCTCAAGCTGGCCCTCCTCTTAAACGCGATCAACCCGGCCATCGGCGGCGTCTTGATCCGGGGAGAGAAGGGCACCGGCAAATCCACCGCGGTCCGGGCCCTGGCCGGTCTGCTGCCTGAAATGGAGGTGGTAGCCGGCTGCCTCTACGGTTGCCACCCCAAGGGCATTGATGGTCTCTGCGACGCTTGCCAGAGTCGCAAGGTGGCGGACAACGGTCTGCCTGTGACCCGGCGGCCGGTGCCGGTGGTCACCCTGCCTTTGGGGGCCACCGAAGACCGGGTCCTGGGCACCCTGGACCTGGAAGCCGCCCTGCACGAAGGCCGTAAGCGCTTTGAGCCTGGGCTTTTGGCCCGGGCCCACCGGGGCATTCTCTACATCGACGAGGTCAATCTCCTGGAGGACCACCTGGTGGATATCCTCTTGGACGTGGCTGCCTCCGGCGTCAACCTGGTGGAGCGGGAGTCGGTCTCCTTTTCCCACCCGGCCCGGTTTCTCCTGGTGGGCACCATGAACCCCGAAGAAGGTGAGCTGCGCCCCCAACTCCTGGACCGTTTCGGCATCTGTGTGGAGGTCAAGGGCATACCCGACCCCGCCGCCCGCGCCGCCATCGTCCGGCAGCGTCTGGCCTTCGAAGCTGACCCCAAAGGTTTCCTGGCAGCTCACCAAAAATCCGAGACGGAATTAAAACAAAAATTGGAACAGGCCCGGACTATGCTCCCCCTGGTGCAGGTGGGCGAAGCGGAAATGGCTTTGGCCGTACATTTGGCCCTGGCCCTGGGAACTGAGGGGCACCGGGCTGATCTCACCACCATCCGGGCCGCCTGCACCCTGGCCGCGCTGGCCGGGCGAACGGCCATCACCCTGGCAGATGTTAAACACAGCGCCGTTCTGGCCCTGCGCCACCGCATGGCCAATCCCCTGGATGATGAGGAGCTTGACACCAACAAGCTCATCGAACAGGTGGAGGCTGCGGCCCAGACCGACCAAACCGAAACTCCGATAGTCGTTGCGTCGGAAAAAAAAAGCCCCTGATCCGGGAGGCCCCCATCTCCGAGGGCGCTCAGATTTTTGCCACCCCGCCGGCCGTCCAACTCAAGCACCTGGAATTTCATTTCCCTCGCTTTTCCCAAGGGAAACGCGGCCGCCGGCTGGCCACCCCCACCCGCAGCCGCCACGGCCGCTACGTCAAGCCCCGCCTGCCCGACGCGGCTGACCCGGATGTGGCCCTGGACGCCACCCTCCGGGCCGCGGTGGGGCGTGACCCCGAAATCTTCCGGGACCACCGGCCCCTGACCACAGATGATTTGCGCTATAAACGCCGGGTAGGAAAAACCCAGGCCTTGTTATTATTGGTAGTGGACGCCAGCGGCTCCATGAGCGCCCAGCGCCGTATGGCCGCGGCCAAACAGCTCGCCCTGTCCTTCCTGGTCCAGGCCTACCAGCGCCGGGACCGGGTGGGGATGATCGTCTTTCACGGCGCCAGGGCCCGGGTGCTGTTGTCCCCCACCAACAGCGTCGCCTTGGCTCAAAAAAAACTCAAAGTGCTGCCCACCGGCGGCAAGACGCCCCTGGCCCACGGCCTCTATCTGGCCTATACCATAGCCAAACGGGAGCTCCGGCGGCAAAAAAGCCTCATCCCCATCATCGTCGTTATCTCCGACGGCAACCCCAACGTCCCCTGCTTTACCCCCGATCCCAAGGCCGACGCCCTCAAAGCCGCCGCCGCCATCGCCCGTCGGGGTCTGCCGGCCCTCTTCGTGGACACCAACACCAACTTCATGGAACACGGCCTGGGTCTGGCCCTGGCCAAGGCCATGCACTGCCCCTACGAACGTTTTGAAACCATTGCCGCCAGCCTGGGCCTGTCTCACCTGCTGCCCAAGAAAAAAGCGGGGCTGTTTTATTGGTCACCGGAGTAAAGTTTCTTTAGGAGAAAAAAATTGAGCGGCCCGTGGCCGCCCTTAATAAACCATTTGCAGGTTTATTTCTATTTTTGATTTCCGACTAGTACCTTAACGTTACCCTCCCAAATACTCCCCCAACGCCTGCCGCAAATTCTGTCGGGCCCTCTTTATCAACCCATCCACGGCCGAGGCGCTGAGCCCCAGCATCTCCCCGATCTCCTGATAAGAAAAATCGCCGAATCGTTTCAGTACCAGCGCTTGGCGTTGATTGTCCGGCAACCCCGCCAGGGCCTGCTGGATCTGGACGGCACATTCCTTGCCTGTAACCAGGTCCAGGGGATTGCCGGCGTCAGAGGCTGCAGCGGCAAAATTCCCGGTCTGGACTAACGGCGTGTCCAGGTCTTCCCAGGGGACTTCTTTTCTCACCTTCCGGGAGCGCAGCCGGTTCAGGCAGTGGTTGGCGGTAATACGGTTGAGCCAGGCCGCCACGGTGCTCGTCGGGGTAAAACGGCCGGCGTTCTGATAGGCTTTGAGAAAAACCTCCTGGGCTGTGTCCTCGGCTTCCTGGGTCTGACGCAAAAGTCGCAGGGCCAGCCGGTAGACCCTGTCCTGATGACGCCGCATCAAATCCGCAAAAGCCTGTTGATCCCCTTGGCTCACCTTGCGCAAGAGAGCATAATCTAAATCAACGATAGTCATGCCGAGCTACCGGAAGAGCCTTTGAGACAGTAGTAGCAGCATAAAAAAATGGCTGTCAAAAAAGGGTAATGACCTTGCCGTCCCCTTTTTTAGCCCCCCGGAGCAGCTCCATATGCCTGAGTACAGTAAAATCCTCCTGCAATTGCTTTTCGGTCATCCCCAATCTGCTGGCAGCCTCGGGGAAGCCGATTTCTTTTTCGGCTTTCACCAACTCTAACAGCTTATCCTGGTCCGGGGTTAACCGCAGGCCCTGAGATGCCACCGTATTTTTGGCACTGTGAACCGCCCAGGGATCACAGGTCTTGCTTAATTCCACTCTATCGATATAGCAGTCTTCGCACAACTGCTGCCCAGAAAAATCTCGTAATTCGGCCTCGTCACATTCTCCCTGGCACCTGGTGCAATTTGGCATAAATATCTTTCCCCTGCTTGTTTGGTTTTTGTCAAATGCAGTTTTCTAGATAGACCATATTTCTTGTCGTGGTCTTGAGTATAACATAATCCATGGTTTTTCCGAAAACCAGCAACCGAAAACCATATACAACAATAAGGCCCGATTTAGGTAGAATCGGGCCTTGGTTAGTTCGGTGCCAACCAACCTTTTCAGCTGGCTTGGTTCATACCCTTTAGAGACTCAAAATGGTGTCTGGTCCCATGACCTTGGTCTTGATCAAATCTACATGGCGCAAGGTAATGACTTCGTGATGAATTTTCTCTTCGTTCCAACCTAATTCCTTGGCCGCCGTTTTCACGGGGATTTCCTTTTTGATTTTGACCAGGTCATACAGCTTTTGCTGGTCGGCATTCAGCTTGCTGCCTTGCTGTTCCATGGTCCGTTTGGCGGTAAAACTGGCCCACGGATCGCATTCTTTAGTAAAATCAACGAGTTTAATGTAACATTCTTCGCACACTTTCTCCGCCAGCAGGGGGCGCAGTTCCTTCTCATCAACTTCAGCCTGGCAACGCGGGCACTTAGCCATATTAAACCTCCTTAACTGTTTGTTTTCTTACCACGGTTAGCAGATAAGATTTAATCATTAGAGTATACCAATAAATTTATCTTTTTTGCCACTTCAATTATATTATATTGGGACAAAAATTAAAAATTACAAAAGACCTAACTGGTAACTCCTCGCTATATTACGGAAGGTGAGGCAATGCACTGGTAACCATTGCTGCTTGCAATGCCAAAGGCCCGGGGTCATCCTCAACCACCGGGCCTTTTTCCATACTAAACTTCCTGGTGCCCTGTTTATAAATTATAATCGCCTACAAGTTCCAGGATATATTCTTCCGGTTTGCTGCCAACGCTAACCGTGAACGTTCCCTGGCCGCTGACGCTTTTCAACTTGCCGGTGCCTTTATAGGTTTTCCAGGTCCCGCTGGTCACTCTGGTCTTGGCATCCCTCTGACCTTCGTAACGGCTGTACACCTGGCCCTCTTCAAAGGTGGTGACCGCATAGCCCTGCATGGGACCGGAGCCTTTGGTGCGGTCATGGAAGCCCACACTGCGCCGGGACACGAATTCGCCGGCCACACCCTTCTCGTACTCGATGGGCTCGCCTTCCATGGCAGTCAGCATCAGGGTATGGTCGATCTGGTCCCCAACATACATCATTTCCCGTTGGGTGGTAAAAATTTTATATTTCGCCTTTCTCTTCATCGGTGACCTCCTTAGGATTGAAAATTAGTTGCCTGCACGTTCTCTAGTTATCAAATGTCCAACTGACTTATGTCCAGGGCGTTATTCTGGATAAAATCCCGCCGGGGCTCAACTTTATCACCCATAAGAATAGTAAAAATTTCATCCGCGGCCACCGCATCCTCAATATTTACCTGCAAGAGAGTACGGGTTTCCGGGTCCATGGTGGTTTCCCACAGTTGTTCGGGATTCATTTCTCCCAAACCTTTAAATCTTTGCACGGTCAGACCTTTTTGGCCTTCCTCCAGCACCAGCTTGACTAACTCTTCCAGGGTGGAGATCTCCCATTTCTTGGACCCGTCCTGCAGCTGGTAGGGCGGCTGCCGCAAGGCCGTTAGACCCTGACGCAATTTTACCAAAGTCTGAAAATCGCTGCCACTTAATAATTCCCAATCCAGACACCAGGGTCGCAAGTCATTAACCCCGGGCTGGAAAACGTATACTTTCCAGGCCTGATGCTCTTCATCCCTTTCCAGGTCATACTGGTATCCGGCTTCGGCCAGGCCCTGGGCCCATCCCTCCACCTTCTGCTGATCACGTAAAAACTCCTTATCGATCATACCCTGATCGATAATTTTTTTCAAAATCCCCCGCTCCACGCCCCGTTTCTCGAAGCGTTCCATGGAATTCTGATGCGATATGACTTTTTTGAGGTAATTAATCAGATCGGAGTTGGTTATGGTCTCCCCATTGCCCAAAGTCAGAGTTTTTTTCTCCAGTCCCCGGGTTAACAGGTATTCTTGGAACGGACCTTCATCTTTGAGATACTTTTTCTCATTGCCCCGAGTGAGCCGGTACAGGGGGGGCTGGGCGATATAGAGATGCCCCCGGCTGATCAGATCCGCCATCTGCCGGTAGAAAAAGGTGAGCAACAGGGTGCGGATATGAGAGCCGTCCACGTCCGCATCAGTCATAATGATGATGCGATGGTAGCGGAGTTTTTCCAAATCCTGCTCCTCCTGACCGATCCCGGCGCCCAAAGCCGTAATCAGGGTCCGGATTTCCTGGCTTTGCAGCATCTTATCGAAACGGGCCTTTTCCACATTCAGGATTTTTCCCTTTAAGGGCAAAATTGCCTGAAAGCGACGATCCCGGGCCTGTTTCGCCGAACCACCGGCCGAATCTCCCTCGACCAGATAAAGTTCCCGCCGGGCTGGGTCCCGTTCCTGACAGTCAGCCAGTTTGCCGGGGAGCGCCAGATCGCTGAGACCACCCTTCTTGCGGGCTAATTCTTTGGCCCGGCGGGCCGCTTCCCGGGCCCGGGCGGCATCCACCACTTTGGCCAAAATCTGTTTGGCCACCGCCGGATTTTCCCCTAAGTAGGTCAGTAAATTTTCATAAACCAGGGTTTCCACCAGGCCTTTGACCTCGCCGTTGCCCAACTTGGTCTTGGTCTGGCCCTCGAATTGCGGCTCCGGGATTTTAATACTGATGATCCCGGTGAGGCCTTCCCGGACGTCATCCCCCGCCAGGTGTTGTTCTTTAAAATTTTTCGGCAAATCCGCCGTGGCCATATATTGGTTGATACTGCGGGTCAGGCCGGCTTTAAAGCCGCTCAGGTGGGTGCCGCCTTCCCGGGTATTGATATTATTGGCATAGGTAAAGATTTGCTCATTATAAGTGTCATTATATTGGAAAGAAATTTCCATAATGACGTCCTGGCGGCTGCCGGTCAGATAAATGGGAGGATCATGCATCGGGTTTTTATTCCGATTCAGATAGAGGACGAATTCCTGAATACCCCCCTCATAGTAAAAATCGCTCTTTTTTCCAGAGCGCTCATCCTCCAAAAGAATGCGAACGCCCCGGTTGAGAAAAGACAGTTCACGCAACCGGGTGACCAGAATATCATAGCTAAAAACGGTTTCCGTAAAAATTTCGGCATCTGGTTTAAAGGTTATTTTCGTTCCCCGGCGTTTCGTTTCTCCGGTGTTGGTCAATTTCGTTGCCGTAATCCCTTGTTCATAACGTTGGTGGTAGACCTTTCCATCCCGGCGGATTTCCACATCCAAATACTCCGATAAGGCATTCACCACCGACACCCCGACGCCGTGCAGTCCCCCCGACACCTGATAGGTTTTATGATCAAATTTGCCGCCGGCGTGCAATATCGTCATCACCACTTCCACTGCCGGCAGATTTTCTTCTTTGTGGATGTCCACCGGGATACCCCGGCCGTTATCTTCCACGGTAACACTATCATCGGTGTGGACCGTGACACTGATCAGGTCGCAATAGCCCGCCAGAGCTTCATCAATGCTGTTGTCCACCACTTCATAGACCAGATGGTGCAGTCCTTCCGGACCGGTATTGCCGATGTACATGGAGGGACGTTGCCGAACCGCCTCCAGTCCACCCAGCACCTTAATATTATCGGCGCCGTAATCCTGTCTTTCTTCTGGTTGATTCATTTCCGGGTTCACCAAACTTGGCAAGCCTCCTCTGTAACTACAAAAATTTCTTTACTATATACGTTACTAACAGTTTTTTCGTAATTTCTTCTCAACTTATCCCTTTTCCCAACCCTAAAGATCCATCGGCATCACAATGCTCAGGTAATCAGGATTACCGACCTCCCGCATACACATGGGCTTTTTCTTTTCGATCAATTCCAGAGTAACTTCCTCACCTTGCATCACGTTCAATGGTTCCATCAGGTAACGGGCATTATAGCTGACCTCAAAAGGCAACTCTAGTTTTTCCCCCTCGGGCTCAACCTCATCTGCCAGAAATTTTACACTAATCGGCACCCTCTCCTCGCCGCCGCCAACTTCCGGATTTTGATAGCGGACCTCCAGCCAACTCTCACTGACTCGCAAGACTACACCCTTGAATTTTTCGCTGGACAGTAAACTAATGCGTTTCAGGATTTCCAGTAAAGCCCGCCTGCCAATTAAAAGCTGGATCTGGGGGCTGCCTGGAATAATACGATGGTAATCCGGAAATTTTTTCTCCAACAGTCGGACATAGAGATAGTTATTGCCTTGTTTCAGAACCAGGCTTTTTTTCTCTAGTCCCAGGGCACAGTTCTCCTCTTCACCGAGCAACCGGAGCATTTCCGCCACTCCCTTACGCGGAATGAGAATCCCCTGCTCCATCTTAACCTCTTGGGCCATCTTAATTTCCCGGTCAATGAGCGATAAGCGGTGACCGTCACTGGAAACCAGGCGCAACTTACCGTTATCCGGTAACCTCTCTAAATAAACCCCGGCCAGTTGTTGCTGCAGATCATCCGTGGCAATGGAAAAACTGGTTTTTTCCAGCATTTCTCTGAAGACCGCACTCTTTAAATCTATCATCGGGTGGTTTTCCAGATTCGGCAGCGGCGGGAAATTTTCCGTCGGCAAACCCAAAAACTGGTAGCGCGTTTCCCCCGTCTTTATGATCAGATTGCTGTTCTCGGTACTCTCGAGACTGATCACTCCCGGAGGCAACTCTCTGACAATATTAAAAAAGTTTACCGCCGGGACGGTCAGACCACCGCTTTCCAAAATTTGGGCCGGATAGTAACCCCGGAAACTTACTTCATAATCGGTAGCCGAAATCTTTAACTGGTTCTCGTCAGCCTCAAGCAAACAATGAGACAGGATGGGCATATTGCCCCGACGATCAATCACGCCTTGAGTCCGACCTGCTCCCTGTAGAAGGATGTCCTTCTCGATCTGCAGTTTCATCTTTCCCTCAAGTTTTAGATTAATTTATTTTTTAGTAATCTATAATAAGGATAGAGAATAGGTTTATAACTGAGTTAACATCTTTAATATACATAATATTTTATGAACATTCCGAAGAACTGTTATCAACCTGACAGGCAGCTATGAACCACTCCGGTTGTAAAACCAACCGGACCGTCGATAATCTTGCCGGGAATACCTTCCCGGTAACAACTTGTGTTCACAACCTGGCCCCAGGTTAATCCTCAAAAACGGCTCCCTGGCTACCGGAAGTCACCAAACGGCTGTAACGGTAGGCATAGCCATGTTTTACTTTGGGTTCCGGTGGGGTCCATTGCTCCTGGCGTTGCGCCAGTTCCGCTGGGGCTACTTTCAGGGTCAGGGTCTTCCGGGGGATGTCGATGGCAATCGCATCGCCCTCTCGCACCAGGGCGATGGGCCCGCCCGCGGCTGCTTCCGGAGAAATATGGCCTATGGCCGCCCCCCGGGTACCGCCGCTGAAGCGGCCGTCCGTCAGCAGGGCCACGTCTTTATCCAACCCCATACCGGCAATCGCCGCGGTAGGCGACAGCATCTCCCGCATGCCCGGTCCGCCCTTAGGACCTTCGTAGCGGATGACGATGATGTCATTGGGTTGTATCGCCCCTCCCATAATCGCCGCCGAGGCCTCTTCTTCTGAATTAAACACCCGGGCCCGGCCTTCCCGCACCAGCATCTTGGGATCAACCGCCGATTGTTTGACCACCGCGCCCTGGGGGGCCAAATTGCCTTTGAGAATAGCAATGCCTCCCTGAATATGGTAAGGATTGGTCAGGTCGTGAATAACCTCCGTATCCAATACCCTGACTCCGGACAAATTTTCACCCATGGTTTTTCCGGTGACCGTGAGAGTTTCCCCGGAGAGGAGACCGGCTTTCAAGAGCAGGCTCATGACCGCCGGCACCCCTCCGGCCCGGTTCAAGTCTTCC
Source organism: uncultured delta proteobacterium (assembly GCA_963780995.1). Taxonomy (GTDB): domain Bacteria; phylum Desulfobacterota; class Desulfobaccia; order Desulfobaccales; family Desulfobaccaceae; genus Desulfobacca. The sequence goes on from CAWAEI010000021.1 coordinate 127,857, forward strand.
ATATGGTGCTTGCCCCCCGGACTCAGGCTGCAAATATGGGGAGTTTTTTCGCTGATGGCATTGAACAGGTCCAGGGACAGGTTCAGCCCGGCCTCATGAGCCATGGCCGGAATGTGCAACACGGTATTGGTGGAGCAGCCCAAAGCCATATCTACCGCCATGGCATTTTTAAACGCCGTCAGAGTCGCGATCTGACGCGGCAACAGGTTCAGCCGCACCAACTCCAAAATCTGCATGCCCGCCAGTTTCGCCAGCCGGTAACGGGCCGCCGACACCGCCGGGATGGTGCCGTTGCCGGGCAAAGCCAACCCCAGGGCTTCGCTCAGGCAGTTCATGGAATTCGCAGTAAACATACCGGCACAGGAACCGCAGCCAGGACAGGCCGCGTCCTCGATCTCCAGCAATTCCGCTTCCGTCATCCGGCCGGCCTTTACTGCGCCCACCCCTTCAAAAACCGATATCAGATCAATTGGTTGGCCATGGTGCCGGCCGGCCAGCATGGGGCCGCCGCTGATAACTATGGCCGGAATATTCAGGCGCAAAGCCGCCATAATCATGCCGGGGATGATTTTGTCGCAGTTGGGAATCAGCACCAGCCCGTCAAACGGGTGGGCCATGCCCATGACTTCAATGGAATCAGCAATCAATTCCCGGGAGGCCAGGGAATATTTCATGCCCTCGTGGTGCATGGCAAGGCCGTCGCAGACGCCGATGACGCCGAATTCAATGGGAGTGCCTCCGGCCATCCGGATGCCCGCCTTCACTGCTTCACCGATTTTGTCTAAATGAATATGGCCGGGAATGATTTCATTTTTGGCGTTGGCGATACCGATGAGCGGGCGCTGAATTTCGGCATCGGTTAAACCCATAGCTTTTAATAAGGCCCGGTGCGGAGATTTCTCCAGACCGGTTTTCATCAGATCACTCCTCATGAAACAACCCTTTCTGATCTTTTAGACGTTCCTCGATGACACCCTGGAGAACTGCTTTGGTCTTTTCCGTGTCCATCTGGCGTTTGCTATATTCCACCCGGCTTTCGGCGCCCACCAGTCCTGCATCCGCTTCGATGAACAGACGCAAGTTAAATTTTTCTTCTAAGGTAACCAGCTCTCGGCGTTTTTTATTCAACAAATAATTGCTCACGTCCTGGGACATCCAGGCCCGGACCTCCTGCACGTCATTTTTGGCCGCCTCATGACAGATTTTTCGCAGCAAACTCAGACCGCTAGCCTCCGCCGACTTGATGACGCCATGCCCTCGGCAATGGGGGCAGTTTATGTACAGACTGGTGGCCATGGCGGAGCGCAATCTCTGGCGGGAGAGTTCCAACAGACCAAATTTCGAGATCTGACCCACCGTCACCCGGGCTTTCTCTTTTTTCAGCGCCGTTTTCAGCTCTTTTTCCACCTCTTTGCGATGCTTCCGATCTTTCATGTCAATAAAGTCGATGACAATCAGACCGCCTAAATCCCGCAGACGCAGTTGCCGGGCAATTTCTTCGGCCGCCTCCAGGTTGGTTTTAAACGCGGTGAGTTCCAGATCTTTGGGAGAGATGCAGCGCCCGGAGTTCACATCTATGGCCACCAGGGCCTCGGTGGCATTGATGACAATGCTGCCTCCCGACTTGAGCGGGACCTGATTGTCGTACAGCCTTTCTAACTGCTCTTCAATCTGATACTTGGAAAAGATGGGCCGTTTTTCTTTATAAAGCTTCAAAGCCTTGGTATGCTTGGGCGAAAAAGCCTTGAAAAACCGTTTGATCTGGTTGAAGGTCTCCGCGTCGTCGATCAGAATTTCATTGATGTCAGTGGTATAATAGTCCCGAATGGTCCGGATGACCAGGTCCAGTTCCTTGTAAATCAAAGACGGCGCCGGCGACACTCCGGCATTTCTTTTGATTTCTTCCCAAATATTATATAAGTATTGGTAATCTTTCTGTAAGTCTTTTTTCTTGGCGTTGCCGCTGGCCGTTCGGACAATCAAGCCCACTCCCGGGGAAAGCTTGAATTCTTTGATAATTTCTTTGAGTTCCTGGCGATGCTCTTCTTCTTCAATCTTCCGGGAGATCCCCACCTGCTCCTGGCCGGGCAGAAGCACCAAAAAACGTCCCGGCAACGAAATATAGGTGGTGAGATACGCCCCTTTGGAGGCGATTTCTTCCTTGATCACCTGGACCAGGAGTTCCTGGCCCTTCTTTAAGACTTCCTGAATTTTGGGCCGGCCCCGACTCGGAGCTTCCTGTTGAAAATACTCCGGATGGACTTCCGAAATCGGCAGGAAACCCTGGCGCTCCGCCCCATAATGGATAAAAGCCGCCTGCAGGCTTGGTTCGATATTGGAAATGACCCCTTTGTAAATATTCCCTTTGAGTTGCTCCCGGCTGGCCACTTCCAGGGCAAATTCTTCCAATTTGCCGTCTTCCACAATGGCCACCCGGAATTCTTCCGAGTCGGAGGCATTGATGAGCATCTTGTAAACCGGACTTACCACATTGGTCTGGACCAATTCCGGGGCCGGTTGGGGAACCGCTTGCGGTTTGGGATCGCTTTTTACCGCGCGTGGGGCGTGTGGGCTTTTTTTCTTTTCTTGTGGCATTTAATCTTTTAGGTAGGAGGATTGTACTGTTAGTAACTGTGCTTAAAATATAAATAATTTTAAATGGATAATTGGATTATTTTATCCTTTTTCCCCTGTTCTGTCAATGACATCTTTGCTTTCAAAAGGGAATTTTTTTCTAAGCTCGACACCTAATCGTATAAATTAATTTCCTATAAATTCAAAGAAATTAAATCCTCAGAGGCCCAGGACTTTCCAGCCTGGGCCAGAATTCATCTGTTCAACCTCTTTTTACTTTCTGCCAAAAGTTCTGTCCTTTATTATCCATTAAAAATAATGAGGTGCCCACCTAACGTTCCTGTTCTGGTTTTAGGAGCTTACCTAAACACTTGCAAGCCAACCTTGACAGGGGCATATTTTATGTATACTTATCTGTATAAACGGGCCATAGAAGGGGGCACCACCCGGCTTGGCCTTAAAATCACTTCGGAGGTTTTTCAGTGGCGGGTGGAACGATCTGGAAAGGTTATCTCCATCTTGGGGATACGGATGTGCCCGTGAAGCTGCACACCGCGGTCAAGGAAGATCGTATTCAGTTTCACCTTCTCCACCAGCGTGACCGGGTGAAGCTGCAACAGCAGATGATCTGTGCCTATGAAAAAGTGCCCGTACCGCCCGAAGAACAGGCCAAAGGGTTTGAAGCGGAGCAAGGCAAATATATCCTTGTCGATCCGGCCGAACTCGAACAGGTCGAACCCGAAAGCAGCCGGATGATCGAAGTCCACGAATTCGTCAAATCCGGACAGATCGATCCCATCTTCCTCGATCGGGTCTACTATCTGGAGCCTGATACCCCCTCAAAAGGATATAACGCCCTGGTCGGGGTGTTGCAGGAAATGGAAGTCCAAGGTATCTGCACCTGGACCATGAGAAAGCGGTCCTATCTCGGGGCCTTGCAGGCCAGCGGCAAGATCCTGCGCCTGCAGACTCTGAGGTATGCCGACGAAGTGATTCCGATACAAGCTCTTGACCTAAAAGAATTTTCCTTGTCTGAAAAAGAACTGAAAATCGGGAGCGATCTCATTAATCAATTGACGGTCTCTTTTCAGCCCCAGAAATTCGCCAATGAACATCAGAAAAAGCTGCAAAATTTGCTCGATAAAAAAGCCCGGGGAGAAAAACTTGTCCTCCTGCGTCCCAGGCGCCTCAAAGCCACCGCGCCGGATAAGCTGCTCCAGGCTCTCGAAGCGAGTTTGCAGAAAGTTGCCTAAGTGAAAAGCCCGCCATCCCATCCCGGTAAGTCGAAGCCGTCTTCCAGCCCGGGCCATGAAACAACTTTGCATGGCCTCTGGAGCGGCACCATCAGTTTCAGCCTCGTCGCGATTCCAGTCGAGTTGGTTAAAGCTGTCGAGCCCGGCCGGGTCTCCTTTCGCCTGCTCCACCGCAAAGATTATTCCCCCCTGGCCAGAAAAATGTTCTGTCCCAAAGAAGGGGTGCTGGTGCCCCCCGATGAGATGATCAGAGGCTACGAAATCGGCCCCGACAAATACCTCCTGATCACGGATGAGGAATTGGCCTCCGTGTCGCCCGAACGCAGTCGCACCATCGAGATTATCGAGTTCATCGATCTGGCGGCAGTGGATCCCATCTATTACGATCACCCGTATTATCTGATTCCTTCGAAAGGGGGCGAAAAATCTTATCGGCTGCTGGTCGAGGTAATGGCCCGCACCAACAAAGCCGGGCTCGCCAAATTCGTGCTGCATGAGCGCGAGTACCTGGTGGCGGTCCAAAGCACGGCGGGTGCATTGGCCTTGATCACCTTGCATTACCCCGAAGAAATCCTTGCCGATCAGGACATCTCACCGCAAGAAGTAAAGATCGACGCCGAAGCGAAAAGCCGCCTAAAAAAAACCATTGCCAAGATGATGGCGGACTTTGACCTGGACCACTATGCGGACGCTCGCCGGCAAAAAATCTTGGCTCTCCTGAAGCAGAAGGTGAAAGCCAAAGCCCTGGTGGAGGCTCCGGAAGTAAAGGCAGCAGAGGGCGAAGGTCCGGCCGATCTGATCGCCGCCCTGGAGGAGAGCATGCGCCAGGTGAAGAAGAACCGGTGAGCCGAAAACTAGTCGAGATTGCCGGGAGAAGCCTCACTTTAGCGAATTTGGAGAAGGACCTCTATCCCTCCTATGGTTTCACCAAGGCCCAGATCCTGGCAGTACTATCGACGGATGGCGCCGTTCATCCTGCCCCATTTGCACGACCGGGCCCTGACCTTAAAGCGCTATCCCGAAGGCGTGGGAAAGGAATTCTTTTTCGAGAAGCGTTGTCCGGCGCATCGTCCGGCCTGGGTGCAAACCGCGGAAATCCGCCTGGATTCTCAAGAGCCCATGACCGTCTGCCTGGTCAACGATCTGGAAACGCTGATTTGGGTAGAGAATCTGGCCTCTCTCGAACTCCATGTGCCTTTAGCCAGATCCACCTCCCCGGAAACGCCCGATGCCATGGTCTTCGATCTGGACCCCGGCGAGCCGGCCAACATTCTGGACTGTGCCCGGGTGGCGCTGATCCTTCGGGACCTGTTTAGCCAATTGCAGCTTACCAGCTATGTCAAAACCTCGGGCCAAAAAGGGCTCCATGTCTATGTCCCCTTGAACCGCCCGGAGACGACCTTTGCGGCTACCAAAAAATTTTCCAAAGCCGTGGCCGACATCATGCAAAACCATTATCCGGAGCTGGTGACGGCCAAAATGGCCAAGGAATTCCGGCCAGGCAAGGTGTTTATCAACTGGGAGCAGAACGACTCTAAAAAGACGATGATTTGCATTTATTCACTGCGCGCCCGGGAAAAACCGTTCGTTTCGTTTCCCCTGGCCTGGCCGGAACTGGAGCAGTTAGCCGGACAGGGCGACCCGGAAAAGCTGCATATCATCTCATTCGGAAGCCGTCAGCCGGGTGGAGAAACAGGGGGACCTTTTTAGGGAAGTGCTGGTGAAGAAACAGAAGCTGCCGCATTTATGAAGACAGTTTTCAGTTAAATAATAAGGGTACGAATGAAACGAAATGATTGGTTTTTTGTATTTGAAAATAAGCCAGTATTTCGGACATGGGATTAAAGGGAACGAAGCCAAACGGAAGTTCGATGAGCCCCCCGGACCGAACCAGTCCTTCATCCTGAATGGAACCAGCTACGGGCCAAAGGCTCTGTGAGCCGCAAAGTTAGTCGGCAACTCGAAGGCGACGCGCTCGCCAGGTGCAGGCCGCCGCTTGAAAGGAGTCATGACATGGACGAAAACACACCGCGCCAAGCGAATCCCCGCATTATTAGGAAGCATTGAACCACATGCGTCTATGCTGAATATCCCGCCGGCTGGTCAAATGCTTTTCAAGATGATGACCATCGAAAATCTGTTGCGCTCAATTGCGGGTTCCTATCTGCATTTTAATCGTGTGGATTACTACATAGACTTTCCCGCCGCGGACCCATACGACGGGCAGCAATTGCCGAAAGATCGGCAAGGCAACACGATTACGTGGTTTGAAAACGCTCCGGAGTTTTCAGCGGCAGACTATTACGATCAATCGCGTGCTAGAACCTACGCCTGTTGCTTTTCGCTGGAGAATTCAGATTTTATATGGAATAACTACGCGAACGGCAGCGAGAAAGGCAAGGTTTGCATCGTCTTTGAGTTTGGCAAATTGCGCGCGACGCTCAACCAGATTCTGCAGTCCTGGAAATGCTGCGCTCGAATATAAGGGCAATCCGTGCCGTCAAATCTTTTCGGTGAACTACGGGATCGTTGAATATGTCGAATGGGATAGGCATCAAGCGAACAAGGCACATCTTCCCAATCCGATCAAATACACGTATTTGAAGGACAAGAAGTTTTCCGAGGAAAAAGAACTGCGCGTTTCCTTATCAGCCCCAGGCATAGGGCAATTTGCCTTGAACGACGGCAGCGTGATGGATTTTCCGACCAGTTTGCAAGTGGTTTTTCGATTTCAGAACGGCTATTGCAGACGGGACAATTCGAACAGATTTTGTTCACACCAGATTGCGACTCCGAGCTTTCTTCACTGCGAGTTGCACAAGCTGTGCATTGTGGCCGAGTGAAGGGAGCGATCTTCCGTTAGGCAAAGAGTAGGGGCGAAAAAATTAAGAAAGACATGGTCAAATCTTTATTTTTGATTCTTTGTATACGGTCCATATTCCCGGAGCCGTCGCTTTTGACCAACACGGACTTAAAGGAATACGAAGCCAAACGGAAGTTCGAGGCGACACCCGAACCGAAGCCGGTTCTCCGTCCTCAGGGGGACCAGCTCAGGTTTGTGGTGCAGAAGCACGCGGCCCGGGCCCTGCATTATGATCTCAGGCTGGAACTGGAGGGGGTACTGAAGAGCTGGGCGGTGCCGAAGGGGCCATCGCTGGATCCTGCCATCAAAAGGCTGGCCGTCAGGGTTGAAGACCATCCGCTGGATTACCAAGATTTTGAGGGGGTTATCCCCGAGGGCAATTACGGCGCCGGCAACGTTATCATTTGGGACCGGGGGATTTATCAACATCCGGCCACCAGTGATAGCAAGGAAAGTGAAAAGCTGCTGCTGGACGGATTACAACAAGGAAATGTGAAATTTGTGCTGGCGGGGGAAAAGCTTCGGGGTGAATTCGCCCTGGTCAGAACGAAAAAGGACGAGAAGTCGTGGCTGCTTATAAAGAAAAAAGACAGCTATGCCACTACAGCGGACATCCTCCAGGAGAATCGTTCCGTCGTTTCTCAGAAGACACTGGAGGAGATTGCCGCCGCCGACCCGGAGAGATCGCCCCAAAAAATAAACCAAATCCGTCTGTCCGAAGCTTTGGCAAGCGAAGACCTGCAGGAGGCCCCGGTCAAACCGATGCCGCATGGCCTCGAACCGATGCTCGCCACCCTGGTTAAAGCACCCTTTGATCATCCGGACTGGCTCTTTGAGGTGAAATGGGACGGCTATCGGGCCATGGCCGAAATCCAGGAGGGCAATGTTTCCCTTTATAGCCGGAACCAAATCTCCCTTAATAAAAAGTTTTTTCCTATTGTCGAGTCATTGCAGAAATTCGAATGTGCGGTGGTGCTGGACGGCGAAATCGTCGTCGTGGATGATCAGGGACGTCCGAATTTCCAGATGCTGCAGAATTACCCAAAATCCGGCCCCGGTTATGTGCTCTACTATGTCTTTGATCTCCTGTTCTGCCACGGACATGATCTGACCAACCTGCCCCTGCGGCGCCGCAAAGAACTCCTGAAAAAAATTCTCCCGGCTGACAAGTACATAAAATTCAGCGACCACATCTGGAACGAAGGCGTCTTGTTTTTCCAGGTCGTCAAGGACAAAAGGACTTGAGGGGATCATCGCCAAACATTCCCAAAGCCCCTACCAAATGGGCCGGCGGAGCCGGCAGTGGCTCAAGATCAAGACGCAGCTCACCCAAGAAGGCGTGATTGCCGGATTCACGGCACCGAGAGGCAGGAGAAAATATTTCGGCAGCCTGGTCTTAGGTGTGTTTGAGGGGGAAGAATTGGTCTACATCGGCCATTCGGGAGGCGGCTTCAGCGCGGCAAATCTTAAGGAAATCTATGCAAGATTGCAGCCGCTGATCCAGCCGGAATGCCCCTTTACAACAGAGCCGCCTGCCGGCACCCCGGTCACCTGGGTAAAGCCGGAGCTGGTCTGTGAAGTTGTTTTTGCCGGCTGGACGGAAGAGGGCCTCATGAGGCAACCGGTTTTTTCCAGGCTGCGGGAAGATAAGGCCGCCCGGGAGGTGGTGCGTGAGATTCCCGAGAAATTTGACCTTGGAGATGGCAAGAAGCACAGAACATACGAGAATAAACTATGAAAATCTTCGTTGGTACCAGCGGATTTGGCTACAAGGAATGGCAGGGAAAATTCTATCCTGAAAAAGTCTCGCCCAAGGAAATGCTGCGCTTCTATTCGGAACGCCTCGCCACGGTAGAGATCAATAATACCTTTTATCACCTGCCCACCGAGCGCGTCCTCACCTCCTGGGCCGAGCAGGTCCCCGAGGATTTTGTTTTCGCCCTGAAAGCCCCCCAGGTCATAACGCATCTGAAGCGGTTGCGCCACGTGGATGAGGAGACCGAATACTTTTTCAGAACGCTGTCTATTCTAGACCGGAAACTGGGGCCGGTCCTTTTTCAGTTTCCCAAGAGTTTTCGGGTGGATCGCCCGGCGCTGGAAGATTTTCTCGGGCTGATTCCCGGCCATATCTCCTGCGCCTTCGAGTTCCGCAGTCCATCCTGGCTCAAAGCTGAAATCCTGGACCTCCTGCGTGACCGGGGCTGCAGCCTGTGCACCCCGGATGCTGATGAGAATCCTGCTGCCGAAATTATCAATACCGCGCCCTGGGGGTACCTGCGCCTGCGCCGTTCCGATTATACCGATGCCGATCTGTCCCAATGGCTGGCCAGAATCCTGGCCCAGCCATGGGAGAAGGCTTTTGTTTTTTTTAAACACGAAGAAGAAGCCAAAGGACCCGAAATGGCGCTCCGTTTTCGTGAGCTCTCACAGGCAGAATAGACTCCCCTTTGATCGCCGGCTAGCCCTGCGCTTTCACCCTCATTACCCGCTCCTAATTCTCTTTTTATTGTTTTTGCGACATCCGCCCCAAGTGTTCTGTCTTTTTCCGCCCACCTCAGATATGATCCCAATGTCATTTATCCAGAAGTTATCGCGATTGACCAAAGTTCTGTCCGATTAAAAGAGGCCACCGTAGGGGTGGGTCTGAGACCCACCCTTAAAAAAGAACAAAATTTTTGGCAAAGAGTATAATATCACGGTTGGCAGATTGGTGGCCCGGGCTTTCCAGCCGGTGGAAAAAATGGACGAGGTGAGCGGTGCAAACCGAATCGAAAACCAAGCGCGAAATTAGCGCGAAAAAACCGCGAAAATTCGCCCACGATTAATTTAATTGTTTATTATATCAATAGGTTATATTATGAATAAAATTTTCACCTTTGGCCCGCAAAACTGGTGGGAAAAAAGTGGGAAAAAACCGGGAAATTTCGCGGTTCTATGAAAATAATATAAGGTTATCAATGGGTTTTGAAGTGACATTTTTTTCCATACCATTGCCTCCTGCCGAGCGGGGTCACGAACCACCGCTGACACCACGACGTCGCTGGCCCGAAATTCAAACGCGAACCAAGCGCGAAATCAGCGCGAAAAAAACCGCGAAATTGGCGCGAAACGTGATATTAATATATTAATAAACTTATAATAACAATAAGATAGATGATTTTAAAAATATCCGTATGCCCGTCTCCCTTCGTCCCGGCCGATACCCATTAATTAGAATTTTTGTAAAGAATAAACTTCTAACCTTTCCCTGGATATGCTAAATTTTACCAACAGCTTCATGACGTTGGATTTTCTCCGGGAGAAGTAAGCAATTCGCAGTTGCCTTTCAGCCGTCAACGTCATTCAAACAACAATGAGATAGTAAAATGACCATGTCTTGGTTTGGCTGAAAGCTGACAGCCGCTAGCTGCACGCTAACAATGAGGGAAATCATGAAAAAGCATATTCTGGACAAATTCTTTAATCCCCAGGCTGTCGCCGTTGTCGGCGCCAGTCCCAAAGAAGGCAGCATCGGCAACTATTTAATCCGCAACCTGCAACAAGATAATTTCCCTGGAAAAATCTACCCGATAAATCCTAACCACCAGGAAATCAGGGGGTTGCCGACCTATCCGTCCCTGACCAGCATCGGCGCGCCGGTGGACCTGGCCGTCATTGCCATTCCCATTAAAGGCGTGCCGGAGATCATCCGGGAATGCGGCCGGGTCCAGATTCCCGGGGCCATTATCATTTCGGCCGGCGGCAAAGAGGTGGGGGAAGAAGGCCAGGCGATCGAAGCCGAAATCAAGGCTGCCGCCAAGGAAGGCAATGTCCGGTATTTGGGACCCAATTGTATGGGTATCATCTCCCCCCACACCAAGCTCAATGCCAGTTTCGCGGCCCACTCGGCCATGCCCGGCAGTCTGGCCCTCCTCTCCCAGAGCGGCGCGATCTGCAGCGCCACCCTGGATTGGGCCGCCGTCGAAAAGATCGGCTTCAGCCATTTTGTCAGTATCGGCTCCATGGCCGATCTTGATTTTGGGGATATGATCGACTATTTGGGGAATGACCAGCGGACCAAGAGCATCATTATCTACATGGAAAATTTAACCAACCACCGGAAATTCATGAGCGCCGCCCGTTCCGTTTCCCGGGTCAAGCCCATTATCGTCGCCAAGTCCGGCCGCTCTCAGGCCGCGGCCAAGGCTGCGGCCTCCCATACCGGGGCCATGGCGGGTCAGGATGACGCCTACAATGCCCTGTTCCGGCGGGCCGGTATTATCCGGGTGGATACCGTGTCCCAGCTGTTTAGCTGCGCCGAGGCCTTGGGCAAGATGAATCGGCCCCTGGGCGGCAACGTCGCCATCATCACCAATGCCGGCGGGCCCGGCGTCATGGCCGTGGATGCCTTCAGCAAGTGGGATGCGGAACCGGTGGATTTGACGGATGAGACCATTGCCAGGTTGAGCGAGTTTTTGCCGCCTCATTGGAGCCGCAGCAATCCCATCGATATCTTGGGAGACGCGCCCCCGGACCGCTACGAAAAAGCTCTCCAGGTCTGCCTGCAGGCGCCGGAAATCTCCGGGGTGGTCATGATTCTCTCTCCCCAGGCCATGACCGATCCCACTGCCGTGGCCCAGGAAATCATCCAGGAATTAAAAGCCCAGGCCAAACCGATTTTTGCCGTCTGGATGGGGGCCCAGGATGTGGCCGAGGGTATTAGGATTTTGAATGAAGGTGGCATCCCTACCTTCCGCACGCCTGAAGAAGCCATCGATACCTTCATGGAAATGTATTCCTACACCAAAAACCTGGCCCTGCTCCAGGAAACTCCGCCCCAGTCGCCCCAGGATATCCAAGTCAACTTCAAACAAGCCCGGAGCTTCATCGATGCCTGTTTGCAGCGGCGGCTTCATACCCTGAGTGATATTGAGGGCAAGGCTATCCTCTCGGCCTATGGCATTCCGGTCAACCGGACCGTGTCAGCCTCTTCGCCTGAGCTGGCCGCTGAGGCCGCCGAAGATATCGGCTTCCCGGTAGTGGTGAAAATTCATTCCTATGATATCTCCCATAAATCCGATGTTGACGGGGTGCGGCTCAATCTAAAAACCACCCAGGAGGTCAAAGAGGCCTATGAGCAGATAACCAGTCGGGCCCGGGAACTTAGACCTGAGGCCAAAATCCTGGGCGTTACGGTGCAAACCCAAATTCCGCATATCGACCTGGAACTCATTCTCGGCTGCAAGCAGGATCCTCAATTCGGCCCGCTGCTGCTGTTTGGCATGGGAGGAGTCTTGACCGAAGTCTACCGGGACACCGCCGTAGTCATGCCCCCCTTGAATCTGCAACTGGCCCGGCGACTGCTGACCTATCCCCGCATCTATAAAATTCTCCAGGGCTACCGTAACATCCCGCCGACCAACCTGGATGCCCTGGCGGAAATCGTGGAGCGCCTGTCCCAGTTAGTGTCTGATTTTTCCGAAATTGCTGAGCTCGATATCAATCCTCTGCTCATCGACAAAAATGGCCTGCCCATTGCCGTGGATGCCCGCATCGTCATCGAACCGGCCAAGGTGCCGGCCCCCCGGCATCTCATCATTGCCCCCTACCCCAACCAATACGAGAGCTCCTGGCTGCTGAAAGACGGGACGCCGGTCATACTGCGGCCCATGATCCCGGAGGACGAAAAGCTGGTGGAAGGACTGCTCCGCAACTGCTCCGAAGAGACCTTATATTTCAGATATTTCAGTGTCTTGAAAAACTTTCCCCACAGCTTCCTCATCCGCTTCACCCAGAATGATTACGACCGGGAGTTAGGTCTGGCCGCCATCGGCGCCCCTCCCGGCCCAGAAGTTATGATGGGTGTGGGCCGGCTGGTCATGACCCCGGAGCGGGATACGGCGGAGTTTGCCGGGATCATCGCCGATCCCTGGCACGGCAAAGGTCTGGGAGAAAAACTCATCGCCGAAGTCATTAAAATCGCTAAAGATTATGGCGTTAAGCTTCTCTGGGGCGAGATCTTAGCCTCCAACGAACCCATGCTGGGGCTGGTCCGGAAGCTGGGATTTACCGTCAAGGACCCGGAAGAAGGCCTGCGCCGGGTGGAACTGACCCTGTAGGGCCGATTCCTAAACCAGCCCGCCCAGGCCTCATGCCACACCGCGGCTTGGCCCGTAGGGGCGGGTCTCAGCTCCGTAGGGCGGGAAAGCGAAGCGCATCCCGCCTTTTGAAGAGCTTCGAGTTTCTATCGACGACACTAGCAATCCGAAGGATTCCTGGAACTTTTGTATGACTCTTTCCCGAGCTCCCGCTTGGGAACGCTTCTCGCGAAGCTCCCGCTTCGCCTCCCCTATAATCTAGAAGTAGAGCTTTTTGTCCTTCGGGGAGAAGCGCAGGTTCTAGTTGTCGGATAGAATTATTTCCCGGAACCGGGCTGATCTAACGGCGAAGCTTGAACCTCTGAGGGCGGCTTCTTTCAACCGCTGGCCGCAGGCGGGGCAAAAGACAAAATCACCGCTGACGCGTTGGCGGCACTTGGGGCAGAGATCTTCCTGATAATGGCTGGTTAGTGAAGAAGGTTGGCTGAGATCGGTAGGCATATAGACGGACCGCTGCAAATTGGTATAGGCCCGCTTCCACTTATAAACCATCTGCCCCAGTTTTTGACTGTATTCCGGCAGTTTCTCGGGGCCGAACAGGATAAGAGCAAAAATCAAAATGACAATAAATTCGGGGAAATCAATGCCAAACACGGCCGCAGCTCCTGCCTGAAAAGCTTTTGTTGGTGGCACCAAAATGTCGGGCGGGAAAGCGAAGCGCCTCCACCTTTGGCAATTTTTTAATCCTGTATGACTGAGCGGCTTGCTCATGACCAACTGCTAACCGGCGGCGAACTAAACTTTTTGGCCGCAATGCGGACAAAAGACGAATTCCCCTCCCAGGTTTTTCTGGCACTGGGGGCAAACTTTGGAGGATGTGGCAGTCTGCTCTCCCGGTCCCGAGTTTTAGGGGCTTCTCCCGAAGGTGGCAAAGTTTCGGGCTCTCCTTCGGTGGCTTTCCTGAAACCCTTGATGGCCTTGCCGATGCTGTCGCCCAACTCCGGTAGCCGTTTGGGGCCGAACAAGAGCAGAGCAATGACCAAAATAATGATGAGCGTGGTGATATTGTAACCAAACATGGTGGTTTCCTGTCTTATCTTGATATTGCCAGTATAGCAAAGAAATTATACAATTACAACATAATCACTTTACGCGGCCCCTGCAAGCAGGTCCAGCCTGGTGGAGCCCAGGCGCCTGGGCCGGTATATGCCCAAGCTTCCGCCTGTAGTATTTTCTCCCTCGCCTCTCGCGGCGAGAGAGTCAGGGTGAGGGGTGCAATCCAGTAACTGACCCTGGTCCCAGAATCAAGAAACTGACATCTGCCAATTGAAAACTAACCACTGCCAAATGACAACCGAGAACTGACCCCGTGCAAGATTCCCTCTTCCCCCCAGAGTTGACCAAATCCCCGGACAGCCGTCCTTTAGCCGCCCGCCTGCGGCCTCGCAGCCTGGCGGAGTTCGTCGGTCAGGACCATCTCATCGGTCCGGGACGCCTGCTGCGCCGGGCCATTGAGGCCGACCGGCTTTTTTCCTCCCTCATCTTCTGGGGCCCCCCGGGGTGTGGCAAGACCACCCTGGCCCACATCATTGCCGGGGTCACCCAAAGTCATTTTGCCAGCCTCAGTGCCGTGCTCAGCGGCGTCAAAGACCTCCGGGAGGTGGTGGTCCAGGCCGGGCGCCAGCGGTCCCGGGGACGCCGCACCATCGTCCTGGTGGACGAAATCCATCGTTTTAACAAAGCTCAACAGGACGCTTTACTTCCCCACGTGGAAGAAGGAACCTTGATACTTATCGGCGCCACCACGGAAAATCCATATTTCGAAGTCATCGGCCCGCTTTTGTCCCGGGCCCGGGTTTTTGTCTTCCAGCCCCTGACTCCCGAACAGATTCTGGTCTTATTGGAGCGGGCCCTGCATGATCAGGAGAGGGGTTTGGGAGACTCTCCGGTCACAGCCGATCCCCAGGCCCTAAAGCATCTGGCCCGCACCGCCGGGGGCGATGTCCGCAATGCCCTCAATGCTTTGGAACTGGCGGTCCTGAGCACCCCTCCCGATTCTCAAGGGCGTATTGCCCTTACCCTGGAAGTGGCCCAGGAATCCATCCAGACCCGGGCCGTCTTGTATGATCGCGACGGCGATGCCCACTACGATACTATTTCGGCCTTTATCAAAAGCGTGCGCGGCTCCGATGTGGACGCCGCCCTTTACTGGCTCGCCCGCATGCTTCACGCCGGCGAAGACCCCAAATTCATTGCCCGGCGTCTGCTGATTCTGGCCTCGGAAGATATCGGCCTGGCCGACCCCCAGGCCCTGGTGCAGGCGGTGGCCGCAGCCCAAGCCCTTACCTGGGTGGGCCTGCCCGAAGCCCAGTATCACCTGGCCCAGGCCACTATCTATCTGGCTCTGGCCCCCAAAAGTAATTCCATGCAAGCGTATTTTCGGGCCCTGGAAACAGTCAAAGCCCGGGGTGTCACCCAGGTGCCCACCCATTTGCAAGACCCTACCCGGGACGGCAAGGCCCAGGGTCACGGCCAGGACTATAAATATCCCCATAACTATCCGGGCCACTACGTCAACCAAACCTATCTGCCCGAGGAATTGGCGGCAACAGAATTTTATGACCCCGGCAAAGAAGGTCAGGAAAAGGAATTGGCCGCCAAGTGGCGAGACCGCCTCACTAAAAATCCGCCAGGATGAACCCGATGCCCTTTATTTTCCTCTCTCCCCTCGAGGGGAGAGGGTCAGGGTGAGGGGTGAAAAAGTCCAACCCTTTGGCGTCGATACTACCTTTTAACCTATAATGAAATTATACACCGCCACCACCAGCGGGTTTAGATATCTGCTAAAAACCCCAACCTGGAAAATCCGGTCGTACATAAGCACAGTCACGATGATCCAGGGCCCGGCCAGGGTCAGCCATTTTTTCAAATTTGCCTGCGACTCCGGCATTAATTCCACCCAGATAGTCCCGAGCGCCAGGGGTGGAATGGGAATGAGATTGTAAACCGCGACGGTAACATTGACCGCGATGACACCCCATAAAATACCTGGACTCAGGCCCATCAAGGTCATGACCAGCTGAATCATGCTGGCTATGATGCCGGCGAACAAGATATTTGCCGCCGGCCCGCTCAATCGAGTGATAACGGTATAAAGCACAGGATGTTCGAATTTGGTGGCATCTATCTCGATCTTGCGCGGCCAGCCGAAGCCTCCTAATAAAAATGCCAGCGTTCCCAAAGTATCCAAATGCAGGAAGGCATTGAAATGAAAGCGATCTGTGGCCCCGACCCGCTGGTCTCCCAGGATTGTGGACGTAAAAGCCTGGCCTTCGGCATTAAACAACCCGGCGAATAATATACCCAAGACGAATCCGATGACGGTGTCTAACTGCAGATTATACAAATCAGGCACATAAGGGATAGACGAGACAATATCCATAAAAAACCTGCTTTTTAAGATTCCACAAACAAAGAGAAGGTAGAGGGCCATCCCCTGCTACCTTCTCTTTGGCTTAGCTGCTAATGATTGTCTGAGATTATCTTCTTTCGCTCTCCAGCACCGGCCGCGAGGTGGCCCGGCAGACGAGAACGCCCGCCACTAAGATGATGCCGGAAATCCAGTAGGCCCAATCCAGGCTGCCGGTCATATCTTTAATGGTGCCGGCCAGTCTGGCCATGAAGAAGCCCAAACCCCAGCCGATGAACACCAGGCCGTAGTTGAAGCCCAGGTTTTTGGGGCCGAAGAAGTCGGCGGTAAACGACGGCATCAGGGACAGACCGCCGCCATACTGCCAGTAGGCGATGCCGATGGCTACAAACAGCAGGAAAACGTTACCCGAAGAGGCAATCCAGGGCATCAGGAACATAAAGACGGCCGATACCAGGCAATTCAGGGAGTAGGCGTTGGCTCGCCCGATTTTGTCGGAATACATACCGGTGCCCACCCGGCCCATAGCGTTGACGGCGCCGCCGTACGAGGACAGGATCCAGGCATTGGCCACCAGGAAGGGAACCCCCTTCGCAGCTTCCGCCAGGATTTTGGCGGCATTAGCGATAACCATGAGACCGGACTGAGTGGTGACGATGAACATGAATACCAGAGCAAAGAACTGCCAGGTCTTCATCATATCGCTGGCAACCCAGTCAATCGCGGTGCCAGCAGCTTTGGGAGCCACACCGCCCACCAGTGGAGCTGCCGGGGGCACATAGCCCTGAGGCGGCCAAGCCAGCAAGCTGCCGGCGATGATAACCACGATGGCGAAAAAGATACCCAGCCACACGAAGCTGTAAGTGATCCCGCCACTGCTCAACAAATAAGCAGCCAACGGAGAAATATAGAGTGCTGCACCGCCGTAACCGCCTACGACCAAACCCGCGATCAAGCCGCGTTTATGCGGTCCGAACCACTTCAAGGCGGCCGGGGTCGGCGCCGCATAGCCGATACCCATGCCGATGCCGCCTAAAATCCCGAAGCCAACGATCAAACCGGCATAGCTCTTAGTGACGCCGGCGATGATACAACCAAGGGCCAGGAAGAGGCCGCCGGTAATCGCGCCTACTTTGGGGCCGAATTTATCCTGAATTCGACCGCCGGGAATCATAAATAAGGCAAAAATGAGAACGCACAAAGAGAAGGGGGTAGCCGCCTCGGCGTTGGTCAGATACTTCCACCCCGCGTTCATACCGTCCATTACTTGACCGGCCTTTTTTTCATCAATCAGCGCCTTGGCCCACACACTCCAGGCGTATAAGATACCCAAACAGAGGTTAACTGCCGTGCCCGCAAAGGTAACTACCCAAGCTTTACCCGGAACTTGATCCGCCATGATTCCCTCCTAAGTAATAATTATATAAGGACATCAGTGTAAAAAACGAACATTGCACACCTACCGCCTAACCGCGAATCTGGTTCACCTCCTTTATGGGAAATATTTCAAATCATCAATCAGTAGACTGCAAATTTATTGCCATTGTGATATTTTCGGCGGGTTAAAATGGAGCTGACGCGGCTTTCTTAACCAAACCGCCACTGCCATGGCTAAGAGAGAACAGCTTAAGCAAGGGGTTAGGGAAAGAAAAGGAATGATTGGCCGGTTAGTTACTGGCGGGGTTATCTATACGGGCAGGACAACAGAGAAGCTTTAAGATTGTCAGGTTTGTTCAAAATACGTCCCGGTTTATTTGGCCAATTAGATTTTTAAACTAGGAAAAGGTTAAGGAACTCCTCTCACTGCCGGGTTAATACCAATGAACAGCATTCGATTGGACTATTTGTCAGAAAGGTTTGTTCACTATATTTGCCCCTCTCCCCTCGAGGGGAGAGGGGCAGGCTGACGGGTGATTAAAACCTTAACTTTTGGCAATGACTATAAATATTAAATTTCTTCTTATCGAGCTATCGGATTGAAATTGTCATAAGATAAATTTTTTAATTCCAGTTCTGCATAAAGGGGGTCGAAAATTAGACCAGGATCGTCCAAAATTAAGACTTATTCAATAAAGGCTTGGGCCAAGGCTGACATTGTTCTTTGTAGATCTTCCGGGCTGTGGGCCAGCGATAAAAACCAGGCTTCAAATTGCGAAGGGGGCAGATACACCCCTTGAGCTAACATTTTTTGGAAAAACCGCTGGAAGCGTCCCGTATCGCTGGTTTGGGCCCCCGCCAGATCGGCCACCGGCCCGGCGGTAAAAAAGAGGGTAAACATGGAGCCCACCCGGTTTATACAGAGGGGCAACCCGGCCTGGCGGGCCAAAGTTAAGACCTGTTCTTCCAGCCGGCAACCTTTCTCCTCTAACTTTTCGTAGATCCCAGGTTCCTGGAGAATTTTCAAGGTGGCCAGACCTGCCGCCACCGCCAGGGGATTGCCGGACAGGGTGCCGGCTTGATAGACCGGACCTACCGGGGCCATCTGCTCCATCAGGTCTCGACGACCGCCATACGCTCCCACCGGTAAACCGCCGCCGATGACTTTGCCCAGGCAGGTGAGATCAGGGCTGACTCCATACCGTGCCTGCGCTCCACCCCAGGCCACCCGGAAACCAGTGATCACTTCGTCAAAAATAAGCACGATCCCATGGCGATCGCACACTCGGCGCAGGCCTGGCAGGAATCCGGGCGTCGGTGGCGCCACGCCCATATTGCCGGCCACCGGTTCCACGATGATGGCGGCAATTTCTCCGGCTTTTTGGTCCACCGCCTGTTGGACGGCCTCCAGGTTATTGTAAGGCAATGACAGGGTCAGCCCGGCAATGGCCCGGGGGACTCCGGGACTGCCGGGGATGCCTTGAGTCAGGACGCCGCTGCCGGCCTGGACCAGCAAGGTGTCCGCATGCCCATGATAGCCCCCGTCAAACTTGATGATAGTGTCGCGACCGGTGGCGGCCCGGGCCAACCGGATGGCAGTCATGGTGGCTTCCGTGCCGGAATTGACCAGTCGGACCATTTCCACACTGGGGACGGCCGCCACCAGCAGTTCGGCCAGCTCGACTTCGGCCGGGGTGGGCGCCCCGTAACTGGTGCCGCCCGCGGCCGCCTGCCGCAGGGCTTCCACCACCTGTGGATGCGCGTGACCGACGATCATGGGACCCCAAGAACCCACAAAATCGATGTAGGTGTTGCCGTCCACATCGATGATCTGCGCGCCTTGAGCCCTGGCGATAAAACGGGGGGACATCCCCATGGCCCGCCAGGCCCGCACCGGGCTGTTAACCCCCCCTGGTATCAGTTGTTGTGCCTGTTGAAAAAGCTGCTGTGAATGTGTGGTCATCTGAGTCCCTCTTTTTAAGTCCCTCGTTCCCAATCTCCCGCTTGGGAATGCCTTTCCCGCGAGGCTCCTGCTTCGCTACCTCTATTTTTCCCTCTCCCCTTGGGGTGAAGCATTACCCACAAGTCTATAAATTTAACAATTTCTACTTTTTATCCGCTCTCTCCCTTGGGGGAGAGGGTCAGGGTGAGGGGGGAAATGGTGGGCTGCTAGTATCCGGTTACCCCTGAAAATAGCGCATAGTGGTTTTTTTAAGCTCAGCGTCGCTGAATAACAAGGCATAATCCTGAATACCGGTTTGCGTCGCCATTCGCCGGGCGATGGCTTCACACTCTTCCTGGGTTTTGCCGTGAATCATGGTAAAGACATTATAAGGCCAGTCTCCGGAAACTTGACGCTCGTAACAATGGGTCACCTCCCGCACCGCGGCCATCTGGGCGCCTACCCGCTCTATATCTTTTTCCGGCACGGCCCAGGCCGCCATGGCATTGGCTTGAAACCCGGATATCCGGTGTCTGATCGTGGCCCCGAAACGCCGGATATAGCCCTGATCCATCAGTTTTTGGATGATACCCGCTAACGCCTCTTCCTCCAAGCCTAATTCCTGGGCGATTTCCTGGAAAGGCCGGGGGCAGACGGGCAAGTCACGCTGCAATCCCCGGATGACTTTTTTTTCAAGTTCAGTGAGCATATTAAGGCTGTGGTCCCAACTGGCGGATAAGTTTTTCTTGATGGTCCCCAATAAAATTAGTAATTTGCTGTTCTAATTCCAGAAAATCCCCAATCAGCGATTCGGCCAAAGGTGTCAGGATCAATTTTTGGCCCCGGCCTTCAGCCGGCACTTTCTCTGCCAGTTTATGGCCCAGCCGATTCTCCGATGACTTCAATCGCCCCCAGGCAGCCCGGTAGGACATGCCCAAATGCCGGGCCGTTTCGGCCAATGAACCATATTCCCGGATGCCCTGCAAAAGTTCTAAGCGGCCTTGGCCAAAAAGGACCTCGCCATCTCTTTCCAGCCAAATTTTACAGTGTATCTGTATTCCTGACATAATAAAGATAATTCTCCAAAGTAAATAAAATCTCTAAATTCCAAACCAAGGAGTCGAGGCGCCGCCGTCCCCACTTCCTAAGAGACTAATCGAGGCAATAATCAATGTCATCTGAGTCGTCCAAGATTCCTTGGTTGATGAACTTATAGAGACTGCCGATCCACTCCAATTCGTTTTCCAATTCCGAATTGGCAAAGATCCATTCCCCTTCCCTGTCTTTGGCGATGATAACAATCTCCTCAATATCATCTAAATCCTGGTAAAACCTCTCCACAATCTCTTTTACCGACCTTTTGGCCTTTTCGAAAGGAATGATATTCTTGGTCATAATTCTCCTTTAGGCAACCCCACTGCTGCCCGGTGTCACACCTAGACGAAATGCCAAAAGTTTTTCCCTTATTTTCCCCTCGCCCCGCTTGCGGGGAGAGGGTCAGGGTGAGGGGTGAATAGGACACTACTTTTGGCAACGACTATAAGATTATACCCTGTGAGGCCTTGCGGGTGAGAGCAACCCCACGCCTTTATTGGGGGCCGTCGGGGTAAAAAATCAATCAATTTCGCTGCCGTACTGATCACCACGGAAGGGTCATAGAGTTCTTCCAGGCTTACAGAGGGGTTCTCGCAGCAGGAGCCGGGTGAAAGACCCTTCTTCGTCGGCATGTTTAATCCGTTCACGATCTTTGACAAGGCTCTCCTGCAGGCATCTCAGGCGGTTAAGCATCATCCAGAGGGTGCGCTTATAAGGATGTTGGGGGACCTCCTCACCTTGACCGGCATCTTTGAGGTAAGGTTGGGAATTTATCATATTTATTATATTATTGCACTTCTCGAACAAATCGTCGTAATAGTGCAGAATTTCATCATAATTTTCCTCAATGAATTCCAGCGCCAGGGCCAGAAATCTTTCCTGGGTCAACCGGCGGTTGAAGGGCGGCCGCCGCCGGGCCAGCTTTTCCAGTTGCTGCACATGATGTGATTGCTGTAAATAGGCGATCTTAGCCAAGACCTCCCGATGGAGTTCCGGATGTTTGCAAAAATGTGTCCTGAAGTCCGGATTGAGAATATAATTATTGAGGATTTTTTTCATTTCTTCAAAAAAATCTTTGCTGTAACTGGTAAAACGCCGTTGATTTTTAGTCAACCAGGCATATAAAAATTTCAAGCGGTCGTCATGATTTTTGGTAGAGGCGACCAGGCCCTCTTGCCGGTAAGAGATCCGGCCCACATATTCCCCCCTGATAATATCGTTCAAGGTTACGATAAAACTTTTGGTATCTTTGAGTATGTTAAATGAAGCCCTTTCCCCATGATAAGGATGTATGATCTCCTGTTTGATTACCGACAGGGCCCGATCTTCCTGGATGTTGTTCCGGTTATACTTGTGCTGCATGTACGTAACCTTGACGATCACCACCCGGCGTCCCGGGTCCACATAATAGCCTTGATCAGACAAATGGCCGTGCATTTCCTGCAGATCCGCCGGCACCGGCACCAGGGCGGCTTTCTCCACCACCGGAAACATTTTCTGGTCAAAGCCATTGAAGCTGGTGATCACTCGATCCGAACTGCCCAGCACTTTGATGAGGTAAGGATCTTTTAAACGGCTTAACTTGCGGGCAAACAAAGCGCTGGAGGTGCGGCGTTCAGAGGAGATGGGAAAACCGTACAGCTCCATTAAAAATTGGTAGACAAAGGTCCGATTTTTTTCATATGAGGCATTATCTTTGTCTTTAAACTTACCGAGCCGCCGGCCGAAGGTCTTCAGTTCATTGTCCAAGTCCGAAGGGAAAGAGGCGTAACAGCCTAAAAGACGAAATTCATCATTGGCATCCCGGGCAAGGACGTGGGCCCGGTCCATATGGAAAATGTAGGTTAATAAGTCTTCATAGCAGGACAGGCTGGTAAGATCCTGCTGCGAAAACTTTTTCTTGAATTCGGTGCGAAATTCTTTGGTGAGATGCGGGAGAAATTTGTCGGCATTTTCTTTCAGCAACCTCTCCCTGGCCGGGAGACGCCGGTGTTTGACCACCGTTTTTTCCGGGACTGCTTCGGCCAACCGGTGCAGCAGGTCAAATTGAAAAACCTCCTGCTGATACTCCAGGGGGCGGTTAAAGACAACCATACTGAAACAAGGCAAAAATTTATATTCCGCAAAATTGACTTCAAAGGAAGGCAGCAACTCCCGGGCGTCAATAAGAGGATAGTCGGCGTTATAGGCATCTAACAGGCCCTTTTTGATGTGGATGTATTCCAGGAATTCCTTGAGAATATGCCGATCCTGAATCTTCTTGGCGTCATTTCGCACTTCCGCCAGGCTCAAATGGTCTGTCAACCGAACTTCAGAAAAATAAGCCGCATCGCCCATGGGCTCAACCCTTGAGAAACTTGATTTTTACCTGCCGCCGCCGGGGGCCGTCATATTCACAAAAGAAGATGCCCTGCCAGGTTCCCAGGATCAGACGTCCAGACTCAACCAACACGGTGGCCATGGAACCGGTTAACGTGGCCTTAATATGGGCCGGTGAGTTGCCTTCGGCATGCCGGTAGGGTTCGTCAGCTCTGATGGTCTTATTCAGGACCATCAGAATATCCCCTTGCACCGAGGGATCGGCATTTTCGTTAATGGTAACTCCGGCGGTGGTATGGGGCACATACACATAGCAGACCCCGTCCATGGGTCCATGCTTATGGACCAGCTCCTGGATTGACGCCGTCATATCGATGAGTTCAGTGGCTTTGGCAGTTTTGATTTCGAGAGTAAAGATCATGCCGGTATCCTGGCTGGAAGGCTAAAGGTAAAAAACTGGCAGCGGGTATCACGGCAACAAGTTTTTGTTATAAATCAGAGAATTACTCTGGATGACTTACACTGAGAATTGATAGTTAGAGTCCTTCGCCAACCGGTGTCGCCTGACGATCCCCTAAAAATCCGTGAGAATCCGGCCCTCGGGGTGCGGTGGCGGCGCGCCTGGTTCCTTTTTCAGGTCGTACATTTCCCGCAGAGGAAACATGAGCAGGCCGAAGAGAAAAGGATTTTCCCGCTCCAACAGACTCCGCTCCCGTTCCAGGTCTTCACCCGCGGCCTGGGCCTGTCGGGCCAGATGCGGCCGGCCGGTGCTTTCCAGATAATAAGCCATTTCCAGCAGTCGTCGGCTGAGAAGACGCCGCTGCTCCGGCGGGAATAGTTCTCTGGTGGCCTCATCGACGGTTCTTTCCACCCGGGCTACTTTTTGTTCCGAGGTCAGGACCAGGGGACTTTTCTCAATGTCTTGAATTTTCTCGAACCAGGGGGCCAGTTCTTCGGGGCTGAAATGCCAGTTCAGAAAATCCTCTTCCAGGGAAAGATTCCTGGATTGTTCCAGGTACTGCTCCCGGTTTTCCAGCCGCGGCAGCAAGGTGTGTATATCCGGCGCTGGTTCCGGCCCCAGGCGCTCTTGCAGGAAGGACCGGACCCGAAGATAGGCGGCCACGGCCTCTGAGGACTGGTCGGGATTGGCTTGGTAGGAATCCTCCAGGATTTGCAAGACATAGGCAGGCGGTAACTCCACCAGTTCTCCCGGCATATCCTGCCTGGTGCTGTCCAGATATTTTTTCGTCTCTTTATTGCTCAGGAGCACCGCATAGGTGTCTTTGAGGCCTTCCACATCATTGCAGAGCGCCAGAAAAAGGTTAAACGACTGCCCTTGCCGGGGCAGGTGCAGAATAACCATGCGGCTGCCATTGCCTTCGAGGCGGCTCATATAGCCTTTAACCGGGGCAGGGCTCAGCATCGGCCTGACCACGGCGCTTGCCTCCGGTTTGACCAGATTCGGCGGAATCTCCACCCCTTGGGCTTTCAGGTGATGGAAAGCTTTTTTCAAGGCTTTTTGGCGGGTTTTATCAGGGGCGCGGCCAAAGTGGGCCTGCAAAATTTCCGGTACCAGCGGGTGGGCCAATCTTGCCAGGGCTTCGAGCAGGGCCAGTTCGTCTTCCGGTCCCGTGACCGGATGGGCGGCCAAAATCTCCAGAATCTGCCCCGTATCGGCGCTGTGGAGGAAAGCCTGGTGCACCCGAATTACCAAAGGGGTTAAAGCTTCTTGACGTTCGGGTCGCAGTCCGGCCAGGTATTTGGCCGCCGGCCGTGGCAGTAAATCCTCTCCCATGCTTCCTACCCTTTGTTCTTGGGGGCCGATTCAATGACCACTTCATCGGTGCGGCCCATTTCCTGGAAATAGACATTAACCCTTTGGTTACCGATGAGTTCCATGGTACGGCCGATGAAATTCGGGCAAATGGGCAGTTCCCGGCCGCCCCGGTCAATTAAGACGGCCAGCTCAATGCGCCGGGGCCGCCCAAAATCAGTGAGGGCGTCCATGGCCGCCCGGATGGTCCGGCCGGTGAATAAAACATCATCCACCAGCACCACGTCAACATCATCCAGGGAAAAATCCAGTTCGGTCTTGCCCACCTGGGGTTTGTGGCTGATGCGGGTCCAATCGTCCCGGTATAAGGTGATGTCCAGGATTCCCACGGGCACCGCCACCGAGGATCGGGTTTTGATCTTATCGCCCAGCCGCTGGGCCAAAAAGGCGCCGCCGGTGCGGATACCCACCAGCGCCAGCCTGGATAAGTCACTATGCTGGCGCAATATTTCCTCGGCCAGGCGGTTCAGCGTCTGCTCCAGCTCCGGCGCCGACATGGTCACAATTCGTTGCATGGCTTCCATAATGACGTCCTAATAAGACAATAACGGCCCCACTAGAAATTCCCGCCGCCTTAGCGTGGCGATCCCCAGGGCCGATTCTGACAAGAAATTATCAGTACGATTAAATTTTCTTACAAAATAACACGTTATACCTGGGTAAGCAATAATTCTTTTGGAGAATCGACGGTTATTGCCCCAAGATGACGAGGGCTTCTGCGGCCCTCTCTTGACCCTCGGTTAGAAGATGGTTACAATGTACCATATTTCAAAATAATGAAATTACTCTCATGGACATAGAAAAGGCCCGCCATCTGCTGGAACTGGATATTGCCGCCACTCGTCAAGAGATCCGGGAGGCCTACCGCCGGGCCGCCCGGCGCTGGCATCCTGACTCGGCGCCCCCGGAAAAAAGTGAGGAATGTCACCAGCGCATGCTGGAAATCAACGAGGCGTACCACTTCATTCTAGCCTTTCTAGAGACCTACCGCTACCGCCTGGAAGAAGCCCCGGGCAGCCAGGACGATTACGAGTCCTGGTGGCAGGCCCATTTCGGCCAAAGCATGGGCTGGCCGAACCAACCGTCCCGGCGACGCCCCAAGAAATCCTGAGGAAATGAACCTGACCCGTCCCGTTGATGTTGCTCTCTGGGGGACATTGCTGGCGGTCCTGCTCCTTACCTTGCCAGCCTTACCGGCGTCGGCTGCCACCCTCCAGCCGGAAACCCTGTACTTCACCGTCGATGCCCCCTTGATTAAAGACGCCGGTCGCGCCACCCTCTCCCTGCGGCAGTTGGATAAGGAGAAGTTTGAAGGGGTAATTGAGGGTGAAACCAACGGCGTCATCGCTTTCTTCACCGCCCACCGCCGGGACTGCTACCGCACCACCATGCGCCTGGTCCAGGGGAAGCTCCAACCCCTGATCTACACCGAAGAATCCTGGTTGAGGGGCAAACATCTCTATAAGGAATATCGCTTTGATTATAATCAGCGGCGTCTGGAACTCTGGAGAAGGGGCGAGGACGGTGTTTTGACTCTGAAGTGGGAGACGGAGCTGACGGAGCCGATCTACGATCCCATCAGCGCTTTTTATAATTTCCGGATAGGCGGCCTGGGAGAGGTCAAAGGCGGTGACACCATAACCGTGGCCGGTATACCCTACCCGCAGCCCGAAACGATCATTATCCGGATCGGCCTCCAGGAACCGGGCAACCGCCAGGCCGCCGTGACTATCCGCAACCGGCCTTTTGAAAACGAGATCGGCCTGGTTCATATCCGCTTTGACGATGATCTGGTGCCTCAATCCGCCTGGACCCGGGTGCTGCAATTCGGCAAGCTCTCCGGCCGCCTTACCGGCAGACAGTGAGATTAGTGGTCAGTGGCTAGCCGGAGGTTGCTGCTTTTTTTACTCCTTCAGGGGAGGAGGGTGAGGATTGAAGCATAGATTCTTTAGGCGGTATAAACACCTTCTTTTCGGGACATGGCTGGCGGCCCTACAGCTAATGGCGGCCCTGACCGCCTCGGCCTGGACCCTGCAGCCGGAAACTCTGCACTACACCGTCGACGCATCGATTATTAAAGACGCCGCCCTGGTCACCGTTTCCCTAAAGCAGGTGGCCCACGAGAAGTTTGAGGGGGAAATCAACGTTGCAACCAACGGCCTCATCGCCTTCTGCACCGCCCACCGCCGAGACCGCTACCACACCACCATGCGTCTGGTTCAGGGTCGACTCCAGCCCCTGGTTTACGTCGAAGAATTTAGGTGGGGTGGCAAACAGCTGTATGTGGAATATCGCTTCGATTATGACCGGCAACGCCTGGAACTTTGGAAAAGAGGCCCAGACGGCATTCTGGCCCGAAAATGGGAGAAAGAACTGACGGAAACGATTTACGACCACATCAGCGCCTTTTACAATTTCCGCCTTGGCGCCCTGGGAAAGGTCAAGGCCGGTAAGACCATTTCGGTGGTGGGAATTCCTTACCCCCAGCCCGAAACTATTACTATCCGGCTTGGCCCGCAGCAGCCGGGCAACAGCCAGGCCACGCTAACCATCGGCGCCCAGCCCCAGGAAAATGCCATCGCCCCGATCCATATCCGCTTCGACGACCACCTGGTGCCCCTGTCCGCTTGGACCCAGACCCCAGAATTCGGCGAGGTTTCCGGCCGGCTCACCGGCAGACAGTAAGGTCGAATCTTTTCTTCGCCCTGAATATTATCCACCGCCGAAATAGAATAAACTCAGCACATACACGGCCGAGACGACCAACTGGCAGATAGTCAGGGGCACGCCGTAACGCATAAAGGTCACAAATGATATCGGCTTGCCCTGCGAGGCGCAGATACCGCTGGCCACCACATTGGCCGAGGCGCCGATGAGGGTGGCGTTGCCTCCCAGGGTGCCGGCAAACATCATGGCCACAAATACGGGCAGCAGATTCGAGGGCCAATCCATAAAAGCCGGGGCCAGCGCCGTTTCGGGGACCAAATGGGCCGTTACAAAATATCCCTTAACCATGAGCAGCATGACGGCGATCACCGGAATATTGGCCAACAGGCTAGAGGAGACACCCACTACGGCCAGTATGACCAGGCTGATCAGAACAAGTTCGGCGCCGAACCATTTATAGAGATACTGTGACATTCCCTGGAGAAGCCCGGTTTTGGTAAAGGCCTCCACCAGACAGAACAGGCAGATGAGAAACAGGATGGTCCGCCAGTCCACGTCCTGGAGCACCTTGGTTACCGGTTCGACTTCGGCTTCATAGATGAGAAGCAGGGCCAGAGAGGCAGCAATAATAGCTACGGCGGGAGGCACGATCCTGGCGGGCAGGAGATCGCCGGCCACAAATAAAACCACCATGATTACCATGATAATGAAGGCAAACAGGCACAGGTAAGGCCGCAGCAGCGGCTCAGGCTTGAGGTCGGCCGGCAACGTGCGCGCCACCCGCCACAGGTCTGGCAGCAACCACGGCAGGAGGGGCACCAGGATTAAAACCGAGAGGAGACCGCCCAGGCTCACCTTCTGGAGATACTGAATAAACGTCATGCCGATACTGCTGCCGACGAGAAAGGTCGCCGGGTCGCCCACCAGGGTGAGCAGGCCCGCGGAATTGCTGATAATCGCGGTCACAATCATGGGGCCCACAAAGTCTACTTCCAGGGCGCGAGCGACCCGGATGATGATGGGCGCCAGGAGTATAACCGTCGTGGCATTAGGCAGAACCGCACAGAGCGGTCCCACCAGGAGAAAGAGACTCAGGAGGAACCGTTTGCCGCTGCCCTTGGTGGCCAAAAGATACCGGGAGCCTACATACTCAAAGATACCGGTGGGAACCAGGACGCGGGCCACCACCATCCCGCCGAACAACAGGGCCAGCGGGCCGCCGGCGGTTCGGGTGACATTGAGAATGTCCTGCTGGGTGAATATGCCGAAAATAATCAGCACGCATACCCCTAAAAGAGCGGCGACCAGCATGTCAATGACGTCAAAGGCAATGGCAGCGATGACGCCGATGAAGACGGCGATGATAACAATGTTCTGAACATTCTCGGTCAGCATGGCCAACGCCTCAGGCGGGAGCTCCCCCTTAGAGTTCTCGGCGGAATCGTACGCACCAGCACTGCTGGTAATGGTCGGCTAGCGAAAGGGGGGCGCATACAACAAACCTCCCTGGGTCCACAGACGGTTGAGCCCCCTCTCGAGCTTGATCTCACTCTGGCTGCCCAAATGCCGTTCATAGATCTCGCCGTAGTTGCCCACCGCCTCAATGACCCGGACAATCCAGCCGGGTTTGAGCCCCAAAGCTTTCTCCGGTAAACCGTCGGAGGCCAGGAAGCGGCGCGTCCCAGGGTCGGTGGCAGTGTCTAACAGGGTGCGCACATTCGCCTGGGTGACCCCGCGCTCCTCCGCTTCCATCAGGGCATAGAGCACCCATTTTACCAGCGTCAGCCACTCCTCGTCATCCCGTCGCACCGCCGGACCCAGGGGCTCCTTGGAGATCGTTGCCGGCAGGATATTAAATTCTTCAGGTCCACCGGGGGCCAGAAAGCGGAGACCAGCCAACTGCCCCCGATCCGCGGTCAGGGCCTGGCAGCGGCCGCTAAAAAAATTCGTTTTCAACTCTTCCAGACCTGCTATAGGCACGGGTTTATAAGTCCAGCCGCGCGGCTGAAAGTAATCCGCCAGGTTGACCTCATGGGTGGTCCGTCTGCCAAAGCAGATAGTGGCGCCATTTAATTCCGCGAGGTCGCGTATGCCGCTGCTGCTGGGGACCATGAAGGCCTGCCCGTCGTAGTAGTAAATCCCGGCAAAACGAACTCCGACGGCGGCCTCACGCTCGAAGGTATAGGTCGTATTGCGCATCAGCACTTCTATCTTCTCGGCCAGCAGCACCGGGAACCGACTGGCGGAGGTCACCGGCACAAAGGCCACCTTATCGGCCTGGCCTAAGGCCGCAGCAGCCACGGCCCGGCAGATTTCGATGTCAAGGCCCTGCCAGTGGCCGGCCTCGTCTTTTAAAGAAAAGCCGGGCAGGCCCTCGCTCACCCCACAGCGCACCACCCCGTTGGCCCGCACCAGGTCCAGGGTTGGGCCGGCCAGGGCCGGAGCCGGATGCAGCACCGCCGTCAGCCACAAAAAGCACGCAATCAGAATCAGATACATCATCATCCCGTGTAACGTCCTTCCGGTAGGCCCGGTAAATGAATTCAGCCATACAGGTATCAGATTTTAATATAATGATTCAGCAGGCAACGCAACTGCTAAAATTCACTGGCCCAGGTTTTGGGGTTTTAAGGGAAAGACCTGGCGCGAAAAAATTTATCATTATCTAATATATTATAATAATTGTTCTTATATGGTTTTAAGGGGATTTTTCGCGGTAATTTCGCGCTAAATTTTCCGGTTTGTCGCGACCATTTTCCCGGCGCCGGCGGTTCTGCCGGGGGGTTGTCGTAGTCAGTCAGGCGCACGGCGAGCGCCGCCGGCAGAAATTTTCCCGCATTTTCCCACTTTTTTCCCACTTCGGGGCAGGCTCATTAGGGGAGCGGTTGCCAGGGAAAAGGAATTTTTCGCGGTAATTTTTGATTGTCGATAACTTATTGAGATGGTGATAATATATTGTCTGCCGCGATGTTTTTCGCGCTTTTTTCGCGGTAAATTTCGCGCTGGTTTGTCGTTGCTTTTCCCGGGCCATTTACCAAGGCAGAGAATAAAAAGCCGGTTGAGCGCACCGTAGTCTCCGACGAGGGACCGGACTGGTGATACGGCTGTGGCCGACTTTGGCGCGATAATTTGAAGAAAATTTTTTCATGATATAATATATTGTAATCGTTGTTCTTAATTCTGGTTAAATATTGTTTTCGCGCCTTTTTCGCGGTAAATTCGCGCTTCTTTTTCCGGCCACTTTGACTAGCGCGAAACCCATCTGATGACATTTTAGAGCAGGAGGCCCGGTGAGCTGACTTTGTCAGGTCAGGCAACCTAAGCGGCAGTCGGCAAGGTTATTAAAACAGAGATGAAGGAAAAAGGACAGAACAGTTGAGGCGGATGTCGCAGAAAACGGGAAGGGGGGACGAAAAAAGGAAAACTGTTTTAAATCTTCCCAAGAGGGGACTTTTAGGAAATAATATTTGGGAGGTTTTCCACCATCCCCATTGAGGAGTCTGGCAATGAAGGCTGAAGCAATGGCTGCGGCCGGCGGGCCGGAGGGCGAGGCGGCCCCGTTTCGTCTGCCCGGGGCGTTTGGTTTGTACCGGGAAATCTGGCGGTATGCCGCGGGCCAGCGAGGTGCCATTGTGCTGGCCTTCAGCCTGCTGCTGCTGTCCCAGATCATCAGGTTGTCCCTACCGTACCTCTCCGCCCAGGCTATCAACGTCATTCAGGTGGCCGAGCCAAACTACCTGATCAAGGCCGGCTGGTATCTTTTGGCCGTGTTCGGGGCCCTGGTGGTGAGCTGGCTGCTGCACGGCCCGGGGCGTATCCTCGAACGCAATGTGGCCATAAATATCCGCCAGAATCTGGCCGATCAGCTCACCGGCAAGCTCCTGGACCTGCCCCTGGCCTGGCACGAAGAGAACCATTCCGGCGACACCATCAAACGGGTGGACCAGAGCACCAGGGCGCTGTATGACTTTGCTCAAACCCAGTTCATTTATCTGCAGAACCTGGTGAACCTGGTGGGTCCCATCGTGGCCCTGTTTCTGATTTCCCGGCTTACCGGCCTGGCCGCCCTGGTGGGTACGTGCTCATCGCCCTGGTCATTGTCCGGGTGGACCGGGGTATGATGCGGCTCGCGGATAAGGAGAATGAAGCCGAACGCCTTTATCAGTCGGCCCTGGTGGATGCCCTGGGCAACATTGTCTCGGTCCTGGCCCTGCGCTTGCAGGCGGCGACGCGCCGACTGCTGGGGACCCGGCTGGCTTCCATTGTCGTGCCCCTGAAACGGGCCATTGTGATGAATGAGGCGAAATGGTGCACCGTGGATCTCATGAACGCGGCGCTCTGGTGCAGCCTGGTGGCGCTCTACGCCTGGCTGGCGCGCCGCGGGGCCAGCCAGGCGGGGCAGCCCTTACTCATCGGCAGCGTCTTTATGGTGCTTCCAGTACACCCAGCAGGCTGGCGGGGTGATCAGCGCCATCGCCCTGTTTTACCAGTCGTTCACCCGGCATCAGGTGGATTTTGCCAGTGCCGCCCCCATCCTGGAGGCCAGCATCGAAACCGCGCCCCGCATGACTCTCCTGCCCGCGGTCGCCGACAAGCTGAAAAACTGGCAAACCATCGACTTGACAGACCTGACCTTCAGGCATGGGCACAGCCGTTCCCAGACCCCGGCTTTGGCAGATATCTCGCTGCGGCTACAGCGGGGCAAGCGCCTCGCCCTGGTGGGCGAAAGCGGTTCGGGGAAAAGCACCTTGATGCGAACGCTGGTGGGCCTGTACTATGCGCCGGAAATTCACCTGAGCGTCAACGGCGAGCGCCTGACCCATCTGCACGATCTGGCCGAGATTGCCATGCTGATCCCCCAGGATACCGAGGTCTTCGGAGCCACCCTGCGGCAGAACCTGACCATGGGTTTGGACTGCCCCCCGGAGGTTTTAGAGGCGGCCATCGAAGCAACCCGCCTGAAGCCCCTGGTGGCAGAGCTGCCGGATGGGTTGGAGACCGAGATCGCCGAACGCGGGGCCAACTTTTCCGGGGGCCAAAAGCAGCGCCTGGCCCTGGCCCGGGGCCTGATCGCAGCCCGGGACGCCTCGATCCTGTTCCTGGACGAGCCCACCTCCAACCTGGATGCACCCACGGAGGCGGCGGTGTATGATGGAATCTTTCGCCTCTATGCCGACGCCTGCGTGGTGTCGTCGGTGCACCGGCCCCATCTGTTGAGCCGCTTTGATGAGGTGGTCTTCATGGTGCACGGACGTATTGTCGATGTGGGCACCGCGGCCGAGCTGACCGAGCGCCAGCCCGCTTTCCGGGTGTCCCTGGATAAGGCCGCGGCCAAGGCACAGCCCAAGCCGCCCAAGGTCGAAAGCAGGTAAATAGGTCGGGTGGGCACCACCTGCCTTAATTTCTGGATAATGCGCCAAGCTGGGCTTGCCACGTAATTTTTAGTTAATGAGAGGAAATTTTTATGAGCAATGCCACTATGACGGCTCCTGCCAGAGAAACCATGCCCCTAGCCGAGGTGATACGGGAGATGGACTTTGCCTTTGTGGCGTCCGGAGAATGCAGCATGACGGTGCAGGAGGCCGTCAAATTCATCCATCACCCGCACTTCGTCTTTCTGGATGTCGCGCGCCTCCCAGGAGCGGAACCACCTGGACTTTCCCTTTGCCCTCCATATTCCTTTGAACGAACTGCCGGATCGGTTACAGGAACTGCCGGAGGATAAGTTTTTCATCACCTTTTGTTTTAACGGCGCTCGAGCAGTGCTGGCCTATGCTTTTCTAAGGACTCAGGGTTTTGACGAGGTCAAGGTGATGGAGGGACGGCTGCCGGAGCTGGCGGACGCCATGTCGCCGGGGAGATTGAATGGTTAAGGGGTCAGGGGCCGGGGAAGAGGGGGTTGCGGTAGAGGTATAGCTTTAAGTGTTATAAGTTAAAACTTATGAGGCGTTAAATGAGGAGGTGTCGTACTCCTGGAATACATTGTCAAGAAATTTGCCTGATGCCTCCGAAAGGCCGTTAAAAGAAAAGAGATTGTTGGGCGGGAAAGCGAAGCGCATCCCGCCTTTAAGGTTTTCAGGCAGAAGCTGAATGCAATTTTTTTCACAAGAGGGTTGACAACGGGCGTCCGGGCACATAAAATCATTTTTTAATCTATAAAGTGCGGACCAGTTTGCCCTTCCCCCGGATCGGGGGCAAAAATACACTTTTTTTAAAGGAAAATTAGGATTATGAAGAAACATTATCTGTTAGCTCCCGGGCCCACCCCCGTGTCCCCGGAAACCCTGCTGTCCATGGCCACGCCCATCATTCACCATCGCTCGCCGCAGTTTGCCGAGGTGGTGGCCGAGTGCCGGGACGGTCTCAAGTATCTGTTTCAGACCAAACAGGAAGTTTTGATCCTGGCCTCCACCGGCACCGGAGCCATGGAAGGGTCCATCACCAACACCCTGAGTCCCGGGGATACGGCCCTGGTGGTCCGGGGTGGAAAGTTCGGTGAGCGTTGGGGTGAGATCTGCGAGGCCTATGGGGTCAAGTTCGAGGCCATCGACGTGCCGTGGGGCACCACGGTCAAGGTGGATGAGATCGCCGCGAAGTTGAAGGCCAACCCGGCCATCAAGGCCGTCTGCGTCCAGGCCCACGAGACCTCCACCGGCGTCAACCATCCGGTCAAAGAGATTGCCGCCATCACTCGGAATCTGCCCGGCACGCTGCTCATCGTGGATGCCATCAGCGCCCTGGGGGCCTTCGAGCTGCCCATGGACGAGTGGGGCATCGACATCTTGGTGGCCGGTTCCCAGAAAGCCATGATGCTGCCTCCGGGTCTGGCCTTTGCCTGCCTGAGCGACAAGGCCTGGGGATTTACCAAGACCGCCAAATGCAGCAAATATTACTTCAATTTCTCCAAGGAACTGAAGAACGTCCAGAAGAACACCGGCGCCTACACCTCGGCCGTCTCCCTGGTCATGGGCCTGAGGGAAGTGCTGCGGTATTTCAAGGCAACCGGCCTGGAAAAGATCTTCGCCGAGCACAAGCTCATGTCCAAGGCCACCAAAGCCGCGGTCAAGGCCCTGGGGCTGGAACTGTTCAGCACGGAAGGCGCCACCGACGCCCTGACTGCGGTCAAGGCTCCGGCCGGGGTTGACGGCCAGGATGTGGTGAAAACCTTGCGGGAAAAATACGGCATCATGATTGCCGGCGGCCAGGCTGAGGCCAAAGGCAAGATCTTCCGCATTGCCCACATGGGCTATATCGGTAACTTTGATATCATCATGATCATCGCCGCCCTGGAAGTGGTGCTGAACGAACTGGGCTACAAGGCCCCGTACGGCGCCGGCGTCAAGGCTGCGGAAGAAGTTCTGTTTGGGGGTGCCTAAGCCATGAAAGTCCTGATCAGCGACAATTTACATGCCAAAGGGGTAGCCATCTTCGAGCAGGCCCCCAACATTGAGGTCATCAACCGGCCGGGCATGCCCCCGGACGAATTCATGGAAGTGGTTCAGGACGTGGATGGCCTGGTCATCCGCAGCGCCACCAAGGTAACCGATAAGGTCTTGGAAGTGGCCACCCGTCTGAAAGTCGTGGGTCGGGCCGGCACCGGTCTGGACAACGTCAATATTCCCGAAGCCACCAAACGGGGCGTCGTGGTCATGAATACCCCCGGCGGCAACACCGTCACCACCGGCGAACATGCTCTTTCGATGATGCTGGCTTTGGCCCGGACATCCCCCAGGCAGCCCATTCCATGCGGGAAGGCCGCTGGGAGAAAAAGCGGTTCGGGGGCCGGGAAGTCTATAACAAGACTCTGGGCATCATCGGTTTGCGGGCCGCATCGGCACCGTGGTGGCCAGCCGGGCCCAGGGCTTGAAAATGCGGATCGTGGTACGACCCCTTTGTCGAGAAGGAGATGGTGACCTCCTGCGGGATAGAAGTGGTGTCCCTGGACGAACGGTTTTCCGCGGGCCGATTTCATCACGCTGCACCTCCCGAAAACCAAGGAAAGCGCCCACATCATCAACCGTGAGGCCTTCAAAAAGATAAACGCGGGGTCATGATCATCAACTGCGCCCGGGGCGGCCTGATTGATGAAGCAGCCCTGAAAGACGCCTTGGAAGAAGGCATCGTAGCCGGCGCCGCCCTGGACGTCTTCGAACAGGAACCCCCGGTGGGCTCGCCGCTGCTGCTCATGGGCAATGTTATCTGCACCCGCATCTGGGGGCGTCCACGGAAGAGGCCCAGGAAAATGTGGCCGTGGCCGGTGGCCGAACAGATGGTGGATTATCTGCTCAACGGTACGGTGAGAACGCGGTAAATGCGCCGTCGGTGAGCGGGGAAGTGCTGAACCAGTTGCGGCCGTTTCTGACTCTGGCCGAGGCCTTGGGCGCGTTCCAGTCCCAGATTGCCGAAGGTCCCATCGACGCCGTCACCATCGAGTATATCGGGGAAATCTCCAAACAGGATACCACCCCGCTGTTGCATTCCATCATGAAGGGCCTGCTCTATCCCATAATGCGGGATGAGGTGAATTACGTCAATGCCCCGGCCATTGCCAAAGACAGGGGCATCCATCTCACCGAGACCAAGGTGGAATCGGCCGAGGATTTTACCACCCAACTGCGGCTGACGGTGCGGTCCGGTAAGACGGAAAACCTGTTGGCCGGCACTATTTTCGGCCGCGCACGAACCCCGGTTGGTCCGCATCAACGCCTTTAGGTTAGAGGCCGTGCCCGAAGGTCACATGCTGTTCATTTATAATACCGATCAGCCTGGGGTTATTGGCGCCATCGGCACCACCATCGGCAAACACAACATCAACATTGCCCGGATGACTGTGGGCCAGGAAAAGGATCGGGGTCAGAACATCATCCTGTTGACCACCGACACCCCCGTCACCCCCGAATGTCTGGCCGATGTGCGGGCCCTGCCCCACGTGGCCACCGCGGTGCCCCTGGAATTGTAAATAAGGTGGCCAAGCTCAGCTTGGCGAAATATCTGGTTCCCAAGTTGGTCCGGGAACCAGAGGTATTACCTTCCCCCACCCAGGGCCGGGAAACCGTCCCCTACACATAACCCTTGGCAATAGAGGTTGGTATGACCGATACCGAGGATAAAGGCTTCACCGTCAAAGACCGCCGCTTTTTTCAGCAATCAGACGAAGAAAAAGATCGTTTGCGGGAGGAATCCAAGCAACAGGAGGCTGCCCGGGAAGCCTACGAGTCGGAGGCGAACAAAGCCGAAACCACTGCAGGCCCCCAAGCTGAGGGCCCTTTGCCGGAAGTTTCCTTTGCATCGTTCATCATGTCCTTGGGCACTTCAGTCTTTTTCCACTTGGGAGACCTGCCCCATCCAGAGACCGGTGTGGCCGAAAAAAATCTGCCCCTGGCCAAACAAACCATCGATCTCTTAGGCATCTTGCGGGAAAAAACCCGGCATAATCTGACCCCCGAGGAAGAAAATATCTTTGACGACCTGCTGTATGATCTCCGGATGCGGTATGTCAAAGAAATATCGAAGCCTGGCGGCGGCTGATGGAACTCATTGACCCTGAGCTGTCCGGCCAAGGTCAATCTTTATCTTAAGGTGGTGGGGCGGCGGCCGGATGGCTATCACGATCTGGTAACCGTCATGCAGCCCCTTTCTCTGGCTGACGAGCTGGTCCTGACGTTGGGGGCGGCTGCTATCACCATGGAGTGTAACCGGCCGGATCTGCCGGTGGATGAGGGCAATCTGGCGGTGCGGGCGGCACTGGCCTTCCAGGAGGCTACTTCTCAAATCTTCGGAGTGCATCTCAGGTTGCAGAAAAAAATCCCGGTAGCCGCCGGCCTGGGGGGCGGCTCCAGCAATGCCGCCGGCGTCCTGCGGGGGCTGAATCTGCTGCGGGGCAAGCCCCTAAATGACAGCCGCCTGCAGCAACTGGCCCGCAGCTTGGGGGCGGATGTCCCGTTTTTTCTCCTGGACGGGCCGGCTCTGGGGCAGGGAATTGGCGACCGGCTGACCCGCATCACGCTTCCGGCCGACTGGTTTGTCCTGGTGAATCCAGGTTTCCCGGTGTCCACGGCCTGGGTCTATGCTAGTTTGCAGCCGCCATTTGCGGCCCCGGATGAGGCCGTGCTGACCCCGGCTGGTTCGAAGAACACCCCGCTTTCTGGCTGCACAATGATCTGGAAGCCGTCACTCTAAGCCGCTACCCGGAACTGGCGGCCCTGAAACAGGCCTTGTCGGAGCGAAGGCGCCGCCGGGGCACTCATGTCCGGCAGCGGGCCGACGGTTTTTGGCATTTTTACAGACGAAGGTGCGGCGGTACGGGCCGCTTCCCGTCTGGGAGCCGCCACCGGCTTTTGGACGGTCGCACTGTACAGGGGGTGGCATAATGGCTTATAATTGCATGCAGAGTTTTCAGCAAAGAGGTGGGCAGATGAACAGACCTTCAGATTTTTTCGGGCAACGCCAATCATCCTTTGGCGGAAAAAATCTGCGCTTATCTGGAGATGCCGTTAGGCGCCATCCAGGTAGGCCGTTTTTCTGACGGCGAAATAACTGTAGAGATCAAAGAAAACGTCAGGGGTAAGGACGTTTATGTCATTCAGCCGAGCGTGCACGCCGGTGAATGAAAATCTCATGGAGCTGCTGGTGGTTATGGATGCCCTGAAGCGGGCTTCGGCCGGCTGTATCACGGCTGTGGTGCCGGACCATGCCTATGCCCGGCAGGATAGCAAAATCGCCCCGCGGATGCCCATCGCCGCCAAGCTGGTGGCCGATCTGGTGTCGGCGGCAGGAGCCCAACGACTCGTGACCATGGACTTGCATGCCGGCCAGATTCAAGGATTTT
>CAWAEI010000022.1:0-13161 GCA_963780995.1 uncultured delta proteobacterium
CAGCCCAGCCAACCCAATCTGCTTCCGGTTCGGCTTGACCGGCTCCTCCGGGAGTGAGGCCGGATCGACCAGGGTGAATTTTTCGCCTTTTTGATGCTGCTCCATGCCCTCGGAAATCCGGGCCTCCAGCAGCTTGTTCATCACTTCCTGGTACTTGGCATGGGCATTCTGGTAATCCCGCTGCAGGGCCAGATACTCTTGCTCGATTTTCGGGGTTTCCTCCAGGCGCTGCCGGAACATGGCCAGTTTTTCCTGCTGCTTCTGCCGCAGCTGCGTCAAGGCAGTTCATCTGGTTGGTGAGCTGCTGGCACCTGGGTGATCATGTTCATCTGGGCCGGGTTGGCCAGATCCACGTCGGTGAGCGAGGGGTTGCCTTTCTGGGCCTCCGCGGTCAGTTGGGCGATTTCATTTTTCAATTTCTTGACATCCGGGTGGTGTTCCGAAAATTTTCCTTGTTTCACGGCCAGGTCGGCCTGGAGCTGGGCCAGCTTCCGTTGGCTCTGGATGTCGCCGCTCTTCCGGCCTTTGAGAAATTGCTCCAACTGGGTCTTTTCCTTGAGCAGGCGCTGGATATCCGGGTGATCCCCGGAAAATTTGGCCCGCAGACCGTTCAATTCCTCGTTGACGGCCCGCAACCGCCCCCGGGGATCTTTCCCGCCGCTGTTTCCGCGCCCTCCGGCCTTGTTGCCCTGGGAGGTGCCGAGCAGCCCTTCCAGGTAAATCTTCTGATTTTCGGCCGCCTGAATTTCGCCATCCAGCCGTTTGAGCTCATTTTCCAGGCTCGCCGCCTGGGCCTGGTTAAACTGCGCCAACTCGGGCAGCGTGCCCGGATTCTTCTCTTTAAAGGCGGAGATCTTTCCTCCCAGGAAACTCTATTTTATCTTTTAGTTCACTCAGTTCGGCTTCTAAAAACTTGGTGGTGGTCTGGGCCTGTTCTTCCCGGAACTTGAGGTTTTGTTCCAGATACAGGGAGGTCAGGGTGCTGGTGACCTTTTGCACCATGCCCGGATTTTCGCCCCGATAGGCGATGCTGAAGGCAATGGTTAAACCTTCGGTTTCGAACTGCTGCGTCCCTTTTTGCCTTCATTGACTTCGGCGCTGATGGTCTCAAAGTTGATGTCCTTGCGCATCTGTTCCAGGATGGCTTCCTTGGTCTCTTTTTGGCGCTCGTCGGCATACAGGTTGAATTGTTCCACAATCTCCCAGAGTTTGGTGCGGGACAAAATCTGCTGGGTCAAAACCTGAACATGCTGGTCGGCATAGCCGGTGACCGTGGAACGGACAAACTCCTGGGGTATCTGCTGTTCCTGGATGAGGATGGTGGACTTGGACTCATAGACCGGCGGCAGTTTATACGCCACGATAGCCCCGATCACGGGAATAATGAGGGCCGGCAGGATAAAATACCACTTCCGGAACCGCCAGGCCTGCACCGCCGAGGATAAAGTAAATTCACTCATGACCTATCAAAACTCCTTCGGGTAAGTCGCTGCAACTCGATTATACCATGTGGCAAAAGTTCTGTCCTTTATTTCCCCTCTCTCCTCGAGGGGAGAGGACCAGGGTGAGGGGTAAATCGGGCCATATTTTTGTTAACGACCATATATCCTACTATCATAAATATAAAGTATCTCCCGGAAAATCACAAGCCGGAAGGAAAAAATCTAATCATCGCCTAGTTTCCTGCCGGTTTAGCGTCTGTCCAATAATGACAGTTGACGTTCAATTTTTAAAACACTCCCATTCGGCCTGCAAAAGCTCTTCGATAGGGGATATGCAACTCTCGAGCCAATATGTCATATAAAATATATCATATTGATATTATTTATTTTTTATCTTGCCAGGCGTCCACCAAGTCAGCCGGATGGATTATCTTATGTTCAGAAATTAAAACATTTCTATTGAGTATGTTTACCTCAATGTCACCCTAATCTTCCCCCAAAGGAGTCATTCCGCCTTCTACCCGTTAATATTATTATATAATTTTGGCTTCATTCCGAAATGTTAACGTTATGTTAAGGAAATGAAACATATCACAATTATACATAGCTACCTACATACCTCTGATATATTACAAATTACCTAATCGGTCGGCCGATAATTCGATATAACCACTCAAATAAATTGGTTTTTGTAAAAATTGTCCAGAATATGCTTAGGCCTCTAAATTTGAGATGTGAGCCTCACCGGAGCGACCTGAGGGCCAGGCATTGTTCTTGCATGGCAATTATGCCGAGAGATTTTGTCATTTAATGATTGAGAAATTTGTATTCCTGCCTCCAAGGAGATGTTGAGGCAGAGATTTCACGGGGGGGTGATAATAGCATCTGATAATAAAGAAAATTCAACGTTTTCGGTGTTAAGATTTGGCAATTAATCTTTGGAGGAAAAACAGAATGAAAAAAATCATTATTTTGGGTTTAATGTTGCCGTTGCATCGTGCGCTTTATCTGCAACGGGGCGCTGGCGCTATTACTTTAACAATGGCACTTGCGTCAATGCCTGGCAAAATGCTGGGCCGATCGCGAAGCGACTCCTGGACGTAACACGCAGGTTGGCGATGACGTAATTGGTCCCATGCATTTTTCAACACCTCATGGTGCCAAACCTCACGGGAATATCCTGACCATTTACACGAATTGGGATCCAGCGATGTTGGTTCGTGGGCAACACGCAGACTTTTCCTAGACACGGATAAATGGGTTTGGCGATAATGCGGTGCACATTAGCGAGCGGCGTAGCTCCTGGGACATAATACGGCCAACATATCATCATGCGGTCCAAACAAACCTCAGAATGCTTTGTTCGAGGTATCAGATAATGTTTACGAGCGGCCGACTACGATCAACCCAATCCCAGGACTGTCCCGGTAATTGACTGTTGGGATACCACCATATTGATGCTGCCGTTACGTGGATAAATATCGGCTGCTTCAATCCGGATTACTCAGATTGCTATCGATTTGACAATGTCGGCTTTCATGCTGGTGGTTTCGCCTTCCTCTGGGCCACCGGCACCTGCGCCAATGACACTGCTGAAGGCAAAGTCCCCCTCCCCGGCGCCGTCCTGCTCTTTAGGCGCGGGTATGGTCCGCTTGGTAGCTTACGCCCGCCGTCGGAAAGAGGCCTAAAAGCCTGAGTTCAAAATGTTAAACCTCACACCCTCCCGGGCAGGGCCGATATAGGTCCTGCCCGGGAGGCAAAGGCTCTGCCGGTGAGAAGGGATGCTGCGGCACCTTAGAACGCGAAATTTGTAAATTCTACCATTGAAAGCTGAGGAATTTTCATGCAGAAGCTACTCATCGGGTTGGCGGTCCTGGGATTAATAGTGATTGGCCCCTTGACCGGTTCGGCCAGGCACTTGTCATGGATATCAGCGGTCCCGAAATCGTCGGCTCCTGGGCTACATGGTTTCAAGAGCACAGTGTCGGCTCCTTCGATACCCTGGAAATTCACATGGATCCTAAATCGGTCGGGAGCTCCTTTGAAATTCCAGGTTTTTAGAATTCAAAGTTCCAGAATCTACCGTAACACCGGAACCTACCGTTACATTAGACTGGACCGCCCGATGGGACAGCGCCAATCCCAACTACGCCCTGGCCACCGGTACTGCTTGGAAACCCTGCAATTTAAACTCCATTTTTCAGGCGAATCGGTTACCCCTTTGGCCTTTGACTTCTGGGCCTGGGACGGCGGTGTGACCGGAACTCTCAAAGAATCTTCCCACCTGGATTGGAGCGGCAGTAAATGGACGATTACCTATAATAACAACGATCCACACTGCATTAGCCTCGTCGTCCCCCTTCCCGGCGGCGCGTCCTGCTCTTAGGCGCGGGTTTCTTGGCCCGCCTGGCAGCTTATGCCCGGCGGCGAAAGAGCTAATAGCTATAATGTTAACATTTTACCTATTTGCCCCTGAACCAATCCGAATTATCCGGGAGTCAGCAAAAGGATCAATAGGAAAATTATATGATTACTAAATGTGTGTTAAAGAAAATTAATTGGGAAATATTGATTTTTAAAATTATTTTATAAATATAACAAGGAATTAGAGTGTCACATATGTTCGCCTCTGAACATAAGTCATAATCCTGTCAATACTGCGGGTACATTTCTTCTCGTAATATCGGAGTTTTCTATGGTTTTGGACTCTTAGGCATAGCTTACACAACATTCATGGAGGTGATTATTCGGAGAAA
The DNA here is from genome assembly GCA_963780995.1 of uncultured delta proteobacterium. GTDB lineage: Bacteria > Desulfobacterota > Desulfobaccia > Desulfobaccales > Desulfobaccaceae > Desulfobacca. Next base: position 4,199 of record CAWAEI010000022.1, read on the forward strand.
CCAGACATATCATATGTAAATGGGTTACAGGAAAGATCGATACAACAATTACTTCACAATCTTTGGGAAGATTCCCGGCGACCAAGGATATCTAAGCAGACTCATTAAGTTCGTGGTCCCCATGGGAGTTACGCAGCAGAATTTATGAATATTAATCTAACCCGCAATTCCTTCCAGGGCAAAATATGGTGTGAGGAGGACTTTGATGCCATGAGTTTTTACGTGATGTCTCCGCTTCGATTATCATGGAGAAACCGGGATTATGGAGATTGTTGACAGCTTCGGACTGGACTCGGCGATCCAACCTTAAATACTCATTCGCCACCAATTCGGGTAAATAACCGATAGGACCTGGACTTCTTTTTACCTGCTCCACGATTGGCACTACAATTTAATCTTGGGGAGGTGGCCTGATATGGAAATCGATAAACGAATTGCCCTGCTATATGATCGGACCCAGTTGGAACTTCGGGGAATGCAGCCGTCCCAACCGGGGTAATATACGATCACTCCGCCGTCCCCCTCCCCGGCGCCGTCCTGCTCTTAGGTGCCGGTATGGTCCGTCTGGCGGCCTATGCCCGGCGGCGGCGGGATGAACAAGCCTAACCTTATCTAAGCAATCCTTTTTTCTCGGCAGGGTCGGAAGTTCGGCCCTGCCTTTTTCATCCCTGGCGGTATTGACTCTCTCTCCCTTTCCCTACTCGTCTTGACACACTTCCAGGCTAACTGATATGATAACTTTGCAGAATGAAGCGGAAAATCAAGGTTAACCCGAACCTTTCTCGCACTTATTCTTGAGGTTTGTACAGATATGGAAATAAAAGAAGCCATACTTTCCGCTCTGCAAGAGGTAATATTTCCGGAAATCCAGGACCTGAAAAAGGGGCAGAGCGAGATTCGGGGCCGGCTGGAAGGTCTACACAGCCAGTTGGAAGGGATTCACAAAAGGCTGGACGATCAAACCACCCACCTGGCCGATCAGAGCCGCCGCCTGGATGAGCAAACCCGCCGTTTGGATGAACTCCGCCAGGATCTTACCACTCGTCTAGATCAAGTTGATCGTGATCTGAACTGAGTAGCCGCATCGATAAGTTGCACTCTGAACTGAATAGTCGCATCGATCAGGTTCGATCTGAACTGGGTGGACGCATTGACCATCTGGACTCCGAACTAAATGCCCGCATCGATCGGGTAATCGACGGGTTGGTTGAAACCAATCGCAGCATCGCCCGCCTCTACGAGGTCATCGTCCGCCGGGATGACTATCAGCAGTTGCAGGAGCGGGTGGCCCGCATCGAAAACCAGGTGGCCGAACTCCGGCAGAAAGTGGCGGCTTAAGGCAATAGGCTGGTCCTATCCTGAGGGGCCCCAACCGCAAGGCTACGCTGTGGCCTGAGGCTGCGGCAGCCCGGGCCCCCGGGTGCAGATACGCCGCCTGGCAGTTTTTTCTTGCAAATCTGCATTCAAAATGCATAATTGCAGGTATATGGCTTGGCGTTATCTCAAACGTTCCTTGGAGCCGGTGCTCAACCGGGCGGCAGCGGAATTTCCCGGCGTGGTCCTGACCGGCCCCCGGCAGTCTGGTAAGACCACCTTACTCAAGCATCTCTTCGGCGAGACGCACGGTTACGTCTCGCTTGAGCTCCCGGACGTCCGAGCCGCGGCTGCGGCAGACCCCCGGGGCTTTCTCGCGCTGCACTCCCCGCCGGTGATCCTGGACGAAGTCCAGTACGCTCCTGACCTTTTGCCTTACATTAAAGAAGCTATCGACGCTCGCCGCCAGGAGCGGGGACTTTACCTTTTGACCGGTTCCCAGAACCTCCTCCTTATGGCCCGGGTGACCGAGTCTCTGGCCGGCCGGGCGGCCATCCTCAGGCTGCTGCCTTTATCACAGCGGGAAATGCAGGGAGAGCCCGGGAAGCCATTTCCCTGGGAGCGGCCCCAAGGCCGGCCGCCTTCCCGGGGGCCGGCGCCGCTGGACCTCTGGAAGAGTTTCCTGCGAGGCGGCTATCCGGAATTGACAGTGGAACCGGATCGGGATATTGGATTGTGGCATGCCAGTTACCTGCAGACCTATCTGGAGCGCGACATACGCTCTTTGCGGCAGATCGGCGACCTCACCCTCTTCCAGAATTTCCTCCGGGCCCTGGCGGCCAGAAGCGCCCAACTCCTCAACTTGACCGACCTGGCCAGAGATCTTGGCGTCGCCCTCAACACCGCCAAAGCCTGGCTGGCGGTCTTGGAGGCCACCTTCCAGGTGATCATCCTGCGGCCTTACTTTGCCAACGTGGGCAAGCGCCTGGTCAAGACGCCCAAGGTCTATTTCCTGGATGTGGGCACCCTCTGCCACCTGACCGGCCTCAAGGACCCGGAGCACGCCGCCACCGGACCCATGGGCGGGGCCATCTTTGAGACCGCGGTGCTCTCGGAGATCATCAAGACCATCAGCCATCGGGGCCAGGATCCCCAGGTATACTTTTGGCGCACCGCGGCAGGGGCCGAGGTGGACATCGTGGTGGCTGAGGGTGGCCGGCTGATCCCCCTGGAGATCAAACTCTCCGCTACGCCCCGGCCAGCCATGGCCCGCCACCTTAAGGTCTTTCAGAAGGACCTGGAGGGCCATGCCGCCCCCGGCTATGTCATCCACCCCGGCGAAGTACGACTGCCCCTGGCGCCGGGAGTGACGGCCCTGCCTTTTCAAGAACTTTGATTCAGCAGATTAGTTAGTTCTCATCCGGAAACTATCATGAGAACTTATGTAGTTTCTGATCTGGAAACGAGATATTTTCTGCAAGATCAAGGAAATCAAAGGCTTATACGGAGGCGAACATTCGTTCGCCGCACCAATAAGCCTGCAGATTGACGCCGCTATTGTGAAAAATAGCCGTTTCCGGACAGAAACAGTTAGAAGGAATCCCCAATCAGACTTTTACTTAAGTTTTTCCCCCAGATATATTATACTTTGCTCATGACAACTATCGCTTCCTCGCCCTCCTCCTCTTCCAGGTCCTGCTAGTGCCCGCCCCCGCCCTGGCCCTCGCCCCCGAGGACCTCATCATCGTCTATAACCGCAACCTGCCGGAGAGCCAGGCCGTGGCCCGCTATTATGCCGGCAAACGCCGGGTGCCTCTGGAAAATCTCCTGGCCGTGAACGTCCCCCCCGGCGAGAGCATCAGCCGGGACGATTATGAACGGCAACTGGCCGAACCGGTGCGGGACCAGGCCCGGCAATTCCAGGCCACGGGCCGGCAGCCGGCCGTGCTGCTGGTCTACGGCATCCCCCTGCGGGTGGATGATCTCCTGTTCTCCCACTGGTTTAATCTGGATCAGGAATTTCTCACCCTGGCCCAGACCAAGGCCCAGGAATTAACCAACCTCTGCTGGCGCCTCAAAATCCAGCTGGATACCCTGCTGGCCGAGCCCAAACTGCCGACCGGCGAGACCCCGCCGTCCCAGGAAGTCGTCCGCCGCACCCGGGAAACCCTGGAGCGGGCCAGGCTCGTACCTCCAGCAAAAACCTGCCCGCCGGGGGTTTGACCTCAAACGGACTGCCATCGCCACCCAGATCATTAAACTGGCCGGGTCCGAACCGGAGTTCGAAGCCTTCCGCCAGGCAGGCCCTCAGACGGGGGACCGGCCCGCTCCCGGCCCTGCCGCCCCAGTTCCAGCACTATGCCATTCTAAAGACCGGGCAGGAGGAAGCCGCCTTCCGGGGGATTTTGCCCGAGACCGCCCTGGAACTGGCCCCCTCCGTCCGCCACACCAACGGCCTGCTGGGAGAGCTGCACTTTTGGGAACGGTCGTCCAACTATACCAGAATCCCCAGACCAAGGCCGCGGTGGACAGCGAGCTGACCCTGGTCCTGGCCGGGCCGTACCAAATTGCCCTGTGGCTGCCCAATCCTTTCCTGCCCCGCTATGACCGGCTGCCTTTCATTAGCGGCCTCCGGGAAACCACCCTCATGGTGGCACGCCTGGACGGCCCCACCCCCGAGATCGCCCAGCGCCTGGTGGACGACGCCCTGGCCACGGAACAGACCGGCCTCACCGGCACCTTTTATATCGACGCCCGGGGCCTGCCCGATGAACCCGAGGCCGACGGCTACGCCCAATTCGACGGCCATTTGCGCAAGTTGTCTCAGATCATCAAAAAGCAGACCTCTTTCCCGGTGGTCCTGGACGATACACCGGCGCTTTTCCCCCCGGGCTCCTCCCCCCAGGCCGCCCTGTACTGCGGCTGGTATTCCCTCAGAGAGTATGTGGACGCCTTTACCTGGCAAAAGGGCGCCGTGGCCTTCCACGTGGCCAGCTCCGAATGCACCACCCTGCGCCAGCGGGGCAGCAACGTCTGGTGCAAGCGGCTGCTGGAAAAAGGCGTGGCCGCCACCCTGGGCCCGGTGGCCGAACCCTATCTGCACTCCTTCCCTCGGCCGGACGAGTTTTTTCCCCTCCTCCTCACCGGCCAGCTGCCCCTCCTGGAAGTCTATTTCCGCACCATCCCCACCCTCTCCTGGCGCCAGGTCCTCATCGGCGACCCGCTGTACAATCCCTTCCGGGACCGCCCAGCCCTCAAGGTTTCTGAATAACAGGCGGTCAGCCATCAGCTGTCGGCTGTCAGCTTTATTGATTTGAAAGTTTTGTCCTTTATTATCCCCTCTCCCCTTGAGGGGAGAGGGTCAGGGTGAGGGGTGAATCAGACATTAGGTTGGTATACTGGAAAAAAAGGGGCCACAGAATCTTTATCCTGCGGCCCCTCATAACTTATTAATAATTCAATTTCTTTAACTGAAAACCGTCCTTAAATACTCCTGGTAAACCCACTGAAGCGGTAGAGATCGCCCATGAGCTCTTCATGCTCTTTTTTGAGCTTCTGATACATGCGGGCGTTTTCCAGGGCCAGGGCGGCCTGCTCGGCCAAGGATGACATGAACATGACCTCCTCTTCCGAGAAGCTGCGCGGCTGGCTGCTATACAGGCGCAGCACCCCGATGATGTTGCCCTTTAAGGCGATGGGAATGGAGGTGATGGCGCTGATGCCCTCTTCGGCCAGGGCCTGGGGATACGGCGCCCGGGGATCGGAAGTGGCGTCATAGATGATGACGGCTTTGCCGGTCATGGCTTCGGCAATGGATTTGTCGCTTTCCACCGGCCCCTTGTTGACATAGCGGTCGCTCAGTCCGAAGTGCGCCACCAGTTCCATCTGTTTGCGTTTTTCATCCAGCAGGCGCACCGCCGCGGCCTTGATATCCAGGGCATTGGTGGCAGTCTTGACCAGCAGGGAGAGGATTTTTTGCACTTCCAAAGTGGAGTTAATGGCCTTAAAGACCTGCTGCAGGCCTTTGAGGAATTCCAATTCCTTCAGCTTGGATTCGTACATTCGGGCGTTAATCAGCGCCTGCCCCCCCAGTTCGGCAATGGCGCAGGCAAAATCGATTTCGTCCATGAAAAACTCACGGGGCTCGGCGGTCAGCAAACGCATGGCGCCGATAACTTTGCCTTTCACCAGGATGGGGATGGCCACCAGGGTGGCGATGCCTTCTTCCTTGGCTTCTGCGGGGTATTGGATCCGGGGATCGGTGGTGGCGTCGTAAATGGCCACGGGGCGGCCACTCAAGGCTTCGGAGATGCTTTTGTCCAGGTCCACCTGGCCTTTGTTTAAATATTTTTCACTCAGGCCCACGGAAGCCACCAGTTCCAGGGTATTGGTTTTGGGATTAACCATCCGGATGGTACAGCCCTTGAGGTTCATAACCTCGGCCATCTTGCGGACGATGAGGTCCAACACTTCCCTGACCGCCAGGGTGGAGCTGATGGCTTTGCTGATTTCCTGAAAACTAATGAGGTAGAGTCTTTCTTTGCTGGTCATTGGATCAACTCCTTAGAACAAAGGATTTTTTCCGCGGGCAAGGGCGGCAGTCGGATACCGGAATTATCCTCTTCAATCCCGAAAATTAATCCCCGCATACTCCTGCCGGACGGTTGAATTCTTGCCGGAACTGCCCCGAGAGGTACCTGGAGATTAACAGAATTTAAAGAATTATTCAACCATCGATGGCCAGGATTATTTTTTTCCCAGGGGATTTTTCACGGCGGTTAGAACCACGTGGTCAGAGTCTGGGTGCCTCGTCACGGCCTGGTTTTAGGCAGGGGTGGTCGAGTTGGCGGCAAACCCCAGGCGCAGGAGGGCGTCGCGGCTCACCATGCCTTTAAATTTTCCTCGGGAATCCAGGACCGGCAGGCGTTTGATGGACTTCTCGAGCATCAGGCGGATGGCTTCATGAATCGGGGCATCTTCCCGAACCGTTATGATCTCGGTATTCATGACCTCACCGGCGGTCTTGGCCTGCAAGTGCGCCTGTAATCGGGTATGCCGGCGACCCCGCTCAGTAAAGGGAATCTTGCTGGCAAAGTAATCCCAGATACCCTGATGAAGCTCGGCAAAAGCCACGAGGAGGTCCCGGTCCGAGATCAGGCCCAAAAAATCCCCTGCCTGGTTGACGACGGCCACCCGTTGGATGTCGTTGCAATCGATGCGGCGCATCACCTCCTCGACCGGTGTCTCGGGAAGCACCGAGAGGCTATCCCGGCGCATAATATCGGCGACGAAGCGCAGGTTATCCACGGTAATTTCCTGCTTCTGAAAAGCGTGCCAATCAGGGCACTCCTTAAGGATGGTGTGAAACACATCCAAGCGGGAAATGATGCCCACAAGTTTGCCGGCCGCATCCACGACCGGCAGCCGCTTCACCTGTTTGGCCAGCATCAGGTCCACCGCGTCCGTGACGTTTCTGTCCTGGTCTATCATTACCACCGGCTGCGTCATGACCTCCCTGGCCTGTCTTGAGGCCAGAGCCTCGCAGACGGCACTCACTTTGGCGCTAGCCGATTCCGCCAGCAGACCAAGCCGCATGGGCATACCCGCTTTGTAGATTAAATCTCCCTGGGAGATGACACCCACCGGGCGATTCTGGGCATCGACCACCGGCAGTCCGGTGAAGGTGGCAGATAGAAGCAGACGGGCGACTTTGTCTAAGGAGGTTTCCAGGGTAACTTTTTGGGGAGATGTGGTCATGACATCCCGCACCCTGGTATGCTTGGGAATGAGATACCCCCGGGTCTTATGGGCGATGACCTGCACTTCCTGCACTGCCACAATGCCGTCTGCCACCATTGCTTCGGCCTTGGCCAGAATCCGCTCGGACTCGGCTGCCGGCGCAATAATCGTAATCCGCACCGGCAGGTTGTAGGACAGGACCTCGAGTCGGCTGGTGGCAATCTCGCCATTTTCGTAGGAACCTTCGATCCCTTTGGTCACCATACACCGGGCCGCAATTTTCAGATCGTGAACCAACTGGACCATGGCATTGTAGAGGGGCTGCCCCTGCCAACGGGCTTCTTCGCCGATGAATATCTCAATTATATTATATGGTTGCATAACTTGCCCCTCCTCACCGCAGTCGACCTACCATCATACCCAAAAAAACCAAGGCGATACCGATAATATTGTTGGCCAGAATATTGGCCGCGGCCACGAGGTATCTCCCCTCCTGCAGGGAAGTAATCGTCTCCAGACCGAACGTGGAAAAAGTCGTCAACGCCCCAAGATACCCGGTCATAAAAAACAGGCGGACAGAGGAGTTCATAATGCCAAGACCCCGGTCACCCCAGGCAAAAGCCAGACCGATGAGAAAACAGCCCGAAAGATTGACCAGGAGTGTCCCCCAGGGGAATTTGACGCCGAAAACCTTGACCGCGAGCAAGGAAACGCCGTAGCGAGAGAGGGCTCCCAGGCTACCGCCCAACAATACTAAGAGTATTTTCATGGTCCAACCATCAAATCGTCCCAGGCCAATCACTCAAATTGCTCCATATTATTGCCTCACTATATTTTTCATTTTTATCAAAATTAAGTCCATTAAAAAAACTATTTGATTTTATAAAAAATGATGGGCTATTATGCCACTAGCACAGTTTGCTTGGCATTGGGGAACTGCTGCTCATTCCGGGACTATCGCCATCTCCCTTATTAAAACTTTTACATTCAGCCAGCACTACAGGAGGAAGTCTTTGATGACCAGGGATTTCTCTTTCTTCAGACGGCAAGGAGCGGCAGGGATTATTATTGTGCTCATGGCAATGCTCAGTTGGGGATCGGTCAATCAGGCTGAGGCCCAGGATGTCAATGAAGCCATGCAGTCTTTTATCCAGGCTATGGTTAGTAAGAATCCAGCCGCCATCTTCACCGCCTTCTCCCGGCAGTCGCCCTGGCGGTACCAACCCTACGAGATCGGCACCCGCCGGCGGTTGAAACCGGCAACCGTTTCCCCCGCAAAGATGGCCCGTGATTTCCATCAAAAATCAGGCTATTACGATTTTTTCATGGCTGACCCTAACGGTTATACTTTTCGGGTGAATTTTATGCACAGCAATCAGTGGAAACAGCGCGGGGCCGACACCTTCGTGGCTCCGGACAGCGATTCGGGGGATACCTACATCAAATGGCGGCGCGAAGGCCAACGCTGGGTCATTGGGGAAATCGGCGAAACCACACCTTAAGCGCACATCATCAGGGTTCCTATGGGCAATCGTGTTCTGCTGGTGCGGTTGGATTGACACGGGGTGAGTGACATATGAAAGAAATCTTTGTTTCGCTCCTGGTTTTATTTTTACTAGAAATCAGCCCGGCTCTGGCAGGTGAGCAGATATCAATTCGCTGTGCCAATCCTGGATGTGACTTTTCCAGAAACCTGGCCCTGGGCGGAGCCCGGCTCTCACCGTCAATCACCTGTTACTGCGCCCATTGCCGGGACTTTGTTAGGCTTAAACTTCAGGACTGGGACCAATACTACGACAAACAATATAATTGCCCCACATGCGGCCGGTCAGCCACGCCCATTTATTCCCAGGAGGAGATCTCCAAATTTCCTTGCCCTCGCTGTGGCAAGTTGACCCTCAAAACTAAAA
>CAWAEI010000023.1:0-157098 GCA_963780995.1 uncultured delta proteobacterium
GGAGTCTCGTAACTTCGAATTTTCAGCGTGACCAGGAGCCTATCGGGGCTCTGGGCATCATCGGCCCCATGCGCATGAACTATGTAAAAATTATCCCGTTGGTGCAGTTCACGGCCAATATGATGAGCGGCATATTGAACAAATGGCCGATATTACCGAGATAATTAATTATTATCCCAAGCTTTCAGCCATCTTAAATTGTATTCTCTACTTTTAATCTTTTTTAAATAGCTTATGGGGCTGGATGCCCTACTCAGAAAAGGAGATCGTTCTCTATATGGGTTTTTCCTCCCAAGAGGGTAATCAACCGACTGACTCTGATGCCGTCGAAACTCCGGAGATGGAGTCGGCGGTTATGGAAGAATGCAATCCTGAAGCTTTGGTGCGCCAATTGGCGGAAAAAGAACGGGAGAACCAGGAACTCAAAGAAAAAAATGAGCTCCTGCTGCGGCATATGGCCGATATAGAAAATTTTAAAAAGCGGCTCGAAAAAGAACGGGCTGATCTCAGAGATTTTGCCAATGAATCCCTCATTAAAGAACTTTTACCAGTAGTTGATAATCTGGAGTTGGCCATCTGCCATAGCCGGCAACAGGAATCCGGCTCCGCCCTCTTAGAGGGGGTCGAAAATGTGTTAAAAGGCTTCCTGCAAGCCATAACAAAATTCGGCGTCACGTCGATCCAGGCTAAGGGAGAAAAATTCGATCCGGCCTTTCATAATGCCGTCATGCAGCAAGAAGACGATTCGGTGGCTGATCAAACCATTATTCAGGAATTGCAAAAGGGTTATCTCCTCAAAAATCGTTTGCTCCGGCCAGCGATGGTGGTTGTGGCCCGTAAGCCGAAATCTACTCAATCAACTCGTCACCTAGCAGAACTGAATCCACATAAGACAATTTGTGCAGGAGTGTATGCAACTGGGAAAAGTTATCGGTATTGACTTAGGCACCACCAATTCCGTGGTCGCGGTCATGGAAGGGGGCGAGCCTAAAGTCATCGCCAATGTGGAGGGTGAGTCGTACCACTCCCTCAGTCGTAGCCTTCACAGAGAGTGGTGAACGTTTGGTGGGACAGATTGCCAAACGTCAAGCCGTCACCAACCCGGAAAACACTATTTTTTCGGTCAAACGCCTCATCGGGCGCAAATTCGCCGACCCGACGGTGCAAAAAGACTTGGCGATTCTCCCCTACAAAATTGTTCAGGCCGAAAACGGCGACGCGGACGTGGAGATCCGGGGACGGGTTTATAGCCCCGCCGAAATTTCCTCGATGATTCTGGTGAAGATGAAGGAGACGGCAGAGGCCTATCTTGGGGAAAAGGTGACCGATGCAGTGATTACGGTTCCGGCCTATTTCAATGACACTCAGCGGCAGGCGACCAAGGATGCCGGACGGATCGCAGGCCTGAACGTCATGCGCATTATCAATGAGCCGACGGCCGCAGCTCTGGCCTACGGTCTGGACAAGAAGAAGGACGAAAAGATCGCGGTTTTTGACCTGGGCGGAGGGACCTTCGATATCTCGATCCTGGAATTGGGCGAAGGGGTGTTTGAGGTCAAATCGACCAATGGAAATACGCATTTAGGTGGAGACGATTTCGATCAAAGGCTCATTGATTATCTGGCCGATGAGTTCAGAAAGGACCAGGGAATCGATCTGCAGGAAGGATCGAATGGCCCTTCAGCGGTTGAAGGAGGCAGGAGAAAGCCAAGATCGGAGCTTTCGAACATGATGGAAACGGACATCAATCTGCCCTTTGTCACGGCCGATGCCTCCGGACCCAAGCACCTTAATGTGAAATTGACCCGGTCCAAACTGGAGAAGCTGACAGAGGATCTCGTGGATATGGTGGAAGGACCCCTGTCGCCAGGCAATCTCTGACGCCGGATTTCAGCGAAGGATATCGACGAGGTCATCCTGGTGGGCGGCATGACCCGGATGCCCAAGGTTCAGGAGAAGGTGAGGCAGATTTTCGGAAAGGAGCCGCAATAAGAGCGTGAACCCGGATGAAGCGGTGGCATTGGCGCTGCCATCCAGGCCGGAGTCCTGAAAGGAGAGGTGAAGGACGTGCTTCTGCTCGACGTGACTCCTCTCTCCCTCGGGATCGAGACGTTGGGCGGCGTCTCTACCAAACTGATTGAGCGGAACACCACGGTTCCGACCAAAAAGAGCCAGATCTTTTCAACGGCGTCCGATAGTCAGCCTGCAGTGACGATTCATGTGCTGCAGGGCGAGAGGGAGATGTCGGCCGATAACAAGACCCTGGGCCAGTTCGAGTTGGTCGGCATTCCGCCGGCCCCCCGGGGGATTCCTCAGATCGAGGTGACCTTTGACATCGACGCCAATGGCATTGTCCATGTTTCGGCCAAGGACCTTGGAACGGGACGGGAGCAGTCGATTAAGATCACCGCCTCCAGTGGTCTCAACGATGAAGAGATCAAGAATCTCATTAAGGACGCCGAACTCCATGTCGAAGAAGATAAAAAGAAACGGCAGTTGGTAGAAGCCCGCAACCAGGCCGACTCCCTGATCTATCAGACTGAAAAGTCGCTCACCGAATTGGGCGACAAAGTTGACGAGGCCACCAAAGCTAATATAACCGAACACGTGGACAAGCTGAAAAAGGCCATGGAAGGCGAAGACGCCGAGCCCATCAAACAGGCCAGCGAGGAGCTGATGAAGGCTTCCCATAAGTTGGCTGAAACCGTCTATGCCCAATCCGCCGGCGGCCCCGGCGCTGAGGGTGGTGCCGGCGGTGCCCAACAGACCGGGCAGAAAAAACCTGAAGAAGACGTGGTCGAAGCCGAATTTGAAGAAGTAAAGTAGTATTTTCAAAAGCCCATACAAAGGTGGGGAGATTGTCTCCCCACCTTTTTTTTTGGCTTTAATTATGAGCTTGGTCTGGAAAACAGATTGTAAAGCTGATAAGGTAAGCCATTCTAAAATTGCCGGTTGCCGGGCTACAACCCTATCCCGCCGCAACTGGTGAGGCCTTGCGCTCCATGAAAAGATTTTGCCGCATTATTTTCTGCCTCCTGGCAGTGGTGCCTTCTTCTGGCTATTGCTGGCGCCCTGCCCCCCCAGGTATCGTCTCAGGAGAGAGGCACCAACCTCCCCGATCTACTTCGGGAGGCTGAAAATCTCTATCGAACCCATCGCTATGAGGAAGCCCTCCAGCGTTACGAACAGTTTTTGAAAACCTCTCCTCCCGAGCGGCAAGGGCAGCATGCCTGGCTGCGCACCGCCGAAATCTATGGCATCAAAGGTGACTGGATTCAGGCCAGGACACGCTATGAAAGGCTGCTGGCAGTAAAAACTGACAGTGGCATCGCTTTCAGAGCCCGTTACGGGGTCGGCCAGGCAAATTATAAACTGGGTAATCACCTGGAAGCCGAACGGAACCTGGAAAACCTCAGTGCTTCAAGCCTTCCCGGCGATCTGCGTTTTAAGACCAATGCCCTGCTGACGGAATTATCCCTACAATCAGGAAATACCGCCCAGGCTTTCAGCCGTTTGCTCCTAGTGGAAAAAGACCTCCCTTTTGGCGAAGAAGAGTGGTTCCAGGACCTTAAAATCCGGTTACTCAGCAGAGCCAGCGCGTTGGACCTGGAAAAACTGGCCGGCCTGTACCGGGACACTCCCCTCACCGCCGGGGTGCTGCTGCAGTTGGCTAAATTGGAGCTTCAGGCCGGCCGCCCGGAAAAGGCTGCTACCTGGCTGACCACCTTGCAGCAGAGATTGCCGGAGAGTCCCGAAGCCGCCCAGGCGAAACAGCTGGTGCCGACGGTTGACAAAGCCAAGGCCCCTCCCCTGCCCGCCGCGGTGGGTTGCCTGGTGCCTTTGTCCGGCGAGAATGCCGAGGCCGGACGCCAGGTAAAAAACGGCTTAGAATTGGCCGCCTCACAATCCGGAGTGGCTCTCATTATCAAGGACTGTGGTAACGATGCTCAGCAAACCGCCGCGGCCGCGGAAGAACTGGCCAACAACCCCCAGGTTCTGGTTTTACTGGGTTTTTTCCCGGCCGCAACGGCCGACGCCGCGGCGGCCGCAGCCCAACGACTGGAAATACCTTTGCTGGCTTTGACACAAAGAAAAGATATTACCCTGACCAGAACCTTTGTTTTTCGGGATTTTCTCACCCAACGCCTGATGCTGCAAGCCTTGCTGCATTACACGGCCAATACCCTGGGCTGGCAGCGTTATGCCATCCTCTACCCCAATTCCAAATACGGCCAGAGCCTGGCGCGTCTGTTCAGCGAAGAAACCAACCGGCAAGCGGCCAGGCTGGTGGGCCAGGTCTCCTACCCGGACGGTGGCAGGGATATGGCCCAGGCAGTGCAGACTCTGACTCAGATCAATCCCGGCCCGGAAGGTGTACCAGGTCTTGATGCGGTTTTCATCCCTGATGAAGCCAATATCGTGGCCGCCATCGCCAAAGAAATCGCCTCTTCCCCCCTGGCCCACGTCCGCCTTTTAGGTACCAACCTTCTCCAGACGCCGACAACTCTGGAATATGGCAAAGTGCTGGAAGGAATTCTCTTTCCGGATGGCTTTTCGGCCGCAGATGCCGATCCAGCCGTCAAAGCCTTTGTCGCCGATTATCGGCAGCGGTTCCAGCAGCCTCCCAATTACCTGGCCGCCCAAGGTTATAGCAGTATGCGGCTGTTGGCTGAGACCCAGAAAGATTCTCCCGGCCTCACGCGGGGAGAGTTTGCCCAGAAACTGCAGCACCAGACCCAACCGCCGGGATTTTCCCTCTTCAAGGGTTTTAACGCGGAGAGAGAGGCGGAAATGACCACTAAAATATTAACCATTCGAGACCGAGAATTTCAGTTGGAACATTAAGTCCACGGGAGAATTGCATGTCCCAGGTAATCTCCGGCAGCCTCACAAACGTTCCCGGATTTTTGGTAGGCCACGCCAGCGACTTTAAAAACATTACGGGCTGCACCGTCATCCTCTGCCCTCCCGGCACCCTGGGCAGCATCGATATCCGGGGCTCGGCGGCCGGCACCCGGCAAATCGACGCCCTCTTAAGCTACCATATCGTCAATGAAGTTCAGGCCGTGCTTCTTGCCGGGGGCAGCGCCTTCGGGCTGGATGCCGGCGGCGGGGTCATGGAGTTTCTGGAAGAGCGGGGACTGGGATTTGACGTGGCCATCACCCGGGTGCCCACCGTTCCCACCGCGGTCATCTTTGACCTGGCTTTAGGAGACTGCCGGGTGCGGCCGGACAAAGCCATGGGCTACGCCGCCTGTGTCCAGGCCGACGACGGGGCGGTGGCGGCAGGCAGCGTCGGGGCCGGAACCGGGGCGTCAGTGGGGAAACTGTTCGGCATCACGCAAGGCATGAAAGGCGGCCTGGGCAGTGCCTGTCTGGCCGGCCCGGGCGGCTTATTGGTAGGCGCCCTGGTGGTGGTGAATGCCTTCGGCGACGTGCGGGATCAGGCCACCGGCACAATTATCGCCGGGGCTCGGCTGGCCCCCGACAGCCCGGAATTCGCTGACAGCGCCGCCACCATCCGCCATCAGGGGATTATCCGCCAACCATATTCCCACCCTAACACCACTTTGGGGGTAATCGCCACCAATGCGCGCCTGACCCGGGAGCAGGCCCAGAAAGTGGCCCAGATGGGTCACAACGGCCTGGCCCGGTCCATCACCCCCCTCCACACCCTCTTCGACGGCGATATGGTCTTCGTCCTGTCCCACCCCGAACTTGACGCCGACCTGCACGTGGTCGGATTATTGGGTGAAGAGGCCCTGCGCCTGGCCTTGGACCAGGGTATTAAGACGGCGCATGGGTTGGGGGTGCTGCCGGCGTACAAAGATCTGGCGAGGTAGTATTTGTGCCGCCATAAGCTTTCAGCGATCAGCTTTCAGCTAAAAACTGAAAAATAATAATTATAGTTAATATATTGATATATTTAAGATATATTATCATTAACGGGGGTTTTTCCCGGCAATTTCCCGCTTTTTTCCCGCTTGCAGATGAATTTTTTCGCGCTTTGGCGGGAATTATTTTTTTGCTCAATATATATTATTGATATAATTAAATAATTATCATTACAACCATTATTTTTCGCGCTAATTTCGCGGTTATTTCGCGCTAATTTCGCGCTTGTTGTTCGCGGTCCTGCCAGCGAAGGTTTAGATTTTCTTGACGGCGGTGGCGCGAAAAATCCTGAGTTTGCCACGGCCCAAAGAATGATGGTCGAAAGTTTTTTCCTGGCCTCATATAGTGATTGCCAAAATAATGTCTTATGCACCCCTCACCCTGACCCTTCCCGGTAATTTCCCGCTTTTTTCCCACATCAGCTTCATCCGACTAAAGCGTATTTGGTTTCATGAAGGGCCTGTATTTTTAATTTGAAAAAGTCGAGATCACGAAATCCATAGGCCTGACGTTTCATAGTTTTGATTTTATTGTTGGTGCCCTCAAGGGGGCCAGTGGATATAGGGTAATCATAGTAAGCGAGGATGCCTCGGCGATAGAGGGCAAGGGTTTTAGAGAACTTGATGAGCATAGAAATACCTGAGGCCCTGGCCCGCTCCACCCAGTCCTGCAAGACCAGGGCAGCCGTGGTTTTATCGGGTTGCATCCAAAGCTGGCGCAGGTCTTCTTTCATATAGTAGGCCAGAGCCAGGGGTTGATTGAGTTCCAAAGCCGCTGACAGCCTTTCGGCTTCCTGGCGCTTCGGGTCGAGATTTTCCGGATTTTTAAGGAGTAACCAACGGGTACCCTTCAGAACTTTTCGGTGCATGAGTTCGGCTTCGTGGTAGAGTTTTCGCCGCAGGTCAGAGAGACCATCGTTAAAAAGTTTAATGAGGTGAAAATGGTCGAAGACATGCACGGCGTTGGGAAGATGAGTAAGCACGGCGCTGATATAGGCCGGTGAGAGATCGGTGGCCACGGCTTCGATGTGCACCTTCTGACGCCGGAGGATTTTCCAGAACCGTTCCAGGGCTTCGGCGCCTTTGCCATCACCGACAAAAACCACGGCGCCGCTTTTCAAGTCGAGAACGATGGTCAGGTAGCGGTGTCCTTTGCCGATGCTTATCTCATCGATGGCGATCTGTTTGAGTTTGTGGAGTCGGGGATGAGCAAAACCGTCTGATGAGACTTCGTTTCTGGATATCTTTGATGACGTCCCAACTGACTCTTAGATGCCGGGCCACATCCTTAATGGTCATGTGCTGAGATAATTCCAGGGCATAGCGCTCGAAAGGCCCGAGTATAGCTCCGCCGCCGAAAGGCAAATTTGATCTTGACCTGGCGAACAATATTGCACAGGAGACAAAGGACTCGTGGCACCGGTAATTCAATCCAGACCGGCTTTGAACCTATGGGAACAGTACGAAACCGGCGCATTACCTTGTCCTCGGCGCTTGACTTTATATGAACCACAGACCGGGCAGCGGAGATTATAGACATCCTGTCGCACCCGGAAATGAATGGCGCCATCATGAATTTTGGTGTGAACATGTTGGTATCCCTGAATGCCAAAACCGTGATACAGTATATTGGTGGACATGGATGCTTTTCCTTTCTGAACGACTTTGGCGGGTCGTCTTTAAGGAAACACATGTCCACTTTTTTGTCAAAATACGCTTATTCCGGATGAACCAAAATTTATGGGAATTGGTATATTATAAACCGCGGACCCGTGGGGGAGAGGATATCGGAAAAAGTGATTTTTAGCCAATACAGTTGGTGCAAGTGTCACAAAAAACGGTGAAGAAAGGATTTTTGATGGTTCCCGGGGGGCCATAGGAACCTTGGGGACATATTACGTCTTTGACGGGACACGGTTATAAAGCCCCTTTTATGGTGCCGAGCCAGTCATCGAGGCAGCCTGCTTGTCCTCCTCCGGCCCCGGCAGGTCCGGGCAGGTTTTGCGGTACGGGACATCCCCCAGATATTTCTGCCACTCTTCTTTGGTCAGGTTGCGGTTGGCCATGCGGCGGGCCCGGTTGAGCCAGGTTGCCATAGTGGCATCACTTAGGAAGTTGGTCTTACCCTCGCTTCCTGAAGCCGCTTTCTTACCTTTTGAGCTGGAGGCCTCGTTAAAAACCATATCTTTAAGGGTGGTCAAAGAGGAAGTCGATGGTCTGCCTGGTGGCCAGGTCCCAGAGGATGATGGTCTTATCGGCACTCCCGGAAGCCAGTTTTTTGCCGTCCGGACTGAAGGCCACGCTCCACACTGTACCTTCATGTCCGGTGAGGCGTTGGCCGATTTCCTGCTCCAGGTCCCACAGAATGATGGTTTTATCATCATCGCCGGAAGCCAGTGTCCTGCCGTCCGGACTGAAGGCCACGCTGGTCACACGAACCTTTATGTCCGGTGAAGGGCTGGCCGATGAGCCGGCCCTGCTCCACATCCCACAGGATGACGGTTTTATCATCACTGCCGGAAGCCAGTGTTTTGCCATCCGGGCTGAAGGCGACACTCGTACACACATCTGTATGTCCCTTGAGGGGCTGGCCGATGGGACGGCCCTTGTCCACATCCCACAGGATGATGGTCTTATCTTCACTACCCGAAGCCAGCGTTTTGCCATCCGGACTGAAGGCGACGCTGTCCACCGGACCCTCGTGCCCGACTAAAGGTTGGCCGATTGGCGGCCTGTGCTCCACGTCCCACAGGATGATAGTCTTGTCTTCACTGCCGGAAGCCATCGTTTTGCCATCCGGGCTGAAGGCTACACTCATGACAAGATCTTTATGTCCCTTGAGGGGCTGGCCGATGGGACGGCACTGTTCCACATCCCACAGGATGATGGTCTTATCTTCACCACCCGAGGCCAGTTTTTTGCCGTCCGGACTGAACGACAGACTATACACCGGCATTTGATGCCCGATGAGGGGTTGGCCGATTGGCTGGCCCTGCACTACATCCCACAATATGATGGTGTTATCGTCGCCAGCCGAGGCCAGTTTCCGGCCATCCGGGCTGAAGGCCACGCTGTTCACCTCGTTTTCATGTCCAGTGAGAGGCTGGTCGGCTGGCCGGGCCTGCTCCAGGTCCCACAGGATAATGGTTTTGTCTTCACTGCCTGAGGCGAGTTTTTTACCGTCCGGGCTAAACGACAGGCTGGATATCCAACTGGTATGCCCGGTCAATGGTTGGCCCAGGGGACGGCCCTGCTCCACATCCCACAGGATGATGGTCTTATCGTAGCTACCCGAAGCCAGTTTCCGGCCGTCCGGACTGAAAGCTACACCGGACACGGCATCTTTATGGCCAGTGAATGGCTTACCGATGGGCCGCCTATGCTCCACGTCCCACAGGATGATGGTCTTATCATTACTCCCGGAAGCCAGGGTCTTGCCATCCGGGCTGAAGGCCACACTATTAACCCGACCCTTGTGTCCGGTGAGGGGCTGCCCGATGGGCCGGCCCTGGGCCACGTCCCACAGGATGATGGTCTTATCATCACTACCCGAGGCCAGCATCTGGCCATCCGGACTGAAAGCCAAGAGTTCAACCCAACCCTTGTGCCCGGTGAGGGGCTGGCCGATGTGTCTCTCCCTGTTCCACGTCCCACAGGATGATGGTCTGATCAGATACCTCCGGAGGCCAGAATCTTACCGTCCGGGTTGAAGGCCAGGCTATTGACACCACCCTCATGTCCGACGAGGGGTTGGCCGATGGGACGGCCCTGCTTTACGTCCCACAGGATGATGGTCTTGTCATAACTCGCCGAAGCCAGTTTCCGACCGTCCGGGCTGAAGGCCACACTTTTAACAGAACTCTTGTGACCCATGAGAGGTTGGCCGAGGGGACGGCCCTGCTCCACGTCCCACAGGATGATGGTCTTATCTCTACTCCCCGAAGCCAGAATCTTGCCATCCGGGCTGAAGGCCACGGTCCAGTACTAATTTTGTATGTCCTTGCAGCAATCTGGTAATATCGGGGTGTTTTCTTATTAAAGTAAGCAGAGAATCCCGGGCCTCTTGGGTCGGCTCTACCTGAAAAGCCTCTACCCCAAGGAGCAGGGCCAGGTCAAGGCGGCTGTCGGTAAGCTTATCCGCCTGGGCGGCCAGTTGGCGGGAAAGGGCGATTTTGGACTGATGTTGAGCCTCCTGGTTTTTAAGGAAAGCAAATAAGGCGGCAGCAACTGCAAAGAGAAACAAAAAAGATAATCCGGCACTAAGCCATTTGAACCTGCTTCTGGCCCGCATTTCCAACTCGGCCCGTTGCTGCTCCACCTCGGCCCGCTGCCGCTGCTCCTCGGCCAGGGCCTGGGCCTGTTCCAGTTCCCGGCTGCTGGCGCTGGCGTTCCGCTTCTTCCTGTTGTTCCAGGAAGGCGAGGCTGGTCTGGATAAAGTCCATCTCCCCCCGCAGCAAATCCTGGGGCCGTTCTGCCAGCCAGTGCCGGGCTTCGGCCAGGGGCTTGCCCCGGAGGAGGACCTCCTGGTCCTGGCCGAGGCGCTGCCACTCCTCCAGGTCGGCCCGGAGGCGCTGCCGCCAGAGCAGAAACTCCCGGTTTGTATCCAGCCAGCCCTGGAGCCGGTGCCATTGCCAGATCAGGGCCTCATGGGCCACCTCCACGGTTTCGGCGCCAGTGGCGGTATCCCGGCCCGTGACCAGGAGCCGGGCATCGGCCAGTTGCTGCACCAGGGGCCGGGCCGTCTCGCCGATTTCCGTTAACCGGGCCCGGCGCCGGGTGTCGTCGCAGCCGGCGCCGGGGCGGACCAGTTCCAGAAAGACCCGGGAGACGGCCTGCTGCTCCAGGGGAGAGAGATGGGTAAACTGCTCCTCGGCCCGCCGGGCAATGGCCCCCTCCACCTTGCCCATGGCCTCGTAGGCCTCGTGGAGCAGGTAGCCCCCCCGGCGCTGCTCCCACAGGGTGGTGAGGGCAAATTCCAGCAGGGGCAGGTTACCGGGCTCCTCGCCGACGTCGTCCAGGATGCGCTCCACCAGTCCCGGTTCAAAGGCCAGGCCCACCTTTGCCGCCGGCCGGAGCACCGCCTGGCAGCAGTTCCTCCCGGTTCATGGGGCCCAGATTGGCCACCGCGTCCTGGAGCCGGTCGGCCAGGGGCCGGTACCCCAGGGCCTGGCCGAAGAAGTCGCCCCGGAGGGTGAGCACCGCGGTGAGAGGCCCCCGCGCCGTGGCCCCCAGGATCTCGTCCATGAATTGGCGCCGTTCCGACTCCTCCCGGGTCAGGGTGTAGAGCTCCTCCCACTGGTCCACCACCAGGAGCAGGCGGTCGGTGCCCGGCTGCTTTTGCAGCACCCGGCCCACTACCTCACCTAAGCCCACATTCGCGTCGGCCAGATGCGCGGCCAGCTTGTTGGCCTCGGCCAGCCGGTCTACTTCGGTCAGTTCCGGTTCCAGCAGCGGCAGCAGGGCCGCGGCCAGAGACCGCAGCGGCCGCTCCCCCGGCACCAGGGTCACCGCCTCCCAGACCGGCGCGCGCTCCGGGACTGCCGCAGCCGGGGAATGAGGCCGGCCCGGACCACCGACGATTTGCCGGAGCCCGAGGCCCCCACCACCGCCAGCAGGGGCAGGCGGGCGATGGATTCCTGGAGAAGGTTGATATACAGGTCCCGGCCGAAAAAAAAGGCCGCGTCTTCCTCCCGGAAGTAACGCAGCCCCCGGTAGGGACAGACCGCGGCCAAGGTGGCCCGCAGCTTTTCCTGGAGATCAGCGCCGGGCGGCTCGCCCCGGATGGCGGCCCGGAGGATCTCCAGCCCCGCCGGGTCGTCCAGCCGGCCCCGCAGGTCCACCCAGGTGTTTAACGACAGAAAGCCCAGGGCGGCTTCGGCCCCGGGGAGCAGCACCGGAATCACCGGAAACTGGGGCTCTTTGGCCTGGCGGTCCAGGGCCAGGTCCTTCTCCCGCAACTGCCAGGGCCCCAGGGCCTGGGGGCCCACGAAGACCGCCACGGCCCGGCAGCCTGCTGAGGGCCTGCTCCAGGGCCTGGGGCCAGGGCTGGCCCGGCACCAGGTACCAGCGGTCCAGGAAGATCTTCAGACCCTGATCCCGGAGGACCCGGGCCACCGCTTCTACCGCCTCATGATCCCGCCAGTGGTAGCTGAAAAACACGTCAAAGTTGGCCACGTCCATGCTGATTCCCCCTGTCTGACGAGAGGTTGCGCCCTCGCCGGCGGGTGGTATGCCTTTGCCAATCATAAAGTGGTAAGTAGAGCATTAAGTCACTTGTGACCTGAGCGCCGTGCCGCGGGTCGCGACGCTCCCTCAGAATGGCAGCAAGAGCGTAATTTATTTTGGGAACTGCTAAAAGTCTGGAAAAGATTGCCTGTTAATAAATTCTATAATCTTTTATTAAAGATTAAAAGCCAGAAAATTTCTCTTGGCCAAAATCCTCCTGGCCACTTCTCAGATTGATAAGAAAAACCTGTGCAGTGCCGGAGTTTTTATCAGAACCCACCTTTTCCCCGCCGTGGCAAGCAGCGGGCGACATTCCTCACTCTAGAGGTAATTATCTGAATATCCTTACTAAGAGATGGAGCTGGAAAGTCTTGGCAAGGGCCTTGCAAGGTACTGAAAACAGCGAGAGCACCAAAAACCCTAAAATGAGACAGGAGGATGGAACAATGAAGACATGGAAGGCTATAGGGATAGCAGGATTAGTCTTAACCAGTATATATGTCTGGAGTGGACCCGTCCAGGCTCAGTATTACGGCGGGATTATTGATCAACGGGAAGCGGCCCAGCAATATCGGATCCACAATGGGATCGAGTCCGGGGCCTTGACCCCCCAGGAGGCCTGGAAATTAAGAAACGAACAACGGCGCATCCAGACCGCCGAAAACCGGATGCGGGCCGACGGCAGATTGAACCCCAGAGAACGAGCCCGTCTGGACGGGATGCAGGATAGAGCGGACCGACATATCTACCGGGAAAATCATGACAACCAGGTGGCTTATGCCGGCTACGGCAATCATCGTGATGGACGCTCCCGGCAGTGGCAGCATAACCAGCAACGGGACCATCGGCAGGGGAACCACTACTCCCGAAGGGATAACGGCTGTGACCGACGTGATTCATACCGACGCCCCAACGGCCAGCCAAACTTTGGCGATAGAGGCAGATTCTCCCGGATACAGCACCGGGATCGTCGAACCGCCTGGAATCGTTAAATTAACTATTTCTTCAGCGTAAAAGCAGGGGGCCGAAAGTGGCCCCCTAATTTATTGTACTAAGCCTTTAGTGGGATTCTTTCACCCCAATCCCAGAAATCGAGCCAACCTGAAAACCACCCAGGCCACGGTCCAGGCCAGGATCAACTGATAGCTCACCGCGAACAGCATCCATTTTAAAGCGCCGCTTTCCCGCCAGAGGGTGATCACGGTGGCCAGGCAGGGGGTGTAGAGCAGCACGAAGACCATAAAAGCCAGGGCCGCGGCGGCGCTCAGCCCCGAGGCCTTGATGGACTGCTGCAGGGTCTCGGAGGCCCCCGCTGCCACTTCCCCCGCCTCATAGAGCACTCCCAAAGTGCTGACCACAATCTCTTTGGCCACAAAGCCGGTAATCAGGCTGACGCTCATGCGCCAATCAAAACCCAGGGGCCGCATGACCGGCTCCACGGCTGCACCCAGGCGGCCGATAAAGGTCTGGCGCATCTCTGCGACTTGCTGCCGTCGGCTCAGTTCCGCCAGGGCGGCGGCTTTTTCCTGCTCCAGGTTGCGGCAGAGAGCGGCAAAATTCTGCTGATCTTTTAAAGCCAGGGCCTGGGCGTCAAAGCTGGCTTCTAACTGGGCTTTTTCTTGTTCGAAGGTCACGGGCAGGTCAGGATTTTTAGGGTAGGCGCCCAGAAACCAGATTATCATGGACGCGGCCAGGATAACGGTGCCCATGCGTTTGAGATAGATGGTGACTCTGTCCCACATGTGGACCACGACGCCCCGCAACGCCGGCATGCGGTAGGGCGGCAACTCCATCACAAAGGGCTCTTCCAGTCCCCGGAGGAGAAATTTATTGAACAGCATACCTAAAAGCACGCTCATGACGATGCCGAAGAGGTACAGGCCGAAGATAACCTGTCCGGCCCGCCTGGGGAAAAAGATCCCGGCGAAAAGCACATACACCGGCAGGCGGGCGCTGCAGCTCATCAGGGGAATCAGCATCATGGTGAGGATACGGTCCCGCTGACTGCTCAACCCCCGGGTAGCCATGATGGCCGGCACGTTACAGCCAAACCCCATAAGCATGGGAATAAAGGATTTGCCGTGCAGACCCAGGGCGTGCATGATGCGATCCATAATGAAGGCCACCCGGGCCATGTAGCCGGTATCGTCCAGAAAGGAGATACCCAGAAAGAGCAGCATGATCTGCGGCAGGAAAACCAGGACGCTGCCGACGCCGCCGATAATGCCGTCGGTCAACAGATCCCGGACCCATCCGGCCGGCAGCCCGGCTTGCAAAGCGCGCTTCAGTCCGCCCACGCCGGCTTCAATCCAGCTCATGGGCATTTCGCCCAGGGTGAAGGTCATTTGAAACAGCAGCCAGATAAAAAACAGGAAAATGGGGAAACCGAAAAGCTGGTGGGTCAGGACTTTATCCACCTGTTCGGACAGGACGACGCGTTTGGCCAGTTCCTCCTTCTGCACTTCCCGGACGGTGCCGCCTAAGAAGCCATACCGCCGCTCGGCCACCAGCACCGCGGCGTCCTCCCCCCAGGTCTTTTCCAATGTGCGCCGGCTGTCATCCACCTGGGCCATGACCGGTCCCAGCTGGGGACTCTGTTCCAGACGGTGAATGGCATCGGGGTCCATTTCCAGGAGCTTGGTAGCCAGCCAGCGGGGGTAATGCCCGTCGGCCAACCGTGGATCGGCAGCCAGCACCGCCTCAATTTTAATTAAAGCTGCTTCCACGTCCGAACCATAATCAATATGGATGTGACGGGAAACGGGATCACGCTCTTCAGCCGTGCGGATGGCCGCCTCCAGCAATTCCCGGGTGCCTTGATTGCGGTTGGCCACGGTGGGCACCACCGGCACGCCCCACAACTCAGCCAGGCGCTGCTGATCAATCTGGATGCCCCGGCCGGCGGCGGTGTCCACCATATTGAGGGCAAAAACCATTTTGGCCCCCAGATCGATGATTTGGGCGGAAAGAAAGAGGTTGCGTTCCAGGTTGCTGGCGTCAACGACATTGATCACCACGTCCGGCTTTTCGTCCATGATGAAGTTCCGGGCGATAATTTCTTCCAGGGTATAGGGACTGAGGCTATAGGTCCCCGGCAGGTCGATGACCGTAATGTCATAGTCGTCCAAACGGGCTTTGCCTTCTTTTTTTTCCACCGTGACACCGGGCCAGTTGGCCACATGCTGTCGGGCGCCGGTCAGGTTGTTGAACAACGCGGTCTTGCCCACGTTGGGATTGCCGGTCAGGGCAACCGTTAAAGTTTTTGGCATTACAGCACTTCCTCAGAACTAAAGCTTAAGACGATCAGATCCGCCTCCCCTTTCCGGAGACTGATATGGTAGCCCTTCACCACATACTCGGTGGGATCCCCCAAAGGGGCGGTTTTTTCCATGCCCACCCGCACTCCCCGGGTCAAACCCATTTCCAGCAGCCGTTGCCGAAAAGGTCCAGCGCCTGTTACCCGTTCCACGACGCCAAATTCTCCGGGGCGCAACTCACTCAGTTTTTTTTGGGGCATTATTATTCCTATTCGCAATTGATTTTCAGTTGCAATAATGTATGACCTTTTCTTGCTTTTGTCAAGCCGGGGAATGAGGGGAAAAGCTTAGAGAAGCAAGAATCTGCCGCAGTTCCGACAGACCCTGGTCATAGAGGTTAATATGGGCCGGGCACCGGCAGTCGCTGGCCCCCAGCCGGAGTTGTGGTCTGGTTAGCGAGAATCAACCAGCTGTCAGGGTCTGCAGTCGTGCTTCGTCCAACTCTTCTACGATGGCCGTAGTGAGTTCCACTATAGCCGCAAAATCTTGTTGCTGAATCATCCCGGCGGCAGAGTGGGCATAGCGCACCGGCACTCCCAGGATTATGGTGGGGATGCCCCCGTGGGCCAGATGAATGGCCCGAGCGTCGGTGGCGCCACTGCGTCGCACCGCTAATTGGTAGGAAATATGCCGCCGTTGGGCCAACTCCACTACCCAACGCCAGAATTTCTGGGGGACGATAATGGTCGGATCGAAGAGCCGGATCTGCACTCCTTTACCCAGGGCTCCCTGGGGCGGGTCCGGAGTTAAACCGGGCAGGTCGTCAGCCGGCGGACCCTCCAAAACTATGGCGATATCAGGCTTGGCCGTCTCCACCGCGGTGGCCGCGCCCCGACAGCCCACCTCTTCCTGGACCGTTCCCGCGGCCAGAATAGTATTGGGATGCGGCCGGTCTTGAAAACGTTGCAACACGGCAACCAGCGCGGCCACCCCCACCCGGTCATCCCAGGCTTTGTTGACCAGAAAGTTGTCGTTGAGAATGGTAAAACCGCCCCGAGGCACGGCCAGATCCCCCAGGCTCACCCCCAGACCCTGTACTTCAGTCGCGGTCGCGGCCCCGATATCCACCAGTAAATCCTCAATTTTTAATTCTTTTTTATTCTCTTTGCGGAAATGTACCGGCGTCGCCGCCACTACTCCTTCCCGCGGGCCAGACAAGGTTTGGATGATCAGGCGCTGTCCCGGCAGCCAGGTCGGTTCCCAGCCTCCCAAAGCCTGGAGCCGCAGATACCCTTGGGGAGTCACCCCCTGCACCATGAAGCCGATCTCATCGAGATGAGCCGCCAGCATCAGTCGCGGTTGCCGGTGTTGACCGGCCTTCTCGGCCAGCACCGAACCCAGGCCGTCCCGGCTGAGTTGGCAGAAAGGTTGCAGGTACTGCTCTACTAACTGCGCCACCGGGCCCTCACCGCCAGGCGGGCCGAAACTTTCCGAAAAAATTCGGAGCAATTCCACAAAGGGCGTCATGATCCCGTACCTACCTCATCATTCCATAGGGTATGATCGACTGGAGTCGATTCGTGTCATCGCCAAACCGCCTTAGTTGGCTCAGGGCAAAATAGTATTGCTTATTGCCGAGCTTTGGAACATACTTAACATTTGTATTTTTTTAAAAAATCTAACGTTAAAAACATTCGCGAGGTTTTATTAGGAAATGGTTCGCTATACGGTCTTGGCCCTGGTCAGCATCAACATCATATT
Source organism: uncultured delta proteobacterium (assembly GCA_963780995.1). GTDB lineage: Bacteria > Desulfobacterota > Desulfobaccia > Desulfobaccales > Desulfobaccaceae > Desulfobacca. The sequence goes on from CAWAEI010000023.1 coordinate 17,138, forward strand.
TAATGTCATCGGACAGATGCTTTTGAAATACGGTATGAATAAGTTAGGTAATTTTCAACTTTCCTTCGAGGCCTTGATTCCGGTTTTTATCAAGGCTTTTTTAAGCCCCTATATCCTGTTAGGACTCGGGTGTTACGTCACCGGCTTTCTCATCTGGCTCATTGTCTTGTCCAAAGCCGAGGTGAGCTACGCTTACCCTTTGATCAGCCTGGGATATGTGCTGACGGCAATCATGGGTTGGTGGTTATTGGGAGAAAACGTCACCTGGATACGGCTGTCCGGCATTATCGTCACCTGTCTTGGGGTAATCATTATTTCTCAAAGCTAAGGTCTGTGGCGCCCTGATTACCTTCCCCGCCATTTGCCCCACCAGGTGGCCAAAAAGAAGAGCACGGCCAGGATTACTACTATAGTCGCCCCCGAAGGTAAATCAATCCGATACGATAGCTCCAACCCGGCCAGAGTGGAGCCGATGGCCACGCTGGTGGAGACCAGGAGCATCTTGCGAATGTGGTGGGTCAGATTGCGGGCCACTGCTGCAGGAATAACCAGCAGAGCCGATACCAGGACGATTCCCACCAGATAAATGGCGACAATAATAACCAGCGCCAGCATTGCCAACAGCAGATAACGCAACATCTTGACCGGTGTCCCGCAGACCCAGGCCATCTCCTCATCAAAACTGATGAAGACCAATTCCTTGAAAAAAAAGAGCAGGAAAAGCAGAACTAGGACGGCAACCACAGTAACTTGCATTAACTGGGTGGGGCCGATGGCCAGGATGTTGCCAAACAGCACCCCGAAGATATCGGCATTATATGTCCTGGAGAAGTGTAAAAACAGTACTCCCAGAGCCATGGCCGCAGCAAAGAAAATGCCTATGGCGGTATCTTCCTCTATACGTCCCCGGCTTTGGACGCCTTCGATGAGAAATGCCACCAGGATGGAAAAAACCAGGCCGGTCCAGAACGGATCGACCTGTAAAAGATACCCCAGAGCCACGCCGCCGAAAGCAGAGTGGGAAATACCGGCCCCCACAAAGGCCATGCGTCGCAGCACAATAAATACCGAGAGCAGGCCGCAGACGAGGCTCACCAGCAACCCGCCCAGCAAGGCATTTTGCATAAAACCCGGACTAAGCCACTCAGTCATCATGAATCCTGACTACCCGGTGGGGGATTTCTCCGTGAAACAGGTATTCCACGCTGCACCCAAAGGTTTTTTCCAATCCCAGGCGTCCGATGGGTGGCGGCTGATGCACATACAGGCGTCTATTCAGACAGATGATATCACCGACGTGTCCGGAAATGGCGCCGATGTCATGGGACACCATAATCACGGTCAACTCCATCTGCTCCTGCAAATGATGGATTAATTCATATAACTCATCTTGCGCACAGGCATCCAGGGAAATGGTGGGCTCATCCATAATCAGCAGTTTTGGCTCGACGCTCAGGGCGCGAGCAATAAAGACCCGCTGTTGCTCACCGCCGGAAAGCTCGCCGATGATGTTGCCGGCGCGAGAAGCCATTCCCACCTGATTCAAATTGTGCAAGGCGATTTCCTGATCCCGGGAGGAAGGCCGTCTGCCCAAGCCCATGATACCATAACGGCCCATAAGCACGACATCCAATACGGATACGGGAAAGTGGGGATTATTCAGGGGGCGCTGGGGCAGATAGCCAATGATATGCTTATTCCGGCGCAGTTTTTGGGGTGTCTCGCCAAAGATGAAGACCTCGCCTTTATCCGGACGGATCAGCCCTAAAATGACTTTCAACAAGGTGCTTTTACCGGCTCCATTCGGACCCAGGACCCCCACAAAACTGCCGGTGGCGATCTCTAAAGAAATATCCTCCAACGTTGGCCGACCGTTGTGAAAAACACTCAGGTCAATGATCTTGATGGCTATCTCAGACATACCCGTTCATTTCATGGCCTTGGCCATAGTTTCGACATTATACTGCATCATTTTGAGATAATCCTCGCCGTAGGGAGGATGGCCGCCGATGGGATCCAGGAGGAGGACGCTGACTCCCGCCTCTTTAGCCAGCACCTCGGCAAGGCGCGGGCTGAACTGCGGTTCGGAAAATATTACCTTAATGCCATAGTGATGGATGGCTTTGATGATATTTTTCAGGGCCCGCGGCGTTGGTTCACGGCCCGGCGCTACTTCAATGATACCGACTTCCTTTAGATCGTAACGGCGGGCCAAGTAGGTAAAGGAAGGATGGAAACCGATAAATTCCCGCAGCCGAAAAGCGGCAGTTTCGGTTACGATCTGGTGATGCAAATCTGTTAGTTTTTCTAGATAGTTCTCCAGATTTTGTTCATACAACGCCTTGTTGCCCGGATCTCTCGCAATAAAGGCCGCGGCGATCCGGCGGCAAATATCCTGGGCTAACAGTGGATCAAGCCAGACATGGGGATTGCCCGCTTCATGGGTGTGACCCTGCCCCCCGCCATCCCCTTTGGGATGACGATGCTGACCAGGAACCTCTCCACCCCTGACATGTTCTGGAATTTCCTTAATCAAAGCAATCCCATGAGTTGCGGCCACCACCGCAGGCTTTTGATCCTTGCGGGTTTTTAAAAATCTATCAATCCAGGGTTCTAAGCCGGCCCCGATATAGACCAAAACCTGAGCCTTGGACAGACCAGTGAGAGTTCCCGGAGAGGGCTCGAAGGTATGCGGACTGGCCCCGGGTGGAATCAAAACCTGCACTTCCACCCTGTCACCGCCGACCTGGCGGCAAAAGTCGGCCAAAGGCAGAATACTGGCCGCCACCCGCATCTTGGGCGGCTGGGATTGGGCTGGACCTGCCCCCAGGACTAGGATCAGAAGCAATCCCAGACAAGCCAACCAAAGGCCCCGTGGCGTCATGATCCTGACTCCTCTACTGAGCGCTGCCAGCAGCAGTTCCAATTGGCATTATAATTTTTTAGCATCATCCCGCCTGTAATAGTGACAACGACACTTGAAATTGGCCAATTTCATTGAAATTTTTATAACCCATCGCCTCTAGCCCACGATCAGACGTTAAACCGGAAAAACTTTTTTACGGGATCGAGAGGTACGACTCCGGCGCCGTTTCTTTTCCGGTGGGCTCTCCGGCAGGTCGGGCTTAATGCTGGCTTGGGTGGCAATTTCTTCAAACAGTTCGGCGGGAGCCCCCGCGAGAATGTGACTTAGCAGCCAGGCCTCCGGTAAACAGCTCCGACGTTTCAGACGCGCCGGTAGGCGCTGCCCTGACTTGAGCAGCCGCTGCAATTGCGCCGCGGTAAGCCACATTAAAATTATCTCTTCCCGTCTCCCCCGGGCGAATTCTAAGATCTCCAGGGAATAATTCACATACTGCTCTACTGCTTCTGGTTTGATCTCCTGGAAAGGCGCATCCAGGGCTATTTCGAGAAAAGGAATGAGGAATCCGGTCCAAAAAAATGTCTCGCTAAAGGCGAGATTCGACCGGGTTAAAGCATCCACGACCGCATAGATTTCCTGAAATCGATTTTTTACGGCTTCAAAGGTTGAGGGAACCTGCAGAAATTCTTCAATGTGCGGCAATATCGCCGATACCAAACCACTTTCTAGCATCAACGCGATAAATTCACCCCAATGGCCGCTTTTAAAATCTTTTAACAGCTCATCTCGCACCCGGGAAGGATTGCAAAGCCTGATGAGATGCCGGTGAGTTTGAATCGCAGCCCAAGCCGCCGGATCAATGCGAAATCCGGTGCGGGCGGCATGCCGCAAAACCCTGAGCATGCGAACGGGATCGCGCCGGAAGCGCACTTCCGGTGGTCCAATAACCCGAATAATGCGATTCTGGAGATCCTCCAAGCCCCCCACATAATCTAACAAGGAAAAATCGGCGATGTCATAAAACAAGCCATTTATGGTCAGATCGCGACGCTGGGCGTCCTCTGCCGGGGTCCCGAAGGTATTGTTGGGCGCCAGGACATCCCCTTCGCCGTCGAACTCCGAACGGCTGCGAAAGGTGGAGACCTCCACCACCTTACCGCCCTTAAAAAAAACCTGCACCAGCCGGAACCGTTTGCCGATGATGCGGCTGTTGCGAAAGAGACGGCGAATTTCCTGGGGCTGAGCATCCGTGGCAATATCAAAATCTTTGGGCTTTTTAGACAGCCAGAGATCCCTGACACTCCCACCTACTAAACACGCCTTATAACCGTTATGGTGCAGACGGTATAAAACCTTCAGAACCTCGACATCAATGTTGGCCCGGGATATTGGGTGTTCGGGTCTTGGAATAATTTTGGGTTCGGGGAAAACCACCGATTCGCGATCGCCATCGGGGCTGATATCAGAAGCTGTTAATTCCTTTAACATAATAATTAGGTTATATATCCATTGGGAAAATTAAATTCATAGCTGCTTTGGGTTTTCGATTTCTACGGATCTTCTTATCAGGGAAAAATGAAAATAACTGCCAAAATCTTTAATAAAGATATATTATACAATATGTTTGCCCTAATGTTAATCTGAACTTGAAAAATGTGACCAAAATTTAGCTCCGAAGGGAGGGTTTGGATGAATCTCATTATCGAAGCCGTTAAACTAGGGCCTCTACAAGTCATCTGTTATGTCCTCGGTTGTCCCGCAACCGGTCAAGGGATGCTCATCGATCCCGCCGCCCCCTCTGAAACGGTGGCTCAACATATCGCCCGCCATCAACTCTCCATCCGGTGGATCGTCAATACCCACGGACACGCCGATCATACCGCCGGCAATGAGTTTTGGTCCTCAAAAACCGGCGCCGCCACGGTAATCCATGAACTTGACTGGAAGTTTTTTTCCAGCCCCGAGATGCAACAAGCCGCTGTGGCCGAAGGCTTCCCACCCTTGCGGCGGATAGACCGGCAGGTCCAGGACGGCGACTGTCTACCGGTGGGTCAGTTTGAATTAACCGTCCTCCACACCCCTGGTCATTCCCCCGGCGCCATCTGCCTGTATACCCCGGGCCATCTTTTTACCGGAGATACGCTTTTTGTGGACAGCGCCGGGCGCACCGATCTTCCCGGCAGTTCGCTGGAAAAGTTGGTGGCCTCAATCCAGCACAAAATTTTGCCCTTACCGGACGACACCATCATTTGGCCCGGACATGATTACGGCGACACTCCCACCTCAACCTTAGGGGAACAAAAAATCAACAACCCTTACATCACTGATTTTCTGGACTAGCCGGCTGGAACCTGGGGCGAGATCACCTTTTTGACGGCGAGAGGCAGACTCGGGCCGGCTCCCTCATCCCTGCTAGTAAAAATCTTTGCCGGACGTTAGCATCTTCCCCAGGATACTCTAGTTATTGCTGTCTGGCCAGAAATGGACCCGACCTTGGCCCCGCCAATTGCCCCCCGGGCGCTTATTTTCTCAGAATGCTCATAATTATGACGTATGAAAGTACGTCCTTCTCAAAATGATCAAGCATGACAGCCAAAGCATGAGCTTCCATGGTTAATTTGTCTGTTATTTCATTTAGTTAACCTTATATCCTCCGAATCTCCGGCGTATCTCCCTTAATTCATTATAAAATTTAGCCAAATGTCTGTGTCCCAAAGTTGGCAAGTAGCTTGCATTTAATTATTTGGCAAGAACGGAAAAGTTATTCTCGCCCATACGAGGCAAGGGCAGGAACATAAATTGAAATTTCTTAAAACGACTATAAAAGGAGAACAGGTCATGAAATATCTGAAACTCACTTGTATCTTTGTGCTGCTGGCGGCCTTGACTGCCGGGTGCACCAGCATTAGCCCCTACACCTATACCGGCGCCGGTGTGGGCGGCGCCCTGGGCGCTGGCGCCGGGGCTTTGATTGATTCCAACAACCGCTGGCGCGGCGCCATGGTCGGCGGGCTTATGGGTGGCGCTCTGGGCGGCGCCACCACTGAGTTAGGCCGCCGGGCCGCCTCTGAAGATGCCAGCCAGCAGCGGGCCTATGGCTCTAATCCCTCCACTTCATATCCGGCCTATGACAATGGGGGGTATTATCAGTAAGAAAAGTGTCACCAGGCCTCTAGTAATCTAAGATGGCCGCCAAAGAAAAAGGGACTTATGCAAGTCCCTTTTTCTTTAGTAAAGATAAGTAATTACAGCTATAAAGCTGAACCAATTGCCTCAGATCAAGGCCTCCCCTCTTTTAACCCTGGGCTATCTGGCCAGCAACTCCTCCAACCCGGCCGCGGACTGCACCGGCGCCAGACACGTATAGCCCTGACAGACAAAGGCCGTGGGTCTGCCGTCGATCTGATCGTAATCCCGGGCGGCCGGGATCAGGTTAATCAGATCGGCATAATCCTTGGGATTTTTTATCACCACCCGGCGGTGCGGCAGATAGCGGCGGTACATGACGGCCAGCATCTCCCGGACCACCTGGTCCGAAGGCTCACCCACCAGGGTGATGGCCACAGTCTCGGCCAAAAACTCTTCCTGAGCCGAAGCCAGGTGAGTCAGCGCCCGGGGATTTTCCAGCATCAAGTTCTGCAACCGGGACAACATCTCCCGGGCCCGGGAAAGAAATACCGGATTTTCGGTGAACCGGTGCAGCCGGACCAGATTGTGCACGGTTACTGAATTTCCCGATGGAATGGCCAGGTCAAGGAAGTTCTTGGGCCGCACCAGGAGCTTTTCGTGTTCCAGAGGGGTGGAAAAATAACCGCCGGACTCCTGGTCGTAAAATGCGGTCTCCACCTCCCCGGCAAGTCTGAGCGCGGCTTTCAGCCACACCAGGTTAAAGTCGGTTTCAAACAAATCCAGCAATCCGGCGATGAAAAAGGCGTAATCATCCAAAAAGGCGCTCCCCTTTTTATCGGGCGCCCCCCAGGTGCGCTGTAACCGGCCAACCTGGTTTTCCCGGTCCAAAATAAAGGCGGCAGCCCGGCCCGCAGCCTGGCGGTAGGCGTCATTTCCCAGAACCTGCCCGCCATAAGCCATGGCCGAAATCATCAGACCGTTCCAGGCAGTGATGATTTTTTCATCCCGGTGGGGCCGGATGCGCCTTTCCCGGGCTGCCAACAATTGCCCGCGGGCCTGGGCCAGAGTATCCCGCACCTGGGCTGCCGTCAGGGAAAACTGCCGGGCCAACTCGGCTTCAGTCGTGGGCCGGTGCAAAACACTGGCGCCATGCTCAAAATTCCCGCCGGTAATGACGCCGAAAGCCGCCGCGACCAATGGCGCCGACCCGGGCCCGACTACCTGAGCAATCTCCTCGGGTGTCCAGACAAAGAATTTACCCTCCACCCCTTCACTATCCGCATCCTGGGCCGCATAAAAGGCCCCTTCCGGAGAGGTCATTTCCGCCAGGACATAATCCAGCGTCTCCCGGGCGATGTTGGCATATTCACCTTTACCGGTAATCTGGTAAGCCTCCACATAACGCTGGGCCAGTTGGGCATTGTCGTAGAGCATTTTCTCAAAATGGGGGATGAGCCAGACTGCATCCACGGTATAGCGGTGAAAGCCGCCGCGTAACTGGTCGTAGATGCCCCCGGCGGCCATTTTGTCCAGCGTCAAGGTAAACCTGTCCAAGACCTCTGGTCCACCGGTGCGGTGGTGATAGCGGGCCCAAAAACCCAAATCCAGGGATGGCGGGAATTTTGGCGCCCCGCCAAAGCCGCCATTCTCCGGGTCGAAATATTCCCAGGAATGGTCCATGACCTTATCCAGAGTGGCCAGATCCGGCTCCGGTCCCAAAGCCGGCGTTTGCGCCAGGATTTGTAAGTTATGATCAAGCATCTGGGCCACATTGGCGATATTCGATTTTTTACTTTTATAGGAGTCGTACAGGGCCTGCAGCAACCTGGGGAATCCCGGCAGGCCGCCGCGGTCTTCCGGGGGAAAATAGGTGCCGCCATAAAAAGGCTTTAACTCCGGGGTTAAAAAAACGGTTAACGGCCAGCCCCCCCGCCCGGTCATCATCTGCACCGCGTTCATATAAATATCATCAATATCCGGTCGCTCCTCCCGATCAACCTTGATACTGACAAATAATTCGTTCATCAATCGGGCGATGGCAGGATCTTCGAAACACTCATGGGCCATGACATGGCACCAGTGGCAGGTGGAGTAGCCGACACTGAGGAGAATGGGCCGATCTTCCTGGCGGGCTTTTTCCAGGGCTTCCGGTCCCCAGGGATACCAGTCCACCGGGTTGTAGGCATGTTGTTGTAAATATGGACTTAATTCATGAATAAGTCGATTGGCTGTGCCCTTGCTGTCCATGCAACTTCCTCTCTTGGTATTAGAAAATACCGCTGGAATTTACAGATAATCTTACCTTATTAGTAAGCATTATCGGCTTATTGTCAACGCCGAGCAAGGTTTAAAGGTGCAGCAAAGCTTCAAAATCCGGCTGGGCCAGCATTTCCTGCAACTGCTGCAGTTGGCGGGCCAGTTGGGATCTGTCGTGAAAGCGTAGTTCCAATCGAAAAGAAGAGTCTTCAAAGGCCGGTGGTGGGATCAGGCGCATCTCAGGATGCTGATAAAGCCTCAGGGCCTTGAGGTGGTGCTGAAATTGCGCCTGGGCGCGGCTGGCTCGGGGGAAACACCAGCCGCGGAGCGTTTCCCACAAACGGTTACTTTTCTCCGTCTCGGCCAGAACAGTATCCTCCCTCAAGTTTACGAGCTCAGGACGTTCCAGCCAAGCTGCCGGCGAGTTTCCGGCGCGGCGGCTTAACGTTGCAAGGTATTCCAATAATTCAAGCTGCTTGCTATGGCTGAGATGGAGACCCTGGAACCATGGCAAAATGGCCCCCCGATCCGGAGCGGCCCATTGGCTCATCAGGACCGCAGCCTCCGTGGTGAGACGATTCTGGGCCGCCAACTCTTGCCAGGGGGCTTCCAGGACGAGCAGGCTCTGGACTTTCTGGAGTTGTTGCCGGGAAGGCGGCAGGCCCAGAAGCGGCAGGTGGGTCCGGCGGACGGTGTCGGCATCAAAATGTCGTAATAACCGGTCAATCATCAAGGCGGCTTCCATGGCATTGAACCCTCGCCCGCAAGCATTGTCTTGCAACGACGCTTCCAGGCACCAGGTTGCCGGCATCTCCTCCTGCACGAGCCGGGCCGGTATCTCTGACCAGCGCAACTGTGCCAGGACCAATAAACGCTGGTAACCACAAATGACCTGAAATCTGCCATCATGCCGCCGCCGCAACACAGGTGGACAGAGCAATCCCAATGCTTGCACTGAAGCTTTTAACCGCTCCAGATCAAAGCCATAGCTCACCACAAAGGTGAGGTCGCCAAAATCCACCTCGGCAAGGTTTATCTGTTCAAAAGAGAACGACATTCTTTGCCTTAACCGCCTGGAGTCATGGTTTATAAAAATTCCTTGGCTTTCGTCGCGTTAGGCTTGAAATTCTAACCATATCCCCAAATACTCAGGACGGCATTGAGAATCCCCAGAAAAAAAAGGCCGGTGACCGCCCCCTGAGAGGTTTGTTCCACCAGGCTTCCCTGCCGCTCCTCGGTTATGAGACCATAATAAATGGCCACGGTGCCCAGTGACATACCAAAAAAAAGGATTTTGCCGGCGCTAATCACAATGTCCTGCCAGGTCAGAGCGCTGAGAAATGATAACCACAAGTCCTGCCAATAAATGTCAGCCAATAGTTGGCCGAACAGATAGCCCCCCACAAGCGCGCTGATCAGAAAAATACCGTACAAAATCACCAGGGAAACGATCAGCCCCCAAAAACGGGGAGCGCCGATAAAGATTTCCGGTTCCACTCCCATGAGTTCCAGAGATTCGATCTCGCGATCGATCACCATTGAGCCAATTTCGACGATCATGGCCGTTCCGGAGCGCAGCAGTACTAACAATGCGGTGAAGACCGGGCCCAATTCCCGGACGACGATCACCACCAACAAATTCCCGACTAATTGTCCGGCCTGAATTTTTTTCAACTCCGCCGAGACATAGACGATTATGGCCAATCCCAACAGTAAGCCGGTGAGGCCCACCACCGGCCAACCCCGGGCCCCGATGCGATATATCTGCCGGGCAAATTCCCGCACCATTAAACGATCATTGGCAAATCGATGCCCGACGGTGCCTAACAACCGATAAAACAGGCCGAAAATATCGGTGAGAGATTCCAGCCGGCCAATAAAGGCTCGCCACAATACCCCGAAATACCAAAAACTGTCCCTATGCTCCTGAGTTTTCACCCATTATCCCACCCGTGCGTACCGCTTTGCTGTCTGGAATTTCCAGCCGCAGGCGTAATCCGCCCTCTGGGTTTGGCTGCATTACCAAGGTCCCCCCATGTTGGTCCGCGATGGCAGCAGCCAGGAAAGGACCTAAGGCTGGCAGGGTCTCCGTCCCGGGTTGGAACGGTTGTAACAGCCGGGTAATATCCTCCTGACGGAAGTGTCGGCCCGGGAAGCTCAGCTCCAGATCACCCCCCCCGGTTTTAAGGGGGAAGACTCGCCAATGTAATTCCCCCCCTGGTTGCATCTCCAGCAAAGCATAATCCACTAAAAATAAGACGGCCTGAACTAAATTAGCCTCAGAGCCATACAGTGGCGGAATCGGTTGCCGTTCCTCGCGGAACGATGACCCCGCCGGCAATACCGCAGTCAAAAAATTACTGATCTGTTGGAGATAGGGTTCCAGGTCTACTTCGTGCCATTCTTCCGACAGAGGTGTGAAAAGGCTGGCCCAATCTTTCCACCCCGGGCCAGGCACATCCTGGCCCACCCGGGCCTGCATTAACCTGGCCGCCAGACGTCCCGAACATGCCTGCCGCTCGGAATCGATCAATCTCTCCCCCAATAATTTTATGGTACCACCCAGGCGGCGGCAGAAGTTCTGGAGTTGCTCGAACTCCACAATATCTTGGGTTTCCTGTTGATTGAGATGAGCCAGCAGGGATTCGATATCGAACCCGACACCGCTCTCCAAAGCGGTGTTCATAATCCCATAATTACTTAAGGGCGCAGCAGTTCTTCGGCTCATCCGTCTAAATCCCAGCAGGCCGAAGACCAAGGCGAACACTGTCACCACCCCCATAATCCAGGCCAGAGTTCGGCGTAAATCGGTTTTCTCATCTTCCATTAGCACCAAAAACCGTCGCATGGCATCGACATTGATGCCCACCTTGGTCACCCCCCAGAAAACCGCCCCCTGATCCGGCAGAGGAATGTATAAGGGGAAATACCGCAAAAGCAGCTCACTTTCTTGTTTACGGCCCTGATTTATCGACTCCAGGAGGTTTGGATCGACACGTTGTTCTCTATTAATGAGGCGGACCAACTCCCCTTCCGGCCCCGAGAAGCTTTTCAGGGCTTTTTGGGGGCCTTGCTCCGATTCCGGCTCCCGTTGACTCAATGGAAAATAAGAATACGTGAGATGTTGGCCCTGAGGATCAGACTGACGGTGGATGAGCTCAATTCCTCGAATTGTTTCGTTAAAAGTCACCTTTTCCCACAACCGGCGTTTAACGATTTCGTCAAAGGCACTGTCCGAGCTTGTTAGCGTCTCCAATTCGGTTAAATGAGAAAATTCGAAAACCAGCAGGCGGGCAATGGTGTCAGCCTCCTTCTCAAGTTCTATCCGGACAGCCTGGGTAGCCTGGTCCCACATGGTCGCGAAGATCAAACGCAACGAGAAAATAAAAATTATCAGGGAACAGACGAGGGTGATCACGAAGATGAGGGCTTCCCGCCGGAGAAGCATGGTGGCTAAAGGGATGCTTTTCTTTGCAGAGACGTCGGACATATTAATCCAATGTAGTAATTTGCCTTAATTCATCGGCCGCGGCCTGAATCGCTCCACCTGGTGTGATCCTGCCATAGAGGGCGTCCAGGAGATGTTTCTCCAAGATGTTGTTCAGCCTGCGGCTCTTGGGGCGAGGCTGTAACACCACCTCCGGGGAAGAGAAGATATTTTTATAGACTCGCAGCACCTCCTGATTTTTTACCTGGTCCAGGGCACTTTGCAACGCAGGAATCTCACCCAAATTTTCGGCCCTTAGTACCTGAATACGGTCGCTGTTTACCAGGTTGATAAATTTTTTGGCATTTTCCATGACACCAAAATTTGTTACGGCAAATCGATTGATACTCCAACCAAAGGACCCGATATTTGAATATTTTCTGGGGCGGCCGCTCTGGGAAGGAATCGGCCCCACGCCAATTTGGGCCGTGCTTTTTATCGCCGTTCTGCCCTGCCACTCCGGGCTGTTGAGCATTACCTGGAGGTCTTGGAGGCGAGTGTTCCAGTTGATCATAAACAAGGCCTCGCCTCGTAAAAAAGCCTGACGCAGGCTTGTGGGGGCTTCAAAATTTTTCAAAGCCCCGGGACTTGGGGCCAGGGTTCCCTGCATACCAGTGATTTCTGCCAAAGCCGCTTCAGCTTTGGCCAACATATCAGCCTGCAAAAATATCATGGCGCCATTTTCGTCCTGAACTTTGCCGCCGAAACCCCAAAAAATCGGATAAAAATCATTCACGAAATTTGTGACGTGAAAGACCAAGCCATATTTGAGGGATTTTTCCCGGGGTAATATCTCCCGGCAAATGGCCTTAAGCTCGTCCCAATTTTGAGGAGGGGATTTTTTATACTTATCCAAAAGATCCTGACGGAAAAAAAGAATATTTCCCTTAATGGAATTGGGCACCGCCATCAGTTCCTCAGTTGCCTTACCGGTTGCTCCAGGCGGTCTCACCGAAAAGGCCTTGGCCACCGCCGGAACAAGTCTTTTCGCATCAAAGACTCCGGTGCGGTCCAATTCGTAGAGCCAATTGGTGGAGGCATAGCGATGCACCCAGGGTGCATCCAGGTAGAGGACCGTTGGTATCGAACTTGCGGTGGCCAGACCTAACACAAACGGCTCATAGGGCAGAAATTTTTCGGGCACAAAAAGTCCGATAAATCTCCGGCCAAATTGCTCTCCCCCCGGTGTTGTGCCTTGCAAGTCCAACTGCTCCAGGACTTCGCGAGTCTGAGCATCAAGAGTAAACGTGAAAATTTGTTTGGGACCGGGTTCGGGCGAAACCTCGCAGCCTGGCAGGAGACAACACAGCCAGACAAGGAAAATCAAGAAGGGCATCGTGTTTTTCACCTCCCCAATCACCGCGGTGCCAACCGGTAATCCCGGCCTACGGATTATGGGATACCTTTCAGACCAAGATGGTCGGCAATCTGGCGCCAATATTTCCCGACGTTGATGAATCTCAGAAGCAACAAACATCCCAGCAGCCCCAATCCTTCTCCCAGAAAAACGATGGCGTAAGCAACTTCAAGCCTGCCCAAGAGCCGCATCCCTTGGTCCAGAAAAAATCCGCCCGTCATCTCTCCGGCTGCCAAAGCTAAACCGGAGATGAGATTCCACAACCCCATGAACACGCCGCTGAAGGCCGGGTGAGCCAACCGCATGGTCAGAAAAGAGATTCCGACATTATAAAATCCTTTGGAAAATCCCAGCAACCACAGCCCTGTCTCCCCCAAAGACCTTTGCGGCGTGCCAGGCACTCAAACTCAAGAGACCAAAAGCTGCCGCGCCGCACAGAAGACCGGCGATTAAACAAAACTTATGCTCTAATTTGGACTGTTTTCTCATCCACCAGTAAGCAGTTCCCATACCTAATAAGGTCCCGTAGGAGGTATAAATACTAAATTTGGCCGTATCTCCCACCGGCAGCCTTAATATCTCACCTCCATACGGGGTTAGGATAAAACTCTGCATCGCCGGGAAAAAAACAGTGGCGGCTAAAAACGAAAAGAAAAGGATCGCCTGACTACTTTGACCAAAACCTTTTAATATCCTGCTGATCCCGGCTACACGCATGGCCTGCGGTGCGGCAGCGGGTTTGGCAACCTCAATTCCCCTGATGCTCCCAAGGGTTATGGCCAGAGCGACGCCCGTAAAGATCCAGAAAATAATCTCCAGCCGGTTGATCTGATTGCCTGGGAAGAGGTAATGGAAAAAAGTGGAACCGATAATGAATCCTGCCAGAGTTAAAATCCATACCAGGGTCAGGCCAGCCCCGCGCTGGGCTTCGGGGATCTGATCAACCAGGAGGGCATTGACCGCAGTGGCGGATACCGTCGTCCCGACGCCGAACAGGGTAAACAGACAAACTCCCAACCAGAGAAGCTGCTGGCTTTCAGGTTTGGCAGCAAAAGCCAGACCCCAATAGGGGAAAAATGGCATGACAAACAGGCTCAGCAGCATGCCGCCCATGATAAAGGGAGTCCGCCGGCGTCGCCTTTGATCGAGTCTATCCGAAAAATAACCGGCAATCAAACCTGAAGGCGTCGCCAAATGCTGGAAGGCGAAGATGAAGGCTATGAGCGTCGCCGGGGTCTGAAACTCCACGATGAGGACTCGATTTAAGACATTGGTTATCAGGACCACCAACAGCGAGGTGGCAAATCGTATCATCCCGAGCTTGACGATAATTTTTGAATAACGGCTTATGGACATCTACCTTTAACAACCAGTATAAACAACCTCAAGAGAAATTTACAGCTTCAAGTGAGGACAATTAGAACAATCTCTCGATCCCTGCGATATCCGGGCTGATTTTCTTAAAGCAGGGAATGATACAAGGATAGATAAGCTTCCACCATGTCTTCCCAGGAGAAGTTCCTAGCCACATGTTGGCGGCAGAAGTGAGGGTCTATATCCGCCACTGCTTTTATGCCTTCCAGTAATTCCGCAAAACCATGGGCAATAAAACCAGTTTTCCCGTGCAGCACGACTTCGGGGGCCGCCCCCCGATCATAGGCCACCACCGGGGTGCCACAGGCCATGGCTTCCAGCATCACGAGGCCGAAGGCCTCATCAACCTCCAAGGGTAACAGCAAAGCCACCGCCCGGCCCAGAAGGTCAACCTTCCGGGCAAAATCAGCCGGGCCCACATAGATAATCCGGCGGCCGTCTACATACGGGGAGATCTCGGTCTCAAAATAAGCGCGATCCGGAGGGAAGACCGGTCCGGCGCACACCAACCTCATGTCGGCCGCCAAGGCAGCCGCAATCGCGGTATGCAGTCCTTTTTCCGGGTAGATTCTGCCTAGAAAGAGCAGGTAATCATCCTTGGGAACGGGCTTGGCGTACGCCGCCACCTCAAGTCCGTGGGGAATCACCTGCAACCGGGGATGGCCCTGGAGGCGTCGGCGCTGGAATTCGCTCACCGCCACCAGGTGCACCTGGGGAAAATGGAGTAAATAATCACGTTTTATATCGGTTATCGGGGTGTGCAGAGTTATCACCAAAGGCTTGGAAATCCCGGTAGCCTGCCAGAAACCCGCGGCATTTTCCAGGTGGGAATGGATTATAACCGCCGGGTCGTTGTGCAAAAAACCCCAGGCATAGGCTAAATGAAGATTTTCCGAGAATTTATCAGGCGGCCAAAATGATTGAGGGAATGGACCCGCTTTCGGCGCGGCCAGCCGGGAGTCCCCGGAACAGAAGACGAGAATATCCAGATCGCGTTGGCGCAATCCCCGAACCAGCAGATCCACCATAAGTTCGGTGCCGCCATAGGTGGACGGCGGGATTGGAATCCAGGGAGGAGCAATGTGAGCGATGCGCATCAGTCTGTCAGGTTGAGAGCCGCGGCAATCTCCGGGCGGCGTTTCAGAGGGGGAAAGGTGAATTCGCCCACCGGCGCCTGCACCCATTCCGGCTGCCAGGCTGGGCCTGTTCCTGGAGTGGGAATTACCAATTGAGGCGGGACAGACCCACGTTCTGACCAGGAAAGTATTCCGGCCTGTTCTAAGGTCTCAAAGACCGTATGAAAGACATTACCGGCCATCTGGTCCAGACCCCGCTGGTGTCTGGTGGATTTTAATGGGGCGTGCCGATGGTCCATCTTCCCCACAAAAACCTGGGCCACCTGGTCCAGGTCACACCTTTCCGGATTGAGTTGCACCTGATCCAGGGCCAGGGACAACAGCACCAGTATTTCGATACCGTACCCGGTTTTAAACGGCACGGAACTCCAAAATTTCAGGGTGGCGGCCATTTCTCCGGAGAGCAGGTAAATTAAATTCTGGAGGCGTTGAATTCCTGCATGGGGTAGAATCGCCAATAAAGATCTCAAGAAGGCATTTAACCGGCCTCCCCGGGGGCGGAAATAGACTATTTTGGCCGCCTCCACCGCCTTAAACCAGAGAATGGTCCCCACCGCGCCGAGGCACCAGTTGGGATTAAAATAGGAGGGTACGATATCAGCATCAATAAATTGAATAATAGTCCTGGGATCCGTGACTTCTCCAGAATGAGCCAAGTAATACAGCAACGCCCTCATAACCGCGCCCTTGCCCCAGGCATGTTCGGGTTGATCAGGAGGGGGAAACTGGCGGGCTCTAAAGAGACGCAGCCAGGGATACTGCCGGGTAAGCTTAACCAACTCCCCAGGATCTTCACCCCCGAAAGCCAGCCAGCCGGCATCGATCAAAAGCGGCGCTAAGGGATCGAGGACAGCCAGTAATTTCGCGAGATTGGCCGCCTCGGCGGCCTCCTTCACCGGAAAAACCACGTGCACCGGACGAGGCTCGCTCCGCTTGAGAGTGAGAATATCCCCGAGCCCCAAAGCGTCAGCCTTTATGAGACCTAAAGCCGGGAAGGGTCCCTCCCGGCCCAGGAGATGGGGATCGAGGAATACTGCGGGTTTGGGCCAAACTAACCCCATAGAGCCATCCTGGCAGCCTCCCTGACCTCAGGTTGGGCCAGCCAGGACTGTAGCCGGCGCCAATGCCCCACCAGATCTAAATATGCCCGGAAAACACTCTTTGCCGGTGGCGTGACCTGCAAGACAGACTAGATTGAGCAAGGTTTGATAGGCCTCTGCCGCCTGCCCCGAGGCCAGATACTCCAGAGCCAGGGCAGTATGGGCCCGATATGCCCGGATTTCCAAATCATCAGTTAAAAAATTCCCCGGATAGGGCATGAGTTCCGCGGGCGTGACCAAAGACAAAATCAAAGGGGATTCCTGGGCCATTAATTTCTGGCGGGTATACCAGAATCGATGTAAATCCTGACGCAACCGCTGCCAGAGGGGATGAGGTTTGGCTGGGGGATCGTGCACCACCCGGAGGTCTTGATCCAGGAAAAAAGGTATCTGGAACATACGGGCATTGATAACATAATCTAGATCTTCTCCCCGGGTCACAGCCGGATCGAACGGCAAAAACCGAAACAGCGATGCACCCACCGCCATGTTCCCGCCCAAAGCCAGAGGGGTCAGCTTTAGATCAGGGCCGCCTGACGCCAATTCTGCGAAGGCTTCATTCATCCAGCGAATTTTAGGCCAGAAAATTACCCAGTCACCTGTGGGCTCGGCTGCCAGGATCTCACCCTGGGGGTTCTCGTACAGGCCGGCCAATCCAAACATTTCATAATCATTGGCCAGAGTGGAAAAATCAGCGGTGATTCTGGCCAAGAATTTCGTCTCAGTAATGATTTCATCATCGTCCAGGCTCACCATAACGTCGGCGCCCAGGATATTGGCCAAGACCAGGGTCAGATTGCGGATGGCGGCATAACCGGACAAGGAAAGCAGCTCGCAAAGATCCCCATGCCCTTGCTGTCGGCAATATGACTGTAATTTTTCCAGGTGAGAATAGGAGAACAAAAGAGGCGGTTGAGGCTGAGAGAGACTTGTTAATAAATTACCTACCCGTTGCTCCACGGCAACCTGCAAGGACTCAGCCGCAGCGGCAGCCACCACGACTACCTGCGTATTGCTGTCGGTAAACTTTTGGGTACTGCCCAATAACCGCAACAAAGTTCCGTCAGCATCCAGGGGGGTGGGATGATCATAGATGACCTCCTCCTTTCCCTGACCGCCCGGGTGAGTCCAATAAGTAGGAACAGCAAGACAAAAACGCATGATGTGCCCAGATTACCTTGCTGCCAGCGAACCGTCAAGGGAATTATCGGTCCGTCTGGGTGAACTCTGCCGGGTGGTATTGATAAACAATTAATGTTTCATTATTAATAATAATATTGACAATAATCTGAACATAGTGTATAAAAAAATTAAATAGTTTAATTTTGTTGACATCTTATGTTCAATTTCTTGAACATGCAGCAAGCAACGATGTCGGGCCTGGGATCACGTCCCCTGGAGGCGCAGTTTATGTGGGATGATAAATGGGTTGCCATATTTCCAAGGAGGGAAGGCAGGTCGGACAGGATGTCAGGCCCGATTTAATTTAATCAT
Organism: uncultured delta proteobacterium; assembly: GCA_963780995.1. Lineage (GTDB taxonomy): Bacteria > Desulfobacterota > Desulfobaccia > Desulfobaccales > Desulfobaccaceae > Desulfobacca. Next base: position 35,334 of record CAWAEI010000023.1, read on the forward strand.
GACCTCCACTGCACTACCAATCAACGTAACTTGCATCAATTAATAGTATTTCTAAAGTTTAGTCAGCCCCAGCCTTAAGAGAGCCTTTGTCGTCCTGCCGGTCTCTGGTATCAGGATATGCCGATTACTTCGTACAAATTATGCACCAGGCTTTTCCCTGGCAGGGTGACTGCCAGACACTTCCCGACTTTAATTTTATCCGGCAGCAGCCGATAAATCACCTCCGAGATCAAAAATCTGGTGCCAGCTTCTTTGTTGGCTGATTCTATACGACTGGCCACATTGACGGCGTCGCCGATGACTGTCTCCTTCTGGTCACCCAAAGCCCCCAAGGCCCCTGATACCACCTGGCCGTAATGCAGGCCGAGGCGGATATCAAAACTTCGGTTATACAGGTCTTGTAAATACGGCCGCAATTTCTCCACTTCGACCAGCATTGCCAATCCCGCCCGAATAGCCTGTTCCGCCCCTGCGGCCGGGTCAGCTGTTTCAAACAGAGCCATCAACCCATCTCCCATATAGGCATTGATAAATCCCTGATAATGTCTGATCACCTTGCCCATGAGATTAAAATACCGGTTTAAGGCATGCACGACGTCATAGGGCATGAGAGCCTCGGCAAAGGTGGTGAACCCCTGGATGTCGGCAAAGAGGATAAAGATGCCTTTTTCCACCCCGACAGTGGCGGAGTGGTCTCCCAGGACCAGGAGACTGCTAAGTTCCAGGTCTTCTTCATCAAGGATAAGACGACGGATTTTAACCGGACCTGAGACCTTGGTCAGACAGGCTAGACGGATGTTGGGAGGGAAATGGAGCCTCTCGGCTATGCGCTGTTCCTTGGCTTGGCGGGGAGAACAGTTTTCCAGGCCTTCGAGAACCAGGAGGCGGCAGGTGGAACACCGGGCCTTGCCCCCGCAGACATGGGCTTGGGGGACGCCGCTCCGCAGCAAGGCCTGCAGAATCGTTTCTTGCTCCGAAGCTTCGGTCTCCGTGCCATCAGGAAGGATCTCGATGCGGGGCATAACCGGCCACCTCGGGCTCGGAGAAAATCACCGAGTTATTATCCCTGTGCTGCTGAAAAACCCAGCAAAATCCTGCTGGTAGGGCTCACGAGCGTTATGGGATGGGCACAGTAGTCGCCCGCATCACGTCCTTAGGAGACTTTTTTTTTGCCACTTTGGTTGTTTCTGGCTTGGCTTTGGCAACCTTATGAGGGGCCTGTTTCGGGGTGGTTTTACATACCTTGGTGGTTTTTTGGTCTTTTAGCTTCGCCGCTGGCGCTGATTTTTTCTCTGGAGACTTCGCCGCCACCTCTTTTATCGGTGTCGGTTTAGCATTCTTTTGCACTTTCTCCGGTTTAGTTTGGGCTGACTGCACCGGCTTTGGGGTAGTCTTGGGCGCTTTGGCGACAGGTTTGGCGTTGGTTTGAACCGGCTGGGCCACCGCTGGCTTTGCATCCAGCGGCGTGTTAGGCGGCGGGACCACCTCGCGCTGGGCCAAAACATTTCCGGTAATTCCCAGACAGAAGACAAGCAGTGTCAAGAGGCTGACTAGATTGAACATGCTCCCCCCTTAACCCTAAATTTGGGATATTTTAATGGAGTTAAACAATAAAAGAAGTGGTGGCGGTGCAGGGATTTGAACCCCGGACACTGCGGATATGAGCCGCATGCTCTGACCACCTGAGCTACACCGCCACGTTAACTTGTTAATATTGTACTCACATTAGTTAGATGTCAATAAGAAAAATTAACCGGACTGATCCAAAAGTCTGGAATCGCCGGCCGGCAGAGATCGTTTGGCTCACCTGGGGAATTAGCTGGTTTCAGGAATTTTTCTGTCTCCGAAAAAATATTTTTTTCTTTAGTGCCAAAAATTTCCAGGAATTTTGCAGGAATGGTGCAGTTGAAATTTTTGCTCGCTATTTGTGACTTTAAAGATATTGACAATCCCGGCTAGATTTGCTATTTCCACTGTGTGAATGTTTGCACATTGTCAGATTGTGGATAAAGCGTCAAGGTCTTGGGCCCGGCGCTAAGCAATTAATAATTAAGTATATTTCTCCAAAAATTATTCAAGGAGGTGGTTTTTTACATTTCGGCGAGAGATCGCTCATTTGTTAATGTTCTTATTTTCTCAATTTTCGTGGCAACTTAGGATCTGATAACGGATCCCCAACTTGGTAGAATTAATGTATAAGGAGGAAGTGAATGGACATTCTTAACTTTGCGCTGATTTGTGGTGCCATCGGTGTGGCCTATGGCTTGGTCACCACCACCTGGGTTTTGAAACAGGATGCCGGCAGCGAGCGCATGCAGGAAATTTCCGCCGCCGTTCAGGAAGGCGCCGGGGCTTTCTTAAACCGGCAGTATAAAGCTGTGGCCATGGTTGGCGGCGTGCTTTTCGTCCTGCTTTTTGGTTTGGGCAAATATACGGCCATCGGTTTTCTCATCGGCGCCTTGCTCTCCGCCACCTGCGGTTACATCGGCATGTATGTGGCCGTGCGGGCCAACACCCGGACTGCCCAGGCCGCCTTCACCAGTATTGCCCACGCTCTGTCCGTAGCCTTCAAGGGTGGTTCGGTGACCGGTCTGCTGGTCGTCGGTTTGGGCCTGTTGGGCGTGGCCGGCTACTATAAATTCCTCACCGAAATCGCTAAGGTTGATACCCTCACCACCATGCATGCCCTGGTAGGTCTGGGCTTCGGCTGCTCCCTGGTTTCCGTGTTCGCTCGTTTGGGCGGCGGTATCTACACCAAAGCCGCGGACGTGGGCGCCGACCTGGTGGGTAAAGTAGAAGCCGGGATTCCGGAAGACGACCCCCGCAACCCCGCCGTGATCGCCGACAACGTGGGCGACAACGTGGGTGACTGCGCCGGTATGGCTGCCGACCTGTATGAAACCTACACCGTCACCATGGTGGCCGCGATGCTGCTGGCCTCGACCATTTACGGCGCCAACTCCCCGGCGGTGATCTTCCCCTTGGTCATCGGCGGCGTTTCCATCATCGCCTCGGTTATCGGCACCTACTGCGTGAGACTGGGCAAATCCGAATATATCATGGGCGCCCTGTACAAAGGTCTGGCCGCCGCGGCGGTCCTGGCCACAGTGGCTTTCTACCCCCTGGCCAACAAATTCATGAGTGGCGTAGCCGCTAAAGCGGTTGGCAGCGCCCCTGGTCACATTATTCCAGTCTTTAACGTCTTCCTGCTGGCGGTCATCGGTGTGGCCCTCACCGGCCTCATCGTGGTCATCACCGAATACTTCACCTCCAAGAGCTTTCAGCCGGTGAAGTCCATTGCCGCAGCCTCCACCACCGGCCACGGCACTAACGTCATCCAGGGTCTGGCCATCTCCATGAAGGCCACCGGCGCCCCGGTTATCGTCCTCGTCGCCGCCATTCTCTACGCCTTCCATCTGGGCGGCGGCTTAGCCAACCCCGGCACCGGCCTGTATGCCATCGCTTTGACGGCAGTGTCCATGCTCTCCATGACCGGTATCATTGTGGCCATCGACTCCTACGGCCCCATCACCGACAACGCCGGTGGTATTGCTGAAATGGCCGAACTGCCGGAAGAAATCCGCAACATCACCGACCCGTTGGATGCAGTGGGCAACACCACCAAGGCCGTCACCAAGGGTTACGCCATCGGTTCCGCCGCTCTGGCCGCTCTGGTGCTCTTTGCCGAGTATTCCCGCTCCTTCCCCGGGGTCATGACCTTCGATCTGTCCGATCCTCGCGTTCTGGCCGGCCTGTTCATCGGCGGTCTGCTGCCCTATTACTTCGCGGCCATGTGTATGGAAGCCGTGGGTAAAGCCGCTGGCGGCGTGGTAGAGGAAGTCCGTCGGCAGTTCCGGGAAATCCCCGGCATCATGGAAGGCACTGCCAAACCTCAGTACGGCACCTGCGTGGATATCGTCACCAAGGCCGCTCTGAAAGAGATGATGATTCCGGCCCTGATCCCCGTGTTGTCCCCGGTTATCGTCGGCTTCATGCCCGGCCTGGGGCCCGTTGCTTTGGGTGGTATGCTCATCGGCTCCATCGTCACCGGTCTGTTCCTGGCCATTGCCATGACCTCCGGCGGCGGCGCCTGGGATAACGCCAAGAAAGCCATCGAAGACGGCCTCTATGGCGGCAAAGGCTCTGATGCTCACAAAGCGGCAGTCACCGGCGACACCGTCGGCGATCCTTACAAAGACACCGCTGGCCCGGCCATCAACCCCATGATCAAGGTCGTCAACATCGTGGCCCTCCTGATCGTGCCGTTGTTAGCCAAGTAAGCTGATCCATTAGGATCGAAACCCCGCAAAGGCCGGCTCCGAGAGCCGGCCTTTGTTTTTGGCGGTTTCGGCAGGATAGATTTCCAAGAACATTTTTGGCCGTAAAAACCTTTTTCCAGTATATTAAATCTGATGCACTTGGTTTATATTTACTAAGATGAAAGCAACCCCGACTCTCCAGCGGTTCCATCAACCTTTCCTCTTCCTCCTGGTTCTCGGCGGCGGGCTCTTTTTTTTCCGCCTGGGCGTCCCCGGCCTCATGGACCCGGATGAAGGCCGGTACGCGGAGATAGCCCGGGAGATGCTGGTGTCGGGCGATTTCATCACTCCCCGTCTCAATTTCCTGCCCTACCTGGAAAAACCGCCCCTGGTGTACTGGCTCACCGCCTTATCCCTAAGTGTGGGCGGCTTAAACGAGTGGGCCGCCCGCTTCATTCCGGCCCTGAGCGCCCTGGGGGGCGTCATGGCCGTTTACTGGTTAACAGCCAAACTGTGGGGACCCGGAACCGCTTTCCTGGCGGCCATGGTAACTGCCACCAGTTCGGGTTATTTTCTTCTGGGCCGCCTTCTCATCCTGGATATGACCCTGACCGGGTTCATGACCTGGGGCATCGCCCTGGCTTATCTGGCCGTCAGAAATCAGCAGCGCCATTATCTCCCCTGGGCTTACCTGGCCCTGGGACTGGCGGTGCTGGCCAAAGGACCGGTGGCGGTGGTCCTGCCCGCCTTGATCTTCCTGAGCTGGTTTCTGGCGCAAAAACAGGGGCGGGGCGTCCGCCAACTCTGGCATCCCGGCGGCGCCCTGATCTTTGCGGTCGTGGTGCTGCCCTGGTATATTCTGGTGGCCTGGCGCAATCCGGATTTTTGGAACTATTTTTTTCTTCAGGAACACATCCAGCGTTTTTTAGCGCCCCGGGTTCATGCCGGTCAACCTTTTTACTTTTATCTCGGGGTGTTAGTGTCAGGTTTCTTGCCCTGGGTTTTCCTGCTGCCCTGGGCCTGGCGGGCGTCGGTATCCGGGCGGCCATCTCCTGAGGCCTCCCGGGACCGCTTGTTCCTGCTTCTCTGGTTTGGAGTTATCTTCATCTTTTTTTCTCTGGCCCGGTCCAAGCTTTTCCCGTATTTGCTGCCAGGCTTACCCCCTCTGGCGATGCTGGTGGCCTGGGCCCTGTCGGGAGACGAACAATCTGGTAATTTTGACAGCCTGAGCTGGCGTTGGTCTTTAGGCGTCTGGTTACTCCTGGCCTGGCTGATTTTTATCGCTTTGATAGTAATTGCGGCTTTTTTTCCCAGCCTCTGGGATGACATTGCCTTTGTTTCCCCTTACCCCACAGCCTACAGTTTGGCGTTGGCCATTCCCCCCATTTTGTTACTGGCGGGTCTCCTCGCCCCCGTCAACCGCCGTTACCTCCTGGTGGGCAGCGCCATGTTTCTTAACCTGCTGCTCTTGTTGGGGGTGGAACGCGTGGCCGAGACCAGATCACCGAAACCCCTGGCCCAGGTAATCAATTCCCGCTGGCAGGCCGATACGATAATCGTGGGATTTCAGCATTACTCCCAGAGTATTTCCTTTTATACCGGCCAGCCCATGTATCTTTTTCAAACCCGAGGAGAACTGGAATTCGGCTTGCAGCAGCAGCCCGAAAACCCCTATTATCTACACTGGCCGGCGCAATTGCCCGAATTGATCAGGCATCACCCGAATTTTTTTCTCATCATCAACCGGGATAATTTAAAAACTTTACAAGCCATATACCGGGAACCGATAAATATCATAAGCCAATGGAAGAATTATCTGCTCATCACCAAACCATGACTCCGACAAGACCCCACCGGGGTAAAATGATCTGGCCGTCGATCCTGTACCGCTCTATCTGGCGGGAGTGCTGGATAATATTCTCGGTCAGTCTTTTGGCCATAACCGTTATTGTCTTTATGGGGCGTATCACCAGGGTGATGCAGATGATTATCACCAAAGGGGTGGGTTTGGCTGATATCGGCAGATTTTGTGTGCTGTTAATGCCTTATCTGCTGCTGTTCACCGTACCCATGGCGGGCATGATTGCGGTGCTGGTGACCTTTCTCCGTCTTTCCAATGATAATGAGATTATGGCCTTGAAAACCAGCGGTCTCAGTGCCGGGCAACTCCTCCCGCCGGTATTGGGGTTCAGTCTGGTGATCACCGGCGCCGCCCTGTTTTTTTCCTTGTACGCCACCCCGTGGGGCAACCAGGAAATGCGCCAACTGCTGCTGGACATTACCAAGCGCCGGGCCGACCTGGGAATCCGGGAACAGGTTTTCAATAATGATTTTAACAGCGTGGTGCTCTTCGTGAACAACGTCCCCACCTCCGGCGGCTTCATGGAGGGTGTGTTTCTGGCGGACGACCGTGATCCCCAGGTCCCGAACGTCATTACGGCGGATAAAGGCAAAATGCTGTTCGACCCGAAATCCGAACGCCTGGTCTTCCAGTTATTTCAGGGACGGGTCTTGCGTCTCAGTGAAGATATCTCCTCTTTTCACAGCGTCGAATTCGACACCTACCAGGTTCCCCTGGAATTGTTTCAATTTGCCCCAAAACCAAAGTCAGAAGACGAAATGTTTTATGGCGAACTCCGTGAGGCTTTGGCCCAAGCCAAGCCCGGCAGCATAGAACAGAATAAATTGCTTATTGAAATAAATCGCCGATTTTCATTGCCCCTGGGTGTGACCATAATGGTCTTGACCGTGATGCCGCTGGGGATTTCAACCCAGGTGCGGGGACGGGCCATCGGCCTCATCCTGGGTCTGGTCATCTTTCTGCTCTATTACCTGCTGCTGACGGCCGCCTGGCGGCTGGGCACCTACGCCATTATACCGCCGGCTTTTGCCCCCTGGATGCCGAATCTGGTTTTCCTGGGCATGGCGATTTTCTTATGGCGCCGCGCCATGCGAGACCTCCCGGTGGCGGTTTTTGAAGAAACATGGCCGGGTTTAGGAAAACTCAAGGAATTATTCCGATGAGAAGAGTTTTCGGTTTTCGGTTTTCGGTTAAAAAATTGTCTGGGTGCGGCTAAAAACCTGTTGTCCACGGAGAACCTAGAATTTAATATTTCAGTAATTTTTTTATTTTATTTATCATCTTGAAATAATTAATTAATACCTTCCATAGGGGTCGTTTTCCCGGTAATTTCCCACTTTTTTCCCGCCTTTTTCCCACCGGTGAAATAACTTCTGGAAGAGATTTTCGCGTTTAAGCGGAAGATTTTTTTCACCAACCATATCTTCTTGAAATTTCTCATTATCTTGTTTCACGCCCGGCACTTTTCGCGCTAATTTCGTCGCTGATTTCGCGCTTCTTTGACGGACGGTTTTCGGTTTTCAGTTTTCGGTCTGCAGTTTTGGTTTGGATGGCTTGCGGTTGAGGAGTTTCGAGGGGCGCGGTTGGGGTTTCGAATGGAGGACTGGGGGCCGTTTCTGGGTCTGGTGCGGGTTCCGGTTCCGGGCAGGGGGCGAAGAGGTTCACGGCCAGGGTCTGGCGGGTTTTTGACAGGGCCTGAAAGGCATCGGGCAGGAGGCTGTCCTGGAGATCCCACTGGGGGGAGGCCATGAGACAATAGATCATTTCCGGGTCCAGAGGCACAGCCATCTTGTGCATGAGGCTGATAATGCGAGTGGTCTCCCGGGTGGCCTGGAGGAACAATTTGAAGTCTTCGCCGGCCTTGGCGCCCCGGACGACGCCGAGGACCAGTTCCAGGACAAGATTGAGTTTGCAGAACAAACCCTGGCCCAGACTGTCCTGAAACCGTTTTTGGGTCTGGGCCATTTTTTGCTTCAGGTGCTCCTGATGCCGGTGCAGGGCCGCGGTGCTGAAGCCGTACTTCTGGCTGAGGGAAGTTAGCGTGGCGCCGGTGAGGAGGGCGCGGTCGATGTCTTTGGTTTGATTGTGACGACAGACGGTGCACATTTTAAACTCCGGTTTTCGGTTTTCGGTTTTCAGTTTACGGTTAAAAGATTTTAAAGACTGTCAGCGGTCAGCTAAAGATTAATAAAATTCTACTGTAATCAGCTATACCAGAAGAGGCGGGGGAACGACAGAACAGGTGGGACAGATGGCGCGAAAACAGCGCCACAGACGGAGAGCCTGTGGTTTTCACCAGGTAAGGAAGAGGGATTTTTTTAGGGCGGGAAATCCGGCGAGGAGGAGGTAAGGCCGGCGGATAAGCAAATGACTTTTATATTGCTATGCCTTTGAAAATATAATTGAAATATGGATTTGGGGGGGCGGGGGGTGAGAGATTTCTAGCAGGCAGCTTCAGTGCCAGGCAATGCTGACCGCTTTAAGGAGGTGGGCGAGGAGTGCCTCCTTTAAATTTGAATCAATGGATATTTATTGGTTTCGAAACCCAAGGAGAATGTTTAAAAGTTGAAACAAATGTTAAGTTTACTTAACGTCACCGGACAATATTCTAATTTATTCAGTAATTATTTCATTAAGTTATAATTTGTACGAAACTTGCATCAGATTATATTTGATTTAAACAAATATTGTTGGATCAATGGATAGTTCCATTGATTGAACATGGTAATGATTTGGAAGCAGAGGGTAGCCTTTGGCCCAGATAAAGCCAAACCCGTGGCATGCGGGGGTGGAAAGCCACGGGTCTCTGTGGTGGGAGATGGCCGGGTTGTCGGCGTCAGAAACATGGCTAACGAGGCTTTTTTTATGGCCGGAAAAATATTGCAGAGGAGGAGAATCAGAAGAGACAAGAGGGTGCTGATGGGGGGAACAGTTCAATGTTATGGCCACGGAGAAGGAAATCATCACCCGGCTCTGAGGCTGAGCTCATTAGAAGTCCCCGGTACTTATCCTGCAAGAGGTGAAAAAAGGGTGTAGGCAAGGATAAGGATCTGTTGGCAGATTCATGGCAAACTTAAATCTGACGAGGAGTTTTGAGATGAAGAAGTTATCCTTAGTGCTGCTTTTGGTTGTGGGTCTAGGCCTGGGGTCGGCCGGCATGGTCCAGGCCGACCCCATCGTTGTGGGTGGCCCCTGGTATGCGTTCCTATTTGATTTCCCCGGCACTTTCGCCGTTGGGGTGGCAACTCACGATAGCACAGATCCTGGCAATCCTCCCTGGACTTATAACGCCACCACGGCCACCTCGGTTAAAATCACCGATTCCTATACGGCAGGTGATATGTTTAGCCTGTATGACATTAATGTTTTTGTCGGCACAACGTCTACTGTGCCCACTACCGCCCTCGGTACTACTAATCCTACCCCAGACGTTGATTATCTTGACCCTTTACTTAGTCATGGTCTTTTCATCTTACCTGCGGGGAACCACTCGCTCACCATCCAAACCTACCAAGTCTACGCAGGTGCTGAAAATTTTCCCCCTCCCGTCGGTGTGGCCTTCTTCTAGGGTCGATGCTAATGCGGCTCCCCTGCCGCCCAGCGCCTGGTTGCTGGGTTCCGGCCTGTTGGGGCTGGTGGGATGGCGCAGGTTCAGGAAAAGTTAAGCAGCTCCTTCCTCTTAGCGACCAACCAAGGCAGGGTCAGCCACGGCCCTGCCTTTTTTATTAGACCGACGGGCGAGTAGCTTGCCGCTAGACGCCGACAAACAACAACCTCCAAAATGCCGGATAGCTCCCCGATAACAAAAGCTGCTCTCGAGGGGGATGGGGAAATTGCAACACCGTGGCTCCGGGGCAAAAATGGCCGACCGACCGGTCAACGTCGCTCATTACTCCCAGGTGAACTTAGTTTAAAGGAAAATCCGCGTCGGGATTCAGGGGTTCAGACGCCAGAACTGGAGGTTGAGGTAGACGGCAAAGCTCACCCAGAGGAGGTAGGGGAGGAGGAGTTGGCCCACGGGCCGGTGATGTTGCCAGAAGGCGATGAGGGTGGCCAGGATGGCCAGCCAGAGGGCGAGGATATCCAGGAAGGCTAGACCCGGATTCTTGAGGCCGAAAAAGAGGTAGGACCACAGGGTGTTCAGGCCTAATTGCAGGAGAAACAAGCCTAAGGGCCAAGCGGCTCCGGCCAGGCCATAGCGTTGCCAGACCAGCCAGGCGGCTATCCCCATCATGGTGTAAAGCAGGGTCCAGACCAGGCCGAAGACCCAGCCGGGGGGAGTCAGGGCGGGCTGCACCAGGCGCCCGTACCACTCTCCGGGCGGGAAGCGGGAGCCGACCCAGGCGGCGGTGAAACAGAGGCCCAGCCAGAAGGCCAGTCCCAGCCAAGGGGTTATGCCGGTTTGGGAAGTTTTCATCATATTCGACTAAGGACTGAGAAAAAGGTAATCAAAATTACAATGTTCCTAAACCCCAGGTCTAAAGGCCAAAATTACTTGAAATTATTGATTACGGGGAAGCGAGGGGGAGTCCCGCCTGCTTCCAGGCCGCCACGCCGCCTTTCAAAGCCTTGACATTCAGGAAACCTTGCTGCTGATACTCGGCTGCCAGACCGGCAGAGGTGTGCTCGTCCGTTCAGGCGCAATAAAAAATGATTTCCTGGTCCTTGGGCAGGGTCTGGACCCTGTCTCTAAACTCCGACGGCAGCAGGGCCCCGGCCAGGTGCAGGCCCCGGCAGATGTCATCGTTGTCATAGGCACAGATTAACAGGCTCTGGCCGGATTGCACCCGGGGATAGGTCTCCTGGGGAGAAAGGCGTGGTATCATGATTTTTCCTTGCCGGTGTCTGGGGCCGGGAAGCAGCGAGAATTATAACTTTCCGGCGGATTGACTCCCGGAATTTGAAAGATTTCTGATAAAGGCGGAAGGCGCGTCGCTTTCCCACCCGACATTTCTGCCTTGGGGCGGGCACGGAAGCCCACCCAACCTGCTTAATGATCTTCCAGACCAGTTCGAAAGGGTCTTTGGCCCACCCGCAATTTGAGCATAGGCTAGATTCAAGCAACGCCATATTTGGGGCAAGTGTCATATGGGATTGCAGTTTTTGGTGACATTTAGGCTCAAAATATATACATTCTAGGGCGGGCGTCAAGCCACTGCCAGGTTTGTTCCCCTGTGGTGCGCCGAGAAACAATTGCCCAGGGTCAGAGAACGCAGCCAATCGCTTAGACTGAGATGAAGTATACCATCAAGGTTTGCAAAAAGGTAGGCAACCGTGAAAAACTATAGACACCCCGAAAGGACCTGCCCTGATGACTAGACTTCGAATGACGCGCCCGAGCTAGATTGATAAAAACCGAGGAGTTAGTATGGAACACGATGAGGAATTAAGAAACACTAAATTAGAAGCAACCTTAACAATCGGCAACAATACCATTCATCTTCCCCTGATTGCAGGCAGCGAAGGCGAGGTTGCCCTGGATATCCGCAAACTGAGGGCGGATACTAAGGGAATGGGGATAAATGGCCAAGATATTCAGGGCGGCTTGATTACCTATGACCCCGGTTATAAAAATACCGCCCCTTGCCAGTCGGATGTGACGTTTATTGATGGCGAGCATGGTATTCTGCGCTACCGCGGCTATGATATCGCCGAACTGGCCGCCAAGAAGGTGCGGTTTATCGAGACGGCCATGCTGCTGATTTATGGCGAATTGCCGACGCCCGAGGAACGGGAACAATTCCGCCAACTGCTGACCCAATCCGAGTTGCTGCACGAAGGGATGATGAATTTTTTCGATTCGTTGCCGCCGCACGCCGACCCCATGGCAATTCTGGCGGCCGCCGTGCAATGCAGCAGCCTGTATTATCCGGAGCTCAGGTCCATAGACCCCGGCAATGACGAATGCCTGAGAGCCGTCGCCGCCAAACTGCTGAGCAAAGTCAGGACGATTGCGGCGTTTAGTTACCGGAAGGCCATGGGACTGCCTTTTGAATACCCCGACCCAACCCTGGATTATTGCTCTAACTTTCTCCATATGATGTTCAGCATCCCGAACAGACGTTTTTACGCCACCGACACGATGATCCGGGCGTTAAATTTGTTCCTGATACTCCATGCCGATCATGAGCAGAATTGTTCCACCGCCACCGTGAGAATGGTGGGCTCGTCCAAGGCAAATTTGTTCGACGCAATTTCAGCCGGCATTTCAGCATTGTCCGGGCCTTTACACGGCGGCGCCAATGTGGAAGTCTTACGCATGTTGGAAAGCATCCAGGCCGGTAATACTGACATCGAAAAATTGATCGCTTCAGTCAAAGAAAAGGTACCCGGGAAGCCGAGACGCCGACTGCCCGGATTCGGCCACCGGATTTATCGAAATTACGATCCCCGGGCCAAAATATTGAAGCAAGCGGTGGATAACCTGTTAGATGAACTCAACATTGATGATCCTTTGCTTGATATTGCCCGAAGAATGGAAGAAATGGTATTGCAGGATGATTTTTTCAAACAGGCAAAACTCTATCCCAATGTAGATTTTTATTCGGGGATATTATTACGGGCCATTAATATTCCAATTAATATGTTTACGCTGATGTTTGCCATCGGGCGGGTGGCAGGTTGGATTGCCCAATGGCGAGAAGAGGCGTTAAATCCGGAAGCCAGCATTCAGAGGCCGCGCCAGGTATATATCGGGAAAAATTTAAGGGTTCTCGGGTTGCAGGGGGCCTAAGGTTTAGTCGGCAAGATAGGAAGGCCTTGACGGCGCCGGCTAGATACATATCAAAGGCCCCGGTCGTATTTTCCCGACCGGGGCCGATTTTTAAGGGGTAGTGCCTCTACTAGGATAATTAGCCTTTGGATCCCAACCGCAGGCCGCCGTGGATGAAAAAGGTATCACCGGCCAGGGCCTCGTTGCGGTACAGCTCCCCGATGAGCGAAGCCACTTCCGCGGGTTCGACCAGGCGGCCGATGGGCACCTGTCCTAAGATGCCGTCCAGGGCTTTCTGGTTCATGCCTTTGACCATGGGGGTGCCCACATACCCGGGGGCAATGGCGACGCAGCGGATCTGGCCCGCCAGATTGCGGCGAAAAAGTTCCGCGGTGATCACTTTGGGCATCACACTCATGGCGGCTTTGGTAGAGGCATAATTGATCTGGCCGGCGGTGCCCAGGGAACCGGTGGAGGAAAACAGGCAGATCAGACCCTGGCAGCCATGGTTGATCATGCGCTCGACGCACTCCCGGACCGTGAGAAAAACCCCGGTCAGGTTGATGTCGATGACGGCCTGGAAATTTCCCAGGGCCATTTTTTTGGTGACTTTGCCGGTTTCCCGGTCCGGGGCCACCAGCAGGCCGTCCCGGATGATGCCGGCGCAGGGGGCCACCAGGTTGAGGCAGCCGAATTTCTCAATGGCCAGATCCGCCAGCTTGGCGCAATCATCCTCTTTGGTGGTGTCACAGACCTGGGTGGCCACCTGGCCGCCCATGGCCTTGATCTCGGTCTCCACCCGGTTCAAGCCCTCGGCGCTGATATCCCCCAGCACCACTTTACCGCCTTGCTGCACCCAGTATTTCGCTAATTCCTCGCCGATGCCGCCGGCGCCACCGGTAATCACTGCCACTGCGTCTTTTATATTCAGCATAATGCTTTTCCCCTATTGGTATGAGATAAATCTGTCCAGTTCGAAATATTCGCGGCCAGAGTCAGCTGCATGTCGCAGCCTTCAGGCTGGGGGCCTTCGGGTTTTACCGATTCGCCCAGACCCTTGAATTAATTTCTGAAATTGTTCTCCCTGTTTTTCGATGAGTCTTTGGAACTCCAGGGACGTTGCGGCCAGACCCAGCCCTTTTTCTTCCAGCAGCAGGCGCAGGAGTTTAATGGTTTCTTCCTGTTCCGCCACTTTTGCTTGTAACTCTTCATAGTGCCGCGCCAAATCGGCATACTCTTCCCGGGGGACCACCCCAAAGATGTTTAAATACTCCTTGAAAGGACTCCTGAAAGTTCTCTTCCGCTTTGTTCCAGATGGTAGAAATAATCCGGGCTGTCTTCTGCCACCTGATCCAAGCCGTACGAAGTTTTAAAAAGCTGCGGTATAATCTTGAAAACTGAAAATGCCCCGCTGGCACCATTTGGCCAGATCTTCCAACTGCTTCTGACTTTGGGCGGCCTGAAGGAGGGCCTTGCCCCAGAACTCTAAAAAGTGCCGGTTCATTTAGGCCTCCTGCTTCGGGGCCGCGACCGGCAGGGTCTTGTCCTCTTCCGCTTTCTGATCAACCTGGGTCTGAGCCGCTGGCGCCGGCAACGCCGCCTCAGGCTCAGTCTTGCCCTCCAGCGCTTTCAGGGCCGCGACGGACCGGGGTTTTTTCTCTGGCGCTTTCTGGGAACGCGGCCGTCTGGATCTTGTCTCCTGTCGTTGGCAACATCGCGGCAGGTTCGGTCTTGGTCACGTCCTTGGCAACTTTCACCTCAGCCTCAGGCCGGCTTTTGGCTCTGGAAACTTTCTGCGAGGCAGCCGCCTGGGTTTTGTCAGCTTCCGCCTCCAAATCCAAGTGGAAGCGCACCGGGCCGCGGTAGTCCAGGAAGCACCTGTCCAGGGAACACTCGGTGGCGGGCAGGGACCAACTGGTGGCGATGGCCACATGGCCCTTGGGAAAGACGGCCACCTCTGCCTCCACCCAGTCCGTGGGGGCCAGGGCCGATTCTTTTTCCACCAGGTCATCTTTTTCGGCAACACAGATGAGCCACTTAATGCCTTGTTCCTTAACGCGCTTGAAATTCAAGGGAGCGCCCGAAGAGTTTGACGGGGAGGGTGCCGTCTTTGGCCACCGGAATGGTGTAGGAGTCGAAGCTCAGCTTACAGATCTCCAGGGGCAGATCGGTTTGATCATACAGCAGCCAGTAGTTAATGGCTGCGGCGGTCTTGTTGATCTTCAGATTCCGTTCAAACAGCTTCAGGTCCCGGATGAAAGCTGATTATGGGGTTATCTTTCTCCATACTCTTGAGCTTGTAGACCCAGCTCATGAGTTTGCCGTTCACCACCCGGTTGCCGTTGGGCAGGGTTTTGATGGCAAAGCTGATATCCTCGAACCGTTTGGGAATCTGCGCCAGAAAATCCGACAAGCTTTTACTCCGGGTGCCGTCCATGGGCGCGACACTGGTGATGAGGGCGTCCACCAGACCATCCAGCTCCCCTGACAGATAATTGACCGCCACGGTGAACCCGCCCTGGCAGTAGCCACACAGCGTCACCGGCCGATGGTGGGCGGCCTTGACCTTCTCCAGGAAAAATTTGGTGTCCAGGCAGTCTTCTTCACCGGTCATATTCTGCACCGCCGGGTTGGCATAGATATCCTTGACAATGCGGATATACGTGGGAATGCCCTGGTTGGCGAAGCAGTGGACAAAACTCTTGCCTTCTCCCGGCAGAAAGGACAAAATGTTGGCCCCCAGCACATAGGGGGGGATAATCACAACGGGTTTGCCTTTTTTCCGGACTTTCACCGATTTATCCCAGGGCAGCACCTGGTACGAGACAGAAGCGATCCGTCTCGGCCGTCTTGATGTAGTTGCCGTCATCAAAGTGAAAGCCGTATTCCGGTTCGATGTCCCGAATGGCCTGGGGATATTCGTGGACCACCAACTCCATCAACCGGGCCTGTTTGGCCATAAACGCCGCAATGTCTTCGCCCTTTTGCTGATACAAGGTATTGTGCCAGGCTTTGTAACCCTGCTCCAACTGGTGGGCGAGGAAATCGTTGATGGCTTTCATCCCGTGGGTCAGGCCTTTTTCTGCCAACCGCAGGTTGAATTCCAATAAGCCCGTATAATCCCTGGATAGTTTCCTCGGGGGAATATTCCTGCAGTTTATCACTCTCCGCACCGCGGAAAGATTCCAGGGCGGAGAAGGCCGGCGCCATGAAGTCCATGATATATCGGTTCAGCCCCACCCAGTAGGTCTGCATCATGCGGGCCTGATCAAGGCTGGCGGAAATGACCTTGGCTTGAGTTTCCAAGGCCTTTTCCGGGGTAATATCTAATTGGCCCGGGGCCGGTTCGTTCAAATTGTGAGTCGCATCTTTTGACTCGGACATTGCTTAACTCCTGAAAAGCCGGGTCATTCGGTCCGGCTCATGGAAGGCCATGCCGTAGGTATCATCGTCACGGGCGGTTCAAAGACAATGAACGGCGGGGTGCCACTCGCCGGCATCCCGCCAATCCTTTAGGCAGTCTTGGCTTTTTCGGCCTTTTCCGCTTCGACGAAAAAAGATTCCAGTTTTTTGAAACTGTCGTCCATCACCTTTTTGAAGTCTTCGCAATTCTTTTTGTAGGATTTGGTCCACTCGGCCAGGCCTTTTTTGGCCTCTTCCGGGAGATTGCCCATCTGTCCACAATACATAGCGCCCATGCGCTCCATCTGCTCCTGGAGCATCATCATGGCGCCAAAGGAATTGTCAAAGGTAGGTTTTGTAAAAGTCCATCATCTGTTTGCCCATCTTTTTCGGATCCATCATCTCGTCTCTCCTAGCGGCTGCATCAGCCTGAATATTCTGATATTAAGCGGTATAAGATTCCAATTTTTGAAAACCCTCGTCCACCGCTTTTTTGAAATCTTGGCAATTCTTTTTGTAGGATTTGGTCCACTCGGTCAGGCCTTTTTTGGCCTCTTCCGGGAGATTACCCATCTGTCCCAAATACATGGCGCCCAGGCGGTCCATCTGCTCTTGGAGCATCATCATGGCGCTATAGGAATTGTCAAAAGAGGTTTTGTAAAAGTCCAGCATCTGTTTGCCCATCTTTTTCGGATCCATCATCTCGTCTCTCCTTGCGGCGGCGTCAGCCGGCTTATTCTGAATATTAAGCGGTAAAAGATTCCAGTTTTTTGAAACCCTCATCCACTGATTTTTTAAACTCAGCGCAATTCTTCTTGTAGGAAGTAGTCCACTCGGTCATGCCCTTCTTGGCTTCTTCCGGGAGATTGCCCATCTGTCCCCAATACATGCCACCCATCCGCTCCATCTGCTCTTGGAGCATCATCATGGCGCTATAGGAATTGTCATAGGTGGTTTTGTACAGGTCGATCATTTGCTGATTCATCTTTTTCATATCCATCATATCTTTTCTCCTTGAGGCGGCGTCCGCCTGATATTTCTTCTAATATAAATGTTGGCTACCGGTTTGTCAAGAAATTATTTTGCATTGCAAAAATTTTAATTTGGTTTATTAATATTGTTTATGTCTTCTAAAATCATAGTAATTAAGAAAAATATTGCAGATATGCCATGCTTAACAACAATAAAATTGCGAAATGCAAAAAAGTTTCATACACTATCTAACCAAAGGAGAAGATCATGCCTGAAAAAGTGGTGCTGAAAAAATACGCCAACCGGCGCCTTTACGATACGGAAAAACGCGACCTTTGTGAGCTTGAGCCAGGTCGCCGAACTGGTGAAACAGGGGCGGGAGATAGAAATCAGCGATGACAAAACCGGGGAGGACGTCACCGCTTTCATCCTGACGCAGATTGTTTTGGAGGAAGCGAAAAAGAAAACCCTGCTGCTCCCGGTTTCCCTGCTGTATCTGCTCATTCGCTACGGGGACAGCGTCTTGAGTGAATTCTTTGACAATTATCTGGAACAGACCTTGAAAACCTATCTGACCCACAAGAGCGCCATGGATTCACAATTCCGGACGTGGCTGGAGTTGGGGCAGGACTTTTCCACCCTGACCACGAAGGCAATGGCCAATTTTACCCCGTCGCCGCCTGGAAGGATTTTTTCCCGGACAAGGCGCCCGAAAAAAGAGGCGGACAAAGGGTGAGAAGGGACAGGTGACCCGCGTGTTCTTTAGAACGAGCCGAACAGGGTGCCGAGCATGATCACGGCGATCACGGCGATCACGGGCCCGGCCACGGAAACTGCGAAAATGTCGAGATAGGAATCGCGATGGCTAAGGTTGCAGATCTGGAGCAGAGTAATAACGGCGCCGCCATGGGGCAGGCAGTCCAGCCCGCCGGCGGCCAGGGCGGTGACCCGGTGCATAAGGTCCAGCGCGATGCCCGAGGCGGCGGCCATCTCAGCAAACTTTGCTCCCATGGCCTGGAGAACAATGCTCATGCCGCCGGACGCCGAGCCGGTGATGCCGGCCAGGACGCTTACCGAGAGGGCCAGCGAAACCAGGGGATTATCGCCGCCAAGTCTAAAAATGCCGGCCGCGATGGTCGCAAAAGCGGGCAGAATAGCAATAACTGCCCCGAAACCCACCAGGCTGGCCGTATTAAAGATGGGCATGACCGAGGCATTGGCGCCGGAATCTAGGCTGTTCGTAAAATCGGAAAATCTTTTCCGGTTGAGTATTATCACCAGCACAATGGAACCTGCCAGGGCGGCAATGATGGACCAGATACCCTGTACCGCAGCAAGATCCGTTGCACCATACTTTGGCAGGGCGAGAAAAGACGTGTCCAGGGCGGGAAGAATCAGCTCGCTGAAGAGATAATTGAGGACAATGACCAGGACGATGGGCGACACAGCTATGAGAATACCCGGTTCACCGGCAGGGACAGGTTTATCATTAAGTTCGTCGATATCGAAACCTTCTCCTTCGGCATGGACCCGCAGCCTTTTATCCGCATGGGGGGCCACATCCGTATGAGCGCCGTAGCCCTCCCCTTGGGTCACGGCGGTGCGTGCCCTCTGATTCAGCCACATCATGCCGAAGAGAAGCATGATCCCAGCGGCGATGATCCCGAGGATAGGGGCGGCAAACGGCGTCGTGCCAAAGGTTGGCATGGGAATGGCATTCTGAATGGCTGGGGTGCCCGGCAGGGCGGTCATGGTAAAGGAGAAGGCGCCCAGGGCCACGGCGCCTGGAATCAATCGCTTGGGAAGGCCGTTATTGCGGAACAGCATTTCAGCGATGGGAACAATGGCGAAGGCCACGACGAACAGCGACACGCCGCCATAGGTAAGGAGGGCGCAGGACAGCACCACGACCAGCATCGAGCGCTCCTGGCCGAACTTTTTAACCGCCCATTGGGCAATTGCCTGGGCCGAGCCGCTGTCGTCCATGAGTTTGCCGAAAATCGCGCCGAGCAGAAACAACGGAAAATAGAGAATGATGAAATTCCCGGTCGCCTTCATAAACACCTGCGTATAGGCTCCCAAGATAAGTGTTTCTCCGGCCAAATAGCACGGCGAGCGCTGCCACTGAGGGGCGCAATGATCACCACGCTGATGCCCCGGTAGGCGAAATAGATCAGGAGTGCCAGCGCGCCGGCAATGCTGAGAATTCCTAACATACAAGGTCTTCTCCTTCCAGCTAGAGATACACGGATTCGATAGTCGAGGGTGGAGCGTTTTCCCAGGTCATCGTAGTGTTTGGTCAAGCCAGGTCGAGGTCGTACGATACCCAACATCATGCAAGTGCTGTTAAAAACGCCCATTCCGTGTTGAACTTGCTGGAGACGCCCAGGGGTTTGAGCTCGCTGTCGGCGTTGATCCGGTGGAACAGAGCATCCTGGAATCGTTGATCTTCCAGATTCGCCACTTCGATGAGCTTTTTCAAAATGGCAATGGCCCGGACTTCTTCGATCAGGCTGGCATTAAAAGTGATCTCGTTGAGGCGGTTGAAAATGTCGGGAGCACTGCGGGGAATTTCTTCCCGGAATATGGGGTTGATCTGCACAATGACAAGGTCGCTGGGATTGGACAATCATCAACCAAGGGAAACAACGCCGGATTACCCATATAGCCCCCATCCCAGTAGGCCTCACCGTCTATCTCCACGGCCTGAAAGACGAAAGGCAGACAGGCGGAAGCCATCACCATGTCCACGGTCATTTCCTGACGGTGGAAAATCTTTTGCATGCCGGTGCGCACGTTGGTGGCGGCCACGAACAGCTTGATGCCTTCGCAATGGCGGACATGCTCGAAATCCACCAGATCGGATATAAGATCGCGCAGCGGATTGATGTTCAGGGGATTTATCTGGTAAGGGGATACCAACCGTGACAGGGTATCAAAGAACATATAGCCGGGAGAAGAAGTCCAGGCTCCAGCGACCGAGCAGTCGGTCCAGCCAGGTCCGTTTAAAAGGTGAATACACCCCGGCCTGGTGCACCCCGGACCAAAATTTTTCGAGCGCCTGCCGGGCCCCCTCCTTGCCGCCGCAGTCAAGCCCGTCAGCCACCACCACGGCATTCATGGCGCCGGCGCTCGTCCCGCAGATGCCTCCGATCACAATCCGGTCATCTTCTAAGCAGACGATCCAGAACACCCCAGGTGAAGGCGCCGTGCGCGCCGCCCCCCTGGAGCGCCAGTTCGATCGTTTTCGGCTTTGCCATTGGTAGACCTCGTCTGAATTTTCCCTTAATATAAATGTCGGTCAGAGGCTTGTCAAGAAATATTTTGCAATGCAAAATATTTCAATTTGGCCCACTATATTTATTTTTCCTAAAAAAATATAGTAAATATAAAATTAACGCGGTTAAGAAATTGCTTTATGACAAAAAAATTGCGAATTGCAAAAATTAAAGCGGAGGACTTTAAAAATCAAGAGCGGCCCTGAGCTTGGGGCTCAGAGCCGTCCTGATTTTGTTTATCCGCAAGTTTGGCCGTTCTATTCCTGCAAATATTTGACCATTAAGACCAGATCGGATTCGCTGCCCTCCAGGTCTTTGACAAAACCCTGCAAGTTGGCCACTTCCTTAAATCCCATCTTCTCAAACAGGTAAAAGGCCTTGTCCAGACGCGGCGGGATCTCGATGCTGATCTGTTCCAGGCCCAGGCGGGTGGCAATATCAATGAGGTTTTGCAGCAGGGTAGTCCCCAGCCCCCGCACCCGGTACTGGGTAGAGGTGGTCAGGCGCAGGTCCGCCTGATGTCTGGTCCAGCCGATGGGGTTGAAATGCAAGGTTCCATCCCCCACGATCTGGCCGTTATGCAGGGCAATAAGAGAAAGGATGTGATCATAGTCTATTTCGTAGATCCAAGTCTCGATGACTTTGGGATCGGTCACGTCATCCTTGAGGCAGAGGCGGTCCTCGGGGGGCAGGCTGCCGAAGTATTCCACCAGGGCGGCCTCATCCGTCTTCAACAGGGGCCTTAAGGTGACGGGCGTGCCGTCGTCTAAGGAGATGCTTTTGGGATAGGTGTTAACAAGTATCTCCGACAATTTGTCCATAATTATCTCCCGATCAGCTAATCCGGCGGGGCAGGTGTTAACCCCCCCTAAAAATACCAGCCGCGCTCCACGATCATGGCATACCCCATGCCGCCGCCGACGCAGAGACTGGCCAGTCCCACCTCGACGTTGCGTCTTTGCATCTCGTAGATGAGGGTCACCAGAATTCTGGCGCCGCTGCAGCCGATGGGGTGACCCAGGGCGATGGCGCCCCCGTTGACATTGACGATTTCGGGGTCCAGGTGTAGTTCCTTGAGGCAGGCCAGGGACTGGGCCGCAAAGGCTTCATTGAGCTCCACCAGTTCGATTTTTTTCCCCCGTTCCTCGCTGATCCGTTCGATGGCATGGCGCACCGCATAAATGGGACCGGTGCCCATCAGCTCCGGTTCGCAGCCTTCGACGCTATAGGAGTCGATCTTGGCCAGGGGGCGGATGCCCATTTTCAGGGCCCTTTCCGCGGTCATGAGCAGGAGCGCCGCGGCCCCGTCATTAATGCCGGAGGAGTTTCCCGCGGTGATGCTGCCCTGTTTGGCGAAGGCCGGTTTCAGTTTGCCCAATTTTTCCGGCAGTACTGCCGAAACGGGGAAATTCATCGGTGTCAAAGATAATGGGATCGCCCTTTCTCTGGGGAATTTCCACGGGTACGATCTCATCTTTGAACCGGCCGGATTTGATGGCCGCCTCGGCTTTCTGCTGGCTTTGGGCGGCAAATTCGTCCTGTTCCTCCCGGCTGAGGTGAAAACGTTCGGCCACATTTTCCGCGGTGATGCCCATGTGCGTATCTCCGAAGGAACACCAGAGCCCATCATGAATCATGGTGTCCAACACCTGCACATGACCCATGCGGGCCCCCCACCTGGCCTGGGGCAGCACAAAGGGGGCGTTGCTCATGCATTCCATGCCCCCGGCGATGACAATTTCTGTCGCCCCCGTCTGGATTTTCTGGCTGGCGGTGATCACGGCCTCCATCCCGGAACCGCACACCGCGTTGACGGTGAGGGCCGGGGTGTACTGGGAAATATCCGCCAGCAAGGCTGCCTGCCGGGCCGGATTTTGCCCTTCACCGGCCTGGAGCACATTCCCCATGACGACTAAATCCACTTTATCCTGTCGAACCTTGGCCCGGCGCAAAACTTCCTTGATGACGATGCCACCCAGTTCCACTGCCGGTGTTTCCTTCAGGGCGCCCCCGAAGGCGCCGATGGCCGTCCTGACGGCGCTGGCAATTACCACTTGCTTCATTTGTTGTCTCCTCCCTCCGCAGGCTCCTTATTGAGTTCCTGGTTGCAGCTCCTTGACCAGAAGGGTAATATCAGCATACTGCTGGCTGTGGAGATCCTTGACATAGTTTTTCAATACCGTTAGCTGGCTAAAGCCAGCCTTCTCAAAGGCCGTGATGACGCCCGGACGGTTGGTGACAATTCTGGCCAAGAGTTTCTTTACCTTGGCCCGGGCCGCCAGGGAGGTGAGTTCCTCGATGAGCGCCGCGCCCAGTCTCCGGCCCTGAAATTCGGGGGCCACGGTGACCCGGATCTCGGCGACATGGCGCCCCCAACCAAAGGTCTGGTAGTGCAGGGTGGCATTGGCCACGATGTGCCCCTCGTATTCCGCCAGAATGGGTACGACATTGTCATAATTGAGATTGCGGGCCCACTTCTCGATGAGCTTCCGGTCGGTTACCACGTTGCGGAGAAAACGCCGGTCTTCTGCCCCCAGGTTGATAAAAAAACTGTACAGGGCATACTGGTCATCACGCGTCATAGGTCTCAAGGTTACGGTGAGACCATCAGGAAGAGTGATCTTCTTGGGATATTCTTCCAACATGGGCGGCTCCTTTCCTGGCGGCTGAAATCCAGCACACCATATACTCGCTAAACTCCTTGTTTGCAAACCACTTTTCAGGCCGCAGACTACACCCTTCCGGGCATATTTAAAAACTTGCCAACCTCATCCCTAATCTTTTGTAAAAGTAATTTTATAATAACCTAAAATGTTATTTTTTGCAAGCCTGAAGCCTATGAATCGCTGCCCTTCTGATGATAAATTTATTAGGAAAATTAATATAATAGGTATGTTTGTGAACAAGCCAACAATGATTGTCTTCATAGTTGGTTCCCAAGATGGAAAAACTGATACAATAAGGAGACTCAACCCCAAGGAAACCCAATGTCGACACAAATTGGCCAGGGCGATCCGGGGAGTTTCTTCTCCCAGGTTCCCATACGTTTACCCACGGAAGTCATTGAAGTCTGTACTCCGGGCCGGATCTTTTTGGCTGGAGCGCATAATTTCCACCGGCCAGGCAACCCCGGCCGGGGAGTGGTTCGACCAGGACACGCACGAATGGGTGCTGCTCCTGACCGGCGGGGCGGGGCTGCTCTTGGAAAATGAGCCCCAAATGATTATAATGAAACCAGGCGATTATGTGCACATCCCGGCGCACCGGCGCCACCGGGTGGAATGGACCGATCCCGGCCAACCCACCATCTGGCTGGCCCTGCATTACCAGGACTGAGTAAAGCTGCTACTGTAGTAGTGAAATTTTGCCGATAATAGGGTGGGACAAAGAATAGTTATCAAGACCTTTGCCTGGCTCTGGTGGGCGTTGCTTTCGAGGCCAGCAGGTTGACGAGCTTTCCATGAATTCCGGCCGCTGGATTATGCATGTGGATATGGATGCTTTTTATGCCGCGGTGGAGCAGGCAGACAATCCGGAACTGCGCGGCCGGCCGGTCATTGTGGGTGGTTCCCACCGGGGCGTGGTGTCCGCGGCGTCGTACGAGGCCCGGGTCTTTGGCGTGCATTCCGCCCTGCCCATGTTCCAGGCCCGGAAACTCTGCCCCCAAGGCGTCTTCCGGCCGGTGCGGATGTCCCGGTACCGGGAGGTCTCCCAGCAGATCATGACCATTCTGGCAGGCATGTCGCCTGTGGTGGAACAGGTCTCCATCGATGAAGCTTACCTGGATCTGACCGGCGTCGAAACCATGCACGGCCCTCTCCCGGAACTCGCCCAGCGTCTCAAAGCCGGGATTATGTCCCAAACCGGGCTCACCTGCTCCATCGGCCTGGCGCCCAATAAATTTCTGGCCAAGATTGCCTCCGAGCTGCATAAGCCCAATGGCATAACTATTATTACGGCCGCGGAGATTCCGGCCTTTCTCAAAACCTTGCCGGTGGCCAAAATCCCCGGGGTGGGCGCCAAGACCTTGACCAGGCTGCAGGCCCTGGGTGTGACGCAAACCGGGGAGGTGCTGGAGTATCCCCGGTCATTCTGGCAGAAACAATTGGGCAAAAGCGGCCTGGTCCTGTACGAGAGGGCTCTGGGGATCGATCCGGCCCCGGTCACCCCCCATACCGAGCCAAAATCCTGCGGGGCCGAAAATACCCTGTCCCAGGATACTGCCGACCTCGCGGAGCTCCGGCAGTGGCTCCTGCAGCAGGCCGAACGGGTGGGTCGGGATTTGCGCCAGGATGGTTTGAAAGGCCGCACCGTCACCCTGAAAATCAAGTATGCCGACTTCAAACAGGTTACCCGGAGTCATTCTCTGGCCCGGCCCACCAGCAGCACCCACCAGATCTATCATACGGCCGAGAAGCTGCTCACGGAAACGCAACTGAAAACCAGGGTGCGGCTTGTGGGTCTCAGCGTTTCCCAGCTCACTAAATCTGTAGTCCAGGCGAGTTTGTTTACCCCTCCCGATTTGCTGAAACAGGAGCAGCTTGATCAGGCCGTGGACAGGATCCAGGGAAAGTTCGGTTACCGGGCCATAACCCGGGGCCGGGTAGAAAAAGAGGATGAGTGAAACGTTGCCGGTTTTACCATAAAAATCCCCCTTTACAAAGGGGGACTTTAAAGGGTGCATTTATTTCCCCCCCTTTTCTAACGGGAGGTGAGGGGGGATTTTAATTAACAGACGTGGCCAACTCATCGTCTTGTGTGAGGATAATCAGCCATGCAAGGTCTAATCGAAGAAGCTTCCTTTCGTGACCGGTCTTATCTCTTTCCGGATCGGACCGCGGCCGGCCGCCTGCTGGCCCAAAAATTGCGGGATTACAAAGGCGTTCCTGGCGTGGTGTTGGCCATTCCAGCCGGCGGGGTGCCGGTGGCGGCGGAGATCGCCCGCGCTCTGCAACTGCCTCTGGACCTGATCATTGTGCGTAAAATTCAAATTCCCTGGAATACCGAGGCTGGTTTTGGCGCCCTGGCCCCGGATGGCCAGGTTTTTTTCAATGAACCACTGTTACGGGCCCTGGATTTAGACCAGGAGCAGGTGGACGCCCAGCTGGCCCTGACCCGGCAGAATCTGGAGAAACGGGAGGCGCTCTTCCGGGGCGGCCGCCCTTATCCTGACCTGCAGGGCAAAGTCGCCATCGTGGTGGACGATGGCCTGGCCTCGGGGTATACCATGCTGGCAGCCCTGAAGTTTATTAACCAGCAGCAGCCCGTCGAAACAATCGTGGCGGTTCCCACCGGTTTGCTGGACACCATAGAGTTTATCAGGCAGGCTGCGCCCACCGTGGTCTGCTTGAACGTCCGGACCCGGCGGCCCTTTGCGGTCGCGGCGGCCTACCGCGCCTGGTATGATGTGCCTGATGCAGAAGTGTTGCAGATTCTCAAGGAGTTTCAACAGAACCCCTAGAGCGGACGAAGCTGGAGCTTCGCTGCTAAAGGTGTTCCCCAGCAGTTAAGCCTGAGCCTTTGGCTCACCCATAAAGTATGAGAAGATTGCCGCAGGCGGGAGGCGCGGCGCTTTCCCGCCCACAATTCTGTGCCACCAACCAAATCTTTTCAGGGCAGGAGCAGGGGAACAAGAATGAACTTAGACGGAAGATGGCTGACAGAATGGTTTTAACCAAGATTGATCCACGGCAACTGGCCTTTGACATTGACGGCGTGGTGGCGGATATCATGTCCACGTTCATTTCCGTGGCCAATGAGCGCTATAATATTAATCACCTGAAGTATGATGATATCGTGGAATTTGATCTGGTCCGCTGCCTCCAGATGGATGAAACCGTCGTCTGGGAGATAATTGATCTGCTGCTGAACTGTCCCGAGGAATTGACTATAGACCCTTTTCCAGACGCAGTGCCGGTATTGACGAAATTATCCCAGAACCAATCATTGCTCTTCGTGACCGCCAGAGACAAGCCCGAGCCCATTTTCGCCTGGCTGACAAAAAACCTGCCCGAGGTGCCCCCGGAAGACATTCGAATTATCGCCACTGGCGATCCAGAGGCGAAATTAGACTACCTCCAGGCCCACGGCATCACCTATTTTGTGGAGGACCGACTGGAGACCTGTTTTCATCTGGCCCGCCACGGCATCCAACCGTTGCTCTACGATCAGCCATGGAATCGCCGCCCACATTCCTTTCCGATAATCTATACCTGGCAAGATTTAGCCAACCTGATATTTTAGGGAAACCCTATGCCAACGCCCCTCATCTCGGCCGGTAAAGTTTTTGTGGTAATGCATGGCCATTTTTATCAGCCCCCCCGGGAAAATCCCTGGATTGAAGAAATAGAACTGGAAGAGAGCGCCTATCCCTTTCCCAACTGGAATGCCCGGATCACCCGGGAGTGCTATACTCCCAATACCTGCGCCCGGATTCGGGACGATCAACTCCGCCTCCTGGATATCGTCAATAATTTCAGATATATAAATTTCAATATCGGCCCTACCCTGCTTTCCTGGCTGGCAGCCAACGCGCCGGTGACTTATCAGCGCCTTCTGACAGCCGACCGGGAAAGTCAGGCCCGCCTGGGCTTCGGCAACGCCATCGCCCAAGCCTATAATCACGTTATTTTACCGCTCGCCAATGCCCGGGACAGGGAAACAGAAATCCTGTGGGGCTTAAGGGATTTTGCCGTCCGCTTCCAGCGCCGGGCGGATGCCATGTGGCTGCCTGAAACTGCGGTGAATTTGGAGGTGTTACGCGACCTGGCCGAGCATGGCATGAGGTATGTCATCCTGTCCCCCTGGCAGGCTCGCCGCATCCGGCCCTTAAAGGGCGGCGCCTGGCAGGATGTCAGCAGCGGCAATATCGACACCACCCAACCCTATCGGTGCTATGTGGAAGCCGGCAAGGGCGCGACCGCCCGGCGGTTCATTGATATTTTTTTCTATAACGGCCAGACTGCGGCCGAACTCAGTTTTGGAGATTTGTTACATGACAGCAGCCGGTTGCTGGATCATTTGGGCGCCGCCTTGAGTCCGGACAGATCCCGTCCTCAGCTCCTCAATGTGGCCACGGACGGTGAGACCTTTGGCCACCATAAACACTTCGGCGAGATGGGTCTGGCTTATGCCTTGTCCCAGCTCTGTCCGGAGCGCGATTGGCGGGTCACTAATTTCAGGGCTTATCTGGAGGTGCAACAGCCGGTCCAGGAGGTGGAAATTTCCCTGGGTCCCCAGGGTGAAGGGACTGCCTGGAGCTGCGCCCATGGGGTCGGTCGGTGGAAGCGTGATTGCGGCTGCAATACCGGCGGGGAGGCGGGCTGGAACCAAAAATGGCGGGCCCCGCTGCGGCAGGCCTTCGACTTTCTCAATGAGAAGCTGGCTCTTATTTTTACTCAGGAGGGGAGCCGCTACCTCGCCAATCCCTGGGCGGCCCGCAACGACTATATCGAAGTGATTCTGGACCGTAGCGAGGAATCCCGGGAAGCCTTTTTCAGTAAGCATGGCGCCCCCGGATTGTCAGACGTTGACAGGGTGCAGGCTCTCAAACTCCTGGAAATGCAACGTCATGTTCTGCTGATGTATACCAGTTGCGGCTGGTTTTTTGCCGACCTGGCCGGGTTGGAAACGCTCCAGGTCATGAAATATGCCGCCCGGGCCCTCCAAATCGGCCAGCAGTTCTCCTCGGAAGATCTGGAGGCTCCTTTCTTGTCCATTCTGGGGGAGGCCAAGAGCAATAGAAAGGAGATGGGCTGCGGCCGCGACCTGTACCTGAACAAAATCAGGCCTTCGGTCATTACCTTTCCAAAGTTGGTAAATCACTTTAGTATCTCGCTCTTGAGCAATCGCCAACGTCAGTGCGATTATTATATTTACCACTACCGCTCTGAACTTTTGGATTACGAGGAAAAAAGCCAGGGCGGCTTGGATCTGGCGTTAGGTAGGGTCAAGCTGACGTCAGGCATAACGCTCAATAACCAGACCTTGGGCTATGCCACTCTGTTTTTAGGCAGCTACCTGTACCGCACCCAGGTAAAAGAATGGCAGACCGAGTTTGATTTTGACGACATGGTTACTGTACTCTTTAAAGCTTTGGAGGAAGCTCCGGAAGATATCGCCAATGCTCTGGCCGCTTATTTCGGTCCCAGATATTATTCCGTCCGGGACATGTTTAAACGGGAAAAACGGGATATTTTACAGACTTCGTTGCAAAAAGTCCAGGATGAATCGGAACTTGAGCTGCTCCACGGCTTTACCGAGGCCCAGCCCCTATTGTTCACCATGGCTGAAGAAGGGTTTGTCATTCCGCCGGTGTTCCGATTAGCCGCGACAACCGCTCTCAGCCGGCGGATAACGCAAATATTGTACGCGTGGGCGGCCGGCGACGAGGAACATCAACCTAAACGGGACCTGGCCGATATTATCAGCATAGCCAAGAAATTAACTATCCACCTGAAAGACGATCCCGCCGGCCGGCTGGTAGCCAACATCCTGGAACAGCGTCTGGTGGGTTTGGCCCAGGATTTCAGTTTACCCAGAGCCACCGGCATCGATAATTTATTATCCTTGGGCGCTCAACTGCCGGTGGATGTGGATTTTATGGAGGCGCAAAATCTGTTCTTCCATCTGATGGAAGAACACTGGCTCAAATTAGCTGCGGCCCGCCGGCGGACCCAGCCAGATTCCCGGGCGTTGGCGGAAGTCCTGCTGCGTATTGCGGTAAAACTCAATTTCAACCCCGGGCGCTATGAGAGACAGTTGACGGGAGATTGACGGGGTTCACGAGCGATCATGGAAAAAAAATATGACATTGTGGCCGATCCCGAGGCCAATATCCTCTATCAAAAATGCCGGGATGTGGATGACGCTTTGTGGGAGGCCCTCTCCCAGGCCAACCCCGCCGAGGTAGCGCGCCGGACCGGGGCGCGTTATCAGAAGGGTGTTTATACTCTCCCGTTCTTAAACCGGGAATTAACGGTCCGTCCGGCCCAACGTCTGGTCCAGGTCCACGGGCAGTCCGGGGAGGAGCCGGAATTTCAACTCTGCCT
Source organism: uncultured delta proteobacterium (assembly GCA_963780995.1). Lineage (GTDB taxonomy): Bacteria > Desulfobacterota > Desulfobaccia > Desulfobaccales > Desulfobaccaceae > Desulfobacca. The sequence goes on from CAWAEI010000023.1 coordinate 64,868, forward strand.
GACCATGCTGCTGTTTCTTTTGAAAGTGGACGCGGTCCAATTGCCGTCCCGCCAGGTCAGTCCCAAAGAGTATAAGGGGGGAGTGGTCTTTTTTCAGGGCCCGCATGCCTTGCCCACCGCGCGGCTGGAGGAAAGGTTTGGTTCCAACCGCGAGCTTTTCCTGAGCGCTGGCCACAGTTTGGGAGGAGAAGAGGTCAGCCGGGGAGACGTTGCCGTGGTTCTCACGGCCTATCCGAACTTGCGCCTAGAGGTGATACTGTGGCTGGGTGACGAAGAATTCCCACCCCAGGTCATCCTGACGGTCCCAGCGGCACTGGAACGCTTTTGGGCCTTAGATGCGATTTGGGCCTTATTGAACGTGGTCACGCGGGAGTTTTGGCGGGCGGCCGAACCGTCGTCAACCTGCTAACTACCAGAGAACGGCCATCGGTTTGGCAAGCACGGCGGGGAAGTCTCAGGAGGAAGTTGGCCTCAAGGGTCTGGCACACACCCCTTCGGTAGCTATAAAAAAAAATTCTTGCCGCCATTATTTGACGGCAAGAATCTGCACGCAAAAACTAATAATATTTAAGAGATATAAAATAAATATTAATTCGGGTATTTCACCTCGAACACTCTTTTGGCGACGACAAAAGTGTTGAGGTAATAAGGCTCGTTAAGATTAGTAACAATGATGCCGCTGCGGGGGCTGGAGGCATGGATCATCTTGCCATTACCCATATACATGCCCACATGACCGACACCACCTCCACCCCGGCGGAAAAAGAGTAAATCGCCGGGCAGCATTTTGGAAAAATCCATCTGAGAGGTGACCGTCTTGCCCACATGGGCTTGCTCACTACTGCAGCGAGGCAGGTCTACCATAAAGTTTTGGCAGACATACTGCACAAAGCCGGAGCAGTCCGTGGCTGAACTCGTCTCCAGGCTCGCTCCCCGCCGATAATCACCGCCTTCGTACCTCTTGGCCAGGGTGAGAACCAGTTCCGGGAAATTCCATCTGGGATAGATGGGGGCATTTTGGTTTGGCTGCACGGCCGAGTAATCATCGCCACTTCTCCGCGTAGGAGCTGTGGGAGCTATGTGCCGGTCAACGGTAGAAGACGACCTGGGGTTCCCCACGGCTTTTTGGGGGCCTAGTGGCTCCAGCATAAAGCGGCCATCCCTTTGGGGAGTAATTTTCATTAAGGGACCGGTTTCAGCCACTCCCGCCCGGTAATACCTGGGGGTGGAATAACTGTCACTAGGGGCGCTGCTGCTGTACGACGGTGTTCTGCTGCTGTACGACGGTTCGTAATCATCGCTGCTGCCACGATAGTGTTGGTAGCTGCGACTGCCGTAGCTGCGCCGGCTATAGCTGCGGGAGACGGTCCGCGGATTAGATCTTTCAACACGGTGCGAAGAATTTGAAGCCTTTACCGCGCTATGAGAAGATTTTTTCCGGGAAGATTTGGCGTGAGTGTCGTTTACAAAAAAAGGACACAATACCAGAGCCAAGCTTATGGTAGTGCCAAGAATAAGCCGACTCACCATCATAGACCTCCTTTCGGCAAGACCATGACTTCAGTCAGGGTTCGGGGTTACAAGCAGTATTGCCAATTCCCATAAAAATAAATAATGATGCCAGAAGATTACATTGTGACTAGATAGGTGCTTGTTCCCCTTAGTTTTGGTTCCTGGCCCAAAATCTGGTCCTTTATAAAACATAATCCGCCAAAAGTCAACCCTTTTATAAATAAGTTAGAATTTTATGGTTTTATTTTACAATTAAATCAAATAGATAGCCGATGAAAAAGAAATCACGGAAAACAAGGCGTGAACAATTTCACAAAAACACTTTTGGAATTTTTTCAGCCAATATTGAGAAGTTTTTTGGAAAAAAAGGTGATTTTCGCAATTTTCACCGGTAAGCTATCTAGTACAGTGCTGGTGGGCGTTTCAAACTTATTTGAAACCTTAAGTCTAAAAACTTAAATTTTGCCGATTGCAACATAAGTATTGTGCATCATGCTCGTGGATGTTTCAAACAAATGTCGGGATTTATAGCGAAGAACTTAAATTTTGCCGAACTGGAAAAACGGTTGGGGTATGTCTTTCGGGATCGCACCTGGCTGGCACAGGCTTTAATTCATAGTTCCTATGCCTATGAATATCCCCAAGTTGGACCCAGCAATGAACGTCTGGAGTTTTTGGGCGATGCGGTCCTAAATTTAATCATCAGCGATTTTCTAGTGACTATCTATCCCGAAGCCCATGAGGGCACGCTTTCCCGTCGGCGGGCCTCTCTGGTGAACGCCAGGCATTTGGCCGGGATAGCCCGCCGTTTGGAGTTAGGGACCTGCCTGTTGCTGGGCCGGGGAGAGGAGCAGCAATCCGGCCGTAACAAACCCTCCATGTTGGCCGATGCTTTGGAGGCGGTCGTGGCGGCAGTATATTTGGATGGGGGCTATGGGTCAGCCAGGGAGGTTGTCAGGGCCCTGTTCCAGGGAAGTTTAAACCCGCAGGAAGGCGAGAGTTCCCAGGACTTTAAAACGGTTTTGCAGGAATATGCCCAAAAATGGCTGAAGGTTGCCCCGGAGTATCAGCTGGTGCAGGAAACTGGACCGGCCCATGCTCGAACCTTTGAGGTGGAAGTCCGGGTGGCCGGCGCGCCCCTGGGGCGGGGACGAGGCAAATCAAAAAAACAAGCTTCCCAGGAAGCAGCCCATCAGGCTTTGCTAACCCTGGAGCAACAGGCCGAGCCCAGCCAGTAGTCAATCGCTTCGGTGAAATAAATTTACTAAATCGGCAGCTTAATCAGATTGACAATGCCCGCAGAGGCCAAATAGGTGCACTGCCACCGAATCCACCCTGAAATCTGTGGCGCCGGGACTGGGAAGCGGCACCTCTGCAGGCCAGTGCCAATGGAGATCCTCTACCTTATGACAAAGGGTGCAGACCATGTGGGTGTGGGGAGAGACATTGCCGTCATAACGGGCAACTTCATGGAGCGGATTGATTTTGATGATAAGACCTAATTGGCAGAAAGTTTCCAGCGTCTTATACACGGTATTAAAGGAAATCATCGGCAGCTGCCGCCGCACCTCCTGATAAATGTTATCGGCGCTGGGGTGATCGTAACGAGACATGATGGACTTCAAGATTTCCAGTCGCTGCGGAGTCACGGAGATATGCTGCTCTTTTAGACGCTTGGCCAATTGATCTATTGAGATCTTCATATCGTAATATTATTTTATAATAGTAATTACTGTCAAGAAAATTTATTCTAATAACACCAATTTACAAATTATTTTTAGTATTTAATAATAATATGTCACCCCGATCATGAAAAAATTGCTGTCCACGCCGGGATTTTCGGCATACAGTCCGGCGTTGGAGGTATGCCGAAAACGATAGGCCAGGGATAGGGCATAATTGCCGAAAATTCTGATGTCCACGCCAGCGCCTATTTGGGGGCTAAAATTAAAGGTATGGGCATAGGTGGGGGTGTCGACGTTTTCCCAGATTACCCCGGCGCCGCCTTCGATATAACCCAAAAACCGGTCCCAGGGATAACTGATTTTTAACAGGGGCGTAAAACCAATGTCCCAGCCGCCATTGCTGGCTCGCGCCGTGCCGAGGATGCCTTCAAGGAGAAAAGAAAGCCTGAGCTTGCCCAAAATAGGGTTATCAGGCTGGGTAAGAAAGACTCCCCAACGGGGCAGTAAACTATTAAATTCTATTGTTTCTTGGGCCCTAGAAGTTTTACCATAGCCATAACGCAGTCCCAATTCGTAACTGGCCTCAGAGAATGCTATCGCCGGGTTTGGCGTAACGGCGCTGCTAAAAACCCAGATCAGGCAGCCTGCCAGGATTAAGAGCGCGACTTTCCATCTGACGAGGTAGCATAGACTCATCATTTTGATTCCCCTAGAAATTTTTAAGGAAGGTGCTATGATCAAGCAAAAGATATGTACAGTCTAATGATAAGAGAAAAATATGTCAAAAAAAATTTATTCAAAAAATAATTATATTCCTATCATAGTATTTATTACCATATCCCTTGGTCTGAGCAGTTGCGGTATCCGGGATTTGGCTACAGGGAAGGTCGCTCCCCCGGAGGTGGCGTTTCAGGGTTTAACCATTTATCCCCCGGAAAGCCAGTGTTGGCCGCTGAGCGCCAGGTTGCAGCTGACCAATCCCAATTCGGAACCCATGCGAATTTTGGGCTATGATTATGAATTTTCGGTGGAGGGTGCAGACTTGGTGCAGGGAGAAAGCGTGGCTGCCGTTACCTTGCCGGCCGGCGGGGAAAGTCTGGTGGAGGTGCCGATTTTGCTCAAACTCAACGCCGTTCCCAAGGCCTTAAAGGCTCTACTGCTGCAGGACAGGCTGAAATATGAACTAGCCGGCGGAGTCAGATTGGCCTCGGTGTTGGGAGGTTTGAAGGTTCCTTTCCGCTTTCGAGGTGAAATTACCCGACAGGAGGGGTTAGAACATCTGAGAGGTTTTCTAAGCCCCAAAAAATGACCGGCACAAAGGAGGGACCGGCAGGCCGGTCCCCCAGGGCCGAGAAATTATGCCGAAACTTAAAAGGGCGTAGGCCCCTCCTCTGAGAGATTTTCTAGGTTATCATTTTATACCGATTTACAAAGGAGACTCTTGCCAAAGTCACCTTTGTCCCTGGTTGTCATTTTGAGTGTCGCGAAGAATCTCAGGTTTTTAATAAGTTAAGATCCTTCACTACGGTCAGGATGACAAAACCAGCATATTTTGCCAGAGGCTCTCTTAGCAAAGACTATAACCAGTAAGGATCGTCTTTGAAGCGGGCCGTTTCCCCCAATTCTTCTTCGATGAGGAGGAGCCGGTTGTATTTGGCGACTCGTTCCGAACGTGAGAGGGAACCGGTTTTAATCTGACCAGCCCCCGTGGCCACGGCCAGATCGGCGATAAAGGCGTCTTCCGTCTCTCCGGAGCGATGGGAGATGACGGCTCGGTAGCCGTGCAGATTGGCCAGCCGGATGGCATCCAGGGTTTCGGTGAGCGTGCCGATCTGATTGAGCTTTATAAGAATGGCGTTGCCGACTTTTTCGTTGATCCCGCGTTGCAGACGCTCCACGTTGGTGACAAAGAGATCGTCTCCCACAAGTTGCACCTTACGGCCCAGCGCGGCGGTCTGATTTTGCCACCCGGTCCAATCGTCCTCAGCCAGGCCATCTTCGATGGAAACGATGGGATATTTGGCCATCAGGTCTTGATACAAAGCGGTCATCCCGGCGGCGTCGCGGCTGGAGCCATCGGATTTATGAAAGACATACTGGTTGTTTTTAAAAAATTCCGAAGAAGCCACATCCAGGGCCAGGACCACGTCTTTACCGGCCTGGTAACCGGCCTTGTCGATGGCTGCCATGATCACCTGCAGGGCCTCTTCATTGCTCTTTAAATCCGGAGCAAAGCCACCTTCATCGCCCACACCGGTGGACAGCTTACGGCCGGACAGGACTTTTTTCAGACTGTGGAAGACTTCGGCGCCGATGCGCAGGGCCTCGGCAAAGTTGCGGCCGCCCACCGGCATGATCATGAATTCCTGGAAGTCCACATTATTGCCGGCGTGGCTGCCCCCGTTGATAATATTCATCATGGGCATGGGCAGAGTGGCGGCGTGGGCGCCTCCCAGATAGCGGTACAGGGGAATTTCCAAAGCCTCCGCGGCAGCCCGGGCCAGGGCCATGGAGACCCCCAGAATGGCGTTGGCCCCCAGGCGGCTCTTGTTCGGAGTCCCGTCCAGTTCAATCATCAACCGGTCCAAGCCGATTTGATCCATAGGGTCTTCGCCGATGAGTTCGGGGGCGATGATTTCTTTAATATTCTCTATGGCCTTGAGGACCCCTTTACCACCGTAGCGTTTGGCGTCATCGTCCCGCATTTCCAGGGCTTCATGTTCGCCGGTGGAAGCGCCGGAGGGGACCATGGCAAAGGCCCGCACGCCCACATCCAGGGTGACATCGGCACAGACCGTGGGATTGCCCCGGGAATCCAGGATTTCCCGGGCATCTAGAGATATAATGGTAAACATAGTTTTCCTCCTGTTTGATGGAGAATACCGGCTGAGAAAGTGAGAGCGGTTAACAAGACATTATATTTCTCCCGGGCGCCAGTTCGGGCCGAACCGCCTACCCGGTCCTTAGCCCTATTCAGCTTTTTTCCGGTGATCAAGTACCCGAACCGCTTTGCCTTCACCCCGGGGCAGGGAGTTATGTTCCACCAGTTCAACTTTGGGGGTGACCAGCAGTTCGCTTTTTAAGGCTTCGGTGAGGCGTTTTTGCAGGTTCTTGAGGAAACTTAAGTCTTCCCGGAAAAATTCCTGCTTAATTTCCACCTTGACAATCATCGTATCGTTGACGCCTTCTTGCTTTAACTCCACCAGGTAATTAGAGTCTACTTCCGGCAGCGCCATGAGCACGCGGTCGATCTGAATGGGAAAGATGTTCACCCCTTTGAGGATGATCATGTCGTCGGTGCGGCCCTGAATCCGGGAGATACGGCGGCTGCTCCGGCCGCACGGGCAGAGTTGGTCGTCATAGGAGGCCAGGTCCCGGGAACGGTAGCGCAGCAGCGGCATGCCTTGCCGGGTGAGATTGGTGAAGACTAATTCGCCCACCACCCCAGGCAGCGCCGGCTCCTGGGTGTCGGGGTCGAGGACTTCCAGTAAAAAGCTGTCTTCCCAGACGTGGGAGCCGTTCTGCTCCTGGCATTCGAAGGCGACCCCCGGCCCGTTCAGCTCGGAGAGACCATAGCAGTTGTACGCCTTGAGGCCGTAGGCGTCTTCGATACGCTGTCTGGTCCCGGCCGAATACGGTTCGGCCCCGATGTAGGCCAGGCGCAGGGGCAGGTCCCGGGGATCGACGCCCAAGTCGGCAAAGGTCTTGAGGAGAAACAGGGCGTAGCTGGGGATGATGTGCACCGCGGTGGTGCCGAATTGCTGCATGAGCTGCACCTGCCGCTTGCTGTTGCCGGCCCCCACGGGAATGGTCAAGGCTCCCAGACGTTCAGAGCCGTAGTGAAAACCCAAACCGCCGGTGAAGAGGCCGTAGCCCATCATATTTTGAAAAACGTCATCGTCTCGCATACCGGTCATATACATGGAGCGGGCCACCAGATCGGCCCAGAGCTCGATATCGGTCCGGGTGTAATAAATCACCGTGGCCTGGCCAGTGGTGCCTGAGGAGGCGTGGAGCCGGATAACCTCTGGCCAAGGTACGGTGAGCATCCCGCGGCTGTGAGCCCGGAGATCGTCTTTGGTGGTAAAGGGGATTTTACGGACGTCGGCTAAACTCTGCAGGCTGTCCGGGGTGACGCCGGCTTCCCGCAGCCGCTCGCCGTAAAAGGGGCTCCGGGCGGCCCGGGCCACGGTCAGGCGCAGGCGTTCCAATTGCAGCTGCTGCAGCTTACCGGCGGTTAAAGTCTCAATTTCAGCGTTCCAATACACATCTATCTCCTGAAGATTCTCAATGAGCGGCACCAGCGTCCTGGAGCTAACTCGTTATCAATGCTAATTTTTTATCTGGTTTGGCTAAAGGTGTCAAGGTGAAAGGACCGTATTGGGTTTCCGGTTTTCGGTTTCCATTTTCCGGTTAAAAGATTTTGTCTGCTTAAGGGGAATTAAATCCACTGAGGTTTGATGGCCGGCCAGATGTGGGTGGTACGGGAGCGGGCCGCACTGACGATGGCCTGCAAGCGCCTGATGGCCTCGGACAAATCGTCATTGACGATGAGATAGTCATACCAGGCGATTTCCTGGACTTCCTGGCGGACCCGATCCAAACGCTGGCGCAGTTCGGTTTCGGGGAGGCTACCCCGGTCCCGGAGCCGATCTTCCAAGACCCTCAGGGTCGGTGGCAGGATAAAGACAAAATTGCCTTGGGGGAAATGCTCCTTCAGGGCTTTGGCGCCGTGAATCTCGACGTCGAAGAGAATATCCCGCTGGCCCAGCAGGGTCTGATCGATCCAGGTGCGTGAGGTGCCGTAATAATGGCCGAACTGCTCAACGTATTCCACCAAGAGGCCTTCCCGAATAAGTTTCTGGAACTCCTCGACACTGACAAAGCCATAATCCTTGCCGTCAACTTCTCCTGGCCGGGACGGGCGGGTGGTATAGGAGACGGAAAAGCGCAGCTCCGGATCACTGTCTTGCAGGGCCCGGACCAAAGTGGTTTTGCCGGACCCGGAGGCGCCGGAGACGACAAAGATCTGGGCGGCCATTTAGGGCTCCTTTGGGTGGCGAGCCGGCGTGCCGTCGCCGGAAAATCGTTGGGACAAGGTATCGGGTTGGACCGCCGAGAGAATAATATGATTGCTATCAGTGATAATAATGGCCCGGGTTTTGCGGCCGTGCGTGGCGTCGACGAGACGTTGTTCATTCTTAGCATCTTCACGCAGGCGTTTCATAGGGGCGGAACCAGGGGTGACGATGGCCACAATGCGCGTTGCCACAACAGTATTGCCAAAGCCGATATTAACCAAAGACGAATCTTTTACAGGCATTGCCGCTAGTCTCCGGGTGCTGGTTTTAGTTCTGAGTCCTGGGTTCTGAGTCCTGAGTAAGAGATTATATACTTCAGTCGGTATGCTAAGTGCCCCTCGAGAGGAGGTGAACATTAGCAACGTTTTCTGGCAACTGGCGATAAAGTTGATGGCGCGGTCAGGACGATTATTCTAAATTTTGCACCTGCTCCCGCAAGCGTTCCAGTTCGCTTTTGATTTCGATGACGGCCTGGGAAATGCCGACATCCGTCGCCTTAGAACCTATAGTGTTGATTTCCCGGTTTAATTCCTGAATAACAAAATCCAGTTTACGGCCTAGGGGCTTTTTGGCCGCCAGGGTCAAGTGGAACTGCTCCAGATGGCTGCGCAGGCGGGCCAGTTCTTCGGTGATGTCGCCCCGGTCGGCCAGCACCGCCACTTCCTGGGCCAGCCGCTGGGGGTCCACCGGATTGGTTTCGGGCAGGAGTTGAGCCAGCCGGACGGTCAACTTATCACGATATGACTGAGGGACCGTTCCCACTCTTTGTTCGATAATACCAATCTGTTCTACAACTCGCTGCAGCAGTCCCCGCAGTTCCGTCCCGAGATATTCTCCCTCCCGGCGGCGCATGCCGTCAACCACGTCCAAGGCCTTTTGAGTGGCAGGGCCTAACACGGACCACAAGACTTCGTCATCGGCCGGTGAGGTCTCTCGCAGAGAAACGACCTCGGGGAAGTGCAGCAGCTGGTCCCAGCCCCAGGGTTCGGGAAGCGCCCAGGCCTCCTGAATGGTGGTTAAGATGGCGGCGGCGTCTTTGAGCAAATCCTGATCCGCAACCAGGGAACGAGGGCTTTGACCGGTGTATTCCAGGGAGATGCTCAGCTCCACCCGGCCCCGGGCCATGTGGGTGGAGATTAACTTCCGCAGACGCTCCTCAAGCCCCATGAGGGACCGGGGCATCCTGAGATGCAGGTCTAAAAAACGGTGATTAAGGGTGCGGCACTCAACAGACATTTTACACCCGGAGCCTTCTGCTTCACCCCGGCCAAACGCAGTCATACTTTTCATGGGTTTCGATTTTCGATTTTTGAGTTTTTAGTTAAAAACCACGGACTGAAGGCGGTTAGCCTTCAGTATAACCTGTAGGGCGGAAAAGCGCCGCGCCTCCCGCCTTTTGGCGTTCACCTGAGGATATTCAGGTTGCTTTCTTGCACCTGAGGATCGCCCGGGACCCTCTTAGCCTCCGGGCAGATGGCGCAATTGCCAGAGATATTTCTTCCTGGCCTGATCGAAAAATTCCAGGAGTTGGGGGCCGGCGTAGTCCGGGTAGGTCCAGGGCAAGACCTGCCACACCCCCTTTTGGTAGATCAGGGTCACTTCACCATACAGGCCTTGTCCCAGATACAGGCGGTGCGTATAGTTCTTGCCGGTGGCCAGGACCAGCCGTTCCCGGGCCAGGTAGCCGGGATCAAGGTTCACCAGGCGGCGGCCGCCCAGAGACAACCGACGTTCAATGGCATTGGTCCAGGTCTTCCACTGACAGAGGTCCACCGGGTCGGCCAGATGCAAAAAAACCGCCAACCGCCGCTGCAAATTTGGGCCCATCTCCGGGCCGTAATACTGGGTTTGGTCGAACTGCAGCCAGGCGCCGACCATATCCGGCGGTCCAAGAAAACCAGCCAGCTCCTGGAAGACCACGGTTTCCAGGGCCGGTTGGGAAAAAATCAGGCTGACCAGAGGTTTGACCGGCAGCGGTCGGCTGGGGAGGCTCATATATCCTTTTTACGGGAATGTCCCATCTTATGGTACAGAACAGGTCAAGTCAACAGTATTTTTACCACCAGGGCCAGGAAAAAAAAGACCAGCACCGTTAGAGCGCTGACCGCGTAAAGCAGGCGGACAGCTTTGAGTATATCGGTAGTATCGGGTTCCCGCCAGCCGTCACCCAACCAGGGTTTGTCCACCAGTTCGCCGTGGTAGACATTGGGCCCTCCCAACCGCAGTCCCAGGGCGCCGCTGATCGCGGCTTCGGGCCAGCCGGCGTTGGGGCTGGCGTGCCGAGGGCCGTCACGCCGGCAGATCTTCCAGGTCTGCCGCCAATCCAGGTGGGTCAGCCAGGCCGCCAGGGTGAAGAGCCCGCCGCTGAGCCGGGCGGGCAGCCAGTTGAACAGATCGTCCAGGCGGGCCCCGGCCCAACCGAATTCCCGGTAGGGCTCGCTCTTGTAGCCCACCATGGAGTCCAGGGTGCTGGCGGCCTTAAAGGCCCAGACGAAAGGCGGCCCTCCCAGGGCGGCGTAGAACAGGGGCGACACCACCCCGTCCACCGTGTTTTCCGCGATGGTTTCCACGGTGGCGCGAATAACCCCAGCTTCGGGTAGTTGGGCGGTCTCCCGGCCGACAATTTTGGCCAGGGCTTGCCTGGCCGCCGGCAGGTTGCCCTGACTCAAGGGCAGGTGCACCGCCCGGGCGTGGTCGGCCAGGTCCTTGACGGAGATGGCCCAATAGATCAGGACGGCTGCCACTGCCAGGCCCAGGATGGGATGAAGCTGAGTGGCCAGGGAGACGGTGACTGCCGCCGCACCCGCGGCCACGATAAGACATATCACGGTGAGAGCCAGACCGGCTAAGCGAGGATTACGAAAGATCCGGCGCAGGGGCCCTTCCAGAGAGGCGATGAGCCGACCCAGCCAGCGCACCGGATGCGGCCAGGTGGTCGGATCACCCACGGTGAGGTCCAATAAGTAGGCCAGGGGCAGTTCAACTGCCATGGGAGCAGATCTCCTGCAAGGCTGTCACCAGGGCCAGATTGTCCTGACGGCGGCGCACCGCCAGCCGCAGACAGCGGTCATCCAGACCCCGGTAATTGGAGCAGTCCCGGAGCAAAAAGCCCTGGCGGCCCATGAGTTCCACCAGCCGGGGGGCGTTGGGCAGTTCCGGCGCCAGACGGCAAAAGATGAAGTTGGCCGTGGGCGGCAGGGGGTTGAGGCCGGGAATGACGCGCAAGGCCTCAAATAATTCTTGCCGGGTTTTGAAGATGTAGTTCCGGGACTCCTGGATGAATTTTTGGTCGTGAACCGCGGCAATACCGGCGGCCTGGGCCAGACTATTGATATTCCAGGGCGGCAGGAAGGCGGCCAGCCGGCTGATACGTTCCGGGGTCCCGGCCAGGTAGCCCAGACGGAGACCCGGCACGGCAAAGAATTTGGTCAGCGAGCCCAGGACCAGCAGGCGGGGATCCTGGATGGCCCGGGGCACCAGGGTCAGGTCCTGACGGTCAGCCACAAAATCAATAAAAGCCTCATCCATGACCAACAGGGCCGACGGGGGCAGAACCGCCAGCAAGGCCTCCAGGTCGGACCGGGACAGGAGCGTGCCGGTGGGGTTGTTGGGATTGCACAAAAATATCAGGCCGCCCTGGGAGATCTCCTGCCGGAGGGCCGGCAGGTCCCAGGTATAGTCCGGCGGCTGCAGGTAGACATAGCGGCACTGGCCTTGGGCCAGACGGACGGCGTAGCCGTATTCGCTGAATCCCGGCGCCGGCAAGGTGGCGGCGGCAAAGGGAAAGACCCGGGGCAGGAGATAAATCAGCTCGATGGAGCCGTTCCCCAGAGCCAGATTAACCGGGTCCACCCCGAGGTGGTCGGCCAGAGCAGTTTTGAGCCCCTGGGCGTACGGGTCGGGGTAGTGGACGATGCCGGCCAGATGGTCCAGAATGGCCTGCCAGGCGGCCGGGGGTGGTCCCAAAGGATTCATATTAGCGCTGAAGTCAATGAGTTCACGGCGCCCGAAGGTATTTTGGGCCAGAGATAAGTCGCCCCCATGCCGGGGGCGTTTAGGAACGGTGTTGGGCATACGTCATAATTTCTGCTACCGGACTAAACCTGTCAATAGCTTTTTGGGATAATTTGCTGCGGACAAAACCTCAAACGGTCTCAATGCAGTGTTTCTCAGGCTTTGACTAAAAATTTTTAGCCCTAATCCTGCCCTGAAGGCGGCGCTCGCCGACCTGGTTCCCAAGTTGTCCTTGGGTACCGAATAGCTCGCCAAACTCAGCTCAACCCTCATCCATCACTTTTGTGACATCTGTCTCATCCGTTCTGTCCCCATCACCCCGCCTTATGGTACAAGCTAATCTCAGATAACAGCTTCTAACCTTTTTCTTTTAGCTGAAAGCTGAACGCTGACAGCTGATAGCCTTTTGAAAAGCCTTTAAACGGCAGCCAGAAATTGATCACTAACCACTGACCCCTATGAAAAAGGAGATCCCCATGTCCTGCACCATTTGCCAACACCCCCAGCGCCCGGAAATCGACCAGGCCTTAATCGCCGGGTCCGCCACCCTGGCCGCCCTCGGCCAGCAGTACAACCTCAGCACCTCGGCCCTGCACCGCCACAAGGCCCACCTGCAGGCCAAAGTCGGCCGGGCCCAAGGCCAGCTCCAGGATAATCTGCGCCAGGGCTGCCTTTTCTGGCTCACCCAGGCCCTGGAGATGACCATGCAGACCGCCCAGACCGCCCAGGCCGAAGGCAATGGCCGGCTGGTGCTCCGGGCCCTCGCCCAAGGAACCCGTCTCGTCACCATCCTCCTGAAACAGGAGTTCCCCCTGGACGATAGGGTTGTCTACGAGATCCTGGCCTCGCCCCAGTGGACCGCCCAGGACTAGCCTCCTGCCTGATGACCCCGCTATCTTGGCCAGGAGCCGCGCCCATCTGGTCCGGGGCGCTTTCCTCCCCCTGCTCCGATGACCCACCCCCATCCCCGTCTTCCTTTTCCCAGGAAGATCTGACCTCCTGCAGCAATTGCTGCCGGGCCTGACCTCACCGGAAATAAGCGGCGCCGGCGTCCTGCCGGTGAACTCCTGTCCGGACCGGAAGTCCCAGAACCAAAAGCCGGCAGCCGGAAACCGTCAATTCCAGAAGCGGGAAAAAAGTGGGAAATTACCGGGAAAAACATCTCTTGACAAGATGATTTCCAAGGAAAATCATGGAGATAAGCTGAAAGAAAAAAATACCGGGAAAGACCCCCAATCGTGTTGTGCCGGCTCCTGGCTCGATGAGCTGGCCGCCGGCCGACTCGATCTTGAGACCCTCACCGCCATCGGCTCCGGCCGCCACCTTTCGGGCCCCTCGGGGATTTCTAAGGATACGATTTCACCTCGGATCGCTGGTCAAACCGAGAAGGTTGTTTAACTGAATACTGGAAATCTGCAACCGAAAGCTAACTCCTGGCCCCTGCTCTCCGCTTTTTAAGTCGCAGCAGCAACTTGGTCACCTCCACCACGGGAAAGAGGCTGAGGCTGAGTCCCAGGGCCAGCAGCCAATCGGCCCAGCTTAAAGAAACGGTGTGAAACAGCCGGGCCAGGGGATCGTATTCCACCACCGCCACGGTCATGGCCAGAGAGAAGATCACCGCCGCGACCAGGAAGCGGTTGGCCAGAAAGCCTACGGTGAACAGGGACAGGGTTACAGCCCGGCAGTTGAAGGCGTTGACCAGTTCAGCCAGCACCAGGGTGACGAAGACCATGGTCTGGGCCCGCTCCAGGACAGTAGCGGCGTTACTGTCGCCGTCCGGGTTATACCAGATAGTAACAGGCAAACAGCGGCATGATGAGCAGCGTTTTGTACCCGGCGATGACCGCCATCAGCGTGTTGACGGGCAAGGTGAACACGCCTTCATCGGGTGGCCGGGGCGGCCGGGACATGATGTCCGGGGCTTTGGGGTCCACCCCCAGGGCCAGGGCCGGCAACCCGTCAGTGGTGAGGTTGACCCAAAGAATTTGTAAGGCAATCAGGGGCATAGGCAGGCCCAGGAAAAAGGCCCCGGTCAGGATGATAATTTCGGCAAAGTTGCAGCTTAATAAAAAGACCAGGTATTTTTTGATATTGTCAAAGATGGCCCGGCCTTCCTCTACCGCGGCCACCAGAGTGGCAAAATTGTCGTCGGCTAAAATCATGTCCGCAGTTTCTTTGGTGACTTCGGTGCCGGTGATACCCATGGCCACGCCGATGTCCGCCCGCTTCAAGGCCGGGGCATCGTTGACGCCGTCCCCGGTCATGGCCACGATCTCACCTTTGCTTTTCAAAACGTCCACCAGACGCAGCTTGTGTTCCGGGGCCACCCGGGCAAAAACATTGGTATGGGTCAGGGCCGCGGCCAGCTCCCGGTCGTTCAATTGACTGATTTCCCGACCCGTGAGCACCACTTGCGGGTGGCCGGACTTTTTGCTCAGGCCTAAATCATGGCCGATGGCGGCCGCGGTTTCCGGGTGGTCGCCGGTCACCATGATGACATTGATACCGGCCCGATGACAGAGGGCCACCGCTTCCCGGGCTTCCGGGCGGGGAGGATCGATCATGCCCACCAAAGCTCACCCAGACCAGGTCGGTCTCTTCCGAGGCGGGGGTCAATTCCGGCAACTCCGTCAGGTGGCGGTAGGCCAGACCCAGGACCCGCAAAGCCGATCTGGCCAGGTGGGAGTTTTCCGCCAGGATTGCCTTCCGGTGGCTCTCGGTGAGAGGTTTTTCCCCCTGGGCCGTTAACCGCCGATTGCAGTAGGGCAGCAGGCTCTCCGGCGCGCCCTTAAGACACATGAGAAGTCCTGACCTGTCCTGGTGCAGGGTGCTCATGCGCTTGCGTTCCGAGTCGAAGGGAATTTCCGCCACCCGGGGATATTCCTGGAGCAGGCGGGTATAATCAAGTCCGGCCTTAAGGCCCAGGGTCAGCAGGGCCCCCTCCGTCGGATCACCCCGCAACAACCATTTACCACCCTCTTCTTTCAGAGAGGCGTCATTGCATAACAAAGAGATGCGGGCCGCAGTATGGAGCACCGGGTTGGTGAGGGAAAGATGTTCGTGATCCGCACCGTGAAAGTCGCCCCGGGGTTCGTAGCCCGAACCGGTGATGTGTACCAGGCGCTCATCCATATACAGTTGGCGCACCGTCATCTCGTTTTTGGTGAGGGTCCCCGTCTTATCAGTGCAGATCACGGTGGTGCAGCCCATGGTTTCCACCGCGGGCAGACGTTTGATGATGGCCTTGCGTCTGGCCATGCGGGTGGTGCCGATGGAGAGGGCCCCGGTGACTACGGCCGGCAGAGATTCCGGCACCGCGGCCACGGCCAGGCTTATGCCCCAGATGAGCATGGGCAGCCAGCCGAAACCCTTGTAATGGCCCAACAAAACCGCACCCGCGGCCACGCCCAGACAGATGATGCTGAGGACCCGACCGATCAGGGCTATCCGCTTTTCCAAAGGGGTTTTTTCAGCCCGCACCTCTCCCAGCATTTGGGCGATGCGGCCGAATTCAGTCTCCATGCCGGTGGTAGTGACCACAGCAAGTCCGCGGCCGTAGGTAACCACCGTGCCGCCAAAGAGCATCCCAAGCTGGTCGGCGATGGGAGTGTCCGGCGCCAGGCGAAGGCGCCTCTGACTTGGTCACCGGAGTTGATTCACCGGTGAGGATGGCCTCATCGATCATGAGGTTAACCACCTCAAGCAGGCGGGCATCAGCCGCAATCCGGTCGCCGGTATGAATAAGCAGAATATCTCCGGGGACAACCTCCCGGGCCGGCACCACCAGCTCTTCGTCCTCCCTCAGAACGGTGGCGTGGGGGGCAGCCAGTTGTTGGAGGGCCGCGGCAGCTTTTTCAGCCCGGTATTCCTGGAAGAATCCCAGCACGACACAGGCCAGGATAATGGCCAGGATAACCCAGGCATCCAGATGCTCACCCAGCAGGAACGAAATGACGGTGGCAATGATGAGGATGATCATGAGCAGGTTCAGGAATTGCCGGACAAAGATGAGCCCACGGCGATATTTTTTTTCCCGCCGCCAGTTCGTTGGGGCCATATCGTTCCAGACGGGCCTGAACCTCATCCTGGGATAGGCCCTGCAGGACTGGCAGCCAGAACCTTCAGGACCTCAGCGCCGCTTAAACTATGAAACAAAGGTTTTTCCATCAAGGGCTTCACCTAAGGCTGCAGCAGATATTCCTGGTTCCCTTCGAACCTAGCACCGGAGAAGGGAGGACTCCCAGTTTTTGTGTAGGGTGGGCCCCGCCCACCATTAATGCGATGTTATCTAGCTGGCCGATATTCTCTAATAATGCAGATACAGCAGATATTCCTGGTTTCCTTTGGGGCCGAGAATGGGGGACAGGGATGACCCCCAGGGCTTCCAGGCCCAGAGTGTCGGCAAAGGCCTGAATCTCGGCCACCGCCTGAAGCTGGAGTTGTTGCTCCCGAACCACCCCCCCCTTGCCCACCTGGCCCTTCCCCACCTCAAATTGGGGTTTGACCAGGGCCAGGACCGCGCCGCCGGGCCGCAGAAAAAGGAGAACCTGGGGGAGGACCAGCTTCAGAGAAATGAAAGAGACGTCCACCACGGCCAGATCCACCTCTTCCGGGATGGCTGCCCGGGGCAGATACCGGATGTTGGTGCGTTCCAGGACGATGACCCGGGGGTCCTGGCGCAGCCGCCAGGCAAGTTGCCCGTAACCCACGTCCACTCCATACACCCGGGCGGCCCCGCGCTGCAGCAGGCAGTCGGTAAACCCCCCGGTGGAGACGCCCACATCCAGGGCCACCAGGCCGGCGACGTCTACCTGGAAATGCTCCAGGGCCGCGGCCAGCTTCAGCCCCCCCCGACTGACATAGGGTTGGTCCGGTGATTTCAGGGTTATGGCTGCCTCAGTCGGAACCAGGGCGCCGGCTTTGGCCACAGGCGCACCGTTTACCAGCACCTGGCCGGCCAAAATGAGAGCCCGGGCCCGCTCCCGGGCCGGGGCCAGGCCACGTTCCACCAGGAGGCGGTCCAGGCGAATTTTTCCGGGGGAATGAGAGGCTGCTATCATGTCTAATGATCGTACCTGCTCCAGAACTTATTTGAGAAAAAAAGTGCAATTTCCACTTTAGTTCATTATACTACAATAAAGTATCTTCAAAGCCAATAAAGTGATGAAATGCCCTTGGTTACCTGTTATATCTGCGGGTCGGATTTTCACGTGCAGGCCCGGCATATCGAATATGAGTGCCGGGTAGTGACGCTCTGCCGCCTGTGCGCTCTGAAGGCTATAACGAATGTCATTTTTAAATGCGCCTGCGGGAAATACGACTTTTTAGCCAAATACCCCCATAGGCTGAGGATCTTGGCCAACCGGCTGCACTTGCCGCCTTCCACCAAAGAGTTTATGGCCAATGGTCTGGCCATAGTGGAATCTACCTCCTGTAAGGAGTGCCGGACTGTCGGAGTAAACAAACTTAAACATCCGACTGCGGCAACCCCGGTTTGACACCCGGAGATAACTTTGCAACATTCATACATCTTGTCATCTGAAACCAATGTGCCATCAAATGGTGGCATAGGCTTCTCCAGCATCTGCGACTGGTATGAACGTATTGACTGCTAGAACTGCATCTCCATGAACTCCTCCACCGTTAAAACGCTGGTTATCGATGATGATAAAGCCATGCGGGACGCCTGTTATCAGATTCTGTCCCGGTTGGGTTTTGAGGTCGATCTTGCCGGCGACGGTCGTCGTGGTCTCATCCTGATGGAAAAAGGTTCCTATGATCTCGTCTTACTGGACCTGGTGATGCCCGATCAAAACGGCGTTGAGGTCCTGAAGCAGATCAAGCTCCTGGACCCGGCGGTGCAGGTGATTATCGTTACCGGCCATGGCACCATCGCCGCGGCCGTGGAAACCATCAAGTTAGGGGCCTTTGATTTTCTCCCCAAACCTTTCACTCCCGACGATTTGCGCCAGGTGGTGAAGCGAGCCCTGGAAAAACAGCCGGAACCTGTTTCTGCCCTGCGACCTAAAAGCGACGGCCTCCAGATCGTTTTTGCCAGTGAGGCCATGGCCCGGATCATGGAAATGGTCCAACGGGTGGCCCGCAGCGACAGCACCGTACTCATCACCGGGGAGTCAGGCACCGGCAAGGGTTTGATTGCCCAGAAAATTCATGCCCTGAGCCCCCGCCAGCCGGAACCCTTTGTCACCGTGGATTGCGGCACCCTGGTGGAAACCCTGTTTGAAAGCGAACTTTTCGGACACGTCAAAGGCTCTTTCACCGGCGCCAACGCCAATAAAATCGGCAAATTCGAACTGGCCCAGGGCGGCACCCTGTTTTTTGACGAGATCAGCAACATCAGCCTGGAGGTGCAGGCCAAACTCCTGCGAGCCGTGCAGGAGCGGAAAATCTCCCGGGTAGGCAGCCATCGGGTCATCACCGTGGACGTGCGGATCATCGCCGCCACCAACCGTGATTTGGCCCAGGCCATCCGCTACCGGCGGTTTTCGGGAAGACCTGTTTTACCGGCTGAATGTTGTCTCCATCCATATCCCGCCGCTGCGGCAGCGAAAAAGTGATATCGAGCCCTTGATTGTTCATTTCCTGGCGAAATACAACCGACAGTTGAAAAAGTCGGTCCAGGGTTTTACCCCGGAGGCCATGGAGCTGATGTTGGATTATAGCTGGCCGGGAAATGTCCGGGAATTGGAAAATACCGTGGAGCGGCTGGTAGTTTTCAGCGTCGGTCCCTACCTGGAGCTGTCTGACCTGGCCTTTTCCGGTGTTGAATTTTGTCCGCTCGTCCGGTAATGAGGCCATCAGTTTGAAGGACATGGAGAGGGACCATATCCTGCGTATTCTCCAGCAGTGTGAAGGCCGGCGCACCGACACGGCCCGCCTTTTGGGCATTGATCGCAAGACTCTCCGGGAAAAACTGAAGCGCTACCAGATAGAATAACTGTCTGCCAGGGGATAACCAGATTTTGAGAACAGTATGGTACCAAGGCGCGCCGCCGATAAGCACGGCGCTTTTTTATTGTATATTCAAGACCAGGATATCAACGTTTAAACTTTGAACCTGTTTCTGAACTTTGAACTCATATCGTAATTCCAGCCTCATCCTCGGTTACGGCGCCCTGTCGCTGGCCGCCCAGGTTATCATCCTCCGGGAATTCTTGACCCTGGCCCAGGGGAACGAGGTGTATCTGGGATTGGCCTTATGGGCCTGGCTCATCTGGACGGGACTGGGGAGTCTGCTCGGCGGACGTCTGGCGGTTAACTCTCGAATATCCCGGAACCTCCTGGTTCAACTGCTGGCCTGGTTGGCGGTAGGTTTCCCTCTGACGGTGATCGTCACCAGGGCTTTGCCGACCTTGCTGGGCTGGCCCACCGGGACGGCGCCCTCGCCCGGAAGCCTGGGTCTCTGGTATATCTTCTTGAGCGGGCCGTTTTGCTTCATCTCGGGCCTCTTTTTTCCCTTGGCGTGTCGTTGGCTCCAAGGCCGGCAGGAACCTGCCGGGCTGGTGGGACAGGCCTATGGGCTGGACGCCCTGGGCATGAGTCTGGGCGGGGTCCTGTTGCAGGTGCTGCTCCTGGGATGGCTGGACAGTCTGTGGCTGGCCCAGGGATTTGGGGTGGCGGTTTTAGTTTCCCTGGTTTGGGTTTTCCAGGGTCTCCCCCGGAGGCCCTGGCTGCTCCTCCTGGTTTTTCTCGTGGCCGCCGGCGGTCTCCTGGCCGGGGGCTCCCGCCTGATTGAGGCCAGCCGCCGTTGGCAATGGCCGCAGCGCGCCGTCCAGGTGGTGAAGGAAACCCCCTATAGCTTATGGAGCGTTACCCGGGAGGCCGAGCAGATCAGTTTTGCCGCCAATGGCCTGTGGTTTTTTAGTTATCCGGATCCCCAAACGGCGGAGGAGCAGGTCCACTACGCCCTGCTGCAACATCCCCGGCCGGAGCGGGTCTTGCTGCTGGGCAGCGGGGTCGCCGGTCTGACTGCCGAAATACTCAAGACTCCCACCCTCACTCAGTTGGATTACGTGGAACTCGACCCCCAACTCATTGTCCTGGCCCGGCAGGTACTGCCCCCGGCGGCCTTACAGTCCTTCGCAGATCCCCGACTGCGGGTTATCTATGAGGACGGCCGACGATTTATCCGGCAAGGCGGCAGATTCTTATGACGTCATCATCATGGCCTTGCCGGAGCCCAGGAATGCCCTGCTCAATCGCTTTTACACCCGGGAATTCTTCGGGGAAGTCAAAGCCCGCCTGACCCCCGTTGGGGTTTTCAGCTTCGGCCTGTCCGGCTCGGAGACGAGCCTCAGCCCGGTGCGAGGCCGCTATCTGGCCTTGGCTGCCGCCACCCTGCGGCAAGTCTTCCCGGAAGTCACTGTCCTGCCCGGACTAACCTGGCGTTTTTTTGCCTCCCCGCAGCCCGGCAGCCTGACCTCAGATCCCGAGGTATTGCTGACCCGCCGGCAAGCCCGGGGATTGGAATTATTCTATGTCCGGGAATATTATCTGCGGGCCAACCTGTCCGCTGCCCGACGGGCCTATGCCAACCAGATTCTAGCCCAGGCCGGGCCCGACATCAATACTGACCTGAGACCCCAAGGGCTTTTTTACGGATTGCTTCTGACCGGGGCAGAGGAAAACGGGCTGCTCTCCCGGGCCTTGCTCTGGCTCAAGCAAGCGGGAGTTGGGAAACTGTATGCTGCCTTCGTGCTGATTGTCCTGGCCTTATGGGCTTGGAGCTTTAAAGCAGGCGCCCGTACCCAACAAACGCCTTATCTCTACAGTGTCTTTACCATGGGGCTGACGGTCATGGGGATGGAAATGGTGGTTTTGATCCTGTTTCAGGTGACCCTGGGCTACCTCTACGGCCAGCTCAGTCTGTTGTTGGCAGCCTTCATGGCGGGTATGGCCGGGGGGTCTTACCTGACCGGCAGCCGACTGGCTCGGGGAGCACCAGCCAAAAGAATCGCCCTCCTCGGCCAGGGTGGTTTGGCACTGCTCATGCTTGCCCTGGGCTTGAGTTTGCCCTGGCTCCTACGCTGGCCGTATCTCCGGGAGGACGGCTGGGGCCAGTTGATCTTTGCCGTTATCTTGATCAGCGCCGGCCTGCTCAGCGGCGTCGTGTTCGCGGCCCAGGCCGAACTCTGTCAGCAAGGCGGCGCCGCCTTGTCCTTGACCGCCGGTCGACTCTACGCCGTGGACCTGTTGGGGGGCACCTTGGGAACCCTGGGGGTAAGCTTCCTGGTCATTCCCTGTTTCGGACCAGCCCAGACTTTGTTCCTTTGTGCGGCTTTGAATGCCTCGGCGGTCTTTCTGCTCGTTGCGATACGGTGCACCGTGCCCCGACGTGGCGATTTTTAATTTTATTTCAGAGATTATCGGCTACTTCCACCCGCTGGCGGAATTCGGCCAGGGCCGGCGGAATCAGACGCCGGATAAAGACATGGCGTTCGCTGGGAATATGGTTTTCATAGTCGGCGTAAGCGGGATGGTCCGTGCACCAGGGCCGGGGCCGGGGTAGCCTGATTGGCCGGGGCTGCGTCCACGGTCTCAAGCAAGGCCAGAGAGCGGCAGGGCGGCTTCCTGGGGGCTTTCCACCCACCCCAGGCGCCGCAGGATTTCAAACCGGAAATAATCCAGAAGTCGCAGCGACAGGTCCAGAATACGCTGTTTCGTCTCGCTGTTCAGATCGTCTAAAATGAATCGGGTCGAGGTGCCCAACCCCTTGGCTCCCATGACCAGATCGAAGATGACGTAGAGATTTTCATCTCCCGGGGTGGCCAGAAATAACAGGGTGCTGTCACTGAGATCGCCAAGGCGGGTTTGGGGGCCGAACTGTTCCCGAAATCGCTTCAGCCAGGTCCGGAAGCCCTGATCGGCAGCCAGTTTACGGCGAAATTGCTCCAACTCAATGACTTCAGCCATGATTAGGTTCCCCGACCAGTCCGGTCATTTGGACGACTCATTTAACAGCCGCATACCCCGCATCATATAAACGAGTCCGGAAGCCACCGTAAAAAACGCGGTCAGCCAGCAACTGGCCAGCAGCACCCAGTACGGAAAGGACATCAGATCTCGCAGGATTGCTAAAAAGACCGTCAATATCTGGGCAGCAGTGGCCCATTTGCTGATCCGGGCCGGATCGATGCGGAAGTCCACCCCAAAAAGTTTCAGGGCAATGATACCCCCCACAATCACCACATCCCGGCTGATGACCACCACGGTGAGCCAGGCAGGTATCTTCTCGAAATAGCCCAGGGTCAGGTAACTGGCGGTTATCAGAAGCTTGTCCGCCAGCGGGTCCAGGAGGGCTCCCAAGGGTGATTTTTGTTTAAAATTACGGGCGATATAGCCGTCGGCCAGATCGCTCAGACCGGCAAAAACAAAAACCGCCATGGCCCGACCGTAAGAGTTCTCCAGCAAGAAAAATGACAAACAGCGGGGTGGCCAGGATCCGCACCATGGTGATGAGGTTGGGGACGGTGACATGAGAATTGACGACGGGGGTTTCCTGGTCCAAAAGGCTTGTTCCTCAACTTCAAATAATATTCAGATATTTATATCACAAACTCTCGCAGAAGGAAATCCTTAGAGTAAGCCTGGCCCCCGACCCAGGGAGCAAAAAAATTGCCCAGCAACTCCACCGCGGTGGCAGCCTGGGAGGGTTCCAGCCAGTGGAATTCGGGGTCGGCCCGGAACCAGGTCAGTTGGCGCTTGGCATAGCGGCGGGTGTCCCGTTTGAGTTGTTCCACCATCTCGGCCCACGTTAGTTCCCCGTCCATGTAGGCCGAGACATGCCTGTATCCCAGAGATTGCAGAGGTTTAAGGTGCGGCGGGTAGCGTCGCCGGAGATCCTGGACTTCAGGAACCAGCCCCTGGGCCAGCATGGCCTCCACCCGGGCGTCGATGCGGCTGTAGAGTTCCTCCCGGGGCCGCAGCAGGCCGATTTTCACAATGCTATAGGGATTATCGGCGAAGTGATGCTTGTGCTGCTGGTCCGACATTTTCACCCCGGTGGCAGCTATAACCTCCAAAGCCCGTACTATCCTGAAGGCATCATGGGGGTGCAAGCGGGCCGCGGTTTCCGGATCCAGGCGGCACAGGCGCTCATACAAAGGCTGCAGCCCCCCTGCGGCCAACTCTTCCTGGAGTTGTTGGCGACAGGCTTCGTCCTGGACACCGTCGTCGAAGATGCCATGGAGCAGGGCCCGGATATACAGGCCGGTCCCCCCCACTACCAGGGGCGGCACCCCGCGGGCATGCAGATCCGCCAGAATCTGTCGGCCCTGGTGATAATACGTCGCCGCATCGAAATCCTGATCCGGGAAGACCACATCCACCAGGTGATGGGGAGTCAAGGCCCGCTCTTCCCAGGTGGGCTTGGCAGTGCCGATATCTAATTCCCGGTAGACCTGGAGAGAGTCGGCATTGATGATCTGCGCCCCCAACTCCTGGGCCAGCCGGATGGCCAGGGCGGTCTTCCCCACCCCGGTGGGCCCGGCGAGCACGGCCACGGGAGGGAGGGAGTGTTTTCTAGATGATTATGGAAGGGACTGGATTGAAATACCTTTTAAAAAAGTTCGGTCAGTAATCTGATGCCAGGTTGTCAAATAAATTCCTTTGAGCTGGACTCTGCTGGAGATGAGCGCTCAAGTAGTTGCTAAATCTGAAGCAGCAAGCGATGGTGTCGAGTTGCCTTTGATATAGTTCCCGATACTGCCTATAATGTTCTTTTGTAGGCAAGACCGCCAGAAAACCAAGCCGGATAATTGAATCTGTCAACAAACCGCTCATTAGAAAAATCGTCATCTTTAGTGCCAGTAATAAGATCGTCAAAATTGGGTACCAGGAGTTGAAGTTGAGTACTCACGCCGCAGACCAGGAGATCTTCATAAGGAGGCATTTCTCGTAAAGCAACAGCCGGACGAGGTTTTACTTTGCCATCAGCTTGAGGCAAAGGAGTTAGGACGACATCGCCCTCTTTCATAATTGGAATTCGGGATTTGGCTGTTTGACTAAAGATAGCGAATATTCTGGCTCATCTTCCCCGTAAGCTCCCTCAAGTTTTTGAGCCGACAATTTAGTCCATGATTCACGCTCCATTATCTGTATCTGATCTTCCGAAGAGGAGATGGTAATAAATACTCGGGAACCAGGAGGTAATGCCAGGCTTTGGGTCAATTTCAGATGGCGGTCATCCAAAACCTGTGCTTCAATTATGTTCATAATTTCTCCTCGCATATTACACGGTGGATTTATCGTTATTTCTTATTATATCGGGAGAATTCTCGACAGTCAAAACTCATGTGGTTCGGATGATAGAACTCTGTTACAGTCTCGTGAAGATTAATGGTATATTTTCTTTGACCGTTCATCTTTTCCCCAAGAATACTCTATTGATTCAAAGATCCAGTCTGAAATATCTCTTCCTCGGCCAGCCAGCGCTCGGCCAGGTCCGGTTGGAAAAAGTACTGCTGTATGGCCAGGAGCAGATCCACCGGCCCGGGTTGATATCCCAGAGCCAGACAGCCGTCGATGAGGCCCTGGCTGAGGGAGACATGGATGACATGACGGTGGCTGTAGAATTTCACCACAGTTAATTCGGGGTGGGCAAATTCCTGCCGGCAGGCCTCAGCCTCCAGAGAGTGCATGGCCCGGCACATGAGGGGCCGGACCTCGTAAGCCAGGCATCTGCCTTCAATCAGAAGTGGACAGGGAAGTTCGGCCCGAATGGCCGCGAGTCTGGACTTTAGTTTGCCCGGCCCGCCTGGCTAATGACCTTTCCACCCGCTTCAGAAGGAGCTGGAGGTTCTCGGGAGAAAGGCTGGCGGTCAGAAAGCTGCCCAGCCGGAGGGCTTCCGGCGCGGTCAACTCCACCTGATTATAGCAGCAGAAATCACAGCCGGGTTGGCAGGCCAGCGGTTGGGGGAGAGGGCTGGCTGCTTCGATCAGGTTCGACACAGTAATCAGCCCACTGGAAGGCGCTCTGCGCCACGGTCTGGAGTCTGAGCCAACGATGCTTCGGCCTGAAAAAGTTCGATCATTCCCAGGGAAAAGCGGGCCGCAAGTTCGCTGTCGACTAAAGCATTCAAGGAAGGTTTGGCCATGCGGGACCGGCCCCCTGCGCAAGGTTATTTAAAATCCTGATGACATCTGGCCATGCTGGCCTTAAGATCGGCCATTTCGTGCTGAAACATTTCCAGGTTCCCAAGTTTGTAGGACTGCTCCAGGTTCCTGACATGACCCAGGTAAATATCCATTTCGGCCTGCCATTCCGGGTCGGTCTGCTGGGAAAAGGCCTGGCAATCGTTTAAAAATTCCAGCAGCAGTGATTCATCAGGCAATTTCCCCTGAACTGTGGCTTTGTTGAGATTGCTGAAAGACATCCCCAGACGTTTTTTGATAACCTTGAACTTTTCCGCCACATTGAGGACGGCTTCCCGCCGGGGCTGGTCATAGTGTTCCAGGGTGGAAAAATTGAGTTTAAGCTTGGCAGTCAGCCGCCCCTTTTTTTCTTTGACGAGAATTTCAACCGCCGCCTGAGATGGCAGTTTTTGAACTATGCCGGCAACCTGCAGTTCTCCCTGGCGGATTTGGGCCGCCAGGGAGGTAAGATAGTCCGCCAATTCTTCCCGCTGAAATTCCCGTTCGAATTTCACATCCATACATTGTCTCCATTCTGAAATCAGGACGGCTTCACATCGTTATCACCCCCGACAATTACTTTTTCAACTCCTTACCGATGGAGAAGGCCGGGGCCAGATAAGGGCCGGTGCCGTAGTAGGCCATGCTATCCATGGCAAAGCTGAAGGGTTTGATCTTGGTGATATCGGGGAGACCCTTGTCGGTGAGGCAAGCTTCATCAACTTTGATGTCGAGAATTTCTCCCACAAACAAGGTGTGCAGGCCGATTTCCAGGACGTGGCTGACTTTGCATTCCAGGACCATGGGAAATTCCTGGATATAGGGCGCGTCCACCAGGTCGCTGGCCACCGGCGTCAAACCGGCCACGGCAAATTTATCGGTGTCCCGGCCGGAGGCGAGGCCCACATAATCCGATTCTTTGACATGAGTTTCGGACGGAATATTGACGGTGAAGGCCTTCCGAGCCATGAGATTGCCGTACGTGTAGGTGGCCTGGCGCAGGCAGACATTGAGGCAGGGCGGCTTGGAACAGCAGATGCCGCCCCAGGCTACCGTGGCAATATTCGGTTTTTTCTGCTCGTCATAGGTGCCGACAATGAAAACCGGCATGGGGTACAAAAAGGTTTTGGCGCCGATGGATTTTTTCATGGTTTACCTCCTTAAAACGGTTTCCGGTTTCAGGTTTTTGGTGAAAAGAATCCTTAATTCGAAAGGCTTTGAGATTTACGTTGCTTGGACTTCAACCAATGTTGGCATTGCTTCTGATAAAAGGTAACGGCAAGTATCAATAAGATTTTTGCAAAGTCTCCCGAAAATATTGCAGCTCCCTCTGAAAGGTTCGTCTCTCCGTCAGGAAGCGCCGACTCACCTCAGATCCTGGCAATTTTTTGGCATCGACTTTGTTCAGCAGGTCATTATAATCTTCGCATTCTTGCAGATAGGTGTTGGCCTTGTCGCGCCAGACCTTCTTTTCAGCCGCGGTTAATTGAGGATCCCATTGAATTTTCCGCCAACTGGTTATATTACGGCGCAGGTCCTTGGTATTTTCTTGGAGATCAACCGTAGCGGTTTCCAGGTCCTTGACAGGTGGGGCCAGCTTGTGAGGCTTGACCGGCTGGGCCGGCTTGGGGTCAGTTTTCGCCCCAAGGAGTTCCGGGCCGGCCAGGATGAGAGCAAGGCTAACTATGAGAGACATGATGATGGACATGAGGATTACACCTTTTTATTACAGCAATGGGGGCGCCAGTTCTCCGGCTTTCCCTTGAAGCCATAAGCAGGGCCAAGTCGGGCCGTTTAACAAGTTCTTCTATTGTGCGATAAAAGCTGCGGGCAAGGCAAGAAAAATGATTTCCATAAGAATTTCGGCTTTAACAAGTCTTTTATTGTGCGATAACAGCTCCTGACTTAAGCAATGAGAAATGGTGGGCATGCCCACCCGATTCCGCCTGGCGCTGCTCCTGGCAACGTTTTTTGGCTTCTTTGCGACAGAGTTCCCAGATGACGCAACCCTGACGAAATTTACAATAGATGCAAGGATCGGTGCAAGCCTGGCAGTTATCCAGACATTCCTGGCAGTAATAATAATCCATTTTCTGGCAATGCATGCGGGCTTCCCGATCAGGGTGAAAACGGCAGTTCATGAGACATTCCTTGTGAAATTCTCGATTGCAAAGGCGGCCAGGCTCAGCTTGGGACCCAATAGTCCAACTTGGCAACCAGGTATTCCCATTATATCCTATCTTTGATCTTTTAGCGCCAGATCAGGCGGGCGTCCACGGCCCAGCAGCCCTCGGGGGTGGCAATGAGGGGATTGATATCCAGTTCCTGGAGATGAGGTTGGGCCACCGCCAGTTTGGAGAGGTTGACCAGGACCCGGACCAGGGCTTCCAGATCCACGGCTGGTTCCCCCCGGTACCCGGTGAGCAGGGGGTAGGAACGTAAAGAGGCCAGCAGGTCATGGGCTTGATCCGGACTGAGGGGCGCCAATGTTTGGGCCGTATCCTGCCAGAGTTCGGTGTAGGTGCCGCCATAGCCGCAGACGATAATGGGACCGAAGGTGGCGTCCTGTTTGAGGCCCAGCAGGAGTTCCCGGCCCCGAAGCTGCTTTTGCACCAGGATACCGTTGGCAGCATCCTGGGGAGCGGCATCCAGCTAAAGGCTGCAACCGGGAAAGGCCGGCCAACAGAGCGGCTTCATCCCCGAGGTTCAAGATCACCCCGCCCTGGTCGGATTTATGAATAAAGTCCGGAGAAATAATCTTCAGCACCACCGGATACCCCAAAGATGCGGCCGTAACCACTGCCTGATTGAGAGTGTGCGTCAGGCGGCCGGCGATAACGGGAATTTCATGAGCGGCCAGAAAATCCAGGGCCTCCTGGCCCAGCATGAGAGGCTTGGGACGGGGCCGCGGGGGAAATCGCCGGTTCCCAGGGCGTGCCAGGTCTCCAGCGGGCGAGAGACGGCCTGATGATAGCGGTAAAGCTGACCCAGGGCATGGGCGGCCTGTTCCACCGAGAAATAGCAGGCCAGACCCGGCACCGCAGCCAGTTCCCGGCTGACCGTCTCCCGGGCATTGCCATACATGGCGACAACCAGCGGTTTGTTAAACTTTTCCAACTGCAGATCGACAAAAAAGGTCGGGGTGGCCAGGATATTACGGTGCAGAGGCGAATTAAGGGCCGGCAGCATGCACATGACGCCGTCGATGTCGGGGTCGGCCAGGAAACCGGCCAGAGTTTGACCGGCAATTTTGAGGAAGTCGCCGGTGAGCATACCGATGGGCCACAGATCCACCGGATTGTGGAGGGCGTGCCAGTAAGGCCCCTGGGGTTGCACCTCCTGGAGAATACTCTCGGGCAGGGGGCCCGGAACCAGACCCTCCCGGCTGAGCGCGTCCAGGGCGATGATGCCCAGGGCGCCGCTGGGAGTGGCAATACCCACCCTCGGACCCCGCATGTGGCGGCAGTTTGCGGAAGGCCTGGATGGTGTCCTGAAGCTCCAGGGCGCTGTGGACCCGGGTGAGACCGGCCCGGTCGCAGGCCGCGGTGAAGACCTGGTCTTGACCCACCATGGAACCGGTATGGGACAGGGCGGCCTTGGCGCCGGCCTGGCTGACTCCGGTTTTGAGGATGACTAGTGGTTTGGTGCGATTCACCCGGGCTGCCGTGGCCAGAAAGCGGCGGCCCTCCGTCAGTCCTTCGATATGCAGGGCAATGACCCGGGTTTGGGGGTCCTGCTCCAGATATTCCAGGACTTCCACGAACCCGATGTCGGCGGCGTTGCCAAGATCCACGGCCTTGCCCAGAGGACCGGTAAAAGACTCGGCCCCCACCTGGGGAGCGCCGCTTTGGGCCACCAGAGATACCGGCGGCGGATCGGCAGGGCAGACGAGATCCACAAAAGCGGTGGAAAAACAATTATAGGCATTCAAAACGCCCATGGTGTTGGGGCCGACGATATGGGCCTGGTGTTGACGGGCGGCAGCCACCAGTTCAGCCTGCAATTTTTTTCCCTGTGCGTCGGCATCGGCAAATCCCTGGGTAATGATCACCAGCCAACGGATGCCCTTGGCGAAACATTCCTCCGCCACCGGCAGGACCAGATCCCGGCCGACGGCAATAACCGCCAGTTCCGGGACTTCGGGCAGATCCTGGACGCGAGGGTAAACTTTGTGGCCCAGGATCTCCTCGGCCTTGGGATGGACCACATAAACCGTGCCTTGATAGCCATAGCGCCGGAGCATTTCCAGGCCATTATAGGCGCCAACGCCGGTCTGGCGGGAGACGCCCACCAGCACGACAGAGCGGGGGGCAAACAGTTCCCGCATAGTCATTCTCCATGTTCTTAAATTAGTTGGCCAAGCTCAGCCTGGCGCTATCTCGAATACCAACGCCCAACTCTGGGAACCAGCATAGTCAATTCGCCCGCGGAGGTTGGACGGTTGCGGATAGGCAAAAAGATGGTTAATTTTATAGTTATTATTTGCTCTAAAGTCAAATCTACCAACCGGGTAACGAGAAAAAATCCACTATGAATGGTTTTGTTCAGCAGGTGCAGGCCAATTGCCGGATTGCGGCAGCCGTGCAGGTGGGCTTTTATTCCCTGTGCGGCATGCTCCTGAGGCTGCGCCAGCTTTATAAATGGGAGCAGGGTCTGTTGCCCTGGCAGGAGGGCGACCCGAAAGCAGTCTTGGACTGGATCGAGGTCCAGGAAGAAGCGTGGACTGATCTGGAAGAGACGGGCTTGCAAGAATTGAGCTGGCAAGGACGGCAGGTGGACCCCTTTGCGGTTGCGGACCTCAACGTGCTGCTGGGACACGAAGGACTGGCCTATGGCGCCGGCTTGACCCACGGGATGGCGCCCATGTGTTTTTTGGGAGAGTTGTGGGAGACCCAGAAACGCCGGGAGTTGACGGTCCTGATGATCGGCCCGGAACTGGCCCGGGATTTGGACGCGGCTCCGGCCTTGCGCCAGGGCCCGGTCATCTACCTGAGAACCGAGCCCCTGGCTTTTTATCTCTGGGATAACCTGTCCGACCCTGCGAAACAGAACAACATTTTTTTAAAGATCGCCCTGGCCGCCCGGAAGATTGATCTGGCCGACCTGTTGCGGCAGCCGGAGGCCTACGAGGATCAATTTAAAACCCTGCTCCGGTCCCAGGGCGAAGCCATGATTCACCATGAGATCGGTGAAGCCCTGGAACCCTCTCTCCAGGAAACCCTGCCCAGCCTTGTCCAGCGCTTTCCCCACTCCAAAATTGAACGCTGGATCCGGGCGGTCAAGGACGCCCTGGCAGACCTGAATGACTGGGGTCGGCTG
This sequence comes from uncultured delta proteobacterium, assembly GCA_963780995.1. Lineage (GTDB taxonomy): Bacteria > Desulfobacterota > Desulfobaccia > Desulfobaccales > Desulfobaccaceae > Desulfobacca. Next base: position 95,631 of record CAWAEI010000023.1, read on the forward strand.
GCCCATATCCTGGAGCAGCGAGACCTGCCGGAATTAGCACTTCTACTGGCGTGGCGGCCGGGATTTTATCCTTACTTGATTCCGGAGCTGGAGCCGGCTTTTTGGGAACTGCAAAAAACCCGGGATTGGGGGGTCGTTGAGCAGGCCCGCCAGACAGCCCTGCAGCGACTGCGCCGAACCGCGGCGGAGTTGGATGAAGTGCTGGAGGAGTTGTCAGGGGCTGCCGATGAAAGCACGGCGGCAGCGTTGGAGAAAAGGTTTATCAGCCCCTTGGGATTGTAATGCTGATTTCCCTTTCCGGTTCGCTAATTTGCGGTTAAACTAAATAAGAAAAATTACAAAGATGTTCGATCGGCAAACTCCCGTCCCAATCCCGTTTACACGGTTAATTGTTTGTGGTGGCGAGGTCAGGAGAACCGATCAGATTCGTGAGCAAAGGCGACGACAACGTGATTGATCCGCATCGAGAAAAGGTGCTCATTTTGGATTTCGGGTCACAATATACCCAGCTTATTGCCCGGCGCATCCGGGAACTGCAGGTCTATTGTGAGATTCATCCGTACCTGATGCCCCTGGAAGAGATCCGGGACTTTGCTCCCCGGGGGATTGTGCTTTCCGGGGGACCGCGCAGCGTCTATGAAGCCGACGCCCCCCTGGTGGGCCGGGAAGTGCTGGAACTGGGCGTACCCGTCCTGGGGATCTGCTATGGACTGCAACTCATCAACCATATTCTGGGGGGCAAGGTCTCACCGGCCTCTTCCCGGGAGTATGGCCGCAAACATTTTGCCATCAAGGATCATCAGGACCTCTTTGCCGGCCTGGCGGCCGAAGAACTGGTGTGGATGAGCCATGGCGATCATGTGGATGAGTTGGCGCCGGGGTTGGAAGTTATCGGGTCTTCCGATACCTGTCCGGCCGGGGCGGTCCGGGACCGGAACCGGGGCATCTACGGCGTGCAGTTTCACCCGGAAGTGAGGCACACACCAAACGGCAAGACGGTTTTAGCAAATTTTCTTTTTAAAATCTGTGGGTTGCAACCCCTCTGGACCATGCGGTCCTTTGTGGAAGCCACGACGCAGGCACTGAGAGAGAAGGTCGGCGACTACAAGGTCATCTGCGCCTTGTCCGGCGGGGTGGACTCCTCGGTGACGGCGGTCTTACTGCACCGGGCCATTGGCGACAAACTGACCTGCATCTTTGTCAACAACGGGGTGCTGCGGCAGGGGGAAGCCGAAAAGGTGGTGCAGCTCTTTCGGGAACACTACCACCTGAACCTGGTGTACGTGGATGCCAGTGTCAGCTTTCTGAAACTGTTGGACGGGATTGTGGACCCGGAAGAAAAACGCCGGCGTATCGGCCGGGAATTTATCCGGGTGTTTGCCGAGGAAGCGACCAAGTTGGGCCAGGTGAAGTATCTGGCCCAAGGCACGCTTTACCCGGATGTGATTGAAAGTGTTTCCTTTAAGGGGCCTTCGGCCACCATTAAGACCCACCACAATGTGGGCGGTTTGCCGGAAGTTATGCCCCTGGAGCTGATCGAACCGCTGCGCGAATTATTTAAAGACGAGGTCCGGGAGGTGGGGCAGGAGCTGGGGCTTCCCGACGAAATGATCTGGCGGCACCCCTTTCCGGGTCCGGGTCTGGCTATTCGTATCCTGGGAGAGGTGACCCCGGAGCGGCTGGCCATCCTGCGGGAAGCCGATGCCATTGTTCTGGAGGAAATGAAAACCGGCGGCTTTTACCGCCAGGTCTGGCAGGCCTTCGCGGTGCTGCTGCCCATCAAAACGGTGGGCGTGATGGGTGATGAACGCACCTATGAAAACGTCATTGCCCTCAGAGTGGTGGATTCCACCGACGCCATGACCGCTGACTGGACCAGGCTCCCCCATGACTTTCTGGCCCGTTTGGCCAACCGGCTCATCAATGAAGTCAAAGGGTGTCAACCGGGTGGTGTATGATATTTCGTCAAAACCGCCCAGCACGATTGAGTGGGAATAAGGTTTCGAGTTTCGAGGAAAAGATAATTTACTCCGGTTTGGAAGCAACCTTAATAAGTAATAAATTTGCTTTGAGAATTGGATGTTTTTAAAGGATATTTTGGGGCAGGAACGGGTTATCGGTTTTCTAAGGCAGGCCCTGGCAGAGTGATCAGATGCCTCACGCCCTGCTTTTTTTAGGGAACGAAGGGGTGGGTAAAGGGAGCACCGCCCTGGCCCTGGCCCAGGTCCTGAACTGTGAGAACCGGCAGCCGGACCAGGATGCCTGCGGCCGATGCCCTTCTTGCCGGTTGTTTGCCACGGGCAGCCATCCTGATTTCTGGCAGATCAGCCCGCTGGAAGAGTCGGACGCAGATTAAAATTGAGCAGATCCGGGAATTGCGGCGTCAGGTGGGATTCCACCCTCTGGCCGGTAGTTGGCGGGTGGTGCTGCTGAAACCGGCCGAGACTTTGAATGAGGCTGCAGCCAATGCCTTGTTGAAAACCCTGGAGGAGCCGCCGGCGGGCAATCTTTTTATTCTGACGGCGATTGGTGAGAGGGATTTACTGCCAACCATAGTATCGCGTTGCCGTCGGCTGACCTTCGGCGCCATCCCGCAGTCCATTCTGGTTCAGGAATTACAAAATCAAAAGGGACTGAGCTTCGAACAGGCGTCTTTGGTGGCGGCCATCAATTACGGCTCCCTGGGGCGGGCTCTGGCCGAGGATTTGCCGGATTTGCTGGCCAAACGGGATCAGGTAGTGAACGAACTGGGAGTGTTGCAACAAGGATCAACCGGGGAAGTGTTGAAATGGGCCACGGAGAAAGGCAAGAAAGGCACAACCTGGATCGCTTTATTTTATTGGCCCGATTGTGGTATCGGGACCTGTTGGCCTGTCCTGTCAGGCAACCCCGGCGCAGTTAATTAACCAGGACCGGCTGGCAGATTTGGTTAGTCAACAACAGCCAGTTGACCACCGCCTTGATTCTGGAACGCCAGGAGGCTTTAAGCAGCCTTGCAACGGCAGTTACGGACCAACTTTAATATCGAATTAACCTTAAATAATTTCTCTTTACAGTGGCGCCAGGAAGGCCCGCTGGCGTGTTGGGATAAAATCGTTATAATATTTTTTCAGAATTAACTTCACCTTAACCCCTCACCCTAACCCTCTCCCCCACGGGAGAGGGAGAGAGCATCAATTTCCACACGTTCGTTTCCCGAATTTGGGAGTAACGGCTAGCTCGAGGGAGAGGGGAATTGAGAAAATCATACGTTATGAGTAAAATTGTTCGGGTGCGCTTTCGTCCCCACGGAAAAGTCTATAATTTCGATTCCGGTCATTTTGTTCTTTCCCAGGGTGATCGGGTCATTGTTGAGACTGAGCAGGGGGTGGCCTTCGGTACGGTGGTCAGCCCACCACAACCCCGCAGTCCCAAACTTATGATCCACCCCTTGAAGCCGGTGTACCGGCTGGCCACCCAAGAAGACATTGAACAGGCCAGGCTTCTGGAGAAGAAGGAAGAAGAGGCCTATCAAATTCTGTCAGGACTGCATCCAAAAGCGGGAATTGCCCATGCATTTGGTCAGGGTGGAAAGCCTTTTCGACGGGAGTAAGATGGTTTTTTACTTTACCGCTGCGAAAAGAGTGGATTTTCGGGAACTCGTGCGCGATCTGGTGCAACAGTTCCGAACCCGGATCGAGTTGCGACAGATCGGGGTGCGCCACCAGGCCAAAATGATCGGCGGCTTGGGAAACTGCGGCCGCCCTTTTTGCTGCTCTTCGTTTTTGCAGGATTTTGCCCCGGTGTCAGTCCGCATGGCCAAGGAACAGAATCTGAGTTTGAATCCGAGCAAAATCTCCGGCTGTTGCGGGCGGTTGATGTGCTGTTTGATGTATGAATTCCAGACGTATATGGACATGAAGGCCGGTTTGCCGAAGGTGGGTAAAATGATCACGCTACCTGAAGGTGAGGGGAAAATTATCCGTCAAAACGTCATCAGCCAGACATTAATCGTGGAAATGCGGGATGGTCGGGAAGTCGAGGCGCCCCTGGATCAGATTATCCCGGAGCAGCCCGTGTTTTTAGCTGAAGAACAAGCCTCGCCGAAAAATTTATTTGTTAACGACGGGGTAGATGCAGAGGGGGCAGGCTCAAACAATCAGCCGGTCGAAGCCGACTCGGGGAAAAAACTTCGCAAACCTGACTAAATTTCGGTATGGAGACTAGTGAGGGCATAGATGGCTGACTTCGATCACACGCTCAATGTGCTAAAAATGCACATTAAAAAAGAAATTATTGATAACTACTTTGCCGAGCGGATGTATTTGGAAGAAGACCTGGAGCTGTTGGCGCAAAAAGAAAAAGACTATGAAATCGAATTAAACCGGACGCTGCCGGTCTTTGCTGCATTTTTCCAACTAGTGCGAACAGATGCTGCCATTGCTGCGGTAATGCAGCTCTGGGGGGTGGCCGAACGCCCTTTTTATCAGGATTGTCGGCAGGTGTCGCCGGCGGAGAAGCAGGCGGTGCTGGATAAGTTTAAGCCACATGGCTGGACTGCCAAGGGACGGCTGAAAAATCAGATCTACGATGTTTACGACCATTTGCAAAAAACCGCCCAGCAACTCAGAAAGAAACAACAGCAGGTATCGGCGCATTGCGAACTCTATAATGAAGATGTGGAAAAATTCAATCTTAATTATGATTTTAACTTGATCTCGGCACAGGTCGAAGCCTTGGATGGAGAGGAATTTTCCTTGGAAAGCGGCCTGAGCGCCTCTGACCGGGAGGCCATGTCAGCCAAAATGTTGCTGCGGAAAAAGACCTTAAAATCCTGCGTCCTGGTGACAACGCCGGAGTTGCCGCCCCTGGACGCCATCAAAAAAAAGCTGGGCAGAGTTATTGATCAGTATTTATAACAGCAATTTGCTTTCACAAAGGAATATGCCATCAGCATTAATTAAAATCCCCCCTGCCCCCCCCTTTAAGAAAGGGGAAAAAGATCCGGCTCAGCAGCCAAAGTTGGTCCTGAAAAATCCCCCTTTTGTAAACGGGGATTTAGGGGGATATTTTACTTGCCGGCCCGCAACTTGATATAAGGAAGACAACAGCAAAAAGGGTGCGACGCATGGTAAACCCCGTCCTGGTTTGGCGGCGTTTTTTTAGCGAAATCATCTGGCAGCCTGATCCTCCGGGACGCTTGCTGCCCTGGTGCTATCATAGCCTGCAGGTCCTGATTCTCGCAGGCCAGGATCTGCTGGGCAAAGGCGCGCTGGTGCGGACCTCGGCCCTGGCATATGCCAGCGTGCTGGCGCTTATTCCGATGTTAGCCCTGTTGTTCGCCATCTTTAAAGGAGTCGGCTTGCAGCGGCTTCTGGCGGCGCATTTGTTGCCGCAACTGGCCGGGGGCTCACAAGAGTTCGCCCGCCAGATTTTGACCTACGTAGAGACCACGAATGTTGCCTCTTTAGGGGTTTTTGGGGTTATCTGGCTGCTCGTGGCCTTGATGATTCTGATGACCAATGTGGAGCAGGCATTCAATCACATCTGGCAAATTTCCCAGGCCCGCCCTTGGTGGCGTAAGCTCAGCGATTATTTGAGCATTTTTCTCTTGTTTCCCATTCTGATGGCGGTGGCCATCTCTCTTACCACCACCTTTCAAAGCCATCCGGAAATTCAGAAGTTTATTAGATATTTCTTGCCGGAGACGTTTTTTTCAGCTTACCATCTGCTGATTTCCTTTGGCATAGTCTGGCTGGGATTCACCTTTGTGTATTTGGTCATGCCCAACACCAGGGTCCACTTAATTTCGGCGTTGTTGGGAGGACTTATCGGCGGCACCATCTGGCAGGGGGCGCAATGGCTGTTCCAATGGTTCCAAGCTTCGGCGCCTTATTATAACGCCATCTATGGCGCGCTGTATCAACTTCTCTTTTTAGTGATCTGGATGTTCTGGAGTTGGCTGATTGTGCTCTATGGGGCTGAAGTTGCCTATACCCACCAGAACCTGGCCAGACTGCGGCGCCAGTTCGGACCGCAAGGAAGGTATGGTCCCGGACTGGATGACGAATATCTGGCTCTGACGGCGCTGCTCAGTATCGGGGAACGATTTTCCACCGGCGGTCCACCTTTGTCTCTGAAAGAATTGGCGCAGTTATTTAATGACCGGGAGAGTCTGGCGGCAAGCAGCGTCGAGGCGTTGCAGCAATGTGGCCTGGTGATGCCGGTGGCCCCGGTCGGAGATCACCATACTCCCCGGTTTTTACCCAGTCGACCCTTAGAGCAGATCCGAGTGAAGGAAACTTTAGCTTGTCTGCGCCACGGACGCCGGAGGGGTTTAGGGCGCCTGCTGGCAGATGCCAACCATTTCTCCCGTCTTGTGGGGGAGTTGTTGGAGCAGCCGGCATCCGAGTGGCAGGATGTAACCGTGCAAGAGCTTATAGAGCGGGCCGGTTCGGAGACCAAAGAGCCCCAGCACGAATCAAGTCAGGGGACAAAATACAACCCCACCCAGGTATAGCTCTTGTCGGCGGGCAATTCCAACTCCCAAAGATCTTTGGTTAACCGGCGCTGCAGCCGCCACCCCTGGGATAGATAGTAATCTGCGATCTGGTTCTCCAAGGTGTCCCGAAAACCTGAAAGGATGAGGCCGCCCGGGCGCTGGGCTAATCTTAACAACTCTGCCTGTTTGGCCAGTTGGACCGAGAAAGGTAAATTGGCCACAATGAGATGGAAGGCAGGCCGCAGGGCCTCGGTGGAACCCTGCACCCAGGAAACGCTTCTGTCCAGGCCGTTGCGGTGGGCGTTCTCCCGGGAGACCCGGATGGCCGCGGCGGTTAGATCACAGCCGACGTTCAAGGGCACTCCCAACATCGCCCCGGCTAGCGCTAAGATTCCAGACCCACAGCCTACATCCAGGAGGGAAGCGAAACGCCGCTCTTGGCAGGCCAGGACGAGAAGCTCCAGGCAAAGCCGGGTGCTGGGATGGCTTATGGGAAAGGTCCGGGAATGACGAATTCGCAGCAGGTCCTTTCCCGGGCGGGGCCAGCCGGGATGCCAGGCTGAGCAGACGGCGGTTTGAGGGGTCAACTGCAGGTACATGGCTCTACCTGGAAGGACTATGATCAGATTCGCTTAGCTTGGCAGCGACGCGGCAACTTACTCGTCAGCTCTGAGCCTGCGACTATGTTAAAATACCTCAGTTCGGCAATTGATTCAAGTAATTCTTGGTGCCGGCCAACCAAAACATGAATTGAGGCTATTTTACGCGGCCAAGTAGGAAATTCTTTACATCTGATTAGGAGCATGGATAAAACACCCGGATTTCATTTCGGCCACCTGATGCGGCAATCTCGGGAAACCGCCGGGATTAGCCAACGGGCTCTGGCCCAAAAGGTTGGGCTGGACGTCAGTTACATCAATCGACTGGAAAGCGGCGAACGTCGTCCCCGGCGGTTGACCTTGCTGAAGCTGGCCTCGGCCTTGGGAATTAAAGGCCTGGCACTTGATGCCTGGTTCATGGCCTGCGAGCTGGCGCCTATACCCTTATTAGCCGAACTCACCGACCAGATCCAGCCGGCCAGCTTAACCTCCGGGCCAGGGGCAAGCGGACCGGAGCCGGTTCTAGACGCCGTCTCTCTCTGGGAAAAGCTCGAAGCCATCGGCTTGGACGAAGGGCGTCTCCGCCGCCTGCTCCAGAACATTGCTGCGTCGGAAGTCCAGCATCGGGATCAGGTGGCGGACATGGTAGCCGCCACCTTGAACCTGGTGGCCGATTATTTGACGGCGCCGGTGCATCGAGCCATTATTCCGGCGGCGGGGGGGCAGCACCGCCTGCTGGCCTCCCATATCATGCAGCACCTGCTGCTGCGAATGATGGGAGAGGCCGCGTCAGCCGGGGTGCACCGTTTTATGCTGATCCTGGCTCCAGGGACTGAGGAAGCGCTGTATCGGCCTTTGCAAACCGCCTTGGATCTGGCGGTGGCGCCGCGCTTCTCTGTGGACTTCTGCGTCCAGTCGAGGCCGCGAGGCTTGGGTGACGCCGTGCTGCGAGCCGCGTCCTGGGTGGGGCAGGAATCTTTTTTGGTCCTGCTGCCGGATGAGATGTTGGATCAGCGTCTTTCCCAAGATATGCCCAGGGAATTACAACTTATGAGCCAGGCCTTCAAACAACTCAAACATGCTCCCCTGATTGCCGTGGAGCCGGTGCCGAAAGCAAGATTACCCCAGGGAGGGGTGGTTCGCCTGGGTCCCGGCGAAATAAACCCCAGAATCTTCCAGGTGGAAGAACTCTTGGAAAAACCGGCGCCACATCATCCTATCAGTGCGACAGCCACTTCCAGGTCCATTGTCGGCCGGTATTTTCTGCCACCAGAGATATTTCAGGCCCTGGAGCAATTAAAGCACAGGGGAACCCGGCCTTTGGAGTTGACCGAGGCGCTGGAACACTTACGCCGCCAAGAAACCAAGGTTTACGCCTATGAATTGAAGACCTCCAGGCGTGACCTGGGCGGGGTGATTGAGCAGGCGGGAGATCTGATCGGGGAAATCTGACGAGCACCTTTAGACATATTGAGAAGGCTAGAACCTTTCAAGAAAACATGTCGCATTTTGAAAAAACCCTGGCCCAAGCAGGGTATTTTTTGGCTGAATCTTGTTGACAAATTATCAATAAATATATAATTAATATTACTTATGACATTTTGTCATGGAAAATAATTTGCCAGGAAATTTCTGCCCAGAAGTCGTTGAACTCTAAATATGGTGTCATAAATGCCGCGAGATCATACCGGCATCATGCTAAGGCATTGGCAATAGTGAGAGCAGCGTCTGGCAAAGTATGAAAATATTTTTTTTGCGATAGGAGTACAAAGATCATGCATCTGGCGATGGTTGGAGTTGGCTATGTGGGTTTGGTTTCCGGCGCTTGTTTTGCAGAGTCCGGTCACAATGTTATCTGTATGGATGTCGATCCTAAAAAAATCGAGGGCTTGCGGCAGGGGATCATTCCCATTTATGAACCTGGCTTGGACGACTATGTGAAACGCAATGTCGCGGCTGGCAGGCTCTCCTTTACCACAAATCTCCAAGAGGCGGTTGACCAAAGCCAGATCATCTTTATCTGTGTAGGCACCCCCAGCCGGGATGACGGCTCGGCGGATTTACATTATGTCTATGAAGTGGCCAGGGAAATTGGCCGGATCATGGAGGAATATAAAATCGTGGTGGATAAATCCACCGTGCCCGTGGGTACAGCAGTCCGGGTGCGCCAGCTTATTGCCAAAGAACTGTCCCAACGTGGGCTCAACATTGACTTTGATGTGGTTTCGAACCCGGAATTTTTGCGGGAAGGTTCGGCCATAAGCGATCTCATGGAGCCGGACCGCACCGTCGTTGGCGTGGAGAGTGCTAGGGCCAGAGATTTAATGGCGGAGGTGTATCGGTATTGGACCGATAAGAACTATCCCATGTATTTAATGGAAGTACCATCGGCGGAAATGACGAAATATGCCGCTAACGCCTTTTTGGCCACTAAAATCACCTTCATGAATGAAATCGCCAATTTATGCACCCTCACCGGCGCTAATGTCAACAACGTGCGTCTGGGAATTGGTTCCGATTCCAGGATTGGCGACCGCTTCCTCTACCCTGGTTTGGGATATGGTGGTTCGTGTTTTCCCAAGGACGTTAAGGCCATGATTTATATCGGCAAGAGCATGGGGTATAATTTCAGCCTACTAGAAGCCACCAACATCGTTAATCAGGCGCAACGTCACCGCTTTATTTATACGATTTGCCAGTATTTCGGGAACCAGTTGGACGGTAAAAAATTAGCTTTATGGGGCCTGGCTTTCAAGCCTAATACGGATGACATCCGAGAGGCTCCGGCCTTGACGGTCATGGAACGTTTACTGGACTTGGGGGCGGTTCTGCAGGTCTATGATCCGGTGGCCATGGAAGAGGTAAAAAAATTCTTCCGAGACTATCCCTATCCAGAACGCATCATCTATGCTTCGTCCCCTGAAGAGGCCCTGGTTGAAGCCGAAGCCTTGGTCATAAATACGGAATGGGATCTTTTCCGCCAGTTCGACGTCAGTCGGATCAAGCCTTTAATGGCCAACCCGGTGGTTTTCGACGGCCGGAACATCTTCGACCCAATCATCATGGAGCAGCAGGATATTCTGTATTATTATATCGGTAAACCGTTAGATATGAAGTTGAACCAAGCAACAAACGAAGTATCGCCTGCTCTTCTGGAAACGCTCCCCCGAAGGTTGGCGAAAAACGGATAATCATGCTGCTACGACTTGTTAGATCAATAGTTTTTTCTGAAAAGGTCAACGATGCCTGTCGAATTAAGTGAAATTCTTAAAAACACCTGGGCTCACCGGCAAAATCTGCACGATCAATTAAAGCTCACAATTTTGGCAGCGGGCCTGGGAAGCCGCATGGACCCGATTCCCCAGCATCATCTTCCCAAGCCCATGTTTCCGCTGGGGGGCGTTGTTCCCATGGCTGAACTCTGGGTCAGAAGGGCGGTTGAGGCCGGTATAACCAACATCTCCATGAATCTCTGCGTCCTAAAAGACACCATCAAATCATATTTCAAAGACGGGCTCTTATTCGGCGCCGATATCACCTACGTGGAGGAAACAGAGCCCAGCGGCACATTAGGCGGCATCTGCAAGCAAGCCTTGGGGTCTGCAGCGAAATTGGTTTTACCGGAGGAGCAGCCTCTTGATTTGAAGCCCTTCGGTGGGTCAACCATAATTGCCCCCAGCGGTGATATCGTCACCAATTTTGGCTCGGAACTCCTGGAGGAGATATATGAAATTCACCGGCGCCAAGGTGCGGCCATAACTATGCTGCTCTCCCCCATACCCTGGCAGCGGCGCGTGGATTTTGGCACGGTGCAACTGGGCCCCACTGAACGTTATGACAGTCTCATTTCAGAATCGGGGCCGATAGTTGACTTCATCGAAAAAGACCCGAACTCTCCTTCGAATCTCAATAACGCCTCAGTATACCTCATCGAGATGGATCTTTTGAAACAGCTTGACCCCCGACGCACAGCCGCGGACAAGAATCTTAAGGAGCCATTCTACGACTTCGGCCAGCATGTGTTCCCCGCCATGTTGGGAAAACTTGATTATGCCAAATTGCCCAAAGATTATCCGCTCTGGGGGGTGCGGTATGATGGGTTATGGTTTGATGTCGGCCGCAAACGGGATTACCTCTCCATCAATAAATCCATCCTGGAAGGTCAAATCAAAGTCGATTTGCCCTACCAAAAACTGCCCTGGGGGCATTTAGGAAGCAATGTGGTCATCAATTTTGCCGAGGTGACCATTATCCCCCCGGTAGTGATCGGCCACGAATGTGTCATTGAGCGCGGCGCTAAAATCGGGCCTAATGCTATCATCGGCGATGGCTGGACCATAGAAAAGGATGTCCAGATTAGCAATTCCGTGCTTTGGAAAAGATATGCCTTCTTTACCGAAAAAGGGGAAAAAATATCAGCGCGGGAACGGAAGTTGGTGGACCGTCACGAAGTCCGCCGGGGTTCGGTTATCGAGGAATGTATCATTATAGGCGGCACCATCACTCCGGAGTTGTATGAACCAGGGGAAAACAAATTATTTGAGAAAACTGTGGACGTCCTGGAAAACGGAGAACTCCAGTTGGTGCCCGTCGACTGGGTCCCGAAGGGACCCCGTTTGTAGCTATCATACCTGTCTGACCGCCTTTGAAAGATCCCTTGGAAATACTTGAGGTTTTATGAAATTAACCATTATTGGCGCAGGGTATATCGGTCTGATAACGGCAGCCTGTTTTGCTGAAATGGGCAACGAAGTCATCTGCGTTGACCGTGATGAAGAGAAAATCGATGCTTTAGATCACTATCGTCTCCCGGTTTACGAACCGGGGTTGGAAGATTTAATCCGCCGTAACTGCATGGGCAAGCGGCTGTTTTTTAGCACCAACCTGACAAAAGCCGTTGAAAATAGCCTGATCATTTACATTGCCTTGAGTCAGGGGCCGGGAGGGGACGAGGCGGCTGATTTGGCGGCCCATCTGGAAATAGCCCGGGACATCGGCCGGAGCCTTAACAGCTACAAGGTTATCGTCAACAAATCCAATGTTCCCGTCGGGCACTGCCGCCCGGTTACGCCAAGCCATCGCCGGGGAGCTGGCAGTTCGAGGGGTGGAGTACGAGTTTGACCTCGTCTCGGACCCGGAGTTTGTCAAGCAAGGGACGGCCATCGAAGATTTTATGAAGCCGGACCGCATCGTCATCGGCTGTGACCGGGCCGAAGTGGCGGAATTGATGAAGGAACTCTATGCTCCTTTTGTGCGGACCAACCGCCCCATCATCATCATGGACGTAGTTTCGGCCGAACTTATTAAATTTGCCGCCAATGCCTTTCTGGCCACCAAGATATCCTTTATCAACGAACTGGCCAACATCTGCGCCGCCACGGGGGCTGATATCAACTTGATCCGCCAGGGTCTCGGCTCTGATTCCCGTATCGGCAATCTGTTTCTTTTCCCGGGGCTGGGCTATGGCGGCTTTCGTTTTTCGCAGGACATTCGGGCTTTGATTCAGACAGCAAAATCAGTAGGTTATCATCCCAGACTCCTGGAAGCCACGGAAGCCATTAATCAGAACCAGCGTCAGCTTTTTATTGACTTAATTAGTAGTTATTTTGGTAATAACTTGGAGGACCGGATTTTAGGAGTCTGGGGGATTTCTTTCAAACCCTGGACCGACGATATCCGGGAAGCTCCGGCGTTGGCAGTCATATCCGCCCTCTTGCACAAAGGCGCCCGCCTCAAAGTCTATGATCCCCAGGCGGTCAACACAGCCCGGAAATTTTTCGGGGAATCTCATCCGGCCATAACGTATGCCGCGGACATGTATGAGGCTATTGAAGGTGCTGCGGCGCTCATCATCAACACTGATTGGACCATGTTCCGCACCCCGGACTTTGATCGCCTCAAATCCCGCCTGAGCAGCCCCGTCATTTTCGACGGTCGCAACCTGTACAACCCGGCTAAGTTAGCCCAAATGGGGTTTGCCTACTTCTATGTTGGTGGCAAAAAATCTTCGCCCTAATCTAACAACCGGGGGGACAGGTCACCCTCTCCCCAGCGCTTTGGCCAAGGTAAGCAGGCCCAGGAGCGTTATCAGCCATACTATTACCTGCCGGTAACGATTCGTGTCAAGTTTGTCATAGAACCACGATCCGAGAAAGACCCCCAAAACAACAAAGGGAATGGAGAGCACGCTCCAGGAGAGAACCGTAGTGGTGATCAGGCCGCTGGCGGCCTGGGCCGCGAGGATGAACAGGCCGGAAAGGAAAAAAAAGCCGGTGAGGGTTGATTTGATCTCGTCTTTGGGCCAAGGTTGCAGCGCGGTATAGATGATCACCGGCGGGCCGCTCATTGCCAGACCGCCACCCAGGCAACCGGAACAAAAACCGGCGGCATAGGCCCAACCACGCGCCAGAATTCGAGTTTTCCCCCCGGACCAGACGAAGTATAAGGAAAAAACCACCAGCAGACCTCCCAGAACCATTTCCAGCACCCACACAGACACATTTTTCAGGATATACACCCCCAAGGGGATGCCCGGCAAAGCCGCGACGGCCAGCGGCAGAATCCTTTTGAGGCTCAGATGTCGCCGCAGAGAAAGCAACAGAATAATATTAATGGTCATGCCCCAGAGGCTCACCAGGGGAACTGCGATCTTGAAGTCCAGAAATAAAGCCAATAACGGCAGGGCCACCAGCACCGAGCCAAAGCCGGAAAGGCCCTGGGTGAAGCCGGCAAACAAGGCGATGAGGCAGAGGAGGAGGTTGGATGACAGCAAGAAGAACTAGTCCTGGTTTGATTCGTAGGGTATCGGGTCTTTAATACCCGCCTCGGCAAAGCCCTTCAGGCGCAGGCGACAGGAGGAGCAACGGCCGCAGGCCCGGTCTTCATTCTGGTAACAGGACCAGGTCAGTTCCAGGGGCGCCTGCATTTCCAGTCCCAGTCTGACGATGCCGGCCTTGTCCAGGCGGATCAGGGGGGTACGGATCTGGATGTGGGCGTTGGGGCCCGTCCCCAGCGGGATGAGACGGTTGTAAGCCTCATAATATTCCGGGCGGCAGTCAGGATAGCCCGGACTGTCGATATTATTGGCCCCGATAAAGATGGCGGTGGCGCCCATGACCTCAGCCCAGGCCACGGCCGCGGCGATGAGGATGGTGTTGCGGAAGGGCACATAGGTGGGCGGTAGTCCCGGCGGTTCGTTGGCTCCCTCAGGAATGGGACGAGAGTCGTCAGTGAGGCTAGACCCGCCAACGGCGCCCAAAAAATTTAAATCCACCTCCAGCAGGCGGCGAGACTGGAAAAAAATCGCCTGTTCCCGGAAGGCTTGCAGTTCCCGCCGCACCGTGCGTTGGCCGTAATCAGCATGAAACAAAGCCAGTTCATAATCCCGTTGGGCCACCGCCGCGGCCACACAGCTGTCCAGACCACCGCTGAGCAGGACTACTGCTAAATTTTTATCACCCATTGAAACTATCCCATCTTGTTGTGTTTGCCCAAGGTCTTATTCACCCCTCAAGGGGCGAAGGATTCTTTTGAATTGCCAAGATATTAGCTTTCTATACCCCCCTGGCATCCGGCGACCAGATATATTTGTGCAGTTGCAGATTGAGCCGTAAAGGCAGTTTGGCAGCCAGAATCCAGGCGGCCAGGTCACTGGGCGGCAAGACTCCGAAGGAGGGGGAAACCAAGACCTCATGCCGTTCCCAAGACCTGTAAGGCGCCATCGTCTGCAGGGCCCAGTCAAAATCCCGGCGATCGGCCACGACGAACTTGAGTTCATCGGCAGGGGTCAGATCGTCTAAATTTCTCAAATAGTTGTGGTCCGCCATGCCGCTGCTGGGGCATTTAAGATCCATGATGCGATGCACTCGGGAGTCAACCACAGCCAGCGGGCGGGAGCCGTTGGTCTCCAAGAGGTACAGTGAACCCCCGATCCACCAGGGTGGTTAAGAGCCGGGGGCACTCCTCCTGCAACAAGGGTTCGCCGCCAGTGACCAATACCACCTTAAGGCCGGCCACTTCGACTTCGGCCACCAGGCTCTCGATGGGGCGCTCGGCCCCCCCGGTGTAGGCATACGTCGTATCGCAGTACCGGCAGCGCAGGTTGCAGCCGCTCAGGCGGATAAAAACCCCCGGCAGTCCGGCAAAGCTGGACTCTCCCATGAGGCTGACAAAGGTTTCACATACTAGTAGCGTCATCCCTGCTTCCAGCCTTTTTAGCAGGACCCTTGCACCGGCCTACTAACCTGATACAATAATACTAACTTATAATCAGCCGTGCACCCAAGAAATGGTTTAAGAGTTCTCCGCAGTCACTTTTGAGCATTCCTCAGTACGAGTATCTCCGTCAATAGAGCATTGAGAGGCACATGGAGGAAGACCATGTTTAACGTCAATACTATTTTCACCCTCTGCGGGTATGGCGGGATGGCTGTGCTCCTGATGGTCATGGTGTTGTATCCCGATCAACCGGAGGCCCGGACACTCATCAACTTGCCGGCCCCGGCGTTGCAAGGGACAGTATCGGTGGCACAAGCCTTGAAAAGTCGCCGCACCATCAGGCGATTTGCCAACAAGCCTCTGACGCCAGAACAATTGTCCCAGTTGTTGTGGGCCGCCTACGGAGTCACCGACCCCCGGGGATTGCGGTCGGCGCCTTCGGCCGGCGCCCTGTATCCCCTGGATATCTACGCCGTGGTGGGAGAGCGCCAGATCAGCGGCCTGGCCGCCGGTGTTTATCATTACCTGCCGGAAAAACAGGCCCTGGAGCTTGGACGCCCCGGCGATCTACGCGGCGCGGTGGCCCAAGCCAGCCTCTATCAAACCTGGATGGCGGAAGCACCGGTTATGCTCGTCATCACGGGAGAATACCGGCGTTGCCAGGTTAAGTACGGCGAACGAGGGGTCAGGTACACCCACATGGAATCGGGCCACGTTGGCCAAAATATTTTCCTCCAGGCTGAGGCTTTGGGGCTGGGCGCCGGGATTGTGGGGGCTTTTGAGAATGCCGTCATTTCCCAAACTCTGGGTTTGCCCCCGACGCATGATCCCCTGCTCATTATGCCCGTGGGGTATAAATTCTGATCAAGTCGCCGAACCCGCTCCCCGCAAGCGGGGCGAGAGGAATAAGGGAAAAACTTTTGGCCAATGGTATACGAGGGTCAGTTTTCTCTTGCCGAGAAAAAATGGGAATGGACAGAGCCCTCAATATGCCGACATATTAACCGGGGGGCACGATCGTAGGATCAACCCATCAGGATTTTGATTTCTCGGAGAGTATGAAGGATAACCTGCAGGGAATATGAGACAATTTCTGGGTTTGGCGAGGTCCAAAGCTTTTGGCCGACTGCCCGGGGCCGGGCTGGCAGGTTGGGGGCCCGGAGCAGTTCCCGCATGTCTTCAATTTCCTGGACTAGGCCCGGATAAGCCTCGGCAGTTTCCAACTGTCGTTGGGTGGGGATAGGATGGCTGTCTGCCTGGGGCAGATCCAGAGGCAATTGATCGTTGCGCAACGCCTGGACAGCCTGGGCCAAAGTCAAAGATGAGGCGGGAGCTTCAAAAGGTTTAGGAACCTCGGAAGTCTCGGACCTCTCCTGTTCTAAAACCTGGGTCAAGGCATGTTCAGCAAGCTTTGTCTTTTTTCCGGCAAATTTTTTCTTTTTTGGCATAGGTTGAGGAATTCCTGGGTCAAAAGATAGTAATCCCTCGCCCCGGTGCTGCTGTGGTCGTAATCATAAATCGCTTTTTGGGCTATTTGGGACTGATTCAGGGCCTCGTTTTTCATGATTATCGCCCCGAAGGTCTTTTCCAGATAGGGTTTGAGCTGCTCCATGATAAATTCGTTGGTAACCCGGTTGCGCCGGTCATACATGGTGAGCAAAATGCGGAAAAAATCGCCCCGGAACAGGTCTTCAGTGGGAATGTTTTTAACCTCCTCGATGGTGGTCAGCAGGTCGGCCAGACCATCAAGAGAATAACGGGACATCTGACAGGGGATGGCGATAAACTCGGCCACATACAGGGAATTGGTGGTCAAGACGCCTAAAGCCGGCGGGCAGTCAATAAGGACATAGTCATAATTCGTGTCTTTTAAGGCCTGAAATAAAATGGTCTCCCGGTACATCCGAGAGTAGAGGAGTTCCGCCGCCCGGGCCAGCTTGATGTGACTGGGCGCCACAAACAAGCCTCTAATATACGTGGCTAAAATCACATCCTCAATGTCTTTGCGGGGGATGGTCATAACTTCAGCCATGGACTCGGTGAAGGAATCCGGGTCGATGCCGATACCCAGGCTGGTATGTCCCTGGGGGTCCATATCCACCAGCAGAGTTCGGTAACCCTGGTAAGCCAAACCAGCACCTAAATTAATAGTTGTGGTGGTTTTGCCGGTGCCGCCCTTTTGATTGATGATGGCTACGACGAAAGGCATAGGGGAAGTTCCAGTTCATCGGAGTGTTGGCCGAACCCTGTTATAGACTCTCGGACCATAAGAAAATAATGCATCTTGGGGGTAAATCTTAATTGAAAAGCCAGGACCTCGTCAAGTTTAATATGAGGCGGCCGGGAAACCAGGAAAAAAATATCACCGGCTGAGCGACATCCTTGCCGACACATAAATATCCTTTGATTTTATAATTTTTTAAATTGTCAGACCAGGAGCAAAAGCCTAAAATAACAGCCGGAAATAGAGGGCACATTAAAATCGGACCGTATGGCGGTGGCAGGATCGATCTATGACAAATGTGTCCACGATTGATTTTATAATATTTAATGAATGAGGATGGACAGATGCTCGCAGGTCGAAAAATTGGCGTCATCGGCGCCGGCAATATGGGCACGGCGCTGATCCGGGGTTGGCTGAAGGCCGGGTTGGCCCAACCAACCGATATTTTTATCGCCGATAGTGCGCCCGAGCGGGTGCAAAGTTTGCACCGGGAATTCGGTCTGCAGGCGGCAGACAACCGGCAGTTGGCGGCCCAGGCGGATATTGTGCTCCTGGCGGTAAAGCCGCAGGTAGTGCCGGAGGTTCTGGCGGAAATTCAGCCACAGATAGACGCTTCCCGGCTGGTCATCTCCATTGCCGCGGGCATTCCCTTGAGCCTGCTGGCTGAAATGCTGCCCACCGCCCGCCTCATGCGGGTCATGCCCAACACCCCCACCCTGGTCCAGGCCGGGATGGCGGCCGTGGCCAAAGGCCCCCGGGCCGACAGGGCGGATCTGGAATTAACCTGCCGGCTTTTTGAGGCGGTGGGCCGGTCGGTGGTGGTGGAGGAAAAACTCATGGACGCAGTCACCGGACTGAGCGGCAGCGGCCCGGCTTATGTCTTTGTCTTCCTGGAGGCCCTGGCGGATGGCGGCGTCAAGATGGGCTTGCCCCGGCAAACCGCCCTGCTGCTGGCGGCCCAGACCATTTTGGGGGCCGCCAGCCTTTTCCTGGAGACCCAGGAGCACCCCGGCAGTTTGAAAGACATGGTCACCTCCCCGGGAGGCACCACCATCGCCGGTCTGCATGTCCTGGAGCAGGGCGGTTTGCGCGGTCTGGCCATGAGCGCCGTGGAAGCCGCGGCTAAGCGCTCGTCGGCATTGGCTCAGGCTCTAAAACCGCAGCCCTGACGATCTTCATGTGAATATCCACCGCCGGGGCGCTATGGGTGAGGGCCCCCACGGAGATGAAATTCACGCCGGTGGCAGCCACCTGGGCGACCCGTGCCAGGGTCATGCCGCCCGAAGCCTCCAGAATCACCCGGCCGGCGGCCAGTTGCACCGCCCGGGCCAGGGTGGCCTCGTCCATGTTATCCAGCAGAACGATATCAGCTCCAGCGCTTATGGCTTCCTCTAGTCCGGCCAGGTCCGGGACCTCCACTTCAACCTTTAAGGTATGGGGCGCACCCAGTTTGGCCAGCTTGACGGCGGCGCCGATACCCCCGGCCGCAGTGACGTGGTTGTCTTTGATGAGAATGCCGTCAAAAAGACCGAAACGGTGATTGGCGCCGCCGCCGACCTGCACGGCATATTTTTCCAGGACCCGCCAGCCCGGGGTGGTTTTGCGGGTGTCCACGATCCGGGCCTGATGCGGCTGCACCGCGTCCACGAACGCCCTCGTCCAGGTGGCGATACCTGACAGACGCATGAGAAAATTGAGGGCCACCCGCTCCCCCAGCAGCAGCAGGGCGGCCGGCCCCACCACCTCAGCCAACACTGTTTTGGCCTTTACCAAGTCGCCGTCGTCCACTCGGGGGGCAAAGATGATCTCGGTGTCCAGGTGGGCGAACACGGCCTGGGCCACCGGGATGCCGGCCACCACCAGGTCCTCTTTGGCCCGGATGTGGGCCTCGGCAAAAATCTCCGGGTCGATGGTGGTTTGGGTGGTGATGTCCCCAGGGCCGATGTCCTCTTCCAGGGCCAGATCGATGAGACGGTGGACGGTTTGGTTGAGAAGGAGCATGATTTTTCTCTAATTATTTTAAGCTTTCAGCAAAAACATAGGTGCAGGTGAGATCAGATGGATATAGCAACACAGCTACTTCGTGCCTAAATATTTAACTCCCTGCAGACCTTTGAAATCGACGTCTTGAGTCCAAGTGACAGCCCGGTAAATGTGTGCGGTCGCCAAAATGACACTATCGGCCAAAGGCAATTTGAATTCATGACCGATTTTGGCGGCTTTAAGGGCTATTTCGGAATTTAACGGGACAATCAATCCCTGGTGCATGATCGCTGTTGCCTGCAGGGCAGCATCTTCCCTTCTTTGCTGCAAAATTCGTTTAAATACCTCCAGCAGGCAAATGGTCGGCACCAGGAGGTTGCCTGTATCTTCGATGGCGGCGGCATAGAAATCTGCTTTGGGACTGTCCGCAAAATACTCCAGCCAGCCGCAGGAATCCACCAGGTTTAACACCGATCCTCTTCCCGTGGCACGTCGGTGTCGATACCTCTCAGGAACCCGCGCATGGCTTTGGGCTCTTTTACAGGGATAAGTTCGAGGCGATTTTCGTACTGCATGACTTGAATCCTCGCCCCTGGTTTAATACCCATGGCTTCCCGCACTTCTCGGGGGATGACCACCTGGAATTTTGAAGATACGATAACCTGTTTCATATCGATCCTCCATCGATAGATGTTACGTAAAACGATATCACAATCGATACGTGAAGGCAAGGTCCAGTATCTCGCTTACGGTCTCAGGCTTTAATACGGAAAAATCAGCTTATCGCTGAGAGTTGACCGCAAATCTCCTTTTTTAGGCCTTCGTCGACGCCGGCTTGATTTTCCCCAGGGCCCGGGTCATCTCCACCGCCACGCCCAGTCCCTGGCGGCAGTCCTGATCCATCATCTTGAACATCATACCGACGGGGCCGGTGGGCTTGGCTGCCGCCAGGTTTATCTGGGAGGGCAGGTTCAGGAACTGTTCCAGGAACTCGATCATGGCGGGTTCGGACAACTTTTTGATAATGCCGTGCATCCGGACAAAGCCATCGCCCATGGCGTCGATATCCTCCGGAGTATAGTTTTCAGCGATCTTGGCGTACATGTTGATGACCGCCTTATTGATGCGGAAGATACCTTTCTGCTCCAGATCATCCAGCTTATCGATGAGATGCGGCACGGCCACCTTCAGCAGGGGCTCCAGGTCTTGCCACCAGTCTGTGAGGTTTTCCAACTGCTCCAGGGCCCAGGCCAAGTGGCGAAAACTCAGCAGCAGCCGTTTCAATAACGCCAGGATATCCTCCATTTGGAAGCCGGTTTCCACTTCGGCCAGTTCCTCGGTGAGCAGCTTGACCGCAGGGCTCATCAGGAGGCTCAGGTCTGTCCCCAAATCGGCCAGGCTGTCCCAGGGGCGGGCAAAGGTGTCCAGCCGCTGTTCCACGGCCGCCACCCGGTCCAGTTTCTCTTCAATTCGGGCCAGACGTTCCAGGATCAGGTCTTCACCGGACATGTCTTACTCCTTTGTCTGAGCGGAATTTCCACGTCCGGGGACAGAATGCCCCGCACCTTGCCGGCCAACACGAACTGGGATTCCAGGGGCAGGTGGCTGCCCTTGAGCATCAGGTTATAGTAGACCCAGCGGAACATCATCTTGCCGATATAATTTGAAAAGCTTATGCCCAGCAGATCAAAGGGGCCTAAACCCGGGAAGGGGAATTTGCCCGGCAGCGGTTCGATTTTGTAATTAAAGTCGAGAAGGGACCCCTTCTCGTAACCGGTGACGACAATTCAGGTGGCATGGCCGTCGTAGTCCGGCCGGGGCGGATGCCCGTCAATCTCCCGCTTGAGATTATCCGCCAGGACATCGGCCTCGTAATGGGCCACGGCCCCGGCCTTGGAGGTGGGGAGGTTGGTCGCGTCGCCGATGACGTAGACATTGTCAAACTTTTTTGACCTCAAGGTGTTGTGGTCGGTTTCCACATAGCCCATGGGGTCGCCCATGCCGCTGTCAATGATACACTGGGCCCCGAAATTGGGTGGAATTGAGATTAAGAGGTCGTAGTTCACTTCCCGGCAGTCAAAGGCGGTGATGACCTGACGCTCCGGGTCCACTGCCGAAATCTGGAAATTGGGCGTCACCTTGACATTTTTCTCCTCGCACAGCTGGCCTAATACCTCCGACGCCTTGGGCTTGGTAAAGGCCCCGGGCAGCGGCGTGGCTAATTCGATCTCGATATTGTCTCTGACCCCGTTTATCGTGAAGAACCAGTCCGCCATGAAGGCGAATTCCAGGGGGGCCACCGGGCACTTGAAGGGCAGTTCGGCGATATTGATCACCACCCGCCCCTTCTCGAAATACTTAATTTTGTCGTACAGGGCCATGGCCCCGTCCAGGGTATAGAAATTGTGAATATCCTTACCCCAGCCGACTCCCAGCATGCCCTCCACCTCCTCGGGCACGATGCGGCAGCCGGTGGCCACCACCAGCCAGTCATAGGGAAAGGTGTACTGCTTGGTCTTGACCTGTTTTTTCTCCGGGTCCACCGCCACAATCGCATCTAACACGAAGTTGACCCCGGGGGGGACATACTTGGTCTTGGGCTTGACGCAGTCGTCTTTGGTGTAAATGCCGAAGGGGATGAACATCCATCCCGGCTGGTAATGGTGCTGCCAGTCCTGGTCGATGACGGTGATGTCCCACTCCCGTTCCGGCAACTTTTCCCGCATCTTGATAGCCATGATGGTGCCGCCGGTGCCGTGTCCCAAAATCACGAGTTTCTTCATGCCGCTGGCTCCTTCCCTGCTGAAATGTTGAAAGAATTGTAATGAAACTAGGAAGCTTCTGCCAGAAGAAAAAAAGTACAAGATTGGGGTTGCGGGCGTTGGTTCATTTGGAAACGGTTTCCAGTTTCCAGTTTTCGGTTTTCGGTTAAAAGCTTTTGGGATTGAACTTGGAATACGGTTTCTTTCCTAATGCTAAAGGGATTGATCCGGACCCTTTTGGTAGATATGGCATTTCCCACTTGGCGCGAAGAATTTTAATATTATATATCGTATTGATATTGTTAATATAACAATATATTTGCCGCCGCATTTCCCGCTTTTTTCCCACTTATTTCCCGGTCATTTTCAGAAAATTTTTTGATTACATTCAACATATTTATTTTATTGCAATTTTTAGTTTCAGAGACCTAATTTTCGCGCCAATTTCGCGCTTGTTTCGCGGTTGGTTCGCGCTTGTTTGCCGTGAGCTCGCGCCACCATTTCGTTAACCAGGGGGCGAGGGCAGAAAGTTTGATGCAGGCCGGGACAGCTTAGGCTCGGGGCGAGTCCGCCGCCACGAACCAGTCCTAAGCCGAAGACCGGGAGCCCGACCGCCATTTCCCACTTTTTCGGTGAAAAATTATTTTTCGGATAACCTATTGTCATCAATGGAAATATATCCTTTTCCCGGTGAGATTTCCCGCTAATTTCCCACTTTTTTCCCGCTTCTTTTCCACTTATGCGAAATATTTTTTGACGAAATATAAAGTATTGATTTTATGACATTAAAACATTCCTGAGACCTATTTTTCGCGCTAATTTCGCGCTCTTTTCGCGCTGCTTTGCCGTTGCCTGGCGCCATCGCCTCGTTGACCAGAGGTGAGGGCGGCAGGTTTGGTGCAGGCCGGGACGACTTCGGCCCGGGGCGAGTCCGCCGCCACGAACCAGCCCTAAGCCGAAGACCGGGAGACCGGCCAACACTATCTTCATACTATAGATAATTGGCTAATAAAAGAAAGAGCAGCTAAGACAGATGTCACAAATCCCGGGACGGTCCCAAACCTTTGGAAGGTTTTTGAAATTACTTGTAATTGACTATTGCGTAACCTCCATGATTATGCTACCAAATATTTAGGAATAATATGGTTTGGCAAAGGACAGGTTCCCCCCCCGGCCTTTATTCCCCTATGACAAAATTTCACCCATGCGGCAGGTCCATGACAAATAAAATCCGCGACATCACCACGCTTACGGAGACTGCCCGTCAGGTCAGAATTGATATTGTCCACATGTTGCACGAATCCGGCTCCGGCCATCCTGGTGGCTCATTATCAGCCACCGATCTTCTGGTGGGCCTCTTTTTCGGCAAAATGAATCTGGACCCCCAGCAACCGCTCTGGCCTGGACGGGATCGCTTTGTCCTCTCCAAAGGGCACGGCGCCCCAGCCTATTATGCAGTTTTGGCTCACCTGGGTTATTTTCCCCGTCAGGAATTAATGACTTTGCGCAAATTTGAGAGTTGTTTGCAGGGACATCCTGATTGCCGCTGCACTCCGGGAGTGGAGGTCTGCACCGGTTCTTTGGGGCAGGGCTTGTCCCTGGCCAATGGCATGGCCCTGGCCAACCGCCTGGACGGCAATCCGGCCCGGATCTATGTCATGCTGGGCGACGGCGAGTTGCAGGAAGGCCAGATTTGGGAAGCCGCCATGACCGCAGCCCATTATAAGCTCGACAATCTCACTGCTATAATCGATAATAATGGATTGCAGATAGATGGCTTTGTTTCCGAAATAATGAATATCGAACCCATCGCCGCCAAATGGTTGGCCTTCGGTTGGCATGCCATCGAAATTGATGGCCATGATATGGGCGCCATCCTTCAGGCTTTGGATGAAGCTGAGCAGCTCAAAGGCAGGCCCACTGTCATTGTGGGCAATACCATAAAAGGTAAAGGTGTCTCCATTTTCGAAAATAAAGCCCAATATCACGGGGTGACTCCCACCACTGAGGAACTTACTATTCGCGCTTAAAGATTTGGGTGCGTCCTGAAAAGTTTGACTTTTATCGGAGTTGTCTAGAGTGACCAAAAAACTAACCACCAGAGTGGAATACGGCAAAATTCTGGTGGAACTGGGTGCAAAACATAAAGATATCGTCGTCCTGGACGCTGATCTGTCGGGATCTACCCAGACGGCTCGTTTCGGCAAGGTCTTTCAAGATCGCTTTTTTAATCTGGGCATTGCCGAACAGGATCTGATGAGTACTGCCGCGGGTTTTGCCACCAGTGGCAAGATACCTTTCGCCAGCACCTTTGCCATTTTCGCCACCGGCCGAGCCTGGGAACAGATCCGCCAATCCATCGCCTACGCTGCCCTGAACGTTAAAATCGTGGCCAGCCACGGCGGGGTCACGGTGGGAGAAGACGGCGGCTCGCATCAGGCCATCGAAGATATCGCCCTGATGCGCATTTTGCCGAATATGACCGTCCTGGTGCCCGCTGATGGCATCGAAGTGCGGCGCATGGTGGAATGGGCCGTATCGTACCATGGACCGGTCTATATCCGCACCTCTCGACATCCCTTCCCGGTCATCTTCGACGACACTTTCGAGTTCCAGGTGGGGCGGGGCAATGTCCTTAGGGAGGGACGAGACGTAACCCTGGCCGGCATCGGCCTGATGGTGCACCACTGCCTTGAGGCTGCGGCCATGCTGGCTGCCGCGGGGATATCAGCCCGGGTCCTCAACCTGTCCAGCGTCAAACCCATTGATTGGGAGTTAATCGTCGATTCGGCCCGGCAAACCGGGGCTTTCGTCACCGCCGAAGAACACCTGGTAACCGGCGGCCTGGGGAGCGCCGTGGCCGAAGTCCTGGGGGAATACCACCCCGTACCTCTAAAAAGAGTAGGCCTTAAAGATACCTTCGGCACCTCAGGTAAACCGGAAGTCCTGTTGGAACATTTCGGACTGATGCCCCAAGATATCATCAAAGCCGCTCAGCAGGCTATTAAGCACAAATCATCTTAAAACCAAGAGTTAGAACAAACGATGGAAAATGGCAAACCGAACCTTAGGAATACCCCCCCCCAGCCGACCTTCCGGCGATTAGTTGGCAGTGTGGTGCTGGTGGTGGCCTTGTGCTGCGCCGGCGCGCCTTCAGCTGCAGCCGTTTCCTCCCAGGCTTACGCCCAACTGCGCCTGCTGGTCGAAGCCCTGTACGAGATTGATAGTAAATATGTCACCGAAAAAAAAGAGCGCGACCTGATTTACGGTGCTATCCGCGGCATGGTGTCCTCCCTGGACCCCAACTCTTCCTTCCTGTCGCCCACAGAATATCAGGAGTCTCAAACCGGTAACAAACAATCCGAAGCAGATGCCGGCATGGAACTGTCCGTTAAAGACAACCTGTTAACCGTGATCGCTGCGGTGGAAGGGGGACCAGCGTGGCGGGCCGGCCTCAAAGCTGATGACCACATCCTGAAGATCAATAATCAATCCACTCGCACCGTCACTGCTTTGGAAGCTGCCAAAAAGTTCCAGGGTCCGCCGGGGACCAAAGTCAAGGTGCAAATAATCCGCACCGGCTTTGTTAAGCCCCTGGATCTTGAACTGACGCTGGAAAAGAATACCGTGGAGAGCTTAGTCTACTACTCCTTGGAAGATGGCTACTATTATATCCGCCTCAGAAACCCCCGGGAACGTTCTGCTCAGGAACTGCAGCAGGTCTTGCGCACTATTCAAGCCAACCCCTCAGCCAAGAAGGGAATCATCCTGGACCTGCGCAATACTGCCGGCGGCCAACTGGAAGAAGCCCGGCGCCTTGCTTCAGCCTTTGTCGGTAGCGATCTGATCTATAGCGTCAAAGGCCGTCAGAGTGAAAATAAACAATCCTTTATTGGCCTCAAGGATTATCAGGTTCTCAAAGAGAAACTGCCTCTCGTGATTCTGGTGGACCAGGGCACTGCCCGGGCTGCCGAAGTCATGGCCGGGGCCCTGCAGGCCCAGTATGGAGCTCTCCTGCTGGGATATAAAACCTTTGGCGATTGCGCCGTTTCCAAAGTTTTTCCCTTAAAGGACGGCTCCGCTCTGATTGTCAGTGTCGGCTATTGCTATACTCCCAAAGATCAACTCATCCAGGGAAAAGGTCTGGAACCCGATATCTCAGGACCTAAAAAAGATACGGATGACCAACCCGTGGGTGAAAACCCGCTCAAACTGGAGAAGCCCAAAAAAATTCCTGATATGAATGAAGTTATGCAAGATCCCCTGGTGCGCCAGGCCCTGGCCAAGCTGAAAAATTGGGGGAAGAACAGCATCACCCGAGCCCCGGAAAGTCGCTTATTCAGAAAAAAACAGGCCGCGGGGTCCCACAGTGCCGAAGACGAAATATCTTAAGCTCGCAGTCGAATAACTATATCTTAGGTTGATTTTTACATGAATCCTTCTCGTCAGATAACATCTAACTTCAGGAGCTTGCCAGCTTTGTCTGTAGTCAGAACCTTCTTTTGTTTCTCTTTGCTGCTCTTTATGCTGCTTTGTGCCTGGGAGCGTCCCGCCTTGCCGTTATCCGAAGAAACCCGGGATCAACTCGCAGTTTTTGCCGAGGCCTTGGGGATTGTCGAAGACAATCATGTGGATCCCAAAGACACTAAAAAGTTAATTTACGGCGCGATCAAAGGCATGGTGGGAAGCCTGGATTCTCATTCTTCCTTCATGCCCCCCGAGGAATTCAAGGAATTGCAGATTGAAACCAAGGGAAGTTTTAGCGGTATCGGCATTGAAATAACCCTGAAAGACAATCTCTTGATCGTCGTCTCACCCATCGAAGGGACTCCGGCTTATCGAGCCGGCTTACAGGCCGGAGACCGGATCATCAAGATTGACGGCCAACACACTAAGAATATGAATCTGTTAGACGCTGTCCGGAAGATTCGCGGGTCAAAAGGTTCAACCGTAACCCTCACCATCATGCGGGAAAACGTCGACAAACTAAAGACCTTCTCCCTGGTGCGGGAAATTATCCCCATTCGCAGCGTCCGGGTCCGATATTTTGATGATGGTATCGGCTATATCCGTATTACCAATTTTCAGGACAAGACCGATCAGGATCTCAAGCAGGCCTTCAAAGATCTGCACTCAAAATTTAAGCCTTTGCGTGGCCTTATCCTTGATTTGCGCAACGATCCTGGCGGGTTACTTGATCAGGCCGTCAAAGTGTCGGATGAATTTTTAACCTCCGGCCTCATCGTTTATACCGAAGGCCGCAATAAAGCTCAAACCACGCGGTTTTATGCCAATGAAAACGGGAAGGACCTGGAAAAAACCATTCCTTTGGTGGTCTTGATTAACGAAGGCAGCGCCTCGGCTTCTGAAATCGTCGCCGGGGCCGTACAGGATAGAAAACGCGGCCTCCTGATCGGAACCAAAAGTTTTGGCAAAGGTTCCGTCCAGACCATCATCCCCTTGGAAGACGGCTCCGCCCTGCGCCTGACCACGGCCCACTATTATACCCCTTCCGGCCGTTCCATCAATGAAAAGGGGATTCAACCGGACCTGGTGGTGGAAGCCCCAGCGATTCCGGAAGGCAAATCCGTTAAAGACCTGCGCCAGGAGGCCCTGGATCGCCGGATGAAAGGCGAGGGCATTACCGATAAATCCTGGACTGTGCCTATCTCCAGCGAGGAACTCGAACGAGACCCGCAATTGGCGCGGGCGTTGCAAACATTACGTCAGTGGCCCCCGAAGAAATTTACGGAGGCGGCCACGAAACCCTGAAGGGGGTTTTCTCTTTTTCCCTTGTCAAGCCTTAGGCAGTCTACCCTCTCTTCACAATTGGGTGCAAAACTTGTCAGCCTGAGATGCATTTTGTAGGGCGGGAAAGCGACGCGCATCCCGCCTTTTGGTTTCGGCAACGGCAATATTCAGAAGGACAGTATCAACCCCATGAAATCTTTAGTCGCCCTGATCGGCCGAACCAACGTCGGTAAATCAACGCTTTTCAATCGCCTCACCCGGGAGTCCCGGGCCCTGGTGGATGATCGTCCGGGCGTTACCCGGGACCGTCTCTACGGCTCCGTCACCTGGGATGATCATGCCTTCCTCCTCATCGATACCGGCGGCTTTGGGGGGACGGGAGACGACCTCAGCGGTCAGGTTCGACGCCAGGCAGAATTGGCCGCCGCCGAAGCCGACCTCATCCTCTTCATGGTGGATGGCCGCCAGGAAATTCAACCTGATGATCTTGAGGTGGCCAACTTCCTGCGGCGCTCGGGAAAACCCGTTCTGCTGGTTATCAACAAGATGGATGGTCCTAAACAAGAAACGCACTTGCCGGAATTTTTCCGCTTCGGTCTAACCCCCTTCTATCCCATCTCAGCCGCCCATGGTCTGGGCCTTGACTCTCTCCTCGAGGCCGTGGTGCACCATCTCCCCCAGGAAACTGGTGCCACTGAGCCCCATCCCGGCATCCGGGTGGCGGTTCTGGGAAGACCTAACGTGGGCAAATCCTCCTTCATCAATCGGGTCCTGGGCGAGGAGCGCATGGTGGTAAGTGACTCTCCCGGCACCACTCGGGACGCCATCGACACTCCCCTGACCTGGAATGAACGCCCTTATGTCCTCATCGACACCGCCGGTATCCGGCGCCGGAGCCGCGTCAGCGAAAATCTGGAACGAGGGATGATTTGGCAGGCCTTGCGCGCCATGCAAAGAGCTGAAGTGATCTTGGTATTGCTGGATGTGCAGGAAGGCTTGACCGAGCAGGACCTGAGAATTCTCAATCTGATTGCCCAGGCTGGTAAAGGCTGTCTTATCGGGGTCAATAAATGGGATTTACTGGAGGGAGAAGTCAAGGAACAGAAAATGCTGCTGGATCGGCTGAAAACTGGTCTGGAGCTGATGTCGTACGCCCCGGTTTTACCCCTGTCGGTAAAAACCGGTTACCAGGTGTCGAAGGTCTTTCCGATGATCGAAAATATTTTTGGACAGTTCGAATTCCGGGCGACCACCGGAGAGCTGAACCGAATTTTCACCCATATCACCAGCGCCCATGCACCCCCACGCTTTCGGCACCGGAGCGTCAAGTTCTATTATGTCACCCAGGCAGACAGTCGCCCCCCCACTTTCATCGCCTTTACCAATATTCCCGGCGCGGTGCCTGAAGCTTACCGGCGCTATCTCATCAACCAGCTCAGGGAACGTCTGGGACTGCCATACGCCCCCATCCGTATCTATTTCAAAGGCAAAGAACGCGGCCGTGGTCGAGCCGCCGCCGGCAAGACCAATAAATAACTAGCTCTGTTTCCTACCCTGAAGGCTGAATTATTTTACAACTCTTAAGCTCGTTTGTCTGTGAGAACGGTCGGGTTGACAGAATCGAAGCAGATTCTTCTTACGTGACTGGGCATGCAGCAGGTTGTTCTTAACCCGAACTCCATTAATCAAAAAGAAGGCGATGACAGCTTTTTCCCATTCGGGAGTGGGATTGAAATCTTCCATGATTTCCTTGTAGTGCGTTAATTGCTCCGCTAAATCTTCTTCATCCAATGATAAGATTGTCGCGGCCAAGTCTTCTACCGTTTCTTGGATCATAGAAGGTACGCCTCCGGGCTTAGTCAAGCCTCTCCCCAGAACTTGTGCATTAGTTATAAGACAAATGGCTAGGCATTTGTCAACCAAAGAGTGTGCCTTTTGAAATATTTTTTCATTAATATTATCAATTAGTTATGATTATCCTGAAAATTATCGGGACCTGCCTTAATCTTCGAATCTTTCCAGGGCCTTAACCAATTCCACGAGAAAATTAACCTCATAGCTAAGAATCTTCTCGCCTTTTTCACTCGTAGCCGCCGCCGGGTCACCCCAAACGCCGCCAGGCCAGAATTTCCTTTTCCGCCTGGATAGGATGAATTTTGGGAAGGCCGGCCATTCCGCCGGCGCCGGGCCCGACACCAGGTCAGGGTGGGCTGCCAGCATAATTGCCGTTTCCACTTCCCCGGCATGGGCATCATTAGGAGTTCGCACCAGGTCTGGAGCCTCTTGTAAAGCCTCCCTTAAGAGATCAAGGACATTTACCACTGCCACCTTGATCTCCGGCAACTCTTGCAGGAGCTGTTCACCCGCCTCAATGAGCGCCGCCACATGCGTCCCCCCGGCGTGACCGGTCAGCAAAATCAACTGGCGGCAACCCTGGCGGTACAATTCCTTCCCCACATCCAGGGCCAGCGCCCTGACGGTGTTGCCGGAAATACTTATCGTGCCGGGATGTTCACTGGTGGAGCGGCACAGGCCATAATGCACGGGCGGCGCCACCAGCAGAGGATAACGCGCTGCCGCCCGGCTCGCCACCTCCTGGGCATGCAAGGTATCGGTGCTCAGGGGCAAATGGGGTCCATGCTCCTCCACCGAACCGAAAGGGACAATAACCGTCTTCGTTTTAGTCAGGGCGGCTTCGAATTCCGGCATCGTTAACTGCGACATCAACATGACGCCTTACCTCGTATCTGGTCAAAGGTTCTTTTCGGCTAATAAAGCATTTTCCATTATTTTCCCTTTTCGGTGGCGATCAGTTCTATCCAGAGACAATCTCCTCGCCATCTCCTTCATGCCATACCCGAATTTAAACAGCGCCGCAAGGGAAATTAATGTAGTTCTTTCTTACATTTGGTGGTTTAATAGATCAATCTGCTTAACTATTTAATATTTCCGATATATTAATTATATAAAATAGATATTTCCGATTTGACTAATCAGTTGTTTCTAGGTAAAAATAAATCATGTCAATAAAGTCATGTCTTTCCCGCCGCCTTTACCTGACCACGCCTCTATCTGGCTGCCGAGAGCAGGTAAAACTTCTTTGTTTCACCTGACGTTGTGGTTGCTTCTGTTTTCCCGAGGGCCGGAATTTGACCTCGAAAGGCCGGGTTACCTTAACTAGTTTCTGTCCGGAAACGGCTATTTTTCACAATATCGGCGTCAATCTGCAGGCTTATTTGTGCGGCGAACAAATGTTCGCCTCCGCAAAAGCCTTTGATTTCCTTGATCTTGCAGAAAATATCTCGTTTCCAGATCAGAAACTACATTAGTTCTCATTATAGTTTCCGGATGAAAACTAACTATGAATACTTTCAGGATAAAATTATGACAAAGACACCGTATAAACCCTTAATGGAACAGGTGCGGGCCGCAGGTTGAGCTGCCAAAATTCCTCCCGGTGAATTGGAGGAAATTTTGGCCGATCTGCCGCGGCAGCAGCACCCTGATCTGCTGGTGGGCATTGAAACTGCTGATGATGCCGGCGTTTACCGGTTGACGTCGGAAATTGCCCTGATTCAGACGGTGGATTTTTTTACCCCCGTCGTCAATGACCCTTATCTGTTCGGCCAGATTGCCGCGGCCAATGCCCTGAGCGACGTCTATGCCATGGGTGGTAAGCCCTTGACGGCCATGAATATCTTGTGCGTCTCCTTACAAATGGTGTCTAAAAAGGATCTCAAAGCCATTCTGGCCGGGGGCCTGGATAAGATTCACGAGGCCGGCGCCTTGCTCGTGGGCGGCCATAGTGTCGAAGATCAGGAATTAAAATATGGATTGTCCGTTACCGGTATTGTCCATCCTGACCGGGTGCTCGCCAATGCCGGCGCCAGGGTGGGGGACAGTTTGATCTTGACCAAACCTCTGGGCACCGGGGTTATTGCCACGGCCAGCAAAGGCCGGTTGGCCGCCCCGGAGATCGAGGCCCAGGTGGCCGACGTCATGCGAACCCTGAACCGGATTCCGGAGGACCTTCTGGCCGCAGGTCACATTCACGCCGCCACTGACATCACCGGTTTCGGCTTTTTCGGCCATGCCCTGGAGATGGCCAGAAGCTCTCAGGTAAATATGACCTGTTACGCTTCCCGGATACCGATTCTGGTTGCAGCTAAAGAGTTTGCCCTTATGGGGCTGGTGCCGGCGGGCAGTTTCGCCAACCGCCGTTTCTGCGAAAGCCATCTTCAGACTGCCCCCGGGATTGACCCCATTTTGTTGGATCTGTTCAGCGACGCCCAAACCAACGGCGGTCTGCTGCTGGCAGTGGCGCCGGCAGTCGCCGGTGATGTCGTCTCTCGTTTTCAGGAAGAAGGCTTTGCCGCGGCTGCACTAGTGGGTGAGGTCACGGGTCCGGGGAAAGATATTATCCACTTAGAGGCCTGAGGAAAAAAGACTCGATCCACCTAACTTTGAACTTTTCCAGGGGGGAAAAATGGCATGACAGCTTGGAAGAATTTTTTTGCCACCCGTGCCGGCATCATCACAGTGGGGGCCGTCATCGGCGTACTGGCGCCGCTGCTGCAAAAACTTGGCAACCCCGGCAATATGGGCATCTGTGTGGCCTGTTTTGACCGGGATATCGCCGGAGGGGTGGGATTGCACCGGGCGGCGGTGGTGCAGTATATCCGGCCGGAGATCATCGGCTTTGTCCTGGGAGCGATGTTCGCCGCCTTTGTCTTCAAAGAATTCCGGCCCCGGGCCGGCTCCGCCCCTATTGTCCGGTTCATCCTGGGGGCCTTTGCCATGATCGGCGCGTTG
Organism: uncultured delta proteobacterium; assembly: GCA_963780995.1. Classification (GTDB taxonomy): domain Bacteria; phylum Desulfobacterota; class Desulfobaccia; order Desulfobaccales; family Desulfobaccaceae; genus Desulfobacca. The sequence continues at coordinate 128,460 of CAWAEI010000023.1, forward strand.
GTTTTCCTGGGCTGCCCCTGGCGGGCTCTGTTCCGGCTGGCCGGCGGGGACGGCAACGCCATCTTCGGTCTGCTGGGCCTCGTCGGCGGCGTTTGGATCGGCACCCTTTTCTTTAAGAATGGTTACAACTTAGGCCGGAATCAGACGACGTATGACTCAGCCGGCTGGCTCTTGCCCCTGGTGATGCTGGGGTTTCTCATGCTGATGTTCATTTTCCCTCAGATCCCGGACCAAGAACAGAGCGGCATCCTGTTCTATAGTGTCAAAGGGCCGGGATCACAGCATGCCCCCCTCTTCATCTCTTTGGGCATCGGTCTGGTGGTGGGCGTTATCTGCCAGCGCAGCCGGTTCTGCACCATGGGGGCCTTCCGGGATCTGCTCTTGTTCCGCCAGATCCACCTGCTTGCCGGCGTCATCGCCCTGCTGGTCACCGCCTTCATCACCAACCTGGTCCTGTCCCAGTTTCATCCTGGTTTTGAAAATCAACCCGTGGCCCACACCATGGAACTCTGGAATTTCGGCGGTATGGTCTTGGCCGGGTTGGCCTTTGCCCTGGCCGGCGGCTGCCCCGGACGGCAGCTCTTCATGGCCGGGGAAGGTGACGGCGACGCCGCGGTCTTCGTCCTGGGCATGATCGTCGGAGCCGGCTTTGCCCACAACTTCCTGTTGGCCAGCTCTCCCAAGGGTGTCGGCGAATACGGTATCGCCGCCACCATTATCGGCCTGATCGTCTGCCTGGGGATCGGCTTCACCATGAGACAGAAAGCTTAGAGTTTTGAGGAGGTATCACCATGAGTACAACCGTTGACGCCCGGGGCCTTTCCTGCCCGCAGCCGGTGCTGCTGACCTTGGAGGCCATGAAAAAAGTTGAGAAAGGCCAGCTCACCATCCTGGTGGACACCGACACTTCCAAAGAGAATGTCCTGCGGGCCGCGGCCAGTCAGGGCTGGCAGGAAACCGGGGTGCAGGAGCAGGCCGGGGAATACCAGATCACCTTGAACAAGGAATAGCTGTGGGCTTTTTCAATCTGTTCAAAAGAGAGCCAGCGCCCGCGTCCCGCCCCGGAACCCGGCAGTATGGGCACCGGTATCCTGGTGTTTGCCAGCACCAGCGAAGTCATCCAGGCGGAAAAAGTTTTAAAGGCCGCCGGGCTGGCCCATCCGGGTGATGGGTCCGCCCCCGGAAATTCAGACCGGTTGTGATCTGGTCATCGAATTCCCCCTGGTGGAAAAATTGCGGGTCCTGCGCACCCTGGAGGAAGCCAAGGTATCCCCTCTCCAGGTGGTACCGGTCAACAGTCCCTTGCTCCAACCGGTGGACCTGTTCCAGGTCAAAGACTTCGGGGCCTATCTCATGGTCCGGGCCGCCAACATGAAGCTCACCATCGACAAGGCCAGTCGCCGCATCGTCAACGTCTCCGGCGGCGGCTGTCCGGATGTGCCGTATCTGGCCAGGGAGATGGTGGGCCGGACCCTGGAGACGGCGCCCTTGCCCCGGGATATCGGCCATACCCTCTGCGGCTACGCCCTGCAGTTGGCCTATGAGGAGATGCAGCGCCTGTGCTCGCCGTAATCGGCACCGTTCCCGACCCGGATTTTCCCCTGGTATACGGTGAGGCTGATCTGGACCGGGAAATCCTTACGGTGGCCGGCCATGCCTGTCCGGTGAACCGGGGCACCCCGGCCCTGCTGGCCGCCGCGGTGCAAACCGCTCGGACCCTGGACCAACCCCCACCCCACGCCTGTCTCATCGGCGACATTGGCTTGGGTGACGGCAGTAAAAAGCTCTATGAACATCTCAGCCAGCCATCTGGCGCAGACGCAATTTCACCACGTTGTGTTTTCATTACCTGCTGCCGGACGTGGACTGGCACAACCGGGTGTTTTTTGCCATCGAGGCTATGGTCGAGGCGGCCCATCCTGATCGCCGACGCCGGCTTCATGTATGTGGCCAAAATGAGCGGCCAGGCCGGCCAGTACGATCTGTTTACCCCGGATGTGGGGGAACTGGCTTTTCTGGCGGATGAAGAGGCGCCGCACCCCTTTTACACCCGGGGTTTCATCCTGCATGAAGACAATCTGGCGCCGGATTTGATTGACCGGGCCTACGCCTTTGACAATGCTGCCAAATATCTCCTGGTCAAGGGTAAGGTCGATTATGTCGCGGCCCGGGACGGCATTCTGGCTACGGTGACCGAACCTGACCTGGAGGTTTTGGAACCCATCGGCGGCACCGGCGACACCATCACCGGCATCGTCGCCGCCCTCATCGACGCCGGCCGTCCATCCCAGAGTCGGCTCTGATCGCGGCCAGGACCAATCGGCTGGCCGGGCATTACGCCAACCCTACTCCTGCCACGCAGGTATCAGATATTATTAAATTTATACCCAAGGCGCTTAAAGCTGCCCTGGCGCATAGAGGAACCTTGCAATGCCTCAACCTAATACTACCGGCCCGGGACCGGTCACCCCCCAGATGACTCTGGTGGAAGTTATGACCCAATGGCGGGCCAGTGAAGCTGTTTTTAAAACCTACGAGGCCCAGGCCGGAACTTGTCTCCGCTGCCACGCCCTCTTCGATACCCTGGAAGAGGCCGCCCAGAAATATAACCTGGACCTGGCCAAACTGCTGGCCGACCTCAACGCCCTGGCCCGGATGTCTGGACTCGGCGGGGCCTATCGCACCGTGCACTTAGGACGCTCATCTGCCTCTCTTTGGGCATTCTGGGAGAAAACGAACGGGTTTACTTGGGCCCGGATTTAGCAGCAGTGGGACTGTAACGCGCCCTGGGAAGAAAGAGGCATCTGGCGGACCTGGAAGCTCTGGGAGAAGAATAAGTGTTCTTGCTTTCCTGTCTGTGTTAACATGCCTGGAAAACGGCAACGATCTTGATTACTGTGTCACCTCAAAAAGAAAGGACAAGATCTCACCTGTGCTCACCTTCGACATCCCTGGTTTCAAAGTATTGCAGTTAGCCCATCTGGTCATGGATTACAACGGCACCCTGGCAGTGGATGGCAAGCTGGTGGACGGCGTCGCGGCCCGATTGGAGGCCCTCTCCCGGGACCTCCGGATACACGTCATCACCGCCGACACCTTCGGCCTGGTGCAGCAGCAGATGGCCAATCTGCCCTGCCAGGTTTCAGTTCTGGGGAAGGAGTCCCAGGCCGAGGCCAAACTCCGCTATGTGCAGGAGCTCGGCTTTGAGCAGACGGTTTGTATCGGTAATGGTCGCAATGACCGCCTCATGCTTCAGGCCGCGGCCCTGGGTCTGGCCGTCATTCTGGCAGAAGGCATTGCCGGGGAAACCATCCAGGCCGCCGACGTAATCACCCGTTCCATTACCGACGCCCTGGATCTGCTGCTTCACCCCCTGCGCCTGACCGCCACGTTGAGGTCTTAGAAAAACCCCCCAACCCCATTTCCTTTACCAGCCGCCGCCGCCGCCCCCGCCGCCGCCGCCGCCCGAGGAGCCGCCCCCGCCGCTGCCCGAGCTGGAGCTGGGAGGAGTTGCCGCCGATGAAATGGAACTCGACAGGCTGCTTCCCAGGCCTTCGGCAAAACCAGCAAAATTCTGAGAATTCCAGGAGTTACCTGCATACCAGGATGGTGCATAAGTCTGACCGGCTACCGCGGCCTGGGCCAAGACCTCGGCAAATTGTTCACTCCATTCATTTTCCACGTCCAGAGCAAAGGCATAGGGAAGATATTTTTCAAAGAGCTCCGGGGTTTTTTCCGGCGGGTGCAACAGCTCCAACCGCTCTTTTTCCGCCACGGACAGATACATCTTAAAACCCTCGATCTGATCCATGATCTGCCTTCCCTTAAGCGTCGGCGCTCTGAGAAGATACACAAAGAAGAGATGCATGATAAGGATGCTGCCGAGTATTAAAGAGACATAGATGGAAGAAAATGCCGCGGCCGGAGCGATCATAACCGAGGGAAGGGACCAGAAGACACCGAAAACCAGAAAAAATATTTTTTGTAACCACCCTGATTTTTTCCAGAACGTATAGATCATGACTATCACCAAACAGCTAACCAGGTAGAAGATGATGCTGACTGCCCCGGCCGCCCTATCTTCCGCGGTGAGGAACAGAGCTCCCAACATTGATAGGGTAATTATCGCCGCCGGCCAGAGATAGCTGCGGTTCGTCTGGAAATAAATGGTAGCCAACATCTTCTTGAGGGATTTTTCTAAGTTTTCTTGCGAGTTGGCAAGAATCCTCTGGTGCTTCTGGGATATTTCCAGGGTTTTATTTCCGGCAAATAATTCGCTTCCTAAACTTCGTTCCTCTGGGAAGAGTGGCGCGCTCTGCTTTTTTTCCAGGACAAAAAGCTCATTTGCCTCCCATATGCTAAGATATCCCTTCACGGCCATGTCCATCACCGCCGCGGCAAAGGTCTTGGCATCAAAGCCCATCTGCATTAAATAGCGGATGGCCGGCGGGGAAAATCCTTTCGGCGGTTCGAAAAGAGGGATTATCGTGCCTTTTCCCGGGTCCCGTCCCACCCGTGACCAGATCCTGAGATAATAGACCAGCAAGGCTAAAAAACCCAAAACCGCGCTAAAGAGAGAAGCGTTGTCTCTAAGATAAGCAACAGTCCCTGCAGCGGCGGTGGGCTGGCGGACCAGGCCTTTGGGCCAGGCCACCGCGATGGTCAACCCCTCCCGGGGCGCCAGACCCCTGGTAGTGGTAAAAACGATATTGCCCGCCCCATCATGACTGACCCGGTAGTCCTGCTCTTTGGCCCCGAAAGGTCCGGTGTAGGCGGCAAATTGCTGGATTTTGGCGCCGGCCGGCAATTCCACCACAGCCTGGGCGGCATCGATGGGGAAGTTCCAGCCATTGCCGGTGACGTTCCAATAGAGTTCGTCATAATCCTGGAAATATCCCAATTGCCGGTCAGTTTTGTAGGTAATGATAAAGGTGTGCTGCCCTGGCTGGAGAAAAACCTCTCTTTGCCCGATGAAAATTTTGACGCCGTTGCTAACCTTCTCGGTGTGATACGGCTCCGGCTGGCCACCACGCCGGATCTCGACAATCTCAAACCCCACCCGCACCGTGTTCCCATACCTGTCCTTATAGGTTGTCGGAAATTCCCGGACAATACCCCGCTTTATCTCTTGCCCGGTGCTGATGACCGTAATTCTTTCGGTCACCGTCATGGAGGCATCAGGATGAATAACTAGTATGGCTGTGAAAAGCGCGAATCCGCTCAGTGACCGCACCGGCCGGCCCTAAGCTGACTACCAGAACGCTGACCAGCCCAACCGCCAGAATAATCCCAAGACTACGCCAAATCCGCGGCATGGCCTTAATTTCCTGGGAAGCTGACTTTGGGGACTTCCCGGTCCTGGGGCGCTTCAATTTCAAAGGACTCCACGAGCTGGAAATTGAACCTCTGGGCAATGAGGTTGCTGGGAAAGGAACCGATCAGGATATTGAGATTGCGCGCCGCCCCGTTGTAATAGCGTCTGGCCATCTGCAGTTGTTCCTCAATATCTGCCAGAGAACGCTGCAATTCCAGAAAATTTTGGGAGGCTTTGAGATCGGGGTAATTTTCGGCCACAACCAGGAGATTGCCCAGGGCCGCCCCCAACATCCCTTCGGCCCGGGCTTTTTCTCCCACACTCCCGGCTTGCCGGCTCTGGGTCCGTAATTGTGTGACTCGATCCAACACCCCCTGCTCATGGCCCATGTAACCTTTCACCGCCTCCAGCAGGTTAGGGATGAGGTCTGAGCGCCGCTTGAGCTGCACATCGATACCGCTCCAGGCCTCCTGCACCAGGTTCCGATTCTTCACCAAACGGTTGTAGATCGACACCCCAAGACCCAGGAGCAGAACTACCAAGCCGAAAAAAATATAACCTATCATTATAGCTGCCTTTCTTCTGATTTTTCAGCGTTCCCGAAATTTCCGATAAAATTCCGTTCCTGAAAACCAAATCTTTTTAGGAGTTATTCCTGCCAAGTTGCCCAGCACAATTATCAAGCCCGGCGGCACCGGCTATCCAGGCAGTCCTAAATGAACCATTTGGCCAGCTCAAAAATATTTCTGTGACTGCCACCTGATAATATAAAATATATCGTCTTTTTTAAGTGCTTGATTAAGAGAAAAACCGGGAATACTAAGAATTAACGGAGAGAAGATTCCTGCCAAGCGGCCAGCGGTTTGGCAGGCTTTGTTTAAAATGTCAATGATGGGGGCTGATTTGCATAATAATTAACTAGTTAAACACCCGGCCTTTCGATCCGGGGAGATGGTGGAGGTCTATTCTGAGTCACGCCTTAATCGGCTCGGTCAACATCTTTCGTTACATTATTCCCGGGTAGTTCTTCTCCCCCGTTTCCAGCTTCCGAAGCCTTGGCATTATTTTCGTTAATCCGTAAATAAATTTCTTCCCGGTGGATGATTACTTCAGGGGGGGCTTCGATGCCCAAACGGACTTGCTTGCCTTTTATATCGATAATTCTAACCCGGATGTCGTCGCCGATTCGGATTTCTTCCCCAATTCTACGGGTAAAAATGAGCACTCGTAACCTTCCTTGCCACGCCTCCCAGGTGGGGCAATCTGCCTCCCAGGGCTATCCATCGCAATCCGGGATGTAACGCTGCCATTCCTATCATCCCTTTTTGACTCTCATTTTAGTGCAATTGTCACCAGAAAGACAATCTTAAAATACGATTTTTCAGCCACCCGTGGTTTTTTTCGTGATTTTATCCCCTACAGACTCTGCCGGGCCGCCGCCCCCCTCTGCATTGACCATCTCTTTAGATATATATCGGTTACCGAAAGTTCTATCCTTAATTTCCCTTTCTCGCTCTGGCAATTCCTTACTAATAAACCTGAAAGATAATGCAATTTAATTTAAATATGCAAAGACTTCCGGAGGATCTGGTCCTTTTGAAGCGATATCTTGCCAGTCCGGGTAAAAATATGGTATTTTCCTCTTGGAGGCGAAAAAGCTATGCGGCCGTATAACCGTTGGTTATTTCATAAACAGTTCGAGTTGGTGCTGACCATCGGTGAATTATACAAAAAGCTGCCCACCCCCAACCTCCTGGAGGTCCTCAATCTGCACTTTTCCAAACCAATTCCGCCCCCTGAACTTTCCACCTCGTTGAATCTGCCGCCCTGGTCGAAATATGATATCGATTCCCTGGCTGAGGATTTTCGACTAATATTTATCCGTCCCCCTGTCGAATGACCCAAGTGGCCTTTTTTGACTAGGCCAAATGCCGGTTGTGTCCTTTATGTTCCTCTCCCCTCTTGAGGAAAGGTTTCTGTCTAATAATTTTTATCATCTTTGAACTCAGTCTTCAGTCCTTAGCCTTGATCTCTATCCCACGCTAGTCTGGCCGCACCCAGGAGACCAGCGTTATCCCCCAGGATCGCCGGCCGCAGGCTGAGATCAGCCCGGGGAAAAAAGGTCATTCTCTTGTCCAGTTCCTCCTCCAGGGAGCCGATAAATTGATCCCAGGCCAGGGCAAAATTGCCGCCCAGGATGATCAACGGCACCCCCAAAAGATGCACCACATCGGCAATGGCAATGCCCAGGGCCCGTCCAACTCTATGGAAGGCTTTCTGGGCCAGTCGATCTCCGGCAACCGCTTCCTGGTAAATCCGGCGGGCCGATAGCTCCTGGGGATGCTGCCGCCACAGAGGCTGCAGACTGGATTCTTCCCCGGCCGCTAACCGCGCCACCGTCCATTTCACCGTCCAGGTTGCCGAGGCCAGGGTTTCCAAGCAGCCCTGGTTGCCGCAATTACAGGGTTCTCCCCCCGGTTCAATGGTAATATGGCCAATTTCCGCTGCGGTTCCTTCACTCCCTTGCCAAAGTTTGCCCCCCAGCACCAACCCACCGCCGACTCCGGTCCCCAGAGTGATACCCAGCAGGTTTTTCTCCCCCCGCCCTGCCCCCATATATGCTTCCCCCCAGGCGAAAAGATTGGCGTCGTTGTTGAGGGCCACCGGCCAGGGCAGAAGCTGGCCCAGTTCCCGACCCAGCCAGACCTGGTCCAGTTCCGGAATGTTGGGAGCTTTGACTACCAAGCCCCTGTCCGGTTCCACCAACCCTGGTATCCCCATACCCACGGCTTGAATACGTGCTTCCGGGATGCCTCCCTCTGCTGCCAGTTCCAGCATCGCCCCCGCCAGCTTATGCACCAGAAGGTCGGCCCCCTCCCCTTTGGAGGTGGGGCGGGAGCGCCGCTGGATGATCTCTCCGGCCGGGTTGACCAACGCCAGACGAAAATTCGTCCCCCCCAGGTCCACTGCCAATACCAACGGTTCTTCCGCTCCCATACTACTCAAGCCCCCCAACTTTATTATTTTTATGCCCCTGAACCATCATAACCGCTCAGTAATAAATTTCAGCCTCTGCTATCAGTCAGCTCATCCCGGCTCAGGTCTTACTGCTCGCAGTCATCTGGCCAGCTTCCCGATCTGCCTTTCCAGTGCCGCCACCCCGATGGCTCCCGCCCTTATCAATCGAGGCGGTTCCTGGACAACGTTCAGGATGGTTGAGGGCAGGCCCCCGGCACACGGGCCGTCTGCCAAAATCAGATCAATGACCTCTCCCATTTCCTGCTGCACCTGGGCTGCCCTGAGTAATGGTTCCCCCCCCGCAAGGTTGGCGCTGGTCCCGGTGAGGGGCTGGCCATAGAATTGGGGCAGGCGTTGGGCCAATGGATGCCCTGATTGTCGCACCCCAATGGTGCCGCTCCCCCCGGTTAACGGCAGGGGCAGACCTGGTCGGGCCGGGAGAATGAGAGTCAGCGGTCCCGGCCAGAATTGGGTCATCAACTGTTCCGCCAGAGGGATGACATTCACCGCCACCTTTGCCACCATGTCCCGATCTGCCACCAGCACCAAAAGGGCTTTGTCCACCGGCCTGTCCTTGATATCCATGAGCCTCTGCAAGGCCCTTTCCTGAAAAGCATCCACCGCCAGGGCATAAAAGGTCTCAGTGGGGCAGGCCACAACGCCCCCCGCAGCCAAAACCCGGGCCGCCTGTGCCAAGACCTCATCATCATCCGGCCCACGCCAGGTTAATATAATTGCCATGCCTCATCATACTAGGGCCTGACTTGGTTGACAAGAGTTTGGCAGGTATCATCTGCCCTCTCTTTCCGAAACCGGGTTACCAAGCAAACCTTGACGTCCCGGTCATTGCCCGACATAATAATGGCAGCTATAAAAAATTTTTGATAATTCAGGTTGCCTTTAAATGAAATTCCCCTCTCCTCCTTGTCACTAAGAATTTAAGCAACCCATTCCTTGTCTCCTCTCTCCACCTGATTGGGGGAGGAGAGGATTAGGTTGAGGGGGGTTTTTCCCCTCAGCGAGTAGAATTAAAAATCGCTGCAGAGCCTTATTATGCCTCAAATGCATATTCAACCCGAATGCCGGCCCTGTCTGGAAAGGCTGATTGACCTGACGGTGGGATTGGCTACCAATGATCCAGCTCTGCAAGCCGAAGCCCGGCTGCAGGCCCGGGCCGTCCTGAATGCAGAATTCTCCCCGGAAGCCATCTCCGCCTGTATTGCCAACAAGTTTCACCAATCGATCAAAACCGTTACCGGCAATCCCGACCCATTTCTGCCGCGCAAACTGGCTGAAACCAAGTTGGCCCGGAATATTGCCTCAGAAATTAGCCCCAATTGGCGTTCAGCTCCCGACTCGCACCTGACTTTGGCTGCTGCCGGCAATGCTCTGGACTTTTTTCGGTCCGCCGACGAGATTGCCCGGGATATGCTCTCCCAGGTGCACTTCACCGGCTCGCAGCTCCAGCTTTGGCGGGAGCGCCTGGACGTCCGGTCGGGACTCCTGCTCTATCTGGCCGACAACGCCGGGGAACAGTTTTTTGACCTCCCCCTGGTGCAGTCCCTGCGAGATTTGGGCTGGCAGGTGTTGTATGTGGTCAAAGGCGGGCCCATCCAAAACGACCTTGCCCGCCAGGATCTGTTTGACTCCGGCCTGGAGCCGGCCCTGGAGCCCGTCGTCGATACCGGGGCCCTCACCGTGGGACTGGAACTGGCCCAGGCCAGCCCTGACTTCCAACACCTGTTCACCGCAGCCGATCTGATTCTGGCCAAAGGTATGGGCCACTTCGAGACCCTGGCCCATCTTCACGACCCCCGCCTCTTCTTCCTGCTCCAGGCCAAATGTGCTCCCGTAGCCACCACCCTGGGCGTTGAGGTGGGGTCTTTTGTCCTGAGAAATGCCTGCTCCTGATCGTCTGGAATTTTGGGGCACTTTATGTCATAGTAGTTCTAAACATATTTCCCCCTGGTTTTGTTTTGGCCGAATGCTGCTCGCTGATAGCTGAACACTTGCAATACTACACTATCTTTTAACCGGAAACCAGAAACCAGAAAGAATCCGAAAACGGCATCTCCATGCTTCTACCTATCCGTGGTCAGGCCTCCCAAAGGTCCTGGCCTTATGTGACCATCGGGCTGATCTGCCTGAATGTTATTATATATTTCTTGCAGTTGCAGCTGGGCGAAGAAGCCACCTTAAAGCTCTTCTGGCAGGGAGGGGCCATCCCGGCTAAGCTCTCCCAGGTAAAACTGTTCAGCTCCTGGCAATCAGTGAAGCTGCTGGCCACCATGTTCACTTCTCTCTTCCTGCACGCCGGCGCAGTCCATCTCCTGGGTAATATGCTCTTCCTGTGGGTGTTCGGTGAGGCCTTGGAAGATGAACTGGGACACTGGCGTTTTTTAGGGTTTTATTTCTTTTGCGGCTTTTTCTCCCTGTTGATCCACTCGGTGGCCGCCGGCCGACTGTCCGTCCCCATTATCGGGGCCAGCGGCGCCATCGCCGGGCTGTTAGGGGCTTATCTTATCCGTTATCCCCAGGCGCCGGTGCAAACCCTGATCTATATGCTGGTGCGCTTTAAAATTGTCGAAGTCCCCGCCTACGTCTGGCTGGGTTTCTGGCTGCTGCTGCAATTTTACGGTCTGCGCCAGGGCGGTCCAGTGGCCTGGTTCGCCCATCTGGGCGGTTTTTTCACCGGCCTCATTGGTGTCTTCCTGTTTGTTCCTACGACGGTTACGGCAAAAAACAAAAAGGCCAGTTCCGGGAAAAAAACTCGCCGCCGCTGATAGCACTTCTGACCTCTCAAACTTATCTTATGAAAAGATATCTCTGCTAACGGAGTTCAAGCTTGGTAAAGCAAATTCAGCAAACCGCCCGGCAAGCCGCCCTGGAAGCAGGCGCCTTGCTGCGGCAAAATTTTACCCAACCTCATCAGGTCACTTTCAAAGGCCGGCACGACCCGGTGACGGAAAGCGACTTTCAGAGCCAGAATCTTATTATCCAACTCCTTTCCAAGACCTTTCCGGCCTACCGTTTCCTGGCCGAAGAAACGGGAGCGCCAGAGTCTGCCCAGGCTGGTAGCGACGGTTGTTGGATCATCGATCCCCTGGACGGTACGGTGAATTTTGCCCACGGTTTCCCCATGTTCGCCGTCTCCATCGCCTTCCAGTGGCAGGGCGCCATCGTATACGGGGTGGTTTATGACCCCATGCGGGAAGAGCTTTTTGAAGCAGTCCAGGGCCAGGGAGCCTGGCTCAACCACCAGCCCATCAAAGTCTCCCGGATCAACGAACTTGACCGGGCCCTGCTGGCCACTGGCTTTCCGTATAATGTCGTGGAACATTTAGATACCACCATGCTGCGGTTCAAACGCCTGGTCGCCCAGGCCCAGGGCATCCGCCGCCCCGGCTCCGCCGCCCTCGACCTGTGTTATCTCGCCGCCGGACGCCTAGACGGTTTCTGGGAGGAGAATTTAAAGCCCTGGGATACCGCCGCCGCCGTCTTAATCGTGCAAGAAGCCGGCGGCCAGCTATCTACCTTTGAGGGCTCGCCCTACGACCTGAACTCTTACACAGTGGCGGCTAGCAACAGTCTGTTACATGACCAGATCTTGGCGGCCCTGAAACTCTAACCGGACCATCCGGTTAGGCAAATAAAAAATTCTGACCTTAATTTTTCCAGAGCCAGGCTGGGGGTGCCCATAACAAGGATATACCCCCAGAAACCAGGAGAAAACCATGTGCCCACCCCAACGTCAACAACCCAACGCCAAAGCCTTTTTTACCAATCTCTCCGGTCCGCAGCCCTGGACCGAAAAAATTTCCCTGCTCCTCAAAAATAACTGGCTGAAACTGAAAAACCTTCAGGATTGCTGCGGCCACCCCGGTGAACCCGGCTGCTGACAACCGGCGCCAAGCCTCGGTGAGGTTGTGAGACGTGATACCCGCTAATCAATAATTTCCCTTTATTTTTCCCTCCCTCTCCCACCGAGGGGAGAGGGTCAGAGTGAGGGGTGAATCAGACATTACCTTTGACAACGACAAAAAGGATATCCCCATGGCCATGATACCCGACCTGGAAAACTACTTTAAGGACTTGGTGCCTCCCCGGACCGAACTCCTGCAGCGCCTGGAAGCAGAAGCTGAACAGGAACGCATCCCCATTGTGGGGCCGGTGGTGGGAGAATTGCTGTTTATCCTGGCCCGAGCCCTGGGAGCCCGCCGGATTCTGGAACTGGGCACGGCTACTGGCTATTCCGCCATCTGCCTGGCCCAGGCAGTGGCCCCCGAATCAGGCCAGGTGGTCACTCTGGAAGCTGACCCGGCCATGGCCCGGCGCGCCCGGGAGAACATCGCCGCCGCAGGTTTGTCGGCTCAGGTTGAAGTGAAAATTGGGGACGCCCAGGCTCTCATGGCCGCTCTGAACGGCCCATTTGACCTGGTTTTTATGGATATTGACAAGGAAGGCTATCTGCCGGCGTTGGCTGGCTGTCATCGCCTCTTGCGCCTGGGGGGTTTATTGGTGGTGGATAATACCGGTTTTCAGGGCGCGGCCGACTTTAACCAGGCTCTCTTGGCCGAACGGCGCTGGCGCTCAGTCAATCTCCTGACCATGCTGCCCCAGCACTCCCCGGAAAAAGACGGCCTGGCCCTGGCCGTAAAAATGGCGCCCTGAGGTTAAAGCAATAATTCCTGAAAAATCTCCCGGGGCTCCCGGCGGCTTATCCTGACCTTTTCGTCCGGCCGGCCTTCCACCAGCACCGTCACCATTTCACCCGGCGGCGCATCGCTGTAACTGGCGCACAGGGCCGCAGCCATAGTTAAATCTGCCTCGGCCGGGGCCTGGGGGATTACCACCAGGGGCCCAGGGTAGAGTTCTGCCTTGAGCACCACATCCCCGGGCCGGACCAGCATCTCCATAGCCTCGTTATCCCGTTGGTCCCGACCCACTACTACCTTTATGGTGGGGTTGAGGCGAAAGTGCCGGCCCCATTTCAACAGGTCCAGATCCCGGCGGGTGAGTTCGGACTGGGGCCGATGCTGCACCAGGTCTCGTAATCGAGCTGAATATCCCGGGGTGGTGAGCAGACACCCCCCGGCCGGGGCGGGATACGAGGTGATGCCGAACTGTGTTGCCAACTCCATCTGCCGCTTGCGCCCCCGGCCGCTGATATTGAGAAGCCGGTCCCGATCAACCAGGCCTTCCCGTTCCGGCCGGGTCGTTTTCAGTAAGCGGGCGCTGAGCGGCCGCAGCAACAGATCACCATAGCCCGACTCCCGGGCGATGAGGTTGAGGGACCCCTTGTTCTGGCTGAAGGGTCTTTGCCCCACCACCTCCCCGGTGAACAGGAAATCGAAGCCTTCCGCCTCCATAATCTTCCCCGCTTCCCGCAGCATCAGCAGGTGGCAATCGATGCAGGGATTCATCCATTTGCCGAACCCCCGGGGCGGCTCATAAAGCAGGTGCAGGTACCGGTCCGTAAAATCCTCAACCTTGATGGGCAAGTCAATGGCCGCCGCCGATTCTGCCGCCCTCTCCGGGGTGAAAAAAGGCGTCACCCAGACCATGCCAGTAACCTCTATCCCCTGGGACCGCAACACCAAGGCCGCCAGCATGCTGTCCAACCCGCCCGAAAATAATCCTAAAGCTCTTATTCGTGTCATAACCTTAATTGTAATAAGCGTATATTATCGGCCATTGAAGCCTCTTGATGCAATTTTACCAGATGAGGATTCATATAGAAATACGCCCTTTCCTCTTGCTTTTGTTATAAAATTCATTAAATTATAAAAAGAAATAACTTCTCAAGGTTTGCAAATTAGATTTTACAATGTGGGTATCCCCTTGGTTGATAAACCTGACGACAATCGGCTCCTGTTGGAAAAACAGAAGCTCATCGACATCAGCATCGCTCTGACCAGCGAAACTAATCTCAATCGCCTGCTGTCCAAGATCATCACTGAACTCCGTCAATTAACCGCCGCCCAGGGGGGCAGCCTCTATCTTAGCGACAAGAAACAGTTAAAATTCGAAGTGGCCCAAAACGACATTCTGGCCCAGTGTTTCGGCAGCGATTATCTCTGTTTCAAATATCATGAGCTCCCCATCAATCAACAGAGCCTGGCCGGCTATGTGGCCCTGACCGGCGAAATTCTCAACATCCCCGATGTTTATCAACCTTCCGAGTTCCCTGCCCTATCATTTCGATCCTTCCTTCGACCAGCGCAATCACTACCGCACCCAATCCATGTTGTGGCGCCGTTAAAAGACAACCAAAGCGAGGTGGTGGGGGTGCTGCAGCTGATCAATGCCGTCAGATGCTGCCGGGCGAAGTGCAAACATTTTCCCTGGCAGATGAGACACTGGTCCTGGCCCTGGCGTCCCAGGCGGCCGTGGCCATTAACAACGTCCGTCTGCTGCACACCATAAAAAATCTCTTCGAAGCCCTGATGATCTATTCCGTGTCGGCCATTGACGCCCGCAGTCCGCACACGGCCGGTCATTCCCGCCGGGTGGCGGCGTATGGCCTGGCCCTGGCCCAGGCCGTCAATGACTGTCATCAGGGCCCATTAGCCTCAATTTCCTTTAGCGACCTGGAACTGGAAGAACTGCGCTTCAGCGCCTGGTTGCATGATATCGGCAAAATCGGGGTGCGTGATGCTCTTTTGGAAAAAAAACAAAAACTTAATAACTATCACGTGGAAGCCATCCGTTGGCGTTTTTGTCTGGCCAAGGTGCAGGCCCAAGCCGACGATGAGCGTTCTGCCCTGCAGGAAGATTTTGAATTTCTGGAAAAAATTAATTGCCTGAATTACCTGCCGGCCGATGCTCCGGCCCGGTTAACCAAAATCGCCGAAAAACTAATTTTCGTGGAGGACGCCACCCAGCCTTTACTTACCAGCGCCGAATTACAGGTGCTGCGTCAGCCCTTGCTGACCCCGGACGAACTGACTTCGCTGCTGGTTTTGCGAGGCAATTTAACTTCACAGGAATATGCCGAAATCCAGGGGCATGCCTTGCAGACCCTGAATATTTTGGAGAAGATTCCCTTCACGAAGCATCTCGCCCAGGTGCCCCGGTTTGCCGCCTCCCATCATGAACGGCTGGACGGCTCCGGTTATCCTTTTCACTTGACCTCCCCCGATCTCCCTTATCAGGCCCGTATTCTGGCCATTGCCGATATCTTCGACGCCCTGACGTCCACGGACCGTCCCTATCGCTCCTCCTACGAAAATGAGAAGGCCTTAAAAGTCCTGCAGGAAGAAGCTGCCAGGGGCAAGCTGGACAAGGACCTGGTAGACCTGTTCATCTCCCAGCGGGTGTACGACGGGTTTCTAGACCGACAGGAGGAAGTCGGCTAACGGTTTTTTCAAAAGAGAATCCGGCGCCGGCGGGGTCTCTTCCGGCGCCCATCCTGCCGAGCAGCTAGTTATAATCCTTTTCAGGTCACGGCGAATCTGCCTGATTAAGGCCCTCTCGGTATCGACTCCTCCTGCGGTTCAGGTTCATGCTGCCGCTTTGATACCCCAGCAGGTCTAGGGTGAGATAACGCCACCCGGCGGGACCAGATGGTGCAGGGCCTCTCGCATCTCCGCCTCGAGCAGCCGCTGCCATTGCCCCGGCGGCAGTTCCAGGCGCAGCAGGTCACCATGCACCCGCATTCGCACCGGTCCAAAGCCGTGCTGCCGCAGCCAGGATTCCAGCCGGTCAATGTTTCGGAAAGTCCCGGCATCCAGAGGGGTATAGGTCGGGAAGCGGGTCGCCAGACAACTCTGGGCCGGGCGGTCCCATCCGGGCAACCCCCAGGCCCGGCTTAATTCTCTGATCTGGGCTTTGGTGAGGCCGGCCTCCCGGAGGGGACTGCGAATGCCCAATTCCGCGGCTGCTGCCAGCCCCGGCCGATCTGCCGGGGCATCGTCGGCATGGGCCCCGTCCAGGACGGCTTCGGCTTCGAAGGCGGCGGCAATTTCCAGGCTGCGGCGATACATGGCCTGCTTGCAGGCGTAGCACCGTTTCGGGGTGTTTTGGCGAAAATCCGGGAGATTAAAGGGATCAAACATTTCAATGTGGTGTCTTACCCCCAGCAATCCGGCCAGTTCCCGGGCGGTGGCCAGATCCTCGGATGGATATTGGGGCCCCTGAAAAGTTATGGCTACGACATTGGGCCCCACATACTCGCCGGGCGGCTTTTAAGAGTAAAGAGGAGTCGAGGCCTCCGGAAAAAAGAATCACTACCTGACGCCAGGTCTGCAGGAGACGCTCCAGGCGTTCCAGATCTGCCGCCAGTTGCTGATCGAGCTGATAACTCAGGACAGTTCCTCAAAATCATCTTTTGTTGGGCAGTACTCCTGGCGGGGACAGGAAGGCAATAATTCCACGGGCTCCCCTAAGGTGAAATTTCCTTCCTGAATCCATTTCTTAAGAGTAACGGCGATTTCCCGAGCCCGTCCGAAGCTGGACAAAGGTACTGCCTGGATCTTTTGACCATCCAAGTCGATGACTCCCGATTTTAGATCAGCAAAGGTCACATGGGTCAGGATGCGGCCGGTGGCGTTGGGATAATCTTCGCCGTAATCAACCACGGGCACGAGAATATCTTCGTCGGCCAGGGCGCAATAGTGGGCAATTTCTTCATTGAGGATGGGAATGGGTATCCCCAGGCCCACAGCCAGGGAACAGCCATAGCCCAAGATGCTGACGCCTACCAGGTAGCGGGGATGCATCTGCTTAAGATCACCCATAACCATTAAGGTCCCGGCGGGCTTCATAGGTATGCCGTTTCCGGCCCTGGGAGCCTGGGGGTTGTGCTGCGTTCCGGGCCAGGAGACGTAGCCGATGCCGCCCCCCAGAAAAATTCGCGTACCGATGCCAATGGTGAGATAGTAGGGGTCCTTAAGCAAAGGACTGAGTTGACCGGAAGTGCAATAGTTGGCATTTCCCATCTTGGGCCGCAACGGGCCCATGTAGGTGTAGATGATTTTTTTGGTCCGGTTCACCGCACAATTATAATTTTGATAACAATTTCTTGGATTTAATAAAATGGCATCAGTAAGTTCGGCGATTTTCAGATGCCTGTCCAATTTCTTGCGCGGATAACAATCCGTGCCATAGGCTTCCGCCTGAAGATGCACCGTCTTGCCGGCCACTAAATCGTGAATAACATGACCGCCGCCATATTTAAACTCTCCCGGGTAAACTTTATTTAAGGGATCATCCACTGTGGGCTCGGTGGCCCCAAGATAGACATCGACTGCGGCTAACCCGGCATAGGCCGGCACATTATTTAACCAGGCCCGGGAAATTTTTATGGGCGGATGACTATGACCGACATTCAATAAAGCCCCGGAAGAACACATGGGGGAAAAGGTGCCGGTAGTAACGACGTCCACCGTCCTGGCCGCCTCGACCTCGCCTTTCCGGCGCACCAGATCGATGATCTCATCGGCAGTGACCACTACCGCCTGTCCCTTTTTTATTTTTTCATTAATTTCCTGATACGTCTTGTTTCACCTGATGGTTTGCCATGAGTTTCCCTTATCCGTCTCTATGCCCCATTTTGCTGATAGTATCCAAGGAGAGAAGGCAGGTATAATGAATTTTTCTTTAATAATTTATAGACTTCTGCCGACACCGGCCAAGATTTATTCCGGCCTGCCGGTCATTCTGACAGGTGAAGAATTCGAGGTTCTCGGTTAATAAAAATCCACCGGATCGATTTTTTTGTTCACCACAAAATGGAAAATAGAGATTGCTGGGCAGACCCTGCAGGAAATAACCATTAGGTGGCATCAACAATCTGCGGCAGATAGAGGAATACGAATAAAATTTCTGGAAACATCGCCAGACTCCGGCTTCGCATTCTTCCGGAGTCATATGTCTCGGTACAAAATTGCAGATCATGCCCAGATATTTCTCAGCCTCCGGATTATGCACCCGGCCTTGCTGATGCAATTGCTCCCAGAGAGGGGTCCCACGCCTGGGAGTGACCGAGTTGAAAAAGGCCATGGGAGCTTTAATTTTTTCCAGAAACTCCAGCGTTTCATCGAATAATGGCGTCGTATCCCCATCGAGACCGAACATGAAGATTAAGGAATAAAACAGGCTCCGTTCTTGTAATTTTTTTAATAGATGGCCATATTCCTGGACCGGGTTCTGAACCTTGGCAATGGCTTCGATGCTCTCAGAGCAGACATTTTCGATGCCGATATTGACATGATAGCATCCGGCTTGCTTGGCCAGGTCCAAGAGTTCCTCGTCTCGGGAGGTGTTGATGGTCCAGAGACAGCTCCACCGAAGATTCAACGGTAGCAATCCCCGGAAGAGTTCTTTGGCATAGTCCCGGTGGCCGGTCAGATTGTCATCGACGAAGTAGATTCTTTTTTGAGACCAGTAATCTTTACTAGGGTCTTGATTTCTTCCAACACTTCCCCGATGGGCCGCCGGCGGTAGGTGTGGCCATAGACTATGGGCACTTCGCAAAAACTGCAGTGATAAGGACAGCCCCGACTGGTCTGGGTTGGAACAATTTTCACTCTGTACTTGCGAAAATCTATAAGTTCCAGGCGAGGCCGAGGCAGATCCGGACATATCGTGAAAATCTCCTCGCCTGATAGCGTGGCTTCAGACGATGCCGCTGCGCATCTTCCAGTACCTGTTCCCAGACGGATTCCGCCTCTCCCACCACCACGGCATCGCAGTGTTCCAGGGCCTCTTCCGGATGCAAAGTCACATGAAAGCCGCCCATGACCACGGGCGTCTGGCGCCGGCGAAACTCCTGGGCAATCTCAAAACCACGTTCAGCAGTAGCGCAGGTAGCCGTTATCCCCACCAGATCGTAACGTCGATCAAAGGGTATGGGACCTAACCGGTCGTCTGCCAGTTCCACGGTAATGTGTTTCGGAGTGAGACCTGCTAAATAAGGCAAGGTTAGTCCCAACAGCCAACGGGTCTTACTGCGAAGCGCTTTTTTCCCAGGATAATAAGTTGTCGGCTGCACTAACAAAATTCTCACTAAAGATACTCCCCGTCAATATGTAGGCGCAAACGATCTCGCTGCCTATTTTTTAATTGCCAATTGATCAAAAATCAATATATTTCCCTTAGCTTGTCGTTGTCTCGCCTGAGAACATTTGGCAGGCCGCCGGCGTTCCCATAACAGCAAGACGACCTCCCGGCGGAGAACCATGACTTCATTATTTAAGGTATCTCAGCGCCTGGCATCATGGTAACGAATGATCTAACCGGTTGACCTCAACTAACACAATTACAACTATATGCGAACCATTCTCTGCCCTTTGTGCCAAGAAAAAAACTCCCGGCCCGTATGGCAAAAAGTCTACGACAGCTCTAACAGTCACCACTGTCCTTTGCCAAGCGTGCGGTTTAGTTTACCATAACCCGGTGGTGGAAGATGATGACCGACAAAAACTTGGTTTAACTCACCGCCAGCTTCACACCAACGAGCCCATCAACCCGCGCCAACTCCGACGGGTGCAACGTCGGGTGCAGCAACAGATTGATTTCTTGCAAACCGTCGTCCTGCCGCACTGGCGGACCTTGGAGATCGGCTGCGGTTTGGGACTATTGAGTCAGTGGCTAAGCCGGCGAGGGTGTATTGTTGTCGGAGTTGAGCCGGATCGCCAGCAGGCGGATTATGCCAGGCAGCGGTACGGCTTTGAGGTCATTAACAGCCGCTTTGAAGAAACCGATTTCCCACAGGGGTTTGATTTCTTCGCTGCTTCCCACGTCATCGAACATTTTCCGGAGCCTTTGTCTTTCCTGGAGAAAATTCGCTCTTGGGCTGCACCTGAGGCCTTGTTGTTTCTTGAAACCCCAAATATCCTGGCACCTAAAGTGGGACCGCGCCGAGTCTTTTCTTTAGCCCATAATTTTTATTTCTCACCGCAAACCCTGGGCGCCAGCCTGGCTAAGACCGGCTGGCGGGTTGAAAAAACCAGGGTTTTTCGTCGGGATAGTTTTCTCGTGCTAGCCCGGGCCGACCAACCCCGGAACCAGACTCCGGACCGGGCCCACGCCCGGGAGGTAGGGCAGGCCATTCGCCGGCATCGGGTGACGTATTACCTTTACTTGTCATTTTTGTTGAGAAAAATTCCCCTTTGGCGCCGATGGTGGATGTATCGCTACACCGACTATACCGGGTCTTTCCCGCAGTAAGACTTGCAAGGACGAGCCGCAGCGATGGGAGTAAGTTAAGTCTTCCGCTTCAAAGGAATGATCTTCCCCTTGCTGTCTGTTTCGGTCTCCGGGGGAGGAGATTCGGTTATTTTGGGAGGAATATATTCCAGGCGCACCGGAGTGCCGCCCATGGTGAACTCCTCACCTTGCAAATGAGCTTCCTCCAATATCCAGACCAGGCTCTGGAGAGGCAAACCAAGAACTAACAGCTCCACCTGATACCAGCTCTTCTTGACATCAGGATTGATATCGTTTATCCGGGCAAAAAAAGCCGGTTTGCTCTCAATATGCACCAACACCAGGTCGTTGATCGTTGCCATGCTCACCACGGATGCTTATAGTATTATCTAATCTTTTTAATCTATCAACAACCATTTCTTAAAGCAAGTTTTCCCAACCAGGAGATCATCCGGGGGGGCCGGTTTTGCCAGACACTGATATCCATTTTTTAGACTTGGGTGAGGCCCTGCGCCAGGATGAGCGTGGGTTTGTCTATTTTCCCTATCAAAACCGGCTCGACTCACTGCCGCTGGCAGAAATGTGCACCAGTTGCCATTTAATTTCCATCTTAGCCGGCCAACTCCGGGGCCAGCACCAGCATCCCGGCAAAACCGAATGGTTGTATGTCTTCCATGGCCAGGGACAATTGTTTTGGCGCACCAGAGATCATGACTTGCAGCAGCGCCTCCTCAGCGGCAACCGCACCCTGGTGGTCATCCCTCCGGGCATGCCTCATACCCTGCGCAATGACGGCCCTGAGCCCCTCTATCTATTGGCTTGGCGGGCCGGGGGGCAGCCGGACCGGAAGGAACCCGACACCGTGCCCGAACCCTTGATTTAAAAGGAAAGATCATGAAATTCGACGATATTCACTTCCCTTTCAAGAGCAGGCTCAGCCTCAAACCCTTGCTGGATTTTTGGGAACACCTGCTGACCGATAGCTCCTGCGGCATGACCGCCCTGGGCCCGATAATCCGGGAACAGTTGGCGAGCGCCGCCGAATTGCGGGAGCCCATCGATGATCTGGCAAGCCTGGAGAATAAACGGGGACTTCTTGACCTGCTCATGAGTGTGGTGTTCCCGGCAGCGTTTTGGGAAAAGGATTGCGCCGCGGCCTTTGTTCCCTTTGAGTTCACCAGTTGTTATGCCACTCCCGCCTTCACCACGCTGTTTATGTCTCATGAGGGGAAATTTTCGCCGCAATTGAACATACACTCTCAGGAATGGGAATGGGGCAGGATCCTCAAGGCTTATACCTTAATACTACAAAAATTCTATGACATCAACCTTCCCTGGCATTATCCCCTGATTGCCACGGTTACCTGCCCCAAGACCGGCCTGGAGCGCTTTTTCAGCATCACGCTGGATCCCAAGTTCATCGATATTATCGCTCTCCAGGAGCCCCCCAAGCTGTCAGAGGCAGACCGCCACCGGCTTCTGGCCAATGTCACCGATCTCCAGTCGTGGCTGGAAATAATTCCTCCTGATTATTTCGAGTTTCAGGGGTTTGGGGTCTTTCGAGCCGCGGATGTCACCGAGCACGAGATGTTGTCGGCCCTGGAACATGATCTATTCGAAAATGAAGCAATCTTTCAGCGGGAAGGTTTTGCCAGTCTCCAGGAGAAACTCCAAATCTACCTCCAAGAAAAGGAGTTAACCCTGGGCCTGGCCGCGCTCCGGGGCGAACAGATTCTCCTCCTGCCCCATAGCCATAAACTGCCGGAAAAGTGCTGCATCCTGGAAAACGCCACCCACTACCAGATCAGCGATTTTAAGGGCTCCATCTTTTCCCGGGTCATGGAACATCTTGAGCCCATGGTCATAGAAGATTTGGAAAACTGGCCTGATCCCTCACCCCTGGAAGAGCGCCTGCGCCAGGACGGCTACCGGAGCATCTTCGTGGCGCCCCTGCAATATCAGGACAATCTCCTGGGCTACCTGGTGCTCAAATCAACCAGGGCCGGCGCTTTAAATGCCCTGAATGCAACCCATCTGGAGCCGGTTCTGCCTTTATTCGCCGTGGCCTTAAATCGCAGCCAGGAGCAGTTGAACCAAAAGATTCAATCGGTCATCAAAGAGGAATGCACGGCTATCCACCCCTCGGTGGAATGGCGGTTTCAAAAAGCCGCCCTGAATTACATCCAGCACCGGGAGCCACAGGTCTCAGGACTGGAACCCATTGTTTTCGATCAGGTCTATCCCCTTTTCGCCACCTCGGATGTCAAGAGTTCCAGCGACTTTCGCAACGATGCGATCCAGGCGGATCTCATCGAACATTTCCGTCTGGCCAAAGAAATCATCGAGCTGGCCCAGGAGCACCAACCCCTACCCATCCTGGCGGCGTATGTCCATCGCCTGGAGAAGCAGATCAAGGGCCTGGAAGTCGGCCTGCAGGCCGGGGACGAAGCCACCAAACCGTTATTTATCCAGCAGAACGTGGAACCCATCTTTGACCACCTGGCCACCTTCGGCCCCCAGGTACAGGAAAAAATCGCCTCGTACCGAGAGGTCCTGGATCCGCACATGCAGACCATCTACCGCCACCGCCGGGCTTTCGAAGCCAGTCTGCAGCAGATTAACGAAACCCTGGCGGCCTACCTGGATCAGGAGGAGGAAACGGCCCAAAGATATTTTCCCCACTATTTCGAAAAACGCAAGACCGACGGCGTCGAACATACGATGTATATCGGCGCGGCCATGGTGGAGGACGGGAGATTCTGCCGCATGTATTTGAGAAATCTTCGTCTCTGGCAGCTCATGGTCACCTGTGAAATAGTGCGGCGGGCCGATAAGCTTAAGAGCAGTCTGCCGGTGCCTTTGGAGACTGCGCACCTCATTCTGGCCCAGGATTCGCCCCTGACCATCCGCTTCAGCCCGGATGAGCGGCGCTTCGAGGTCCAGGGGGCGTATGACATCCGCCATGAGATCATCAAGAAGCGCATTGATAAGGCCCGTATCAAAAATAGCGCGGAGCGGCTGACCCATCCGGGCAAGATTGCCATTGTCTATTCCCAAAGGCAGGAAAGCGCCGAATACCTGGAATATATCGATTATCTGCAGGCGGCCGGCTTTCTGCAGGAAAAGATTGAGGACGTGGAGTTGGAGGATCTGCAAGGGGCCCAGGGCTTGAAAGCCCTCAGGGTAACGGTGAACCTTCAGGCAACCCCGGCTCAGGAGCAGGCGCTCCCGGAAATCGTCAGCGCCGCGATCCAGGCCATGCCCCGAGTGGTCAATCTGACCTCCTGAAAAGGGAAAGCGTTGAGGACTGAGGATAAGAGGTTAGTCGGTCACTTATGATTCGTTTAGCTATCATCTCGGATATCCACGGCAACCTGCCGGCCCTGGAAGCCGTTTGGGAGGACATCGAGGCCCAGGGCATCACCGACATCCACCATCTGGGCGACATAGTGGGCTATAACCCTTTTCCCAATGAAACCGTGGCCCTGATCGCCGAACGGGGCATCCCCGGCATCACCGGCAACTATGACCAGGCTGTCCTGGCCCAGGTCCCCGACCCCATCGGCGAGTTGCTCAATGCCAAAATCACCCCCATGGGCCGGGAAATCTACGCCTGGACGGCGCGGGAGGTCAACAGGCAGAGCCGCGAGTTTCTGGCGGCGCAGCCACGGCATCTGTCTCTGGCCCGGGGCCAGTGGCGCCTGCTGCTGACCCACGGCAGCCCCCGGCATATCAAAGATTATGTCCGACCCTCCTGGCCGGATGACATGGTGGGAGATTTGTTAGCCGAGGTGCAGGAGGATATTCTCCTCACGGGCCACACCCATATCCCCGTGGTCCGGCAGGTCAACGGTAAATGGCTGCTCAACCCGGGCAGCGTCGGCTTCCCCAAGGACGGCAACCCCCAGGCCGCCTACGCGGTTCTGGAATTAGGCCAGGAATTAAAGGTGACTATTCGTCGGGTGAAATACGATATTGAGCGCACCATCCAGGCCAGCCGGGAGCGGGGTCTGCCGTCCAAGGCCGGGGATGATTTGCGGGTCGGCAAGCGTTAAAAGTAGATAGTTTCCAGTTTTCGGTTTTCGGTTTTCGGTTCTCGTTATAAAGAACTGCACAGGCGAGGGCGCCTGGGCTCCATTTATCGTCGTTGCCAAGAGTAAGGTCTGATTCACCCCTCTTCCTGACCCTCTCCGCTCGAGGGGAGAGGGAAATGATGGACAGAACTTTTGGCAAATGGTATAAGATGGCGGCAGCGCCAAGAAAGATGCGAGAAGAGGATCAGTCCATGACCATTGCCAGCAAAATGGCGGCAGCCATCCAGTCTTCTTCCTGGATCCGCCGCATGTTTGAAGAAGGGGCGGAATTAAAGGCCCGCCTGGGAGCTGAAAACGTCTACGACTTTACCCTGGGGAACCCGGATCTGGAGCCCCCGGCCGCGGTTAAAGCAGCCCTGCTAGAGGCGGTGCGGGACACCCGCCCGGGTTGGCACGCCTACATGCCCAACGCCGGCCTCCCGGCCACCCGCCAGGCCGTGGCGGAACATCTGGCCGGAGTGCATCAACTCCCCTTTGCCCCGGATGATATTATCATGACCTGCGGGGCTGCCGGGGCCCTCAACGTCATATTGAAAACCCTGCTCGATCCCTGGGAAGAAGTCATTATCCTGGCGCCCTTTTTCCCGGAGTATCTCTTCTATATCGAAAACCACGGCGGGGTGGCCCGGGTGGTGGAGACCGATTCGCACTTTCTGCCGGTGGTCACGGCTGTGGAGCAGGCCATCAACGACCATACCCGGGCCGTTATCATCAATTCCCCCAATAATCCCACCGGTCAGATCTACGATGAGAACCTGCTGCGGTCCCTGGGGGAGGTGTTGGCCGCCAAGAGCGCCCATTTCGGCCGCCCGATTTACCTTATCAACGATGAACCGTATCGCCGGCTGGTCTATGACGGCCTCTCCCTGCCCAGCATTTTCCAGGTTTACCCGGAGACTCTGGTGGCCACCTCATTTTCCAAAGACTTGTCCCTGCCGGGGGAACGCATCGGTTATATCGCTCTCAGCCCCCAGGCGACGTTTCGCCGGGAACTCGTGGGCGGGATGATTTTGGCCAACCGGATCCTGGGCTATGTCAACGCCCCGGCCTTGATGCAGCGGGTTTTGGTGAAACTAACGGAAACCACTGTGGATATTGCTCCGTATGCCCGGCGTCGGGAACTTTTCTGCCGGATTCTCGCAGAAATCGGTTATGAATTTGTCAAGCCCAAAGGCGCCTTCTACCTGTTCCCGAGATCGCCCCTGCCAGACGATGTGGCCTTTATCCAGGAATTGAAAGAAGAAAACATCCTGGGCGTCCCCGGCCGGGGTTTCGGCCGCCCAGGCTATTTCCGGCTGGCCTTCTGCGTCCCGGAGAGCACCATCGCCGGGGCGGCGGCCGGTTTCGCCCGGGCGTTCTCCCGGGTGGCCGGATGACAGAGCAGAGGATTGGCGGTTCTCAGACATAGATTAAATAATAATTGTATTATTAAATAGTTATTGATAAGATTGGTTGCAATCCACATTGAAGTTGGCATAAGGGAAGATATTTCCAGCCATGTCCAAACAACGCCCCCACCTGCCGGCCCCGGCCCCCATTGGGGAGATCCTCAACAAGATCCTCAAACCGGCGGACCTGCGCCAGCTTGAACTCCACGCCCGCCTGCGCCAGGTCTGGGAACAAAACCTCGGCCCCTTACTGAATCAAAACACTCAATTAATTGATTTCAATAGGAATGTTCTTTACGTGGAAGTGGCCACCAACCCCTGGGTACAGGAGTTGCACTTCCTGAAGCCCCGTATTTTAGCGGCCATGCAGCGAGAATTAGGGGAAAATGTCGTCAAAGATATCAAGTTTCGGGTCAAGTAGGTTAGTTTTCGGTTAAAAAACCTGCCAATATTTTGCCGCTAGACCTCCAGAGATTCATAGCCAACAGATTTTTTAGCTCCTGATACCCCGGATGGGAATAGGTTATTTTCCTCAACCTACCATCTTGCCGCGACCTGGCGAGGGATGCAGAGTCGACATTTGATTGCTAATCCTGGGCAATGCAGAGCTTCGCAGGAAAATTGGGTTCCCAAGCTGGAGCTTGGGAACCAGATAAAGTATCACCAGAAATTCCTGGGGTTGCCGAAGTCTTCTTCCCAGCGGCGGTCGGGGATGTGTTTGGGGGGGTTATCCCGGCGGTAGCCGTGGGCCAGGGCGAAGAGGTAGTCGCCGAGGTTTTTCTTGGGGCAGAGGGGCTCCAGGGGTTTGGGGGTATCGGGTTGCCGGGTTTTGAGGGTCGAGTGGGGGGTTGGCGGGGTCTGGCTGTGGGTCGGGGGGCGCCGGGGTCGGGGGGGCCGCGAGCTGGGCCAGGGCCTCGGCTTTTTCCTGGAGATACTCCTCATAGAGCAGCTCGGAGTCGCAGGAGTATTGGGCGGCGGGGGGAGTTTGGGCCCACTTGCGGCGCAGGCGGACAAAGAGAGATTCGTGGGGAGTTTCGGGTGCCGCAGGGGTGGTTTCTGGTTGCCGGTTTCTGGTTTCCAGAGGGAGCTCCGGGTGGGAGTTCATGGGTGGGGTGTGGGAGGTCTTAACGGCGGGAGGCGCGTCGCTTTGGCTGGCGCCGCCCTGCGGGTCCCGCCCTACACAGGGGTTTTTCGCGCTAATTTTTTCACTGGTCGTTATCTATTTGATTTTGTTGGTTATTATTCTTTGAGAAGGGCGCGAATTTCGCGGTAATTTCGCGCTAATTTCGCGCTGAATTTTTCGGTAGAGTTTGCGGTGTTTCGGCGTTGCCGAGTTTCGAGAAGTGAGGGTGAAGTGGGGCTGGGGCCAAGGTCGAGCCTTGGCAATAATTGGGCAATGGCGGCAGCCTTACCGGCCTCATCCTCCGGTGGTTTTTCATTCCAGTCATTTTCGTCGTCGTCGTCAGCTTCGTCCTCGGCAGCCGGTAGGGGGGGAGGGTCGGGGCAGGGGAAGAACAGGCTGGCGGCGATGGCCTGGTGGCTGTCGGTGAAGAGCTGCGGGTCGGTGGGCAGGAGGCTGTCCTGGGTGGCCCACTGGGGCGAGGCCAGGAAGCGGTAAACCATGTCCAACTCCAAGGGCAGTTCCTGTTTGGCGAGGGAGGAAATAATCCGGGTCCCGACGCTGGCGGCCTTGAGGACGACGGCGGCGTTGCCCTCGGCGTCGGCGGTCTGGGAGGCGTTCTGGATCTGGGCCAGGAAATTATTGAGCTTGCAGAAAAAACCCAGGCTCAGGTTGTCCCGCAACCGGCTGCCGGGCCCGGCGAGTTTTGGTCTCGAGGTGTTTTTTATGGCGGTAGATGGCCGAGAGGCTGGGGCCGTATTGCCGGCTGAGGGCCTCGTAGGTGGCGTCGCCGACCAGGAGGGCCTGGTCGATGGCCTGATGTTGGGGATGGGTGCAGACGGTGCATTTCATGGGAGACTCCGGTTTTCAGTTTCAAAAAACAGTTTTCGGTTTTCGGTTAAAAGCTTTAAAAAGGCTGTCAGCTATCAGCTTTCAGCGGTCAGCTAAAGATGAAAAATATGTTCTGGGATCAGCTATACTAAATACGGGGAAAAAAGGACAGAACAGGTGGGACGGATGTCACAAAATGAGGGATGAGGGGCAAGGGTAAAGAGGATTAGGGGGAAATTTTAAGGTAGGGTGGGCACGGCCCGGCGGGATGGCACTCACCGGCTGTTCTCCATTACAGGTATGAAATCGTTAGCAGAAGGTCTTTTTAAAATCCGAGTGGGCGGATAGATAGCAGAAATTGAATCCTGGTTCTGCCCTCTCCTCGATAAATTCTTGATTATTAGCCCCGATTGCCATAAAATGTGCCAATCTATTAAGGTTCCAGGAAAATTGCGGAAAAAATCGTATGGCTATAGCAGTCATTTATCATCACGGTGATAGAGGCCGGGTTGAGGGTTTCTGTGTTGTTCCTTGAGTTGGAGGGCTACGAGTTCAAGTTCGCCCCCCTTGGTATGGAGGTAGGTTCCCCGAAGTGGAAGCAGATAGTAGAGAGAGATTTATCTGAAGTGGATGCGATCCTACTCTTCCTTACTGCGAAGTCCGTTCTCGATGAAACGGTTGATTGGCGGATCGCCATTGCACTCGATGAAGAGAAACTGCTAAT
>CAWAEI010000024.1:0-228063 GCA_963780995.1 uncultured delta proteobacterium
GATCAGTTAGAACGGGAGCAGACCATTCTGGAGGCGTCCCGGGATTTCCGGGGCGCTTTAAAAGAAGCGCAGGTAATGGCCTTACAGGTGCTGAAAAAGGCTGAAGTCAAGTTACAGGAGGCCAAAGTGCGGTTGGAGGAAGCCTCTAAAACCCTGGAAACCAATACCAACACCGATCCCGAGGCAATCGCCAAACTGGAGTTGGCCCGGGATGAGCGGCTGCGGGACCTCCAGGATGAGGACAAGCGCTACCAGGTGGCCAAGGATCTGGCGGAAAACCTGTCCATCAGCTACAACACCACGGAAGTGATCATGGCCCGCCTGCTGCAGTCACATGCCGCCAAAGAGCGGGTTTATTTCCAGGCAGTAACCTTTTTCGGCACCAACGAGACGGTCTTCACCGCCCTGAACGCCTCCTTTACCAGCCTGCAGGGACTTCACGAAACCACCCGGACTTTGGAAGCCATGAAAGAGGGCGTGAACAAAAGTATGGAAACCTTGGCTGACGTGGGCGGCAAGGTTCAGGAAGACGCGCTCAAGGCCGGCTACGGACCGACTCTAAAGGCAGAGAGTGTTAAAAAACTGTTGGATGCGGTGATCAATTTTCAGGAGAAGTCCCGGACCCTGATTGCCGAACTGCGGCAATTAAGCGCCCGGAATGAAGAAGAGATCCGGCAGGCCGTGGAAACCGGTAAACGCCGCATGGTGGAGTTGATCAGAACCGGAGAAACGCTGACCCATGGTTGAACCAGAGAAGCCGGAAAAAATCGAGCTCGATAAAGTAATGCTGGCCATGGACGTGGTGGATACCCTGCGCCACGAGCAGCAGCTGGTGGAGAGGGAACTCGCCGCCGACGAGCAGGACCAGGCTCTAATAGAAAAAGTTAAGCGCATGTATGCCTCCCAGGGGCTGGAGGTCAGCGACGAGGTCATCGCCGCCGGCGTCGCCGCCCTGCGTGAAGACCGGTTTGCTTACCAGCCACCACCCCGGGGGCCCGTGTGGCTGGCTAACCTTTATGTCATGCGGCGCCGCCTTGCCAAATGGGCGGCAATTCTTGCCGCCTCGCTGGCGGGAATGTTTTTCCTCTACCAGTTTGCCTTTGTGGCGCCTGAAGTGCGCCAACGTCAAAAAACCGCCAGAAATTTCAATGCGACGATCAGCCAGCAGCAGGATCAGCTCAGTGTGGCCAAACATCGTCTGGCAAACCTGAAGATAGCCTTGAGCCGAGCCGAGCAGGCATCGTCGGCTTCCGAAGTTGCCGCCAAACGTCTCCTGGCGGCAGCCGGGCAGCAGCTGACCGGAGCCGAGACCAGGCTACTGGCTCTGGAAAAGCTGACGCTGCAACCGGACCTGACTCCAGACGGCCTAACCCGGGAAGGCGAAGTCATCAAACGTCGGTTGGAACAACGGAGTGCACTTTTAAGTGATGTGGTTGCCCATCTGGACAAGGCCGAAGCTGCCGTAAATGATTTGGGTGAACTTGCCGGGCTGCGGGAAAAGCTTGCCAACCAGCGCCAGAGCCTGCTGGCCGAAAGTCGGGAGGATGGCACCCGAACCCAGACGGACAAGCTTTATAATGATGCTCTGGCAGCTTTAAACCGCGACGACCTGGCCGGGGCCCGCCAGGAGTCAGCCGCTCTCCAGCAGCTATATAACCACTTGGTGCGGGAATACGAATTGCGGATCGTTTCCAGGCCGGACATCCCCAGTGGTATCAGGCGTTCTTTGCCGAACCGGCCGGGGGTGCGCAATTTTTATGTGATCGTCGAAGCCGTCACTCCCCAAGGGAAACGGCTGACAATACCCATTACCAGCGAAGAAAACGGCCAGACCTATAACGTCCAGCAATGGGGCCTGCGGGTCGATGAATCTCTCTATGATAAGGTTCGCCGGGATAAACTCGATGACGGCATTATCCAGAACAACAGGTTCGGTGTCAAGGAACGGGGCTACCTGACCCCCCAATACCTGATGCCGACCACGGGCGGGGCGATCCTCGTGGTGAAAGAGTGACTCTATGAATACCGGAAGAGATAATCTCAATTTAATCAACCAACATTTATCTCAGGCCCAAACACAGCAGGAGGAGACGAGCCGGCGTGTAGATGACTTACACCGGCAGCTCGACGCTGTACGTCTGGAGATGAGCAACGGCTACCGGGAGTTAGCCCGGCTGCGGCTGGACGACCTCCAGGCCGGTCAGGTGATTTCCCACTCTGAACGAAACCGATCAGATGCTTTTCACTCTGGTCCAAAATCTCAAGCGGACCCGGCTAAACCTGAAAGAGCAGGTTGAGGCCAGCCTCTCCCGCCAACGGCAGCTCGAAGGGCAAAGAAAAGAGCTGGAACAGCAACGGGACGAGGCCGGTGAGGCCAGACAGCGCCAGTTAGAGCAGACCCATAAACGGATCAGCGAAACAGCAGCCTACCGCGAGCAGCAAGAACGGGCTCAACAGGCCGTGGCAGTAGCCAAACATGCCGACGACAAGGCCACTCGGGCCGAGGCGGATCGGCTGGAAAAGGGCAAGCCGTATGAGGCCGACTGCCTGTTCATGTACCTGTGGAACAGACGTTTCCTGACGCCGGATTACCGGGGTGGTTGGTTTACCCGGCCACTGGATAATTGGGTAGCGAAAATTATCGATTTTCAGCGCAACCGGTCAAACTATTATCTGCTCCTGGAATTGCCCCGCCGACTCCGTGAGCATGCCACCAAAGTTCAACAGACCGCCCAGTTGGAAGTGCAGGCGCTGCAGTCCATGGAGCGGCAAGCGGCCGAAGCAGATGGCGTTCTGGCCTTGCAGGCCAAAGTCCAGGCAGCCGAAAAACAGCTCGAACAACTTGATGCTAACATTGAGGCAGAAGAAACCCGCCATCAGACGCTGTTGGCAGAGGAGGCAGAATTCCACGCCGGAACGGATCCTTTATCGAAACAAATAATCGATCTGCAATCGGCCGCCTTGGCAAAAGAGCCGCTGCCAAGTCTTTATCAAAAGGCCCGGACTACTCTCCGACCGGAAGACGACGTCATCGTCGCTAAAATTCACCAACTTCGCCAACGCCAGGAACAGCTAACCGAGGAAATTAAATCCCTCAATACCATCCTGCAGGAACAGCAAAGGAATATGGGTGAGTTGGAAGAGGTACGGCGCCGTTATCGCCAACGTGGCTACGATTCCTACGATTCCCGCTTCCCCGGCGACTTTGCCCTGGCCGTGCTGCTAGGCCGGATGCTGGATGGCCTGGCGAATCCGGACACGGTCTGGGGAGAAATCGACCGCCAACATCAAAGCCGCGGACCTGAAGGCGGCTGGGGCGGCGATTTTGGCGGATCCAGCGGTATAGGCGGCGGCTTTGGCGGTGGGGGCGGTGATTTTTACACGGACGACAGCTTTTAACCCACGTAAAAAGGAAGGGATCTGAAATGGCCGACTACAAGATTGAAGAAATTGAGGGCATCGGAGCAGTATATGGACCTAAGCTCCAGGCGAAAGGCATCAAAACCGTGGCCGACCTTTTGGAAAAGGGCAAAACCCCCAAAAGCAGAAAGGAGCTGGCCGATTCCACCGGCATCGACGGCACTCTGATTTTAAAGTGGCTAAACATGGCCGACCTCTTCCGGGTCAAAGGCATCGGTCCGGAATACTCCGAGCTGTTGGAGAAAGCCGGCGTCGATACCGTTAAGGAACTGCGGCACCGGGTTCCGGAACACCTGCATGCCAAACTGGTGGAAGTCAATGCCGCCGGGGGACAGCCACTGGTCCGGGCCCTGCCCAGCCTCAAGGCGTTGCAGTCCTGGATCGAGGCTGCCAAGCAATTGGAACCAATGTTAAGCTATTAAACTACCTTAATCCAACCTAGATAAGGAGAAGACAGTATGGCAAATACCAGTTTCACTGATCTTTTGGGCAGTTTGTTGAATACCGGCTTTTCCCCCACCACTACGGACCGCTTGAAAGAGGCTCTGGGCGCCGGCGGGCCGGCCTCAGGCACCGATTTGACTAACATTTTACAATCGCTCGGTCTTGATACCAGCAAAATCGGCGATATCCTCGGGGGTGCCGGTAAAATTGGAGATATCCTCGGTTCCGGCAAACTTGGGGATGTCCTTGGCGGCGCCGGTAACCTGGGCGATATCCTTGGCGGTTTGTTCGGCGGCCAAGGGGGCGAAGGCATCGGCCAAACGCTCTCCGGGACCCTGGATGAGGCCCAAAAAGCCATAGGCGGAAACCAGAATCTGGCCCTCGCGGCTCTGGGAGCCCTGGCCGGGGCTATCCTTGGCGGTGGCTCCAGTTCCATGAAAGGCGCGGTCGGGGGTGGGGTTTTGGCCGTGCTCGGCGCCATGGCTTACCAGGCCTTGAAAGGGACCCAGCAAGAGACCCAGGAAGTGCCGTTAAGCCTCAGAGAGCCCGCGACTCCAGCGGAAGCAGAGCAACTGGAGAATCAGGCCCAACTGCTGCTGAGAGCCATGATCAATGCCGCCAAGGCCGACGGTCAGATCGACCAGGGCGAGGTCCAGCGTATAATCGGCAAATTGCAAGAATCTGGTGCCGATAAAACTGCCCTGGACTTCGTCATGGCCGAAATGAGCAAACCCATGGAAACCGAAGCCATCGTGGCCGTGGCCCAGGGAGACCCGCAAATAGGGGCGGAACTCTATGCCGCCTCATTGCTGGCCATTAAGGTGGACACACCGGCGGAACAGACCTACATGCAAAATCTATCCGCTGGTCTTGGTCTGCCCACACAGGCTGTGTCTAATCTAGAAAAGACCATGGGATTGGTGAGCTGAATTACTTCCCATTGTCTTTGTAAACTTATTTTGATAGGATTGAAATGGCAGAGATTATCCTCTGCCTCACAGATAGTTAGAAAAACTCACTTACACAGGAGGATCTGCACATGGGATTGGTTGATTTTGTGACCAACATCGGCGAGAAAATTTTCGGCACCGAAGCAGAGGCGTCGGATAAGATCAAGGGCTACCTCGAAGGCGATAATCCCGGCGTCAATGATTTCCAAGTCACGGTCAAGGACGGCGTCGCCACGATAAGCGGCGAGGCCTCCAGCGCCGATGCCAAAGAAAAGGCCATTTTGATGGTAGGCAACCTCCAGGGCGTCAAGGCGGTGCAAGCCGACAACCTAACCGCCCCAGCGGCCACGGGCAAGGCGGAATACTACGTCATCAAGTCCGGCGACACCCTGTCCGCCATTGCCCAAAAATTCTATGGCAAGGGGTCGGCATACCCCCGCATCTTCGAAGCCAACCGGGAAGTCATCAAGAATCCTGACCTGATTTATCCCGGCCAGAAAATTCGCATTCCGCTTGATTGAGAAACGCTGCCACCCACCTACCCTTCCGAGCGAATTATCTATAAATTCGCTCGGAAGAGGCCGCTTGGCTCCCTCACCATGACAGTTTCCCTTTTGGCAGCGACTAATCCTTAATTCTCATCCTGACATTCTTGCAGCCGCCGGCGAATCTCGGCGGCAAAAATACTGTTTGGTTCCAGCTCCAGATAGGCCCGCCAACAGGCTGCAGCGGCCTGTTTCCGATCCAATTTGTCCAGGGTCCGGGCCAGGTTAAAAAGCGCCGCCGTAAATTCCGGGTCTGCCGCCAGCGCAGTGCTGTAGAAGCCCACGGCTGTCTCCAGTTCGCCCCGGGCTACCATCAGATTGGCTAAATTATAGTTGGCTTCCACATGATCGGGCTCTTGTTTCAAAGCCCGGCGGAAAAGCTCCTCTCCCCCGGCATATTCTTTTCGGTGAAAATAACACGTGCCTAAATTTACTAAAACGTCGGCCACTTCACCCTGGAGCTCCAGCAGGCTCTCATATTTCCGGGCAGCCCGGTCCCATTCACCATCTTCTTGCAACTCCAGGGCCTGAAAGAAGAGCCGGTCACGGTTACTCCCCGGCAAGGACTGGGGCGAGGCGCGGGTGTCGCTAAAATCCAAAACAAGCTGTCCTTCGGGCGTCTGTTTGACCTTATCCTTGAGGATTACGACCTGACGCCCCCGGCACTCCAGGCGTACCTGGCACAAGGGTTGTTCCACCTGGGGCAGGATGGCGTTTAATTTCCTCAAACATTGCTTAATGGCATGCAGGGAGATGCCCTGCTCCCGGAGTTTTCTCACCGCCCGGAAGGCCGCCAGTCCCCGGAAATCAAACCGGACTTCTCCCGATCCGGTTTCGACCGGCACGATGAGGCCCAGCTTTTGCCAGTAGCGCACCTGCGGTTCGGAAATGCCGCCGAGCCTCGCAATCTCCTTACGGCTGTAAAGGGTTTTCATTTGCCAGCCCTTCAAAAACCGGTGCCCGGAAATGACCCCGGTCAGTGACTTCCTGATACGAAACGTCACATTGCAGGTGGGGTCGCACCCATTGCAAACCCGGCAGCCTCAGCGCCAAAGGCCAGGGGGGCGCGTCGGTGATAAGCTCCTGCAGGTGATCAGTCAACTCGTTCAATTCCCCAGCGACAAAACCGATTTCCACCCTTCACCGGGATGGTCACCAGGCTGCTTTTGAAATACCCTTTCCAGATGGCCTTCATGTCCACCCCACCTGCAATATAGGATAACACCTCGATAAAAGATCCCACTTTGCTCAAACTATAACTGAAATTCGACAGTTGCAATAAAATAGTATTGCAATAACAATAGGATAAGTATTACTAAAAAGTTTTAGGCACTACGTGCTTTACACGATGATGAAATTAAGCATTCAAGAGATAGCCCCCAAAGGGGTAACCGGAGAGGGTGGTCGCACTCCGGCAGCGGCAAAGGCATGATGGACAGAGCCAATCATATCAGTCCGCAGTTGGTAGCGCTTGCCGTCAAGTTCCAGCAGAACGGCGTGCACCTGCCTCAGGTCCCGTATCAAGTCCGGCCAGGACACCTTGACCTCGCGTTCATCGAGTCGTTGCTGCAAGTCGACTTCCAGGCGCAGGGCCAGGAAACTGGCGACAATATGGCCGATGCAGGCATCATCCCGGTGATGATACAGAGGGTGAACTTCCAGGGTGGATTTCTGCTCCCGGAAGGTTCTTTCCACCCGCCACAGGCTTTTGTAGGTCTGGGCCACCTCCGCCGCCGGCAGGTCGGTGTTGGTGGTCAGGACAAACTTGCCGTCCAAGCGGGCATCTCGTTTTACCGCGTCCTCAGTCGATGCTAACGCTGCCTCTCGCGACTTTGAGGAAACGGGCGTAGCCGCGGTTGCCGATCACAGCTTTAGGACCTTGTTTGGCCACCGTTTGCCTGAGCTTGTCCAGGATTGCCTCCCGATCTGGGCGGTTGCTTCCACCTGCCAGTCTGAGAAGTTGTCA
Organism: uncultured delta proteobacterium; assembly: GCA_963780995.1. GTDB lineage: Bacteria > Desulfobacterota > Desulfobaccia > Desulfobaccales > Desulfobaccaceae > Desulfobacca. The sequence continues at coordinate 7,326 of CAWAEI010000024.1, forward strand.
TTAGAGGTTTGGGCGTTGACCACCTCAATTCCCAGGTACCAGTGGTTTACCCTGTTGGCGCCGCCATTCACGTCTGGATGACTGCGGTCATTGCGAACCTGAAATGCAGCCCGTGCTTCCGGAGCACAGGCCCAGACGTGCTGGCCATGCTCAGGTTCATTTTCATCCGGGACAAGCCAATGCCAGGACGCTTTTGCTTCTCTCATGACAGAAACGGCGCCATCTGAACTTCCCCCGGCAGTGGCATGAATAACCACCGCTTTGATACCTAAAATTGCGTCATATATTCGACTGGCTGTGCACGCAGGCCAATATTCCCCTATGTGCGATACCACGGCTCCTCAAGAACAATATCATTGGGATCAGGCCGTCCCGCAGCGGGCAGGTCAAATTGGTATTTTGTCGGGTCACCCATGTCTCAGTCTCCATTAGAGTATGGTTGAATCGATCTAACGGTTTTTTTCATCATGGATTTGTAGCTTCTCCCAAAGGCAAAAAAACCCATGGCGAGCATGATAGTCCCGAGTTCTTAAGGCAGATTTCAGCTCCCGATAGTCGTTCTCACCCAATTGCCCAACACGGCTAGATTGGCATAAAGCCCTGGCATCTTGCGTCTGGCACAACCAATCCCCCAACTTGTTGCCCCAGCTAAAACGAGATTAAGGTTTGCATCTCTCACCACAAATGGTCCACCCGAATCGCCCTGGCAAGCATCTATCCCGCCCTGGGTAAAGCCTGCGGCGATCATATTTTCAGTTACTTCACCCTCATAGCTCTTATTTGCTTCTGTATTAGAAATAATGGGGACATCTACATGCATCAATTTTCGGGATGTCGGCCCCCCCTCTTTGAGAGCCCCCCATCCGATAATGGTGGCCATCGTCCCTGGAGTAGCAAACCCATCCGGATCTCCCGCAGAAATCATCTCAATGGTTTTTTGTTGGGAGGCTTTAGCAAGACGCAGCAGGGCAACATCAAAATCTGAAGTATCCTCGTCGTATTCTGGATGGATTATGATTTCCTCGACATTGATTCTCTCTTTCGGCTTTTCATCAAGCTTCAGCAATCCTAAAACAACTTCTACATTATCCGGATCTTCTCCATAGAGACAATGAGCCGCGGTGACAACCCATTTAGGGGCAATAAGAGAGCCACCGCAAAATTGGCCGTCTACCGGATCATAATCACTATAAATAAGCGCAGTCATCCAAGGGTATAAGTCCCGGTCAGGAACTTCTTTTCCACCAACTATCCGAAATTTCCGGCTTGCGCGCCTACCCACGTTCAACACAGATTTCTTGCGTTTCATGACTTATCCTCCTGAAAAGTTATTTTCTGGTTTTGAATCACATAGGTCATTTTATGCCTCCCGAAATCTTTATCCTTTCGGTCGACCACATTAAAGATTACCGAACCTGTGAACAAAACCACTCTCTTCACCTCCTTTCATCGTTTTTTCTTGAGTCGGTGGATGAATAATGGTGCTCCGTATACTGATCTTATCGCCATATTTTTCCAGCAAATGGCGCGAGACCAATTCTCTAAAATTCTTAGGAAATTGTTTGGAACTTTCCAGGCCGTTAACTCCTCTTTCCGTCTTGCAAGTTTATCTGTGGCGTCGTAAAACTAGACTCGAGTCATGAAACGGCCAGTGAGTAACCCCTGGATTGCGTCTGTATCTTTTTTGGCCACACACGCAGCGACATAATTCATTAGTTCCTGCTTCCGGCGTTCGCCTTTTTGCAGCTCTTCAGGTTCTTGCTTGAGTTGCATTTCGGTGCCCGGCTTGTTCACCCAATACTGGAAGTTGGCGTTCTCATCAAAGACCAGCGTGCCACCGCATAAGAGCGGGACCTCTTTGCTTTCTATCTCCCCAAACTCCTTGCCTTTAAGCAGGACGTCCTCTTTCCATAGGGTCCTGTACTATAATTTCTTGGGGCAGACGGATGAAAGCGCGGTCAACCTTTTGTGCGGTGTAGACGTCGACTACGACATCCCGCATTGCCGGAATACGCAGGGCTTCGCGGTTGGCGTGAATGTATTTATAGGCCGAAGTGCGTGAAGCCAGCAGACCGTCCACAGGAGGATTAGCCAGATTTCTTGGCCTTTTCGGTCGCTGACCTTCCAGTGGGACCTGGATCTTGCGTTCCTCACAAAGCTGTCGGATGAGAGGACGATACTCGTGCCGGTCTTCGGGATCGAGCAATTCATCGCGGATCAGAAATGCCTCGACATAGTCGCAAAACGTAACATCGACTGGAGGCAGAAAATCCAGCGACTGCAACGCCATTTGGGTGAGACGTCTGGTCGCATGCCAAGCGGCTTCATCAGGTGTGTGCTCGCGTAGCCTGTAGCCTTGGTACAGCTTGAGCAGGAGATCATAGATCATGCCTGTAAGGACCTGCGAGGAGTTATGGACAGCATCGTCGGCGCGGTCCTTTTCCCACCGGCGCACATCATCCATCGTAACTTTGTTTTGGGCTGTCCGGATGAAATCAGAATTTGAGATGGCTTTACCGAACTCCTCGCCAATCTTGGCCAGAAAGTCCTTTTCAGGTAAGCCTTTCTCTAAATAGTCGATGAAAATATTTCGAACGTAATTATTGCGCAGGGCACTCATAATTGCGGTCAGGTCGGCGATGAACTCGTGAAAGGCTTCCGTCTCCAGCGTCCAACTATCGTAGAAATATGGCCGGATGCCGTCCAGTATAGCGTGGCCGGTCTCGTGGGCCACAATATCGTGGGAAAGGCAAGTATAAACGTTGCCATGGATATAGGCAAACTCAAGAGACTTGGTGACCGGATCGTAATAGGTGCCTTTTTCTTCGGTTGTGGCGTGTGGCTTAATGACGAGTCGGTTGCCGTTGAAGCCCCACGGCACCGGACGGCCCAGCACGGTAAAATCCTCGTAAAATTCCAATATCCGCTGAGCAATAGCCCAGACATTTATCTGGTGGAACTGGTCATTATTGAGCTTGGGAGCTACCAACTGTCCCTTTGGGTCCACGAAACAACGCTGCTTCTCGTCCCATTTAGCCGGATCTGGTTTGTGTGTACCAAATTCAGTCTCATAATAGTCTTCCACGGTAATCCGGGCACTTGTGGGGCCGTCGGTAAACCTTGGCTCCCAACTGACTTCAATCATTTCAATGCTGAGTTTCGATTTATCTCGAATAAAGGAAGGGTCCTGAAGACAGATAGGGACGTTAATTAAAAGGCCGAGGTTGCGCCGATCCTCAAGTGACCAGGGATATTGTAAAAATTTCCGGCGCAGATCCTCCGGGATCAAGAATGGCGCTAATTTCTGCCAGTTTTCTTCACTAAGTTTTACCTTAACGCTCAGCTCCTGAAGCAGTTTCAGCTTGTCTTTCTCCTCCAGCTTATCAACCTCATTGCGCAGGTCCTCATAAACCGGTTTCGGCGTTTTCGATTCTGACATGGAAATCTCCTGTGAACTTCTTGTAGAGACAGCATATTTATTATTTTCTTTAGAGCCTATTGCTGTTCCAAGTTTAATCCCATGATCAGTGGTTGTAAGTAGATGGCACATCTCAGCCGGGGTCTCGGCAGGCGCCCGGCGATGGTTCCGGACAGACCGCCCAGTCACCACGTTTTTCCTTCAAACAGAAAGCGGCCATTGTCTTGCGTCTCCCCGGGATGAGAAAATTGCCCGGCTGCGAGAAAAATTAGGCACACCACCATGGAATGCGAACTCCTTCATCAGGAAGTCGAGCGCCTGGAGGCCGAACGCCCTTTACAACGGCGGCGGTCGAGGACATAAGCCGGACCACCTCGCTCTCCACCCACAAAGTTTATTCTCTGCGCCGAGTCTGTCGGGTCTGGCAACTGCCCCGGTCTACCGCCTATGCACAACGTCGGCGGGCTTTGCAGCCTGATTGCCCCCAGAAACGTCCCGGTATCACCGGACCTTGAAAGAAAATCTCTTGTGAGTCAAAAACTTCCAAAATATCGAGGAGCTCCGACAAGCATTCCTCCATTTGCAACGCCTTTAAAATGAGTCCTGGATTATCGCCAGGCATGGTTACAAATCGCCGGCTCAAGTCAGATAGGGGCAACTTCATACCCTGTCTTTAGCCGCATGATTATTTCACCAGAGTGTCCAAAAAACTGTGGACCTTAAAATTACGGTTAGGTAATGATTTTCAAAGACCAGTGGTTGAGCTTACCGAGATCCTTCCCCGCAACATCGGCCACTTTCAATTTCCAGGAGCCGGTAATTGGCTCACCGACAAACTTGCTCAGGCTTGGGGTAGTGGACAGATCAAAGGTCTTGATGAGATTATCCGTTGAGCCGCCGCTCCGATTATGCAGATCAACGCTCGTAGTTGAGGGTGAGCTGAGAGTGATAATCAGATCTCCGATAAACGTGTGCGTGATATCCACTGCTACGTCGATTTCCTTTACCTGGCCGGTTTTATCGGTACTCATTGACCGTTCAATACCTTGGATATCTTTGTCCGGGATATCCTTTCCGGGGGACTCCTTAGTGCGGGTATATCCAAACCCATAATCACCTGAAAGATTGAAAGTAAAATTATCCGACATCCAGCGGAAGGGCCTGTATTTGCCATAAAGAGCTTTCCCGGCCTGAGCCGCGGATCGGTCAGTAGGGTCATTATAACCGACACTGGCGCCAGTGGTACGCCCCTCGTGGCCAGCCCCAAAACATCTAGCTCATCTATTAACCTCCTCGAAAACTAATTTAAAATTTAAATTCATTTCCTAGGGGTTCTACATATATTTTTAATATTTTATAAAATCAATTATCCGAGATAAGTTTAATTTATGTCAAATTATAATATTAATTAATAACATAATTATTAAATAACTTAACTTTTTTAATTACCGATTATTTTTAGTTATTCTTCAGGTTCAACCTAAGAAGGCAACCGTAGGAATATTCCTAAACCGATAGAAAAATTATTTGAGCGCACATTAAAGAACGTCAATCGACGGACCCTGCAGAGGGATCTGAAAGCCATGACTGATGAGGGGTTACTGCTCTCGGAGGGCACTACTAATCAGTTAATCTACCGGATTGAGGGGTAAACCAAACTTGCGACAATCTTACGACACGACATGCGATAGACTCACGACATGGCTCGTGACGCCCGGTCTGTGATTGAAGTCTATGGGTTGGAAATATGGTTGGAAAAAATAATTAAGGGTTAAGCCAATCTGACTTAACCCTTTGATTTTCTTTGGCGTCCCCACGGGGATTTGAACCCCGGTCGCCGGCGTGAAAGGCCGGTGTCCTGGACCAGACTAGACGATGGGGACGCATCTCTCTTGGTGGGCCGTGTTGGACTCGAACCAACGACTCTCTGCTTAAAAGGCAGATACTCTACCAACTGAGTTAACGGCCCGACGTAATGATCTATAATATATAAACTTCACCTCATTTTTTGTCAAGGTATTGGATCAGGCAATTTCAATAAATCTTCACGCTACCCTCTACCCTCCCCCGTCAACCACTTGATTCTAAAAATCTGAGCTTCCGCTCGGGCCGCGACCCTCCTGAGCAATCTCTCCCGGTGCGGCCTCGGCTTTTCTCTTACCCTTTTCTTTATGACATGATATCATAATCTTGCTGTTGCATCGGGGAAGATCAGCCGAATCCGGTAACTTCAGCGCAATGATCATGTAACCTGTACTGCCGTGCCACGCGACCGTTTCAGGTCTAATGATGACACCGACACGGCCTCAGAAAAAGGAGAGAAACCATGCCCCTTACCATGAAATTAACCCTAACGATGTTTCTGACCTTGGTTGTGGCCGTCGCGGTGACCGCTGCAAACGCCGCTCCCCCCACCTATGGCGCCAAAGATTTCAGCCGTCTGAAAGGCATGCCGGGTTTCAGCGATCAAGCCCTGGAACTGCATTTTACCCTCTACCAGGGGTACGTCAAGAATACCAATGACCTGCTGGAAAACTTAAGCAAGATCGCCGCTAATACCCCCGCTTATGCCGAAATGAAGCGACGGCTGGGCTGGGAATTCAACGGCATGCGCCTGCATGAACTATATTTCGGCAACCTGGGGGGAAACGGCCAGATCGCCCCGGACAGCAAAATCGCCAAGCGTTTGGCCGATCAGTTCGGTAGCTTCGAGAGCTGGGCCAGTGATTTCAAAGCTACCGGCGCCATGCGGGGCATCGGCTGGGTGGTGCTGTCCGAAGACCCAGTCAACGGACGCTTGCTCAATACCTGGATCAATGAACATGACGTCGGCCACCTGGCCGGCGGCCGCCCCTTGCTCATCATGGATGTCTTCGAACACGCCTTTCTCCCTGACTATAGTTTGAAAAAAGGCGACTACATCGAAGCCTTTTTCAAGAATATCGACTGGAAGGCTGTGGACTCCCGTCTGAGCCAGTAGTGCCGTTCCCGCAGGGGCGGGTCTCAGACCCGCCCCTGCCCAATACCATTTAATCAGTATCCGTGCCAGATACCCTAACCCCCTACCCTCCTCGCTCCGCCTCTGGTAGGAGGTTAGGGCTGGAATTGCTTCCAACATGACCGTCACCGCACACCGAACACCGAACACCGTCAACGGTTTTTTCTGCCCCGAATGCGGCCGTTGGCTTAACCTGGCGGATCATGGGAACTTGGTGTGCGACGGTCAGGTCTGGTGTCTGGCGTGCCGCCAGTATTCCCCGGAATTGACGGCCAAGCGCGCCTTTGCCGAACTCCTGGACTGGGCCGCCGCCATTTGCACCGCCTTTGGCCAGGCGCCCGTACCTGTCCTGGAAAACCCCGAGGCCAGATCCAACTGGCGCCTCTACTGGCACAATGACACCTGTCTCCTGGCCGAAGCCTACCATGAACAACGGACCATTCTGTTATATCCCCCCGGACAGCGCCTCACCACCCTGTGCCACGAACTGGCCCACATCTTCACCCAACAGGACCACACCCCCGCCTGGGCCCAAACCTTCGCCCGCCTCATTGCCTGGGTGAAGCCGCGCCTGCCAGCTTGATCCCACAAAAAGAGGCAGGATTTTTTCCTGCCTCTTCCTTCGGGGCGTTCAGCTCTTGGCCATCAGCGAGAAGCCACAAAAGCTTACCCCAATATCTCACACCCGAACCATATCACTTTAAGCACGCCGGTTTATCCTGATTTATCCGGTCCGGCAGGTTATAGCCGCAAAAATAGTACCGGCAGGGAGCAGGCCGCCTCCTGGTATACCAGAAAGCTGCAGCGAAAACAGCACTCCGGAATCTCGTCCGCACACGAAAAGGGCAAACCCTCCCGTCCGGTCCGAAAATCCTCCACTTTTACCATCTCTCGCCGACCTCTCTCACCTTCTCATCTTGAATCCCTGCGAGACCCCCCGTCCTAATACCGCTTGATCACCACGATGGACCCGGTTTGCACCAGACGATAGAGTTCATCGATGTCCCGGTTTTTCAAAGCCACACAACCAAAGGTCCAGTTTTCTCCCAGGATATTTTGATAGTCATATTCGGTCCCGTGAATGCCAATGTCGCCACCGATCTGGGCGTCCCAGGGTATCTGACCGCGTCGTTTGGCCTCGGCAAACTTGAGCCAGTTCTGCCTCGTGGGGTAATTCAAGAGAATGAATTTACTCCATTTGGCATGGGGATATTTGGTCACCACCCGGTAGACTCCCTCCGGCGTGCACCTGTCCCCCTGCTCCAGCTTGTCATTCCGGGGGTTGTGTCCCAATACCACCGGATACGATTTCAAAGGCTTGGTCCCTTTAAAAACCGACATTCTCCGGCTCTGCTTGCGCACCACCAAAACCGTGGGTTTATCGCCGGCCCAACTGCTTTCGCGCCCTAAGACCTCTCTGACTACTTCCCGGTCGGCAATAAACTTCGGATCGATCTTCTCCTCCTCCCATTCTTCCTCCTCCACCACCAGCGGCGGCGCCTTGGTCACAACCTGTTTCTTGCCGCATCCCCCCACAACCATCAATATTCCCGCCAATACCAAAAACAACCAGATTCTTTTCATACCTCTCCCCAAGCATTACCCTTTCGAGCTTTTGTTAGATTAACCAAACGCCGGTCAGATCATCTCCTTGACCGCAGGATCTAACCTAGACCTTTTCCAGAATAATAAATGGCTAATAAAATCATAATATTAGGTGATTATATAACGATATTCCCCTGTTATCTTTTGTTACCACAAACCTCAGCCGTTGACAAGACTTTTTCCCGGCTCACCCAAAAAAACCCGGTTCCCAAAAACTCCGGGAACCGGGGGGATACTCATTTTTTGGCTGAAAACTGACAGCTGATTGCTGACAGCCTTTTATTAAAGTTGATAACGCTCGGCCACGATGCGTTCCACCTCTTCTTCTGAAGGCATGGTGTCCCGATAGCCGGCCATGTACTGGTTCCGCAGCCACCTAAAGAGGCTCACCGTTTCGTTGATGCGGATGATTTCCGGGATATCGCCGCTTTCCTGAGTCCGGATATGCTGGTTATACTGTCCCAGCATGCTCACCACATCATAGAAAGTGGCCGCTTCCCGTTTGATGTTCTTCTTAAAAGATTTGCCTTCCAGGGGATAGATGTGTTCCGGCTCCGGGTTGCCGGAAATATCCACCTTCTGGAAAGGCCGCCGCACCGCCACCTGCCACTTCCGGGATTCCACCATCATCCGGGAAACCAGCGGTCCGGCCCAGTCATGGCTCTGATGGCCCTGGGGGCAGAAGGAGAAAAATTCCACCATGGACGGACCATTATAGGCGATGGCTTCCTTCAGGATCTTCATGGCATACATGGGGTTGTCGATGGTCAATTTGGCGGCATAGACATGGGAGATGGCCATGGCCTGGCTGATGAGCCGGCGGTGCAAGGTCGTCTTGCCCGCGAATTTGGCCCCGATGGGCGACGTGGAGCGGTCGCTGCCAAACCGGGTGGCCCCGGATTTTTGCATACCGGTGTTCATGTACCCTTCATTATTATAGATGATCCAGGTGATGTCGAAGTTTTCTCCCAGCGCGTGATTGAACGGCCCGTTGCCGATGTCATAAATCGCCCCGTCGCCGGCAAAAACGATGACCTTGGTCAGCACGTTGTTATAGCGGTTCTCATAGGCCTGGTCCAGACTGAACTTGGATCCCAGAGCCGCGGCCGACGCCGTGCCGAAACCGTAATGCCCGGCCTGGTAAAGCCTGGTATTGAAAGGATTCCCCAACTCCGACACCTGGTTGCAGCCGGTGGCGTTGATGGTATAGATGTTGAACCCGTAGTCCAGCATGTGCTCGATGGCCCGCTGCGTCTTATCCGACAGAATCTTGATCCCCTGGTAGAAGGTGGCGATGCCCTGGGGATTATTGCGCAGCGATTCCGCGGCAAAGAAGGTGAGCAAATTGATGGTCGGCTCGCTGCAGCCCGGACACAACGTATGTTTGCCCGGGTACATTTTAGATAACACAAACAACGCCTGGTGCATCGGGGTCATCTGATTCACATGGGGCGCCAGGCCATACGTATTGTCAAAATCCTTGCACGGCGCCGGCAGTAAATCCCGGTCCGTCAACTTCAACTTGTCAACCATGCGCAAGGCGTCGGTGGGACAAACCGCCGCACACACCCCGCAACCCTTACAGGCGCTGGGCACCGCGTCGATATTCATCGCAAAACTATCCCACGGCACCCCTTTGGGGGGCTTCTTAAACATCTTGAAGAACCCTTCGTACTCCGGAGGAATGGGCCGCTCCGTCACCGTGCAGAAGAGGGCTGAATCCGGGCAGGACGCGGTGCAGGTGCCGCAGGCAGTGCATTTTGAGGCGTCCCAGACCGGCAGTTGGGTGCTGATGAAGCTCATATCCCGGTATCTGGTGGTGGCTGCGGGGACCACCGGCAGGAAATGGTCCCACCCCACCTTGCGCCCTTCCATGAGCGGGTGCACCATCTCCAGGTAAAAAATTTCTTGATAATTGGGAATCATATTCACCGGTTTGATGGCCCCTAGCTCATCTTTTTCCTTCAATTGCACCGGCAGTCCCGATGTCCCCTGTGTTTGCCCGAAGTCCTCCGGCCGCGGCGGCTTGTACCCAGCCCCATGCGCCTCAATGGCTGCCAGGCCGTTCGCCCCTTCCGACCCCTTGCCCCCGCCAGCCTTCTCGGCCCCGTATTTGAGCAGCGAGATATTCGTGTCGATGACCGCGGTGCCCTTTTTCCCCATTTTGCGGCCCAAAATCCGTTTGAAGCGCTGCTCAAAGTCCATCTCCGGCAAAATGCCCATCTCTTTGTTGATCAGTCCCAGGATGGGGGCGCCGGGAAGATTCTTGTTCATCTGCTTCAGGGCCACCCAGGTGGCGTCAATGACACGTAATCTGATCTTCCGGTATTTGATGAGCGTCTGCACCTGGGGCGGAAAGGAAGCCATAATCTCTTCCGGGTCCCGCAGGCTGTTGACCACCAGCAGACCGTTTTCCTTCAGCGAGCTCACATATTCCCGCAGAATCTGGCCTTCCAGGAACTTTTCGTTGAAAAAGGCCAGCACATCCCGCTCCGTCAGTTCCGAACTGTTGCGGATGGGCAGCGGACTGATGCGCAGATTCATGAACACCGGCGAACCCTTCCGGGCCGCCCCGTACCGGGCCCCCGTCTGGATAAAGTTGGTATGTCCTTCGCTTTCTTCCGCATAGATCAGGGCCGCCGACTCCAGGGCCGTCTTCACCCCTTCAGCGCCAATGCCGATAAAAGTCATGCCCAACTCCCGCTCCGGGAAACCCGGCAGCGGCGCGGGTTTCAAGGTGTACGGGCCTTCGACCCCCACCGAGAAATCCCGTAGAAACCGCCCCGCTTCTTTTCAAAGCAGGCCGCCATATTTTCCACCATGGCCGCGGCGTCGTATTTGTTGAAGTCTTTGCTGCCCTAAGCCATAGACGCCGTGGAGCAGCGTCGGCATGGTGGTCCGCCCATAGATCTGATGCTCAGCCTTGCCTTCCCGGCCCGCCCGCAGCGAGATCTGCAAGGCCGCCTGGAGGTCGGCTAACAGCAACTGGTTATGGGTGGTTCCCGAGTCGCTCTAAAACCGTGATGACCCGGGCGTTGCGCACCCCGTAGGCCAGTTCCTCATAGCAGGCCGGATTAAATAACACCGGCCGCACTACGCCGATTTTATAGCCCCGGGCGTCCCGGTAATAGTCCACTACGTCTTTCACCACCCCGGCCGCCGACCCCAGCACCACGACCACCATATCCGCGTCTTCGGTGCGGTAGCATTCCACTACCTTGTAGTTGGTCCCCAATATCTTGTTGGCCGTGTTAAACGCGGCAATATAAGCCTTGCGCATGAAGTGGTAGGCGAAATCCTGACTGATCTGCCCTTCCATGGTCAGGTCGGTGTCCGTGAAGGTGCCGGCCAGGGTCGGGTAGGAGAAGTTCGGCTGATAGAAGCGGTTGGGGGCCCCCACAAAATAGCGGAGATACTCGTCCGACAATTCTTTAAGATTCTCGATGGCGTGGCTCTTGATGAAACCATCGCCAATGACCATACAGGGCAACATCACCTGCCGCATTTCCGACACCTTGTAGGCTATGGGCAGCAGGTCGTGGAGTTCCTGGTTGTCTCCCGTCACCAACTGGGCCCAACCCGCGTTGCGCACCGCATAAAAATCAGTGTGGCCGCAGTGAATGCTCAAGGAGCCCTTGTTCACCTCCCGGGCCATCACCGTCATCACCACCGGCAGGCGCTTGCCGGCCACCGAAAAGAGGTTTTTGGTCTTCAGCAACAGCCCCTGGGACGAGGTGTTGTCGGCGTAACGGCCGCCCTGGCAGGCCATGGCCTCCACCGAGACAATGGCCGACAGCTCATCGCTGGGCTGGAAATACATTAATTCAGTCCCGAAAATATTCTCTTTCCCCTGGGCCGCGGCTTTGGCAAAGTTCTCAGCAATAGGAGTGGACGGAGTAATGGGATAGCCGCACAAACCGTCTACCACCCGGGTCAGAATGGAAATGGCCGCCTGGTTGCCGTCCATCAGGACGTCCTGGCGTTTTCGGATGGACTCCAGTTCCGCTTCCGGAAGGTCCGTCAGATCGAAATCGAACAGTTTTTTGGCATCGAAACGTTCCCACTCCGTCCGCCAGTCGATTTCCACCTTGCGGCCCAACTTCTCTTTCAGGTTGTAATACGGCAGATTCATCTGCAGGGTCAAAAGGTCGATTCTGGGTTCCATGCCAGGTCTCCTCAAGCAAAAATGTTTGCTGCTTCCATCCTTCTGGATGAAAGAGCGAATTTTTATTTTAACATATGATTAATAAATTGCCTACTGCTGTCAAAGATTTTCCGACAGCCTGGCTTTTCTGCCCCACCGGCAAAAGAATTCCCGGCATTTTGCAACAACCTCTTGCTAATTTGTTGTCGCTAGATTAAAATAATTCAGTTTTTTGATCCCCGGCCGCGCCCGCCGCGCCACGGCGACCGGTGCTTTTCAAGTCCCCCTTTCTTAAAGAGGGATTGAGGGGGATTTTTCTAGATTGAGCTTAATTCAACAACTTTGCTGGCCAGGTGAGGGGTGCCCAAGCCCTTCCTTCTGACCACAGCTCCAGATCCCACCCCTGCCTGGGTGGCGGAATTGGTAGACGCAAGGGACTTAAAATCCCTCGGGGTTTATCCCCGTGCCGGTTCGAGTCCGGCCCTAGGCACCATATCAATCAGCAAGTTATAAACCACCCGTCTTGGTTTTTCTGGTTTCCAAAATTGACTTTCTCACTAATCTTCTTTACATTATCCTTAGGAGAAAAGATCAATAAAAGGATGTTTAAAATAACTAAACCAGAAATACCAGGAGCACTCGATGTTACAACTAACCGGCCAGCGGGTGGCCATTCTGGCGGAGACGCTCTACCAGGATCAGGAACTCTGGTATCCCTACTTTCGCCTCCAGGAAGCCGGCGCCGCCGTCACGGTGGTGGGCTCCGGCAGCGCCAAGACCTATGCCAGCAAATTCGGCTACCCGGTAACGGTGGATAAAAACGCCGCTGAGGTCAAGGCCGCGGATTTTGACGCCGTCATCATCCCCGGCGGCTACGCCCCGGATCACATGCGGCGCTATCCGGCCATGGTCGCCCTGGTCCGGGAGGCCTACGAGCACGGCAAAATCGTCGCGGCCATCTGCCACGGCGGCTGGATGCTGGCTTCAGCCAATATCCTGAAGGGGAAAAAAGTAACCGCCTTTTTTGCCATCAAGGATGACCTGGTGCATGCCGGGGCCAAGTTCGTGGATCAGGAGGTCTGCGTCGACGGCAACATCATTACCTCCCGGAAGCCCGAGGACCTCCCGGCCTTCCTGCGGGCCATCATCGCTGCCTTGGGCGGCGCTGAGGTCTGCCCCCACTGCCGCCAAGAAATCTAATGCGGCAGGGTCAACAACTCCAATTAACCGGGTCTAGCCCACCCCTTGAGAAAGGCCTGATTATGTCCACTGGCATCAAGTCCCTGACCATTCTCAATTTCATAATAATTATCCTAGTAATTTTGAGTCCCGCAGTTTTAGCAGAGGCCCCCCAAATTGTCGAAGGCACCATAGTCGATATTTATAATGATGCAGCGGCCGGGGAAGCGTTCGTCACCCTAAAAACCAAACAGGGCTCGTTTATTATCGATTGTAAAAATAAAAGTTTCGCTACTCCCATTGCCCCGGGCGATTGTCTCAAAGTCTCGGTGAAAAATGTCCGCACCAGGAATAATAAAACCGTCGGTGACCTCTTTTCTGTTATTCAACATACCCCGTCTCAATAGAACAGTTTCGCCTTCCATCACGTAGGAGGTAAAATTGTCTGATACCTTTCCGAAAAAATGCTAGGAAAATCCCCCTGCCCCCTCAGTAACCCTTCCCTGCAGGGGGATCCTCGTTGATCGCCCTCCCCGGATATCCATCCTGATTCGCCCCTCACCTGCCCCCTTCCCTTCTCCCTGTTCGCCCTTGCCCCCTTATCCCCCCGCCGCATTTGGTGACATCCGTCTTACCTGTTCTGTCCTTTTTTCCCCGTATTTAGTATAGCTGATCCCAGATACTATTTTCCCTTTGGCTCTTTTTGGCTGAAAGCTGACAGCTGAAAGCTGACAGCCTTTTTAAAGCTTTTAACCGAAAACCGAAAACTGTTTTTTGAAACCGAAAACCGGAGTTTATATGAAATGCACGGTCTGCTCCCACCCCCAACGTCAGGACATCGACTGCGCCCTCCTGGCCGGTGACGCCACCTATGAGGCCCTGAGCCAGCAATACGGCCCCAGCCTCTCGGCCATCTACCGCCATAAAAAGCACCTCCTGGAAAAAATGCGCCGGACCGAAAAACGTCTGCAAAACCAGCTGTGCCAGGACACCCTCTTCCGCTACAACGACTACCTGGAAACCACCCGGCAGGTGGTTCGCACCGCCGGCGCCGACGGCGACACCCGCCAGACCCTCCGGGCCGTGCGCGAAGGCACCCGCATTCTCAACTTCATCACCAAACTGGAGGTCGAATTTGACCCGGACACCGTCTACCGCGTCCTCGCCTCCCCCCAATATGTCACCCAGGACAGCCTCCTGCCCACCGACCCCGGAATCATCACCGGCCGCCACCAGACCCTGGTCGACCATCTCTTCTTCCCTTGTCCGGAGCTTATTCTCCCCGACCTGGATGATGATGACGAAGAGGAGGAGGAGGAGGAAGAGAGGCGGGTGATGAAATTGCCGAGGCGGCCGAGGCCGGCAAGGCAGCCGCCATTTCCCAATTATTGGCCAGGCTCGACCTTGACCCCAGCCCCACTTCACCCTCACTTCTCGACACTCTCAACTCAGAACTCGAAACTTTCCCAACCGCCAACCCGAAACTTGAAGCCGAAAACCAATCGCGAATTCAGCGCGAAAAAAGCGCGAAATTACCGCGAAATTCGCGCCCTTCCAAGGAGATAAACAAACAATATCAATACGATAATATCAGTGAAAAAATTAGCGCGAAAAACCCCTGTGTAGGGCGGGACCCGCAGGGCGGCGCAAGCCAAAGCGAAGCGCCTCCCGCCAATAATCTGGAAAGCAACGACGCGCCTCCCGCCGTTCAGCCTTCCTCCTCCCAGCCTGTGAACTCCAACCCGGAGCTCCCTCCGGAACCCGAACCCCAACACGAATCTCTCTTTGTCCGCCTGCGCCGCAAATGGGCCAAATCTCCTTCCGCCGCCGCCCAATATTCCTGCGATTCCGAGCAGCTCTATGAGGAATATCTCCAGGAAAAAAACGCCGCCCTGGCCGAGTCTGCCCCGCCTCCGGACCCCACCCCGGCACCCCCCAGACCCACAACCAGACCCCGGCAACCAACCACTCGAAACTCAAAACCCCCAACCCGAACCTCCCAAGGCCCTGGAGCCCCTGTGCCCCAAGAAAAATCTCGGCGACTACCTCTTCGCCCTGGCCCATGGCTACCGAAGGGATAACCCCCCCAAACACATACCCGACCGCCGCTGGGAGGAAGACTTCGGCAACCCCCGTAAGTTCTATTGAAAAAAGTCCTTAAATTTTGGTGGCCCAGGCATCCTGCCTGTGCTTTAGGGCCTGGTCTGGCAGCCCGTGCCACCAATAATATCTTTAACCGAAAACTGCAAACTGTTTCTAAAAATATGCTAAAATAACCGTAAAAAAACATTATCTTTGCGCCCAGATTAATTGGCAAATGAGGACCCCATGCCCCAGCTCATACCCGGTAATCTCTTGACCACCGCCATGGCCATCCTGCCGCACGAAGACGTCGAGGCGGCCCTGAACCTGGCTCTCAGCCTGGATATCCCCTTTTGGCCGCAGTTGCCGCATGTTAGCTATTATGAAGACATGTATGTCCAGGCCGCGGAACACTTCCCGGGGATTGTCCTGCTTCCCGAGAGCAACAGCATCCGCTTTGATACCAACAAGTTTTACGAGGAACTGCCCGAGTTGCTGGCCCACTGGGAGGAAGTGGAGTATTTCGATATTTCCGAGACCTATTCCGTGGTCTATCACCGCTTCCTGGAAATGGATCTGAGTTCCTATCCAGCCATTCGGGGCCAACTGGAGGGTCCGGTAAGCTTTGGCATGAAAATCCTGGATGAAAATGATAAACCCATCATTTTTAACGATCAGGTCCGGGAAGTAATGATGGACTTCATGGCCCGCCGGGCCCAGGCCCAGTTGGTTCGTCTGAAAACCAGACATCCCGGCGCCTTCATGTTCATCGATGAGCCGGGTCTGCAGTTTATTTTCAGCTCCGTCTCCGGCTACACCGACACCATGGGCCGGGAGGATATGGACCGCTTCTTCTCCCAAATCGATCGCCCCCGGGGTATTCACCTCTGCGGCAACCCGGACTGGCAGTTTCTCCTGAACCGCGACCTGGATATCCTGTCCATGGATATCTACACCAACGCCGAAGTTTTCCGCTGTTACGGCAAGGACATTAAACGGTTTTTAGACCGGGGCAGCGTCCTGGCCTGGGGCGTGGTCCCCACCGGTTTCGAGGCCTTTGACCGGGAGTCGGAAGACCACCTGATCACCGTGCTCGAGGAGGTTTGGGCCACGCTGGCTGTGGCCGGCATCTCCCGGGACCAAATTCTGGCCCAAAGCCTCCTGGGCCCGGCCACCTGCTGTTTGATCAACCCCGACCGGGAAAAAACTGTGGCCAAAGCCTATGCCTGGGTCAAATCCCTGTCCCACCGCCTCCGGGAAAAATATAACCTGGCCTAACCGGGAATAGGAATATCAATTGCCGCTTAACCTAGCTCAAATCAATCCCTGGAAATTTAAATAAATATGATTATAATTTAATACATGCTGGGAGGATTTAACCTGGGTTCATGAATTGCAAAAAGGAGACAGACCATGGCGGCGAAAAAATTGGTGGATTTTGGTCCTATTGGGGAAAAACTGGTGGGTATGATCGGTGCAGCCCGGGACGCCTTCAATCGTCATAGCAAGGCCGGTTTGGATCAGTTCAAGAACCTGCAAGAGGCGGTGACGCAAGAAATCGACGCGGCCCTGAAAAACCTGGAGGGCCAGTTGGCCCAGGCGAAAGCCGCGGACCAAGCTCAATTGACCCTCTGGCAGGACCTGTTAAAAGGCTTACACCGGATCGTGGCGACGCTGGCAGGTTTGGGAGAGCCTATCTACAAGAAGATGAAAGAGAACGTCCTGTTTTCCGAAAAGGCGGTGTCGCAAACCAACGGCCTTTTTGACTCTCAGGCCGGCCTGTTGCGATCAGTGTTCGACATTATTCAGACGGGCAATGATTATTTGAAAAAATTCGTCCAGGTCGAAGGGTCAAAAACGCAGCGGGATTGCGCCGACTTTGCCACGGAACATGAGACCCGGCTCATCGAGGGTCTCTGCAGCCCCCAGGCCGCGCCCCTCTTCCTGGCCATCCTGGAGAAGTTCAGCTCCCTGGCAAAGCAGGAAGCCGAGATCGTCCAGCACCTTATGAAAAAATAAGGTCCCGACGCCGGGGCGGACCCCGGTGTCCGCCCTGACTGATGTTTCCACTCTAGGTGACGTCCACCAAAATGGAGCACAGGCGCCTCCGCCTGTGCCAGAAAACGTTCTAAAGAACAAAATCACCGATGTGCCGAGATTTCGTCTTCCGAACACAGGCAAGGCAACTGCCACTAAAAAAGGCCGGGGTAGAATCGCCTCCACCCCGGCCTTAACATGCTTCCTTAACCTTACTTCTTACGATTCTTGGCCACCACTGCCGGAGCCACTGCTGGGGCCGTATTGCCCCAGTTGTTCCGGATAAACGTGGCTACCCCGGCGATTTGCTGATCCGTCAGGGTATTCTGCCAGGACGGCATGCTCCCTATCTTACCTTTGCGCCCTGTCAGAATGATCTGGATAACCGGCGCCGGGTCTCCCATCACCAAGGGGTTCCCCTTCAAAGCCGGGAAAACGTCGGGCAGGCCTTCACCGTTACTGCGGTGGCAGTCGGCGCAATTGGCGGTGAAAACCTTCTGCCCTTCCTGGAAGAGATCGGGTTTCTCCTGACCATTGGCCGCGGCCAGCAAGCCCAGCCAGAGACTGAGCCCAAGACAAATTATTCCTTTGGTCAAAAGTCCTTTCCTCTATTATCCCCTCTCCCCTCGAGGGGAGAAGTTTTGTAGGGCGGGAAAGCGAAGCGCATCCCGCCTTAGGGTCTGCAATCGGCTCACTTCTTTTCAGCCGCCGGTTTAGCCGGAGCAGCTTCGGCCGCGGCCTGGAAACCCATGGAAGCGCGTGGCGTCAACTTATCCTGGTTGCCGAACGGATCCGGGAATTCCATTGTGGGCTGGAAGTTAAGTGGCTTTTTCCCTCTATTATTCAGATACTTGGCCAGCTCCAGATTGACATCCGCGGGCACGGTGACCCCGACCTTGGTCAGAGCCTGGCGCAGCAGCGCGTCGGCTTTACCGGCCATGGCAATGGCGTCGCCCAGGATGCGCCCGGCTTCCGTAGGATTATGGAAACCCACGGAGTTTTCGGCGCCGGTATAGATCACCCGGTAAAAGGCCTCGATATACAGGTCCTGGGCCTTTTTGTACAGATCCGGATCGATGGGTTTGCCTTCGGCCTGGGCCTTGTGCACCATCTCAATAAGCTTGGCCGTCACAGCGGTGGCATAACCAGCCCGCTGCATCAAAGAAACAGTGCGGTCCTGGATGGCCAGCACCTGCTTCTTGAGCCAATCCGGGGTTTCGGTGTGGCACTGCTGGCAGGCCCGCATTTCGTCTTTCAACGGACTCGTGACATTGTGATCCGAAATCTTGTTGGCCCCTACCCTCTTATACGGCATGTGGCAGTCGGCACAGGAAACGTTGGCGTTCCAGTGGGTGCTGTTCCGGGAGTAGAACTCGTATTCCGGGTGCCGGATGAAGCCGAATTTATAGCCGGTGACATTCTGCTTCCATTCCCCGTAGGCCGGGTTGCTGCGCAGCACCTTGATGATATTCTCCATGGAGATGTCCCCCACCTTGCTGCCCTGCCAGGGGAAGAAGACATCGGTGGAATTATTCTGGGCATCTTTGGGAATAATGTAGGTAACGTGGCACTGGGCGCACACTAGACTGCGCATATCCTGCCGGCCCTGCTTGGTGACATCCTCACCCATATCCGCCATGGCTTTTTTCAAAGGCGGCTGGTGAATTCTCAGGGCCATGTCTTTATTGTTGTGGCAGTTCATGCAGGCGACACCAAGCTTTTGACCCTCTTTGGGGATCTTGGCATGGACGTCCAGATAAGGATCTTTATAGTAATTCGGCCCCAGCTCTTTCATCAATTGGGGGACATACGGCGACTTACAGGTCAGGCAGACGCCCCCGGCCTTGAGGCGGGAGGGATCGATCTCCAGTTGATCGATGAGCATGTAGTAATGCCCCCGGGGCTCATTGTATTCGACGCCGAAGCCCCAACCGTTGAACAGCAAGGCCATGTAGGGGAATTCGCTGAGCTTGTCCCAGATAATCTGGTCGGTGTCGAATCCCTTCTTATATTTGCTCGTCGGTGGTTTGGGATCTTTGGTCTTCATGTAGGCGTCATATTCCAGCGGATAGACCTTACCCCAGACCTCCGGCAGATACTCATTGTCCGGAATGGTGGCAGTCTTCACCGGCTCCGCTTTGGGGGGCGGCGAACATGACGGCAATAAAGCCAGGCCGCTGAGCCAACCCAGGGCCACGAGAACAGCTAACAGTTTTTTCCGTTTCATAGGCACCCTCGTATGAAATGGTGGTATTATTGCGACCGCGTTTCCATGGCCCCGCTGAGCCGGTGTGACAGGCGGCGGTGGCAACTCCAGCAATTGCGGTCCTCATTAACCCGGGACATGGTCTCGGCATGGCAGCGCTGGCAGTTTTCCTGCACCACATTCTGGCCACGCGCCGAAAGTTTGATGAACTCGGAACCTGGCCGGTGTTAAAACGGATGACATCGTGGATGCCGTCGACAGATTTCCACAAGAGGTGACGGGCAAAGGTGTCGTTGGGGAGGTGGCAGTCAACGCAGGCAACGCGTTTATGGGCCCCGGCGTGAAACCAGGCTTCGTATTCCGGCTCTAACACGTGGCAACTGCCGCAAAATTCCGGGGTCGAGGTTTTGGCAAAGAGCTTGGGCGGCCCAAAAGCCATAAACAATCCCAGGACCGCGGCCAGCACCCCGAAACCGGCCAGATAAAGCAAAATCTTAGGCAACCTGGACAGTGCCATGAAGTTTTCCTCCCTGTTGGCCTGGCCTGTCTGGAAAGCAGGAAAGACCCATCACGCTCAGCCGCACTGCCTCCCAGGGCTGCCTGCGATTGTTCCGGGCCGAGCCGATGGCATCAACTACCCATTAGGATAAGCTAGATCAAACTTTACAGGCAAGCCTTTTTTAACGTATTAGAAATTTTTCTCGAACGACAATTCAAGGTTGTGAACCTTGGTTCCTGGAAGATATGGGCGGGTTTTCTCCTTTCGCCGCTATACCATCAGCAGCCAGGCCCCATGGTCTCCTCCTCCGGAAAAAGGCTTGACTCTAAACGCAAAGCAAGTATGTTAATAAGTTAATCTGAACACTGATAGTCCTCAATTGTTAGCTTTTAGCTCGAAACTCGAAACTTCATGGTAGCCTCAGCTCCGTAGGGCGGGAAAGCACCCGCAGGGCGGCGAAGCCCAAGCGCCTCCCGCCTTTTGGTGAGGAATGAATGAATACTTTCAGCAAAGCCATATAGGTGTCATGAAAACTCCGATCTTCATTTCATCAAGTCTCAATGACTTTGGTAAGGTATGCTTGTGGATTAGCTGTATCCTCCTGCTGGCCTTAGGGGGCTTGAGTATCGCTCTTCCCAGTTTAGCCCAAAAGGATATCACCGGGAAAAAACTTGCCTTAGACGAGGCCATCGAGGTCGCCCTTAATAACCATCCGGCCATCAAAGAATTTAAGGAAAGATCCCAGTCGGCCAAGGCCCAGGTCGGGGTCTCCCGGGCCAATCTGCTGCCCCAAATTTCAAACACCTCCTCCTACTATTACGGGAATTCGGTCCCCTCTTCCAGCCTCAACATCCCTACCGGGATTGGACCATTATCCACCAGCCGAGGTGAAATCAGCGATCTTGCGGTGCATCGCTTTCAGGTCAACCAACTCCTGTACGACTTTGGCAAGACCCTGGGCCAGGTTGGTCAATCCAAAGCTCTTTACGATGCTGCCAAGATGGATTTGTCGAACATCCGACAACAGGTGGTCGTGGACGCCAAAACGGCTTTTTATGGGTATCTGGCCGCGGAGCGGGCCGTCATGGTCAGCGAAGAGAACTTGCGGTTAAATGAGGATCTGGTCCGCCAGGCGAAAGGGTTTTACGAGGTTGGCGTCAAGGCCAGAATTGACGTCACGACCGCCGAAGCCAATCTTTACACGGCCCAGTCGGACTTAATAACGGCCCGCAATACCTTTCAAATCGCCCAGGTGGCTCTCATGACCGCTTTGGGTCTCAAGTCCTGGCCCTATGATGGGCTTACCTATCACCTTGATACCCGGCCAAAACTCATGAACCTGGCGGATGCCAAAGAAAAGGCCCTGGCGGACCGGCCTGATTACTTGAAAAACAAATTTCAGCAGAAAGCCGACCAGCAGGCCATCAGAACCGCCCGGGCCGGATACTTTCCCACCCTGTATTCCCAGGGTCTGCAGAACACCCAGGGCAAACCTTACGGCGACATGCGGGGCACCTGGTCTTTATCGCTCAACGCGTCGGTGCCGCTTTTCGAAGGTCTGGCCACCAAATATTCGGTCCAGCAAGCCAAAGCAAATCTGCGGGCCACCGAGTCCAATGCCGAGGTGTTGCGCCAGGATATCAATAAACAGGTGGAGCAGAGTTATCTGAACGTCCGGGCTGCGGCCGAAAAAACTCGCGCCACCGCCAAAGGCCAGGAAGCTGCCAAAGAAAACTGGGACCTGGCCCAGGGCCGTTACAAAGCCGGCGTCGGCTCCATCATTGAAGTCACGGACGCCCAGGTAAAGTTTTTCAACGCCGAACTCAGCTACATCCGTTCCGTCTATGATCTGAAGGTGGCGGAGGCCCAACTGGAAAAGGCGGTCGGCAAGGCCTATTAAACGGTGCATCGATCTGCCTACCGCGGCTTACCAAAGCCCAGCTTCAATTAATTGCTGTTGCAGGGCCTCCCTGGAAGTGAACTGCCAGGCCTGAATGCCATGTTCCCGAGCCGCGGCGACAAACGGCATTTTGTCATCGATAAAAAGAATCTGCTCCGGGGGCAGCCCGGCCTGCTGCAGAAGGTATTCGTAAATGCCTTTCTCAGGTTTCCGGCTCCCTACCTTATAGGACAGGATAAATTGGGAAAAGTGTTTCAGGACGGGGTAATTCTCCTGAATATAGTCAAAATGGAGGGCGTTGGTGTTGGACAGCAGAAATAATGGGTAGCTTCTGGCCAACCGGGTGACCACCTCCGCCATTTCCGGCATGGGGCTGAACAGGCTGTTCCACCAGCGGGCAAAGCGTTCAAACTCCAGGGAGACCTTGAATTGCGCCATAATCTGCTGATAAAATTCCTGGGAGGTCATCATGCCGGTGTCATACCCGGGTTCCAGAGCACTGTTGAAGACGTAATCAAAGACCTCCTGGGCGGTTGCGTGGGTGAGGACAGCCAGACGCCGGCAAAATTCCATCTGATCAACCCTCACCAGGACATTGCCCAGATCAAAGGTAATGAGTTTTATTGAAATGGATTCAGGTTTATTCACCCTTCCTCCCTCCTGAAATACTTGACAAATGAGATCGGATAGCAGACTTTTATAGTTATAAAGGTTTTTTGGGCAACTGGCCTGTTTTTTTTCGCGGTAAGGCGTACTATGGGAAAAGGAGGAGTCATGGCTAGAAGCACCAGCTGGAAGTTTTTTTGGGCCCTGTTGTTGGGCATCATAGCCGCCAGCATCTTCTTGCTTTACGGCCCGTATCTGGAGCAGGAAATAAACCGCCGAGTTGCCGGAGCTTTGGAAAAAAAAGATTTTACCCTCCAGGTGGCTAAAGGCTCTGAAACCCAACTTGCCGGAGCGCCGTCCCGGGCCACAGGGACCAGGTATAATCTAGTTTCTGAAGGTGGTAAGACTTTCCTGGCCGATCTGCAAACCGGCCGGGTCTGGCGTTATTTTCATTATGGCAAGGCCGAAGGCTGGTCCAAAGACGTTGAGGGCTTTGCTCCCCTGCCCTTCTTCCAGGGCAGTAAAAAGTTCTTCACTGCTGGTGAAGCCACCGGAACTCCTGAAGGAGCCGACCTCAAACCACAATGATAGGATCTTTTTGTGTTGCGCACCACTCTGATCCATGACCTGAAATGGTCCCTGGTCTTTGGCGCCTTGGGTCTGATCCTGGGAATGATCTGGCAGTGGCCCCTCATTCAACAAGGCTTGCAAGGACAACTATTTTCCCACCTCAAGGAGATGGAGAGACAGGAAGCCGCCCGCCGTCTGGAAGGGGTTCGCACCTTCAATCTCCAGCAGGCCTATGCCCTGCATCAAACAGGCCAAACCATGTTTATTGACGCCCGCCCGGCGGCGGAATACCGGGAGTTGCACATTGAAGGCGCTCTCAACCTTACCACTGAGCAATTGAAGGGCCGGACGGTCCCGGAGATGTTGAAAAATATTGAGCCCCAGCGGTCCATCGTGGTCTACTGCGGACAGGAGGACTGCCACGCCAGCCTGCAGGTGGCGGAACTGCTGCAGAGTCGCGGCTTTACCCAGGCGGCGGTTTTCGTGGGCGGCTTTCGAGCCTGGGATGAAGCAGGATATCCAGTCGATGTCTCCCGCTAAACGTTGGCTCAGCTTCTGCGTCCGCCTGGTTCTGGGGGGGCTCTTCCTCTATGCCGGCTTGAGCAAGATCAGCCAGCCATTCCATTTTGCGGCCGCTATCCAGGCCTATCAACTCCTGCCCCAGTTCCTCGTCGGCCTCACTGCCGTGCTCATCCCCTGGACCGAAACGGTCAGCGCCATCGCGCTTTTATTGGGCCGCAAACCCCGGAGCGCCCTCTTGACTTTCATCATATTGTTGGCCATCTTCATCGTCATTATTGGGCTCACCATGTTCCGGGGTCTAGATATCGACTGCGGCTGCGGCCTGCTGGCCAATCGCCGGGTAGGTTGGCTGGTGCTGGCTGAAGACGCGGCTCTGCTCCTCTTCCTGGCCTGGTTTTATAAAACCCTGTTACCCCCTGCTGCCGGGCTGCCAAAATCCTAAGAAACGGTGGGTTCCCGGCAAGATAATTAAAATAGGACGATTTTAAAGGATAACGATGGGTCGATTCTTCAATCTCCACGATACGGGAGAAAAAAAATATATCTTCAACAGTTTTCTGATCTTTGTAGCCCTGGTGGAGATAATCATTTTGGCAGCCACCATAATCTGGCAGATCGATGAGGGTTGGTTGGGCGGTGAGGTAAAGGTTATCCCCTTCCCGTGGAAAGAATATTTGGTGGTCTCCAGCCTGGCCCCGGTGGTGATGATATTTTTGTTTGGCATGATTATCCGCGGCTTTGATCTGCTCAACACCCCGGGAGCCGAGGGCGCCCCAAACTCAGGTAAATTTTGGCACCGATTGTGTCACAAATGTTCCCTGATCTCGTATCTCCTGGGACTATCAGCCCTTTTCGCCTTTTTCTACGGCTTGGTCTATCCGGAAAAGGTGCTGCTGTATCTCAAAGCCCTTTTCTCCACCCTGGGACTTTGGGGGACGTATGTGGTCATCGGCATCATCGCCCTGAGCATGCTCTATTTTCCCATCAGCCTGCTGCTGCGCTACCGGCTTGCCAAAAAAGCCATGGAATACCAGTATTTGCTCACTTTGGCAGAACGTCACGGCGTTATCTTTGACCGGGTTACCGGCCGAGTAATCACTTCTCCGCCCCCGCCGGATACCAAGGCCCTGCCGGAACCCGGCGACCCCAATGGACCTCTGCCGCGCCTCGACCTGGATCGTTCGGATTCAACCTGAGAAGAGAACTTCTGTAATGTTCTTGGTGTTCTTCAGAGTTATGGCCGTTGCCAAAAGCTCGGAGTCGGGTTAAGGTTCTATTTTCCGGACGCTTTTACGCAAGAGAATCTCGTCAAAACCGGCCCGCACCAGTTCCGTTAGCAGTCCAACCTCTGCAAATCCAAATTTTGTATAGAAGTTCAGGGCCCGAAGGTTAAAAGCCGACACCGTGGTCCAGAGGTTGGCAAAAGCCTCAGGGTTTTCTAACCAGCTGAGGATCTCCCGGCCGAAGCCCTGGCCCTGAAACTGCGGATAGACCGCCAACAACTCCAGGAAAGGGCCAAACAGCCAGGGATACCGGCAGCAAACAATCCCGACGGGCTGACCGGACGCCGCTATCAGGAATTTATGGAGGGAGACGTCGGCTCGCTGCAGATAGTGAGCCAGGCTTTCCGGCTTATATCCGAGAGTTAGCCAGGGATCGAGGTTAGCTAACTCATCGGCGGCAGCTAACGCCATCTCAGCAGTCAAAGGCCGGAGGCTGCAGGCGCCTAAGAGATGCTCTGAGGCAGCGAATACGTTGATCATTTCTCTGTCAGGGTGGCAGTGCCGTCCCAATCCGGCGGGGGTGGCTGGTGCGCCATGGCCTGGGTTCGCCCCAGAAGCAGTTTTGCCGGCCCATCATTAGGACTTATCTGCAGGCATTCGGAAAAATACTTTTCGGCCGGCTCCCAATGCCCTTGGCGGAAGGCTTCCAGACCAGCTTGGAAGGTTTGGAGCAGTTCCACATCTTTTCCCGGGGGCTGACCATGGCCTCGCAGTTCAAAAATACTCACCGTAGCTTTTTTGCCTTTAACCCGCACCCGATCAACTTCCCGCAAAATAAAGCTATTATGCAGAAGCTGCTGAGTAGCCCCGGAGATTAGAATGGAAGTGCCGTAATACTTATTCAGCCCCTCCAGGCGGGAGGCCAGATTGACGTTATCACCGATCACCGTATAATCGAAAAGACGTTCCGAACCCATATTGCCCACCGTCATCATACCGGAATTAATGCCGATACCTATCTTAAGTTCCGGCAAGCCTTTGGCGCGCCAGTCGTCCCAGAGATGTGTGAGGGTTTCGATCATCTCCAGGGCGGTTTCGCAGGCTCGGTCCGTATGGTCCGGGAGTAATAAAGGCGCTCCGTAAATCGCCATTATGGCATCACCGATATACTTGTCCATGGTGCCGCTATGTTTGAAAACAATTTCGGTCATCGGGTTCAGATAGGAATGCAGCAAACCCACCAGGACTTCCGGCTCCATCTGCTCAGAAAGAGTGGTGAAGCCCCGGATATCGGAAAACAACACCGACATCTCGCGTTTTTCCCCCCCCAGATGAAGCATGTCTGGATGCTGCAACATGGTATTAACCACTTCGGGGGCCACATAATTTTGAAAGGCCGCCTTAATACGCAGACGCTCCTTTTCCTCGGCGATAAAACG
Organism: uncultured delta proteobacterium; assembly: GCA_963780995.1. Classification (GTDB taxonomy): domain Bacteria; phylum Desulfobacterota; class Desulfobaccia; order Desulfobaccales; family Desulfobaccaceae; genus Desulfobacca. The sequence continues at coordinate 33,754 of CAWAEI010000024.1, forward strand.
CATGAAGGCCACGACGACATAAACTGTAATCAGACAACCGAGGGGATAGAGCATTTGCAGATATATCTGGTGCCGGGAAAATAAAAAGTAATTTAAATAAGCATAAAGAACAATCATGTTAATCAAGAGAGCCAGACCATACCAGGCGCGCACCCGGGGTTGCAGCCAGCACATGATCAGGGCCATGATAATGACAACTGTCGCCGCTGGATTTACTAGACCGGATGGGGCCCACAGAAAGTCCCGCCGTAAAATATTATCCATGAGGTTGGCATGCACCTCGACGCCTGGAAATATGCTGGAAAACGGGGTTACCCGGATATCATAGATACCCACCGCAGAAGCTCCCACCAGGACGATCTTATCGCGGAAGGTCTCCAAGGGCACCTTGCCCGAGACAACATCGACAAAGGAATAGTATGGAAAGGCTTTTGCAGGTCCTCGAAAGTTGATGCGAAATCTGCCATAATCGTCCACCGGAATCTGGTCCTTACCCAAGCGTATGGCAAGGACGCCATGATCGGATAGCGTAATTTGCAGCAAGGGATTATCTAAATACCGTTGTAATATTGAAAGTGCCAAGGGAGCATACAGGTCCTTTTGATAACTGACCACCAGAGGTACGGTCCGGATGGCCCCATCAACGTCCGGCATGGCATTGAAATAACCGGTGTCAGCTGCAGCTTCGGTTAGCTTCGGCAGGTTGATCTCGACGCCGCGTCCGGTCACGAGAGGACAGGGTGAACAAAGTTTCGAAGTCCAGCGGACGGCATCATAGGTAGATGATTTAATAATATCCTTTGACAGTTCCAGGTTGAAAAAACCGGGACCGGTCTGGACGCTCTCCAGACCCTGAAAGTAATAGCCGAGGACGGCATTCCCATATCTCTTGAACTCTTCTGCCAATTCAGCATCGGGATCAATCCCCCGGCGCTCTTTTGAGACCCACTTTTGTAATTCAGGTATATTCCAGGAGCGCCGCTGCATCTCACCTTGTAACCGTGAGAGTAGGTCAACCTCGCAACTCTCCTGTTTTTCGGCAAAGATAATATCGAATCCTATGACTTTAGCCCCAGCTCGTTGTAACACTTCAACCAGCCGGATAATTTCCCGCCGGGACCAGGGCCAGCGCCCGATGGCTTTGACGCTGTTATCGTCGATGGCGACAATTACTACCTCCGAGCCCACGGGTTGCGATCCACGCAGCTGGAACATGAGGTCATAGAACTTCATTTCCAAATTATTGATAAACCTTGGGTTTATCGCCATGAGGGCAAGATAAACCAGGATAATAAACAAAGTTACTTTTAGATACGTGGGCCGAAGTATGCTTTTAAGTAGATTTGTCATAGTCTTATAATCTGTAGCCTGAATTTTTCCGCAAAAATTTTCCTCTCCCTGTCGCCATTCTTCATATTAAGAATCTTATTCAGAAGATTGCAAGCTAAAAAATATTCTCCCATTTTGCCAGTCTCATAATTATTTTCCACCTGCTAAAAGTTAGCCAAACATTCGTGCCCTGGGGAGTCGGTAGATCCTGCTTTAGTTTTTCTAAAAAGATAATTATACTATAAAATATTATATTAAATAGTTTCTGGTTTGGACCTGACAGGAGCGAATTGTGCTAACTCGTCGCCAGTTTCTGACACAAATGGGTTTAGGGATGGCCGCCGGTGCAGTGGGGTGGCAATTTACTTCCAGTCCGCTTTTGGGCATGCCTGCCCAAGATTTATCTGAAATGAATTTAAGGGTCGCTTTGCTAGCCGATTCCCATCTCCCTAATGCCAATATTGAGACCGTCGCGGCCAGAAATCTCATGGCTGCGGTGGCGGAAATCAATGCTCAGGATCCACCCGTGGATTTGGTTTTTTTGGCGGGTGACCTGACTGACAATGGTGATATCGAAGCGCTGTGGTTAGGAAGGGAGATATTATCAGCTTTACAGGCCCCTTGTTGGTTGGTGCCCGGAGAAAAAGATTATCCGGCGGATTCATACCCAGTGTGGGAAGTTGTTTTTGGCGACAGAACTTTTTCCTTCTCGCATCAGGGAGTACATTTTTTCGGTTTCAACACCACCGTTCTCAATCCAGCCACCGGCAGGAGATTTTTTCAATTTAGTCAGCAGCAATACCGTTGGCTGGCCAGGGAGCTTGGGCAGATTGCACCCGAGGCACCACTCTTGATTATTTCCCATGCCCCGCTTTATCGCCTCTTTCAACCCTGGGGCTGGTGGACTGAGCACGCTGAGTCGCTTTACGATCTGCTCAGTCTCAGGAAAAAAGTTTTTTTATTGCATGGGCACGTTCATCAAAATATTACTCTGCAGCACCAGAACCTGATATTTCAGGGATTGCGCGCCACGGCCTGGCCGCTCCCGGATGTGCGAGTGGGATGCAAAGCCACACAGCCTTCTGGGCTGGAAATTGGAGACCAAACCGGCTGTGGCTGGATGCTCCTGACTATCAACGGCAATGGCACCATAACAATCGAGGATCGGATTTGGGAGATATAACTCCGGCCACCAGATTTTTACCAAAAAACAACTGCTTCCCACCTATTCTTCGGCAACTAGCGACAAAAAGTTCACATCGCACCGGAAGTTGGACAGGGTAAAAGTTTCTTGCCCTCAAGCCAGGACAGCTTAGCAACCGACTGAGGCGGGAAGCGGGAGTTTGGGAACGAGGGAGATATCGGGAACTGCAGGGCAGGGAACTTTCACTTGCTTAGCAGCTAATATTGGGATATATTAAAAATTTTAATTAAGATAAATACTTGGGGCCAGCCCCTGGCCATAGGAAAAGGGAATGCTCATAATTCCGGCAATCGATATTAAAGACGGTAAGTGCGTGCGGCTACGCCAGGGTATTAAAAATCAGGAGACGGTTTATGGTGATGATCCGGCGGCCATGGCCGGGCGTTGGCAAGCGGCGGGAGCCCAATGGTTGCACGTTGTGGACCTAGATGGGGCCTTTGAGAAAAAGCCGGTCAACGTTAAGGTCATTGAAAGAATCCGTCAGAATCTAACTATCCCCATGCAGTTGGGAGGGGGACTGCGGACCCTGGAAAATCTGGCCAGGTATATTGCCATGGGCGTCGACCGACTCATCTTGGGGACGACTGTCCTGAAGGATCGTGAGGTGACGCGGCTGGCCCTGGAACGCTTTCCCGGCAAGATCGCTATTGCCCTGGATGCCCGGGAGGGCAAACTGGCCAGCGAAGGCTGGGTGGAAACCAGCAACTCTGATGCCGTTGAGGTGGCTCAAGCTTTAGCGCCGCTGGGGCCGGCGGCTTTCATCTACACGGATATAAATCGAGACGGCATGCAGACCGGCCCGAATATTGCGGCTACCCAGCGCCTGGCCCGGGCAGTGGCGACACCGGTGATTGCTTCCGGGGGAGTCAACAGTATTAAGGATATCGAAAATTTAATACCTTTGAAGCAGGACGGGGTCATCGGCGTGATCACCGGCAAGGCCTTGTATGCCGGAACCTTGGATTTCCAGGAAGCTTTGCAATTAATAACCAACTCTGAGAAGCATTAACCTCCGATTAATCATCCAACTGCTGGGCGGGAAGTCATAACCCAGTTGAAACTCCTGGCTGGGGAAGAATTTCAGATCTTGAAGCCTGAAAAATCAACATCCGCACTTAATAGTATCTTACCTCTGGTCCAGAAACCCGGGAGGTATTTGGGAACGGAGTTCCATGCCGTTTATAAAGACCCCGCGATGTCAAGCTTAGGGCAGCTTTACTATTTCCGGATCTTTACGAAATCGGCATGTCACATTTGGGATTGGAACTGCTTTACCATATCCTTAACCAACAAGAGGATATCTGGGCAGAACGCGCCTATGCTCCGGCCCTTGATCTGGAGAAGGTATTAAGGAAGTTAGGTCAACCTCTCACCAGCCTGGAATCCGGGACTCCCCTCAGAGACTTCGATGTAGTGGGAATAAGTTTGCAATACGAACTTGGCTATACAAATCTTCTTACTATGTTGGAGTTGGGCGGCATCACCTGGCTGGCCGCGGAACGCCGCCGAGAAGAACCGGTGGTCATAGCCGGGGGGCCGGCCTGCTGCAATCCGGAACCGGTGGCGCCTTTCTTTGACGCCATTTTAATTGGTGAAGGCGAAGAAGCGATAGTGGAAATTTCCCGGCTCATTCAAGAATGGCGGGAGAGGAGCGGCAGTCGCCAGGAATTATACCAGGCGCTGGAGACTGTCGAAGGCGTTTATGTGCCGTCCCTCTTTGAGATGACGTATGATGCGGACGGATATCTGCGGGAGATCCGCCCCCTGGGCCGCCGTCAACGCATCCGCCGCCGGGTTATTCCTGATTTAAATACCTATCCCCTCTGCGCTACACCACTGGTGCCACAGGTGCAGGTCGTCCACGATCGTCTTAATGCGGAAATCTCGCGCGGCTGCACCAGAGGCTGTCGCTTTTGTCAGGCGGGAATTATTTACCGGCCGGTACGAGAGCGTAATCCGGAGTCAATCATCTCCTGGGCGGAAGCAGCCCTGGCGGCCAGCGGCTTCGAAGAAGTCTCGCTGTTGTCTTTAAGTACCGGTGATTACGGCTGTTTAACCCCTTTGCTCACCTGTCTCATGGATCGGTTGGAACAACGTCGGATTGCCCTTTCTCTTCCCTCCATGCGCGCCGACACCCTCAGCTCTGATCTCATGAATCAGATTAAGCGGGTCCGAAAAACCGGCTTTACTATCGCTCCGGAGGCGGGCAGTGAGAGTCTGCGGCGGGCCATCAACAAAAACCTGACTGAATCAGAGATATTTGCCACAGTAAAACGAGCCTTTGAACTCGGTTGGAATCTCCTGAAGATGTATTTCATGATTGGTTTTCCCATGGAAGAGAGGGAGGATCTCCAGGCTCTGGCAGATCTATGTCGCCGGGCCTTGGCCGTTGCCAAAGAAGTTAACTCTAGAGCTCATCTGCATGTCAGCGTCAATACCTTTATTCCCAAACCGCATACGCCATTTCAATGGGAGCGTCAACTATCCCGGGGAGAAAGCCAGGAAAGACTGCATCTGGTAAAAAATCTGCTCAAACACAAAGGTATTGAAATCAAATGGAATCCCAGCGACCAGAGTTGGTTGGAAGGCATTTGGGCCAGAGGGGATAGGCGTTTGGCGCCAGTGCTGATGGAGGCGCAACGGCTTGGTTGCCGTTTCGATGCCTGGACCGAGCATGTCAGAATCGGCAACTGGCAACAAGCTTTCTCGGCATGCGGCATTTGGGAAGATTTTTATCTCAGGGAACGACGGGAAGAGGAACTCCTCCCTTGGGATCACATCGATGTCGGAGTAACCAGAGAATACTTGACGGCCGAACGGCGCCGCGCCTGGGAAGCAGTTCAAACTCCTGATTGTCGGACCGAGGGTTGCCTTGATTGCGGGGTCTGCGATTGGATCAAGGTGCAACCGCACCCCTGTAGTATGACTTTGGAGTCTCAGGCAAGCTCCCCTCGAGATATTTCCTCACCAGACAGCGTCACTCGTTATCGCCTGGAGTACTCAAAACTGGATGAGGCAAAATGGTTAAGCCACCTGGAACTAATGAACATTTTTTACCGCAGTTTGCGGCGTTCCGGTCTGTCGCTCCAATTTACCCAGGGATTTCACCCTTTGCCCCGGGTTTCGTTTCATGGGGCTCTCCCGGTGGGAGTGGAGAGTTTGCTGGAAACCATGGATATTGAACTGAGGCAGCCCTATCCTGAGCTCGACGTGGCCGCCAAACTCAACCAGGTTATGCCCTCAGGTATAAAGATTGTCAGTGTTGAGCAATTATCCGGCAATAAAGTTTGTCCTAAACCTGACCGACACTTCTATGAAGTGCAGAGCCTGGAGCCCCTTTTCTCCTCTGAAAAGGTGGAGAATTTTTTAAACACTACGGAGTTTGCGGCTCTGCGAAAAAAACCCAAGGAAACCAAAAGTATTGATATCCGGCCTCTCGTATCAGCAATCCGTCTGCACAATCCCTCCAAATTGGAAATTATGATCAATACCAGAGACAAAGATAATTTAAAAATCAACGACCTGGTGGGAGCGATTTTTAATCTGACGGCAACGGAGGCGCTGCAGCTGAAGATATTAAAACAAAAGAGCTATTCCAGCCGTTGAGTGGCTGCGAATTTCAGGACTTAGATTTTATGGCTAGTGAGTTGATTATTAATGTTTCCCCATACGAGAGTAGAGTGGCTCTCCTGGAAAATGGCAATGTGGTGGAACTCTATATTGAACGGGACGCAGAAAGTTCACTCATTGGTAATATTTATAAAGGAAGAGTTATCAAAGTCTTACCAGGTATGGGAGCAGCATTTGTTGATATCGGCCTGGAGCGCTCGGCTTTCCTGTATGTGGCTGATGTAGTTGATCATTATGATGATTTTTATACCGAATGGCAAAAAGATGACAACGGTGGCAATCATGTCTCTTTAACCACCCCATTTGTTTATCATCAGACTATTCCCATCGAAGATATTCTTCAGGAGGGACAAGAAGTTTTAGTGCAGGTGGCCAAGCCCCCCTTGTGCGGCAAGGGCGCCCGTCTCACCTCGCATATCACGTTACCGGGCCGAAATTTAGTTTTAATGCCTACGGTCAACCATGTGGGCGTGTCCCGCCGCATCGTGGACGAAGGAGAGCGGCTCAGATTAAAGGATGCCCTGGCAGTCATTAAACCTCCTGATTGTGGCCTGATCGCCCGTACTGCCAGTGAAGGCGCCAATGTGGAAAAGTTGAAAAATGAAATGGATTTTCTTCTCCAGATCTGGAACAACCTTCTGCGGAAAAAAGAGACGGCCTCGACCCCTTCGTTATTACACCGGGAATTAGACATCGTTTTGCGGGTTGTACGGGATCTGTTTACCAAAGAGGTTGATCGCTTGATCGTCGATGATTTCGAGACTCACGCCAAGGTCCTCAATTTTGTTGAATCGTTTCAACCTTTGATGAAATTGAACTTAGAACTCTATGAAGGTGCGGAGCCACTATTTGAATATTACGATATTGAAATAGAACTACAACGAGCGTTGGGTAAGAAAGTCTGGCTAAAATCAGGCGGATATATTATTATAGAGCCTACCGAAGCTTTGGTGGTGATCGATGTCAATACCGGCCGTTATGTAGGTAAACATAATCTGGAAGAAACCATATTAAAAACGAATCTCGAAGCGGTCAAGGAAATTGCTTATCAATTGCGACTGCGCAATATTGGTGGACTTATTGTTATTGATTTCATCGATATGGAAAAAGAGGCGAATAGGGAAAAAGTTTCCAACGCTCTCAAAGAGGCCGTGAAAAAAGACCGGGCCAAGACCAGTATTCTCAAGATGTCGGAGGTAGGTCTGGTGGAAATGACCCGGCAGCGTTCCCGGGAAAGTTTGCACCACATGCTCACCGAACCCTGCCCATATTGCGACCAGAAAGGTTTTATCCGTTCCCGGATATCCGTGGCCTTCGATATTTTGCGGGAATTGACGTCGACGATCAGTTCTGTGGAGACTACTCAGGTTACCATAGAGGTTCACCCTGAACTAGCTAATGTGTTTATGGATCTGGGCAGCGCTGCCATTGAAAAATTAGAAAAAGCATACAATAAGAAGATCGTCATTCTCAATAATCAAAATTTTCACCTAGAAAAGTATAAAATAAGTAATTAGTTCCTTAAGGTTCCCCAATGGCTCTCAGTCATGAATTAGAAAGAGCGGGCAACTGGTTTTTTCGCTGGCGCAGTTATTTGCCCTTGCTCCTGGCGGTGTTATTTCTCCTGGCTCTGGGAGATTTTACGTATTTAACTTCCCAGAATACTATTAACCGGCTTTGGGAACTGTTCTGTCTCGTAATTTCATCTTTGGGTTTAGCAATCCGAATTATGACGGTGGGCTATGTTCCCCGGGGTACTTCGGGACGGAATACCAGAAGGCAGGTGGCGGACGTTTTGAATACCACCGGCATGTATTCCGTGGTGCGCCATCCGCTCTATGTGGGCAATTTTATCATGTGGCTGGGGATTTCCTTATTATTCCATTTATGGTGGTTCACCCTCCTCATCGCCTTAATATTCTGGGTATATTATGAGAAAATTATGTATGCCGAAGAGGAATTTTTAAAACAGAAATTCGGCGAGCAATTTCTTACCTGGGCTGAAAAAACTCCCCTCTTTATCCCTCGTTTCTCGCTGTGGCAGGCTCCCGAAATGCAGTTTTCCTTCAAAAGTGCTTTAAAAAGAGAATATGCCTCCTTTTTTGCTATGATCGCCATTTTTACCGGCCTAAAAGTTCTCTGCAGTCTGTGGGTCGATAAAACTTTTGCTCTGGACTCCATGTGGACCTTCATTTTTTTGACCAGTCTTAGCTTTTACCTGATAGTTCGATTCCTGAAGAAAAAGACGCACCTTTTAGACGATGATCGTTAAAGCTCTCCTTGGTAATTGAGGAAGTTCTTCGTATGACAGAAAGTAAACAGGCGTTGCACCCCATCATTCTCGGTACCGCCGGTCACATCGACCACGGGAAAACTTCGCTGATTAAGGCCTTGACCGGCGTTGATACCGATCGTCTGAAAGAAGAAAAAGTTCGAGGCATTACGATAGAGTTAGGTTTTGCCTCTCTAACTCTTCCCAGCGGCCAGAGGATTGGGATTGTTGATGTGCCGGGACATGAACGCTTTGTCCGCCACATGTTGGCGGGCGCCACCGGCATGGATCTGGTGGCTTTGATCATCGCCGCCGATGAGGGGGTAATGCCCCAAACCAGGGAACACCTGGAAATTTGCCAGCTCTTGAAAGTGAAACGCGGTTTGGTGGTGCTGACCAAGGTGGATTTGGTTGATGAAGAATGGTTGGAATTGGTAGAGGAAGATGTTCGCAATTTTCTCACCGGCACATTTTTAGACGGCGCCCCCTTTGTGCGGTTTTCGGCCCTAACCGGCCAGGGGAAAACGGAGCTGGTGGATATTTTGGGTGAGATGTGCGCCGGTATTCAAACTAAACCTGTCAGTGGAATTTTTCGCCTGCCCATCGACCGGGTCTTTACCATTAAAGGATTCGGCACGGTGGTTACCGGCACCGCTATCTCCGGGCGCCTGCGGGTCGGAGACCTGGTGGCAATTTATCCGCCCCAGTTTAAAGCCCGGGTACGGAACATCCAGGTACACGACGAAAATGTGGAAGAGGCCCTGGCTGGCTCACGAACTGCTATAAATTTACAGGGGATTGATAAATTGGAATTGGAACGGGGGATGATAGTCGCCACCCCGGAGGCCTTACTAGCCAGCCAGCGGTTGGATGCCCGACTGGATATACTGCCCAGCGCTTCCCGCCCGTTAAAAAACCGGCGGGAGATCCGCCTCCACACCGGCACCAGCGAGCAGGTGGCCACGGTGATCTTATTGTCCCATGAGGAACTCCCTCCGGGAGAGAGCGGTCTGGTTCAGTTTCGTCTCACTGCCCCCTTGGCGGTGAAACCTTTTGACCGTTTCGTGATCCGCAATGTTTCTCCGGCCCTCACCGTCGGCGGCGGCCATTTCCTGCATATCAATCCTCCCAAGCACCGCCGTCTCCAGGAAAGTGTCATCCAGGGTTTAGAATTTCTGGAAAAATGCACCGAAGCGGAACGGATCGCCTTTTATTTGCAGGAATCCGGAGCGGCAGGCCTATCCCGGCAGGAATTGGTCCAGCTACTTTCCCTCAATGATACCGAAATTGACCCTATTTTGAAACAATTAGTAAAAACCGGCCAGATTATCCCTTATGATCTGGAAAATAACCGTTATGCCCTGGGAACAGCGGTTAAGGATCTACAAAATCAGGCCACCCAATTCTTACAAAAATTCCATCAGAGCCAACCTCTGAAGCTGGGACTCTCCAAAGAGGAGTTGCGACGGCGACTGCCGGAGGAACTGGAAGTACGACTTTTCAATTATCTCTTGCAAGACTTGGAACAGCAGAAACGGATTGTGGCAGACAAAGAGCTCGTCCGCCTGGCCAGTCACCGGGTGGTGCTGGGGGAGGAGCAGGGAGAGTTGGCCAAGAAGTTGGAATCCCTGTATCAGAAAGGCGGCCTGACACCACCGACTCTCAAGGAAGCCGGGGCCGCGCTGCGGGCTGAAGGAACGCGGCTGCAGGAAATCATCAAATTGCTCACCAGTCAAGGGAGATTGATTAAGGTAAAGGAAGACCTGCTCTTCCACCAGAGCGTGATGGAACTGCTTAAAAATAAACTGGTGGACTATCTGAAGCAACACACCGAGATTTCGGTGCCCCAATTTAAAGATTTAACCCAAACCAGCCGCAAATTTGCCATTCCTCTCATGGAATATTTCGATGCCAGCCGGGTAACGGTAAGGGTTGGTGAAAATCGGCGGCTGCGTTGACCAGCAGTGGCAGTAAATCTTAGGGCGGGTCTGAGACCCGCCCCTCTGGACCAAACTTCCTCACGTGGCTTGATTCGAAACGGCCTTATTTTGAAGAATGATAATATTTCTCTTTGATCCCCGGCAGTAGGCGCTGGATTTCGTTGATCCGGCGGTCATCGGTGGGGTGGGTGGATAAAAACGGCGAGGGTTTGGCTTTACCTTTATTTCCTGCCACCATGCGCTGCCAGAAACCCACCGCCGCTTCCGGATCATAGCCGGCCTTGGCCATGAGAATAAGCCCGACCTCGTCCGCTTCTAATTCCTGCTTGCGGCTGTAAGGCAAAATTACCCCGACATTAGCTCCTAAACCATAGGCTTGCTGTGCGGCCGAGGCGACGTAGGGACTTTGTCCAGCCAAGGCAGCCCCTAAACCAACACTGCCAATTTGGGCCACCATCCCTTGGCTCATGCGTTCGCCGGCGTGCCGCACGAGGGCGTGGGCCACCTCATGGGAAATTACGGTTGCCAGGCCGGCTTCATCCTGGGTATATTTGAGGATACCGGTAAAGATGCCGACCTTGCCGCCGGGAAGACAGAAGGCGTTGGCAGTGTCATCCTGAAAGACGACGAATTCCCAGCGATAGTCAGGCCGGTTGGCGGCTTCGGCGATGCGCCGGCCGACCCGATTGACCAACTCATTGTTTTCGGGGCTGCGGGCTGGTTTATATTGCTGCCGGATTTGGGAAAACGCCTGATATCCCAAAGTGTTTTCCTGGCCTTCCGAGGTAAGCATAAGCTGGCGGCGGCCAGTAAAAGGGGCCGTGGCGCAGGCCGACAACACCAGGGAAAACAGCACCAAAACCAAGGCACTTATATAAATGGGGGATTTTAAACTTTTCAGCATATACTTAAATTAAATTGATTCTAATTAAATGTCAACTAGGGCCTTGACTCGAGAAATGCCACAGCACCATAATTTCATGACTGGAACCTGATGAATTCAATAAAGCTGCAAAAATATGTGGCGGTCATTGGCGGCGGCGAGGCAGAAGAGACAATCCTGGCGATGGCTTATAAAGTGGGGCAAGAGATTGCCCGCCGGGGTCTAGTGTTACTCTGCGGCGGCCTGGGGGGCGTCATGCAGGCTGCCGCCCAGGGGGCGCAGGAGGCTGGCGGAACTGTCATCGGCATCCTCCCGGGACCGGATCGGCGAGCCGGTAATCCTTTCCTGACCTATAGCCTGGTCACCAACCTGGGGCATGCCCGCAATATGGTGCTCGCCCACAGTGCCGATGGCCTGATCGCCGTAGATGGCGGATATGGCACCATCTCGGAGGCGGCCATTGCTCTGAAGCTGGGTAAGCCGGTGGTGGGATTAGCAAATGATTGGCACCTGGCGAGGATGCAAAAGGCTTTTTCGCCACAGGAAGCGGTGGATATTATTCTGCAAGAGATTTGGAAGGGCGCTGAGGACTGAGGATAATACCCCTGTTTTAACCACAAATAAAAAGGGGAAGGCACTGCCCTCCCCTTCTGAACTAATTATAAGAAGTTTTCTAAGCTTAGATTTCCAGCCAGGATTCTGAGAATAAGGTCTGGCCGATGATGCAGCGGACGGTCTTGACGTAGTTCTTGCCGTCCTGGTCCAGTTTATTCAGGTCAACATTCTCGCCGTCCATGGTTTTGTAGATGGCTTCCACCAGATCAGGACGTTTCCCGGAAGTTATGTCCTTTAACTTGTCATCATAGGCATCGACGATGGCCGAATACATGCCGTGACGTTGGAGCATGACGGCATAGGCGCAGTTAATGACCGTGCGCAGCTCGTCGGGCACGCCATTGCTGGAGTTGGACAGACCGCAGGTTGACTTGGCGCCGGGGGCCATTTCTTCCAGCATCGCCATGTAGTGAATGGCCGACATCAATTGCTGCTGCTGGATGGTAAGCGGCGCAATGATGGGGTCAAACCAGATGTCCTCATTAGCGATGTCGTATTCCGCGGCTTTGGCCAGAATTTCGGCGGTAAGCATGCCGCGTTCATGTTCATCCCGGGGCATCCCTTCGGGACCCCAGAGCAGGCCGATCATGTAAGCGTCATATTTCCTGACCAAGGGCATCATGCCGTCCATCCGTTCCGGGCGGGCCATGATGGAGTTGATTATGGCTTTACCTTTGTGGACTTTCAGGCCTGCTTCCATGGCGGCAATGTTGGAGGTGTCCAGGGCCAGGGGAACGTTCGTCACTTCCTGGACCGTTTTGACCACCCATTCCATGAGTTCTTCCCCGCCCTTGCGGGCCGGACCGATGTTCAGGTCGATATAATCGACGCCTTTTTCGGTTTCAGCAAGAGCTATTTCCTGCAGGGGTTTCTTATCCCTGTTCTTCATAGCTTCGCCGTATTTTTTGGTCACCACATTAAGGTTTTCACCTATGCGGATCAAGTGATGGCTCATATCGCCTCCCCTTTCTTTGGGAACAGAGTTGAGGAGGCCGGTATCGACCTCCTTTTAGGTGTGGTCTTCTTAAGAACCGTTTACGGTTATTTCTGGCTCTTTAAGAAGGCTGGGATATGGGCCGCTTCCCGCGGACCGATGAGGATCTTCCAATCAGGGAGTTCCTCTTCCAGATCGCCACTGATGGCCGCGGCGTAGCCGGGGATGATCAGGGTGCGGGTCTTGGCTTTGTCCGTAATACCGCATTTTTTGACAAAGGTGGCCACATCGTCGCCGGCAAATTTTCCCGCCGCCCAGGCCGTCATAACCGACAGACCTTCAGTGTCTTTAATGAGCAGCCAGGTGGGCACTTTGCTGCCTTCGATTTCACCCGAAACGATGAAGTAGGTAAGGGCGAAATTCGTGGTAATGGCGATGGGTGAATTTTCATCCGGGTTATTGAGCGGATAGATTCCCGGAGTGACGATCATGGGCCGCTGCGGGTCGGTGTAGATATTCAAGCGCTGCAGCAACAGGGGGAAGACATACGTCGGATCCAGGTTCTTCAGAACGACGATACCGCCGTATTTGGCGATGCAGACGGCAGCGTAGAGCGCTTCCTTGGCGGGATCATCGGTCATTTCGCAGGGCAGGTTGATGGTCGGGAAGCCGAAGGGCTTGAACTGTGCCAGCAGAGGAGCACGCCGGATGGCGATGTTATCCTGCAATACCTGCTTGAGAGTACGGGCGCCGGTATCCAGGATGATGTCTTTCAGACCCATGCTGGTGAGTTTGGTGGTCAAATCCGCCAGGGCGTCATAGCCATCAGCCTTGGCGACTACCGCCAGGCCCATTTCTTTGGCCAAACCGCCCACGGCGTCGGCATTGGCGGCGGTGGCGGCATACAGCACGGGTTTCCGATCTTTGGCCGCTTCAGCGCCGGCTTTCAACACGTCCACCTTGTCGCTCATGAGGATGATGGCGGCGTCACTTTTGTCCGCCACGGCCTTGGCCACGGCGGCGAATTTGCCGGCATCGCCGTTGACGTCTTTGACAACAAACATCTCGGGACGTAGGTTTAAGCCGACCCGTTCGAACTGCATCTTGGCAAAGGCCGTCAGTTTAGCGTCAATGTCGGCGGCGCTCAGGTCGCTGGTCAACGTCCCGGCGATAATTGTCGGGTTAAAAAAGGTTTTTTCATGACGGAAGAAGACAGTTTCACCGCCGGTGGTAACTTCTCCACCCTTCATGGCAATCTTCACCGGGCGGATCGGCGGGGCCGAGGCGGCGGAAAGTTGTTCTTTGGCTTCCTCGGAAACATAAGGACAGGCGGTCAATTCCGCTTTCCCGGAGGCCAGAGCCATGGCAAAGGCCAGGCAGGTGGGAAAACCGCATTCCTTACAGTTGGTTTTGGGAAGCATTTTAAAAATTGCAATTCCAGTTAAGGCCATTTCATTCTCTCCTTATCCATGGCGTGCGCTTGGCAGGCGCGAAAATAAAAACCTATTTGATGTGGCAATTTATAAGAAATTATAATCAGGGCGCTTATGAATCCCTGTTTATAAATGAGAGTCTACCAACCAAAAAAGACAAGCAGACTCACAAGGAAGGCCTTGCCCAGGTTATGGCGCTAACCCGGGCAGGCCGATTTATGGTCTGTTACAGGATTGATTCCAACTTCAGGGCCGGGTGGCCTTTTTCCTCTAAGAAGGGATAGATTTCATCTTCGGTCACGCCCACGGTTTCGTCGGCGATCATGTCGACCAGGTTGGGATAGCCCAATTCCTCGCCCCGTTTGTTCAACCGTTCCCGGAGTTCTTCTTTCAGGCTCTTAGGCATCCATACCAACCGCAGGAGGCCGCCGTCGCCCAGCAGATATTTCCGCTGGCAGATGTTGTACTTGCTATGACCCACAAAGCCCGGGCTCTGGAGGCCGCCGCCGGCGGTGCCCGCCAGGGTGGTGAACTTCATGCCGCAGGGAGTCTCACCGGTGTAATCCCGATGCACGGTCATGATGCCGTTGCACATCGGCAGAATGGAGGCGATGCACTCGCAGCAACCGCAGGTGGTCATGGGGTCCACCAGCAGGCTATAAAAGCTCACCGATTGGATGGCCTGCCGGGAGGCCTTTTGCACGAACTCATTGACGCCGGTAAACTGGCCATACTTTTCGTCCGTCAATTCACCTTTGGCTACCGGCTGATTGGGGCCGGTGGGGTTGATTTCATTGGAGGCCTTGCAGTCCATCCAGTTGTAAGCGCCGCACAGACCGGTCCGTTCCGGGCTGACCACGCAAACGTGGGTGGGAGCAAAGGACTGACACAGGGTGCAGGAGTAGAAGATGTCGGTGGTTTCGTCGGTCATGCCCTCGACCCGCTGATCGCGCTCGGCGTAGACCTTGCGGGCCTTTGCGGCAATCTCTTCAACCTTTTCTTTCTCAGTGTACAGCTTAATCTGGACTTTGTCGAAAACCGCGCCAAAATCCTGATGGTATTTGGCATGCAACAGTTTGCCGATGTGCTCCAGACGGAAGCCTTTTTCCACCGCAGCTTTGCCGAAGCGGTACCAGGCGATATCCCGCTGGCCCATGTGCATGATGCCCTGGACATAGTTGACCAGGTGATGCATCTGCCGTTCCAGGATGGGTTCGAAGTCGGCCTGGAAGTTCCGGCCGGCCACTTCCACCACGACTGCCAGGGGCAGACCGCCGCCTTCTTTGACGGAGTCGAGGTCCGGACCGAAGAGTTCCACCTTGCCGTCTTCCACTTCGTCCATACGTTTGCTGGTGACCCATTCCACTGCCAGGGTCTTGCCGCCGCCGCATTGGGAGCGAAGTTCGTCTTTACGGACGCGCTCACCTTCGAAGGCCGGACCAAAGGCCACCGGGATGGGCACCTCGGTGATGACGACTTTGAGGCCGCGCACTTCGATGGATTTGGGACCGATTTCCTTGAAGGGCACGTTGCTGACCACATGTTCGTAAGTACAGATACCGGTGGGCAGCACCTGGGGGATGTCCTGGTTGGTGATGGTGGGAAAGCCCCAGTTGATGGCGCCCGCCGCATTGGCGTACCATTCATCCGGGATGGTGGACAGCGCATTCACGAAAGCGAACACGCGGTCTTTGTTGTAGATCAGGTTCTTCAAGGCGGCGCCCGGTTTGATACCGCCGAAGGCCATGGCGGCCCGGCAGGCAAAGCCTAAGGCGAAAACGGCGGCGGAAATGTCCGGACCGAAAGGCACCAAACGAGTGGGCCAGCCGATCTGCATGCCGCCGGCAATCAACTGCTCGGCAAAAGACGTCTTGCCTTCAATGTCTTTGGCCGCCATAAAGACGTACAGATTTTTGGTCTGATATTCATGGGCCAGGGCGCAGGCCTCTTCCACCGAGGGAGCGGAGCCGACGATGGCCGCGAAACCAGGAGCGGAGCCGTCCACGAACTCCACGCCGCGTTTTCGCAGGATGATGTCGTTGGCTGGACCGACCCAGATTTTCTCAGAGCTTTTATCAATGATATCTTCACCAAAGGTATAGAAATCCGGCTGTTCCAGGATACGGATGGCCTCGAAGATTTCTTCGGCAAACAGGGTAGCCAGACCGGCGTCCAGGCCGGGTCCCAGGTACGGCAGGTAGTTTTTTTCGGCCGGAATGGGAGGCAGCATCTCGAGACACCGATCCATGACACCCTTGGCATCTTTAAGATTCTTTACTGGAGCACCCATCAACGAATAGATAATGGGCAGAAAATAGGCAGTATCAGGGTAGCCGATCTCTTGCTGGGGACCATATTTGGCAATGGCATCATCCAGTTTTTGGGCGGCGTTGTTGACGACTTTATGGGCGCCCCGGATAGCTGCCGAAATGATTATCTTAGACACAGTAACTCCTCCTTATTCATAAGGAAATTAAATTGGTTCGATAAGCTTCCCCGCCACCTGGACAGGGAAGCCGTTGATGGACTTTATTCATCGTGAGCGGCAGCAGCCATATCACGGCGCATTTCCATATCGAAGAGCACGCGTTCCCGGGCCTTGTCGATGCCCAGGGCCGCCCGCTTCTTGTCGATGTGGGCGATCATCTTCTTGGCCATTTCCTCGGGTTCGACCACGAAATCCCACTTGCCGCCGTAGGTCTCTTCGATGCCCTTGAACAGGTAATCGCTCAGGATGTCGGAGCCGGTGGTGGGGAAGGTGACGCCGAACACGGTGTACACCCCGGAGGTGACAAAGTAATGGCCGATGGCAATGGCCTTCTCACTCATCCACTCGGGGGCGGCGCCGACCGCCGGCAGGTCGCTGATGTCATTGCCCAGACCGCCCGCCTTGACGCAGGCCGTGGCCGCCATCAGGATCCGGGAGTTGTCCACGCAGGAGCCCATGTGCAGCACCGGCGGGATACCCACGGTCTCGCAGACCTCGGCCAGGCCGGGGCCGCAGTACTTGGAAGCCGCTTCCGGGGTCAGCAACCCGGCCTTACCGCAGGCCATGGCCGAACAACCGGTGGTCAGGACGATGACGTCGTTCTTTATCAGTTCTTTAACCAGGGTCAGGTGGGCGTTGTCATGGGTGGAGCGGCAATTGTTGCAGCCCACGACGCCGGCCACGCCCCGGACCCGGCCGTTGATGACGTTGTCGTTCAGGGTATAATAAGAACCCCGGATGGAGCCGCCCAGCAGATACTGGATGGTCTCGTAGCTGAAGCCCACCACCGTGGGGGTCTTCCCCGACGGAATCAACACCGGGGCCTTGCGGTTGGGGAAGTTGTCAATGGCTTCCCGCACCACCTGCCGGGCGACATCCAGGGCATGATGTTCGTCGAAGGCAATGTGCATGGTGGCGCCCTCGATCTTGGCCCGGTTATCCGTGGTGATCAGCTTGGTGTGGTAACACTTGGCGATATTGGCCAGGGACTGCATTTCGCATTGCACGTCCACTACCATGGCATCCACCGCGCCGGTGATCATGGCCAGTTCCTGCTGCAGGTAGTTGCCGGCAATGGGCAGGCCGTGGCGCATCAGGATCTCATTGGCGCTGCAGCACATCCCGGCCAACTGAATGCCCTTGGCGCCCTTATTCTGGGCATACTGGAGCATCTCCGGCTCCTGGGAGGCCACGTAGATCATCTCCGGCAACAGGGGCTCATGGCCGTGGATGATGATATTGACGTGATCTTCTTTCAGGACGCCCAGGTTGATCTCGCCGGACACCGGCACCGGCATGCCGAACATGATATCCTGCAGGTCGGTGGAGATCATGGAGCCGCCCCAACCATCGGACAGGGCGGTCCGGGTGCACTGCTTGATGATGTTGTGGTATTCCTGGTCCACGCCCATGTGGGTGCGGTGCATCAGTTCCACGATCTCGATGTCGCAGCCCCGGGGCACCACGCCCTCGGCCCGCCAGATCTCCTGGCGTTTCTTGGGAGCCCGCTTGATGTAGTTGAGTTCGCCTTCCTGCTGGCCGAACATCTTCAGGACTTTGTCCGCCATTTCCTGGGCAATGGCCTCGGCGCTCCGGGGCTTTTTGTCGTCGCCTTCACCCTCGGTGAGGGCCACATCCCAGTCCTTGGCCACGCGTTTCAGTTTGGCCACATCTTTAATCTGGTAGCCCTGGGTCCGACCATGGGCCACTTCCTTGAAGAGCAGGGCCACGCCCCGGGAATGGTCGTTGTGAGAAGCGGAACCCGCGGCCACCATGCGGGCAAAGTTCCGGGCGGAAATGGTCTCGGCGGTGGCGCCGCACAGACCCATGCGACCCTTGGTATCCTCGCCTTCTTTCTTGGGCTTGGGTACCCGGCAGGGACCCTGGGAACAGATCTTACAACAGGAGCCTTCCGCCCCGATGGGGCAGGGTTTCATTTTCTCAGCCCGGTCAAAAATGGTTTCAATACCTTCCGCCTGGGCCTTCTTTAACATCTCGACAGTTACCGGATCGACGGATTTGCTCGCCGCATCAAACGGTTTGGCTTCTTTTTCGGCCATACAACTTCCTCCAAAATTTTTTCTGGGTATCCTTCATGGACCCTTTACGTGAGAAATTCGCCTGGTGCTTCTGACACTCCCGGGGAGGTTAGACGGGCGATTTTCTCGGATTCAACCCTAAACTTCTCATACAAAAAAAGGCCGCTCACCGCCGGCCCTTATATTTACTAGGACAATTCGTCAATGAGAGTTTTGATCATTTTGACGGTCTCAGGATGCCTCAGGATGAGCAGGTCCGAACCGGCCAGCAATAAGGAGGCGGCGGTCACCGCTTCCATCATGACGCCCCGTTTGGCCTGGTCACCCAATTCCGGGGCCTCGGCATTGGTCAGACGGCATTCTTTGACCTTCCAGACTTCCTGCCCCACGTAATTGATGATGGGCAGCATCAACTTGTCGTCGTCCTGGGTTAGGGCCGCCATGCGGATGCGCTCGATGACGGAATAGCAGTATTCCATACCGTATCCCAGACCGCCGGTGGTGGGATCGATGAGGATTTTGGCATCGGACACCCCCAGGTTGCCCAACAGAATATTCAACTGTTTGGCCAGGTTGACGTCGATGGGGCTGTTGCCCGCGATACTGTGATCGTAGGCCAGGGCCTGGGCGCCGATCTTCTTGAAATTTTTTTCCTGAATGGGACCAAGGACTACCTTTTTCCCGGCACAGGCTTCGGCCACGGCAGAAAGCACTTCAGAGTCTTTGTCAACGGCGGTGGTGCCGTAGACGATCAAGGGAACGTCAATAGCGTCAGCGACTTTCTTGGCCGTGGCAGCCGCGGCCTCGGCCGAGGCGTTGTCGCCGTTGGGATCGGTGCTTTTCAATACCAGGGCAATGGCATCGGCGCCATAGTCTTTAACGCATTTCTGGGCCCAGGCCGCCGGGTCCTTGAGCACATCTTTAAAGGGCTCCAGGGCCGGGGCCGGCCACTCTCCGGTGGGATCCATGTCCCACACTTCCATGGCGATCCGGGGCTTGTTGGGCATCGTCCCTTCGAACGCATAGAAGGGGTAAGCTGTTTCACCACCCAAAGTAATGGGTTTGGTGGCACCAATGGTTATAGGTTTGATGCCGCCGGAATACTTAACTTTAGGAATCTCAAAAGCCAAGGTAACTCCCTCCTTATTTCAAGGTTTTTGCTAAACCGCAATATGCTGGACACTCTTTTGTGAAAATATTTTCAAATGATACATTACCCTCAGCAAGGCTTTGGTGTCAAGCAAAAAAATCATCTGATATTCGCCATTAACCCGCACTTTAACCTGCACTTGGATGAATGTCGTCCCCTACCGGTTTGTGAAAACTTTATGAAATATTGATTATTATTCAATAGAAGGCAATTAATGAATTTCCTGACAATTCTATGGGTTCACTATAACCGAAATTCCTTATCAAGAAATTTTGTTAAACGCCCAAGGTAAGCGGCAGTTCAGGCGAATCCATCCATGCAGTTAAATATCGATGCATTTCAATCGGATAAGAAGTTATCCTTGCCACATCAGGGCTGGTTCAGCTATTATGTACATAAAAATTATTTGTCTAAAAAATTTTTCTTATTTTTTCCCAGACCTGGAACTTCTCCTGCCGGAGAAGTGTAATCATTAAGGAAAAGCTATGCCAGCTGCCGATTTTATCCATCTGCACGTCCATACCGCTTACAGCCTTTTGGATGGGGCCATACGCCTGGACGATTTGATCGAGACCGCCCTCAGAATGGAAATGCCGGCCGTGGCCATCACCGACCATGGCAGCATGTTCGGAGTGGTAGATTTTTATAAAAAGGCCAGGAAGGCCGGATTGCAGCCCCTCATCGGCTGTGAAATGTATGTTGCCCCCGGCAGCCGATTGGATAAAAGCCCGAAGGGCAAGGGAGATAACCATCATCTCGTGTTGCTGGCCGAAAATTTTACCGGCTATCAAAACCTGCTGCGGCTGGTGTCCAAGGCTCATCTGGAGGGGTTTTATTACAAACCCCGCATTGATAAGGAACTTTTAGCGGATCATCGGGAAGGGTTAATCGGGTTAAGCGCCTGTCTGCATGGCGCCGTAGCCTCCCATCTCCTAGCAGATGACCTCAAAGGCGCTGAAACTGCGGCCCGGCAATATGCTGAACTTTTTCCTGGAAGTTTTTATCTGGAAGCCCAGGCCAATGATCTGCCCGAGCAGCTAAAAGTCAATGCCGCCCTGTTGGAATATGGCCCCAGGTGGGGTCTGCCGGTGGTGGCGACCAACGATTGCCACTACCTGCGGCCCGAGGATGCCCGGGCCCATGACGTTCTGTTGTGCATTCAAACCGGCAAGACCGTCAACGCTGCTAAACGCATGCGTTTCCAGACCGACCAGCTCTTCTTTAAAAGCCCGGTCCAGATGGCTGCGGCCTTTCCGGATAACCCTGAACTCCTGGCCCGGAGCCTGGAAATCGCTTCTCGTTGTCGACTGGAACTGCCGCTGGGTGAATTTCATTTTCCGGTCTTTCCCCTGGACAATGGCCAGACTATGGAGGAAGAACTGCGGGAGCAGGCCCGACAAGGTCTGGAGCAGCGTTTGAAGCAGTTGCTACAGGCTGGCCCTTGGTCAGTGGAAAAGATGCAACACTACCGGGCTCGCCTGGAAGATGAACTCGATCTCCTCTGTCAGATGGGCTTTGCCGGATATTTTCTGGTAGTGGCTGACTTCATTAAGTATTCCCGCAAGCGTCACATCCCGGTGGGGCCAGGGCGGGGCTCGGCCGCCGGCAGCCTGGTGGCCTATGCCCTGGAAATCACCGACCTGGATCCCATCGCCTACGGCCTGCTCTTCGAGCGCTTCCTCAACCCGGAACGCAAAAGCATGCCTGATATCGACGTAGACTTCTGTTTCGAGCGCCGGGGGGAGATCATCGAATACGTGGCCAAGAAATATGGCAAGGATTTTGTGGCCCAGATAACCACCTTCGGCAGTTTGCAAACCCGGCAGGTCATTCGGGACGTGGGCCGGGCTTTGGAACTCCCCTACCCGGAGGTGGATAAAATCGCCAAACTGGTGCCCGATGTCCTAAAAATCAACCTGGCCACCGCCCTGGAAAAGGAGCCCCGCTTGCGGGAGCTGCGGGATGCCGACGAGAATGTTAAGAAGGTCCTAACCATCGCCGCGGCCCTGGAAGGCCTGCCTCGGCACGCCTCGACCCATGCCGCCGGCATCGTCATTGCCGACCAGCCCTTATGGAATTATCTGCCGCTGTACAAAGGAAATAAGGACGAAGTTGTGACCCAATTCGATATGAAAGGGGTTGAACAGGTCGGCTTGATCAAGTTTGATTTCCTGGGGTTGCGCACCTTAACGGTGTTGGAAACCGCCGCCGAATTCGTCCGGCGCACCAAAGATGAAAACTTTAATTATCGGCAACTCCCCTTGGATGACGCGCCAACTTTTGAACTGTTGCGCTCCGGTAACACCGCCGGTGTCTTTCAATTGGAAAGCAGCGGCATGCGGGAAAAACTGGTCCAACTGCGTCCTACCTGTTTCGAAGACCTCATCGCCCTGGTGGCCCTCTATCGTCCCGGTCCCCTGGAAAGCGGTATGGTGGATGACTTCATCAAACGCAAACACGGTGAATTGACCGTGACTTACGATTTGCCGGAGTTGGAGCCAATCCTGAAAGAGACCTATGGCATCATCCTCTACCAGGAACAGGTGATGCAGATTGCCGGAGTGATTTCTGATTACTCCATGGGCGAAGCCGACATCTTGCGCCGGGCCATGGGCAAAAAAGAACCGGCCGTGATGGCGGCCCAGCAGGAGCGTTTTTGCACCGGCGCGGTCAGGCGCGGCTTCCCGACGGACAAAGCGGATGGCCTGTTTACCCTCATTGAAAAGTTTGCGGGGTACGGCTTCAATAAATCTCACAGCGCCGCCTATGCCTATATCACGTATCAGACTGCCTATCTCAAGGCCCATTACCCCCTGGAATTCCTGGCCGCCCTGTTTACCAGCGAAATTAACAATCCCACCGCTTTGACCAAACATATTCAGGAAGCCCGGGAAGATGGGATTGTCCTGCTGCCTCCTAGCCTTAATGCCAGTGAACGGGATTTTGCGGTGGAAGGTCAGCAACTCCGCTTCGGTCTGGCGGGAGTGAAAAATGTCGGCGATAACGCCATCCGGGCTATTGTCGAGGCCAGGAAAAAAGGTCCGTTCACCTCCTTTAGCAATTTTTTAGAGCGCATTAATCATTCCAAAGTTAACAAAAAAGTCATCGAATCCCTTATTCAAGCCGGTGCTTTTGACAGTTTCGGGATACCTCGCGCCCGCTTGTTTAATAGTCTGGAAACTGCCTTGGAGCGGGCTCAGACTGCGCTGAAAATGCGGGCGGCCCGGCAGATGGACATGTTCGGGGGCTTAGGAATGGAAAGTCAGGGAGAAGGCGATGATTGGCTGCCCCCTGCCTCTGACTGGGACGAACTGGAAAAATTGGCCCGGGAAAAAGAAGCCCTGGGGATTTACCTTTCCGGTCACCCTCTGGAAAAATACCGGCGCCAGCTCCAGGCCCTGACCGATATAACTATCCCTGATCTCGTGGATCGATCGGAAAATGGTGCGGTGACCATCGGCGGGCTGGTGGTAGCACTGAAAGAGACCATGACCAAAAAAGGCGATCGTATGGCCTTCGTTACGCTGGAAGATCAGGGGGGTTCGGTGGAGGTGGTGGTTTTCAGCGACATTTTCCAGCGCACTGCCGGGCTTCTCCAGACTCCCGGTCTACCGTTGCTGATTCGGGGGACGGTGGCTCAGGAGGAAAAAGGTTCCAAAATCATCGCCCAGGAAATCCGCTCTCTCCAGGTCGAAAGTGAAAAGATTCCCACCGATCTCCATCTGCACCTGCATACCGACGGCCTGGATCAAGACCTGTTAACCCGCCTGCGAGATATCCTGCAGCGCCACTGCGGTCCGATTCCTGCCTTTTTGCACTTTATTTCACCCCAAACACCGGAAGAGATCTTAGCCCTACCGCCTCACTTGCATCTGAAACCCTCTGCGGCCCTGAAAGAAGAAATCAATCAGCTCTTCAACTATACAGCCCTGGATTACTGAAAAAATCCACGATCCTAAGTTCTAGTTAGATGGTCTCAGGTAAGTTTGTTCAAAAAGTCCAAATATTGGCGAAAGAAAGGGTATCATTTACCAGACTTATCAAGCATTGATTTTCCCGTTTCCGGTTTTATCTTAATACCAACCTCCCGGCATTTTTAATCAACTGCTTCAAGGGGAACCAGATGAAGACCTCCAGCCCAAATGCAAAGGATTCACCGGCTCAATCTCCCCCTGAAAATGACCATTCCCAATCCCGCACCTGGCGGCGTCCGTTGCTCCTGTTAACCCTATTAATAATAGTGTTGATTTCGGCCAGGGTTTTCGGCCTGGGCGATAAATTCGGGGCTCTCCGAGACTGGCTCCAGGGCCTGGGACCTTGGGGGCCGCTGGTCTTTGTGGTTATCTATATTGTTGCCGTGGTCGCGGCCATCCCGGGTTCAGCCATCACCATAGCCGGCGGAGCCCTTTTCGGTTCTGTTTTAGGGGTCATGCTGGTGAGCCTGGCAGCCACTATCGGCGCCAGCCTGGCCTTTCTCGTCTCCCGCTACTTTGCCCGGGAAGCCATCGTCAGGTGGTTAGGTAAAAACGAGAAATTTCAGCGCCTGGACCGCCTGACGGCAGAGCATGGGGCCATCATCGTCGCCCTGACCCGGTTGGTGCCCATAATTCCCTTTAATCTGTTGAACTATGGTTTCGGGCTGACCAGGGTGCCTTTCTGGACCTATGTGTTCTGGTCCTGGCTCTGCATGCTGCCGGCTACGGTGCTGTATGTGGTGGGGGCTGATGCCATTACCAAGGGTCTGACCAAGGGAGAAATCCCCTGGGTACTGGTGGGCGCCCTGATGGTGGCTGCGGTCATCTTAACGCTCCTGGTAAAAGTGGCCCGAAGCAAGCTCCGGGAAAGGGAAAGCCTGAGCGCGACCACTGACAATCTCCCCAGCCAGCCATTTAACTACACTCCTCCTGAAATCAACCCCCCGGACGAATACAATCAAACTCTGGTGGCCAACGTCCATCCCCCCAACTGGGAGAATCCGGAGCCTGCCGGCACCTACAACCTGGTGGTCATCGGCGCCGGTTCCGCCGGCCTGGTGACCGCGGCCGGCGCCGCCGGTCTGGGGGCCAAAGTGGCCCTGGTGGAGCGGCACCTGCTCGGCGGCGACTGCCTGAATTACGGTTGCGTGCCATCTAAGGCCGTTATCCGGGCCTCCCGGGTACTGGCCGAGGTCCGGAACGCCCACCACTTCGGCGTCAAGGTTCCTGCCGGCGTCGAAGTGGATTTTGGCGCCGTCATGGAACGCCTGCGACGGTTGCGCGCCAGTATCAGTCACCATGATTCAGCCCAGCGCTTCAAAGATTTAGGCGTGGACGTCTTCCTGGGACAGGCGCACTTCATCGGTCCCGACGCGGTCCAGGTGGGAGATCAGATACTGCGCTTCCGGAAAGCAGTGATCGCCACCGGCGGCCGTCCGGTGGAACCGAACCTGGAAGGCCTACGAGAAGCCGGGTATCTCACCAATGAAACGGTTTTTTCCCTTACCCAGCGACCGGCGCGCCTCCTGGTCCTGGGCGGCGGTCCTCTCGGCTGCGAATTTTCCCAGGCCCTGCAGCGCCTGGGCTGTCAGGTCTCTTTACTCCATAAATATGACCGCCTCATGAACCGGGAAGACCCGGACGCGGCCGAACTTATCCAACAGGTTTTTCTTCAGGAGGGGATTAACCTGATTCTCAACGCCAAACCTCTCCGGGTGGTTCAGTCCGACACCGGCAAGGTGGTGCACTACGAGAGCAATGGCCGTTCTGGTGAAATTGAAGTGGATGAAATCCTGGTGGGGGCCGGCCGGGCTCCGAATGTGGAAGGCTTGCATCTGGAAGCCGCCGGGGTGAAGTACGAAGGCGGCAAAGGCCGGGGCATTCTGGTCAACGATCGACTCCAGACCAGCAATCCCCAGATCTATGCCGCCGGCGATGTCTGCCTGCCTTACCAGTTCACCCACCTGGCCGACGCTGCCGCCCGCCTCGTCATCCAGAACGCCCTCTTCGGTGGCCGTAAGAAGCTCAGCGCCCTCACCATCCCCTGGTGCACCTACACCGACCCGGAAGTGGCCCATGTGGGTCTCTCCGAAGCAGCGCGCCAAGAAGCAGGGTCTTGCTATTCAGACCTTCAGCAAACCTTTGAGCGAAGTGGACCGGGCTATTCTCGATGGCGAAGACCAGAGGGTTTTGTCAAGATTCACGTCAAGGCCGGAACCGATAAAATCCTGGGGGCCACCATCGTGGCTTCCCATGCCGGTGAGATGATCAGCGAGATCACCGCCGCCATGGTGGGCCGCACCGGTCTGGGGACCCTGGCCGCGGTCATCCATCCCTACCCTACCCAGGCCGAAGCCATCCGGCAGACCGGCGATCTCTATAACCGCACCCGGTTGACGCCTTTCGTGAAAAATCTGTTCACACGGTATTTGGCCTGGCGCCGGGGCTAAAAAAATCCGGAAATGCCGCGGAAGCCATCAAACGATGGTATAATAATGAAAATCGACCCAACCAGTTCTCATCCGGAAACAATGCTGAGAATTAATCTAGTTTCTGCTCTGGAAACGAGATATTTTCTGCAAGATCAAGGAAATCAAAGGCTTGTGCGGAGGCGAACATTCGTTCGCCGCACAAATAAGCCTGCAGATTGACGCCGATATTGTGAAAAATAGCCGTTTCCGGACAGAAACTAACTAAGGATTCGACATGCCATTAGACTCCAGCAGTTTAACCCTCCCGGCCTCACCCCTGGATGAACTGTGTCTCAACACCATCAGGTTTCTGGCTGTGGATGCCGTGCAGCGGGCCAACTCGGGCCATCCCGGCCTGCCTCTGGGGGATGCCGCCATGGCCTACACCCTCTGGGACCGCTTTCTGAAGTTCAATCCCCGGGACCCTCACTGGTGCGACCGGGACCGCTTCGTCCTCTCAGCCGGACATGGCTGTATGCTGCTCTACGCCATGCTTTATCTGTACGGCTTTGATCTCCCCCTGGAAGAAATAAAACAGTTCCGCCAGTGGGGCAGCCTCACCCCGGGCCACCCCGAATACGGCAAAACCCCGGGGGTGGAAGCCACCACCGGTCCCCTGGGTCAAGGTATTGCCAATGCTGTGGGGATGGCCATGGCCGAAGCCTCGTTAGCGGCCCGTTTTAACCGCCCCGGTTTTCCCCTTGTCGATCACTATACCTATGTGGAAGCCAGCGACGGTGATCTTATGGAAGGCGTTAGTGCCGAAGCCGCTTCTTTAGCCGGACACTGGCAGCTCGGCAAACTCATCGTCTTGTGGTCCGACAATCGTATCACTATTGAGGGGAATACGAATCTAACCTTCACCGAGGATGTTGTGGGACGTTATGCCGCTTACGGCTGGCAGGTGCAGCGGGTCCCGGACGGCAACGATGTGAGCCAGGTGGCGTCGGCCCTGATCACGGCTCGGGCCGAGTCTCAGCGGCCGTCACTTATTGCGGTCCGGACTCACATCGGCTATGGCAGCCCCCATAAACAGGACACTGCCGAGGCTCATGGCGAACCTCTGGGCCACGAGGAAATTTTACTAACCAAAGACCGTTTGGGCTGGCCCCGGGAACCGGCTTTTCTGGTGCCCCCTCAAGCCCTGGAACACTGCCGCCAGGCCCTGGCGCGTGGTCAAACCTGGCAGACCGCCTGGGAAAGCCTTTTTCAGGCCTATGCCCAGGAGTTTCCCCAGTTGGCCCAGGAGTTCACGCGTCTTATGGCCAGACAACTCCCCTCCGCTTGGGACAGGGACCTCCCGGATTTTCGGCCGGACCAGGGACCAATGGCCACCCGCAGCGCCTCCGGTAAGGTCCTCAACGCCATCGCCCCGGCCCTGCCCGAATTGCTGGGTGGTTCCGGCGATCTGGCCCCCAGCACCAAAACCATCATCAGTAGCTCCGGGTCGTTTCAGCCCGGCCAGTATGGCGAACGCAATGTGCATTTCGGCATCCGGGAACACGCCATGGGCGCGGTTTTAAACGGCCTGGCTTACCACGGCGGCTTTATCCCCTATGGCGCCACCTTCCTGGTCTTCAGCGACTACATGCGCCCGCCCATCCGCCTGGCCGCACTGGGCCGGTTGCATACCATCTACGTCTTCACCCATGACAGCCTGGCTCTGGGGGAAGACGGGCCCACGCATCAGGCCGTGGAGCACCTCTTAGCACTCAGGTCCATACCCGGTCTCCTGGTTATCCGTCCGGCGGATGCCAATGAAACCGCGGCCGCCTGGCGCCTGGCGGTCAGCCATCAAGACGGCCCGGTGGCCCTGGTCCTCACCCGTCAAAACCTGCCCGTCCTGGATCTGGACCTGTTTCCCCAGCTTCCGGCCGGGGTTCCCCTGGGGGGTTATATCCTCTCGGAAGCTCAAGGCGCTCCGGATCTCATCATCGTCGCCACCGGTTCCGAAATCCATCTGGCCCTGGCAGCCAGCGACGCCCTAACAAAAGAAGGTATCGCTACCCGAGTAGTCAGCTTCCCCTGCTGGCAGCTCTTCCAGGCTCAGCCCGCTGCCTATCAACAGGAAATTTTTCCCCCGCAGGTTCCCATCCTAACTCTCGAGGCCGGCGTCTCCCTGGGTTGGCGGCCCTATATCAATCTAGCTGCGAACCTGGAAGTCATCGGCGTCGACCACTTCGGGGCCTCCGCCCCCGGTAAAAAGGTCCTGCAGGAATACGGTTTTAACCTGGAGCACGTCTGTCAACGGGCGCGTGACCTAATGCAACGCTGTCATAAATAAAGGTTTGCTTTTATCAAGTGTGGATTGCCGAATAAGAATTAAACGATTTTCCACCAGCCCCAACCTTATCAAAGGAGTTTGGACCATGCGAGTCGGCATTGCCGCAGATCACGGCGGGTTCGAAATGAAAGGAAAGCTACTTCCCTTGTTGCGGCAATGGGGCTATGAAGTGATTGATTACGGCGCCCATCACTACGACCGCGCCGACGATTATCCCGATCTTGTGGCGCCTCTGGCCCGGGCGGTGGCGCGCCGAGACGTGGAGCGGGGGATCGCCCTGTGTGGCAGCGGCGTCGGCGCCGCCATCACCGCCAATAAAATTCCCGGGTGCGCGCCGCCCTGATCACCGAGGTCTATTCAGCCCACCAGGGTGTGGAGCATGATGACCTGAACTTCCTGTGTCTGGGAGGTTGGGTCACCGGCTTCGCCCTGGCCCAGGACCTGATCAAAAGCTTTCTCACGGCCCGGTTCAGCGGCAGCGAACGGCACCTTCGACGTCTGGAGAAAATCGACCGCCTGGAGAAACAACCAGTTTAAATCCATTTTTTTCTGACCACAGCTTGCGGGAGGCTTGATCGTTGCTCTCGAAAACAATTTGACATTACACCATAAAGGTGTAATATCTATTTACACCTATATGGTGTAACTCATGACCGAAAAACGCAAACCGACGTATGACCTGGAAGCCTTCCAGACTGCGTTTTGCCGCGTAGATAAACTCGCCGTTACCGGTACTGCAATGAGAAGCGCCGCTGCTCTGGGATTTGGCCGCGCCGAAATCGTCGCTACAATCCAGAGCTTAAAACGGGAGCACTTTCATAAGTCTATGACGTCTTATGCGAACCATTTGATTTGGCAAGACGTATACTACGTCCCATCGCTAGTTGGTGTGCTATATATCAAGTTCACCGCTGATGTGGTCACCGAATTTTTGCTGCTTTCCTTCAAAGAGAAAGACGATGAATGATAATCCTGTATGTCCAAAAACGGGTGCGCCTATGCATCGTGGCGTGCGCCCCATGACGTTGACCTATAAGGGCGAGTCGATCACCTTCGAGATGCCCGGCTGGTATTGTCATGACTGCGATAAGAGCATTCACACCGGCAAGGATATGAAGGTATCCGACCGGATGTTGAACTTGCTTAAAGCGCGAAGTGAAGGTGTGTTGACACCGAAGGAGATCCGGCGCATCCGCAAGAAACTTCGTCTTTCCCAGGAGGCTGCCGGATTGTTGATCGGCGGCGGCCGGCGCGCCTTCCAGAAATACGAAAGCGGCGATATGTTGCCAAGTCGGGCAGCCAGCAGCGCCTTAGTTCTACTCGATTATAACCCCGATGCCTTGTCAATGCTCAAAATGCAGCATGAGCGGAACCAGAGCACCGATCTGTAAGTTAAAGTCATTGCCGAAATAATGTCTTATTCAGCCTTCACTCTGAACCCACAATGCTGTTAAATTAAGAAAGACCTGAAAGAAGCACTTCTTATGGCTGAAAAACAAGTAGCGCCCCACCTCTTCGTCATCCTCGGAGCCACCAGCGATCTCATGCGCCACAAACTCCTGCCCGCCCTCTATCACCTCAATGCCCGGCATCAATTGGGGAAAAACTGTTGTATTTTGGGCGTTTCCCGCAGCCCCGAACTTGATTCTGAGAGCTTTCGAACCTTGGCCAATGCAGCCCTAATGGAGGCGGGTCTGATCAAAGCCGGTGCAAGTGATCCCTGGTGCCGCCAGTGCTTTTTTTATCACTCCTTGGGAGAAGGCGGCAAAGAGAATTTCCATAAATTAGCCTCATATATCAAGACCTTGGAACAGGAGCAAGGCCTCCCCGGAAACCGCGTCTTTTACCTGGCCCTGCCGCCCGCGGCCATTCCTGACGTCGTTACCGGTCTGGGTCAGGCCGGTTTGCCCAAAAGCCCGGGCTGGACCCGGGTGGTGGTGGAAAAGCCGTTCGGCCGGGACCTTAAATCGGCCCAAAAACTCAACGCTTTGATCCATCGTTATTTCCGGGAAAACCAGCTCTACCGCATTGACCACTACCTCGGCAAGGAAACCGTGCAAAACCTCCTGGTTTTCCGGGTTGCCAACGCCATTTTTGAGCCCCTGTGGAACCGCAACCTGGTGAAGAGTGTGCAAGTCACCGTGGCCGAAAGCCAGGGTGTGGGACGCCGCACCGCCTATTATAACCAGGCCGGCGCCCTCCGGGACATGGTGCAAAACCATCTCACCCAATTGCTGGCCTTAACTGCCATGGAAATGCCGGCGGCCTTTGATGCCGATGCCATCCGGGATGAGAAAGCCAAGGTTCTCCGGGCCATTCCCCCGGTTCAGCCTTCCCAGGTGGTTTTCGGTCAATACAACCGGGGCCAGATCGAAGACCGGGTCCTGCCGGGTTACCGGGAAGAACCCGGAGTTCCCCCGGACTCCGCCACCGAAACCTTCGTGGCCCTCAAATTGTTCGTGGAAAACTGGCGCTGGCAGGGGGTTCCCTTTTACCTGATCACCGGCAAGGCCCTGCCCAAACGCCTCACCTCCATCGCCGTCACCTTTCGCTGTCCCCCGGTTTCGGTCCTGCAGCCCTACAGTTCCTGTAACCTGACCTCCAATGTGTTGGTCTTTACCATCCAACCGGACGAGGGCTTCAACCTGCATTTCGACGTCAAAACCCCCGGCCTGCCCTTAAACCTGAAAACTCAAAGCCTGCGCTTCCGTTACTCCGAGGCTTTCGCGCCCCTGGCCGACGCCTACCAGACCCTGCTCCTGGACATCATGACCGGGGACCAGACCCTTTTCGTCCGGGCCGACGAGGTCGAAGGCGCCTGGCGGCTCTATGAGCCCCTGCTGGGCCAGGCCGCCGTGCCGATCCATCCTTATGCCGCCGGCTCCTGGGGACCGCCCGAGGCCCGAACCTTTACGGAATGGCCGGACCCGACCTGGCTGTCGAGCTAGACCGCTTGCCAAAAGTTTTTTCCTGTATTTTTCCCTTCTCCCCTAGTATCGTGAAGATATCTGTTATTTTATCGCCAAGGGGGGCGATGTGGGTAATGGCAGGCTAATCGCGAACACTCGTGAAATGAGTTTTCAACTTTTAAAAGTATACCGTTCATTCCAAAATTTCTGTTATAATGACATTAAAGAGAGAATCGGCTGCACCGAGCCCAACACTCTTCGGTCTGTTCTTCTTTCGCAGGCCTTTGCTTGCAGGAGCCTCGGGAGGTGTCGCACGCAACTTGTTTGATTACCTGAGAGGGCTATCTATCCAAGCCCCATATGCCACGCCGGTAGCCAAGGTCCTAGGAATTATCGCCGGACTAATCGCCGCTGTTCTTTTCGTGATTGCTCAGTGGGTGAGGAATCCTGCGGTCAAAGACCTTGGGCAACCACTCCCTCCTGGCCTGAATCTGCTTATTCCTTTCGAATTGGTCATCGGATTTATCGCTGGTCTAACATTGGCAATGGTCTTCACAAAACTGCAGGGGACCGATGTCGTCAACGTAACCACAGTGACTGTCAAAAAGCTCTAATCTTTGGTTCTAATCAGGAGGCGAGTATGAGTGCTAGAAATGTGGTGGTCGTGATGCCTTTTGGCGGGGAGAATCTTGTTGAACGCCGACGCGCGATTCTCAACTTCAAACGTCTGGAATACCTCGTGCATAGCAGATGTAAGGTGACATCTGCCGACTCAGCAAGCAAGCCTGACTATGTCGCCTACGGCGTTCAGGTGGCCAGGACGGCGATGGATGACATCTCTGACCTGGCGCTCCGGCAAATACAGAATGCGGACATCTTAATTGCGCTGGTTACCGAATCCAATCTGAACGTGATCTACGAAGTGGCCTACCGGCGGGCGAAAGATCGGACCGTAGTCCTCGTAGTCGATTCACCCGATTACCTCCCACTCTACTTGAAAGGCTTGGGGCGTCAGAATTGGAAACAGGATGAGGTACTGCAGCGGATCGACAAGATGGCAAATGATCATTTACCAGATTTGCCTGATTTCGCCGTGGGAATCCCAAATGACCTGAAAACCGACATCGACAGATTCGATGGTGAGTTGGAGAAGGGGTTGCAGGACGCTTTGCAGGAAATTGAGGCGGAGTTCAAACCAGAGCCGATTCAGTCAGTTCAATATTTACGCGGGATCGTCTCCAACGAAACCTCGAGCTTCTACCCTTGCTCAATCGTTGAGGTTGCATTTTCGAAGGGCAGCGAGTTTGCTAATCCAGAAAATCCAGCCGTCGTTTGCGACTTCGACGACGCGTTCAGTCGCCTGTATGGATATGCAAGTAAAACGGCAGCGGATCGTGATCGCCCGTTGAACCTAACTAAGCTCATGGGGCGCATCGAAAAATTTTTGGATAAGAGTCGTTGGGATGAATTCCTGCAAGAACAAGTGGAACTGATGAACACCGTCGTTAAGGAATACGGTTACACGCGGGTCAAAGTTCCCCTGCAGTTCAATGAAAAGCACCCCCGAGTCGAGTACCGCGGGGCATCTTTTTTGCCCTGCCTTATTGCTCAGGTTACCGACGGCAGTCAGGAGGAGCCCCACAAGATGTATTTACTAATCGTCTACATTGAGATTCCCAACACCCTCAGTCCAGATAGATCCACAACGTAACCGGGGAAGGAAACTATGCCTGGGGGAAAACTCAACTCCTGTTCCGATCCGCTCTTCAGGACACAGAAGCGGTCAGTTCTTGAGATCTGGGACCAGATGCAGCGGCTCCAGACCGATTTCGCCCTCGCTCAGGAACTCACCTTTTATTTTACCTCCCCCCAGTGGCATGCCGCGCGGACAGTCCTCGATCTCGGGACTGGGAATGGCTATTATCTCAGCAAGATTGCCGCCCGCTTCCCGGATAAGAGTTATCATGGGGTGGATGTCTCTCCCGAACTAATTGCTATCGCCGAGACGGAGGTAGGCGGTGGAAAGTTGTCTTTCTCACCTCGTTACCTATTTGACGTGACCGAACCATATGATTTTGTGTTGATGCGCCTCCTTCTTCAGCATCTGGATGACATTCAGACCGTCCTCGACCATGTCGCCACGATAACCAAACCTGGAGGATCGGTTCTCATCATTGACTCCCATGACCCTTTGCGGTTCTTCTATCCTGACCTTCCGGAATTTGTGGAGTTCTTCACCATCTATGCCGAGCACGAGCGTCAGGCGGGCCGGGACCGCCGTGTGGCCAGCCGCCTTGACCAGGCAATTGCCTCTAGTGTTGTCTGGAAGCCGGCTGGCACACTCCAACTGCTGATTCCTTCCACAATTCCTGGTAACCTGAAGCTCTTCACCAAGACATACACTCTCTTGGTGGATCTCGTAGAACAGGTGGGAGAAATCCAGTATGACTTTTCCTCTGTGAAAAAGTCATGGAGGCGATGGTCAGACCTACCCAACGCCTACACGCAGGTAGGTCTAAATCTAATCTGCCTCGATCGCGTCTGAGTACCTACATCGAAAACCGTCCGACTCCCCTTACCTCTTCCGCCTTTCTAAAGGCGGGATGCGTTTCACTTTCCCGCCCTACCCTCCCCCTGTCTCCCAAAACTCATTTTTTTACTCAGTCCTCAATCCGCCACCCGGCTTTTATGACATCTGCTTCAGGTGTGCTGTATTTTTCCGGCCTGGTTCGATATGATCCTGGTATGGTCGGGGCGGTGGAATTTTCCCTCAGGGCGCTTTTCTCCTGACCACGGCGCCCCGTTAGTTGCGGCATCGGTTATTACCGACTATCCCTGGGCATGTTATGATTTGCTCGCGGGTGGTCCGATCTTTGCGGTAAACCGCTCCTTCAACTTACCATAACGGAGGTAAAGGGGGTTGAACACCCACAGGTGGAACCAGTTAAACAGCCAACCGGCAGTAGACAAACCGGCTCCCAGAAGGATCTGGTGCATTGTTTTACGGTAATCGATCGCCTTGACCAACAAGCCAAGCCCGAGAGCACTTAAACCTAACCCGACTGCGCCCAGGGCAAGGGCCGCAAGCACGCCCTTGATGCTGAGCAGCGGTTCTGCCTGCCACGACCACATCATGTAGGACAGCAGTCCAATTACGCCAACTCCTGTCAGGAAACTGATAAACTTAAGTGCAGGCGAGAGGCGCCAGACCTTGAGCATGGTCTGGCTAGCCACGTCGAGTAGCCGATCTAGGTCACTGGTTTTGGTTTTATCCTTCAGAGTCGGCGCCAACTTTAGGAAATCCCAGTCGTGCTGCCGCTCATCCACCTGGAACCCGCTGATTTTATCGGCAAAAGTGGTTCGTATCATATTGTAGCCCGCAGTCATTAAGGCAAATGCTTCGGCATCGCTAAACGCGTCCAAATCGGTGCGGATTCCGGCAATCTTCCTCTGCAGGTCCTTAAGCACCCCATAGTCAGTCAGAGGTTCAATTCGGGCCCGTAGCTCTTCAGGAGCAAGCTCCTTGGGGTTGTCGCAGTTAATCCAATCCCGGTCCTCCACTTCGAGGCCCCGCTTCAAGTGAATGAACAACACGCCCTTGAGGCGACCGCTCTTGCGCCTCGCTTCGATCTCGCGATAACAGGCCGTCCGGATCCGCGCCTGCAGCAAACTGGTGGTGCGGAGCAGCACGCCCAGCGGTCCGTCCGCCGGGTTGGCGATGGTGGACATTTGGCCGCTGGCGTCGCTGACAATCATGACGGTACAGTTCTGGTCCAGCAGGCCGAACACCCCCTGATTGTCGTGTACGCCTCCGTCAACCAGCCGCACGGTGATTCCTTCGTAGAGGCCATGCAGTTCGAGGGGCGTGAACAACCCCGGCACACAAGCCGAGGCCGCGACGGCCTCACTGAGGCGGATGTCGGCATGGGCCGGGGCCTCCTTTTCGAGGTAAAACCGCCGGAGGCGATAGTTACCGTCGATCTGGCTGTCGATGAACGCCGGCGGCTCCCCCATCCAGGAGGCGGTGAACTGCCAGTTATGGCCTGTGTTCAGCGTCGTGGCGTTGATAATCAGGATGGGAATTTTATTCTGTCGCAGCCAATTGCCGTACTTGGGTTTGAGGTTTTTGTCACCTT
This sequence comes from uncultured delta proteobacterium, assembly GCA_963780995.1. Lineage (GTDB taxonomy): Bacteria > Desulfobacterota > Desulfobaccia > Desulfobaccales > Desulfobaccaceae > Desulfobacca. The sequence goes on from CAWAEI010000024.1 coordinate 69,445, forward strand.
TGGGTTTTATGATCAGTTGGCGCAGTTGGCGTTTCTTATCGTCCTTCACGCTCGCGTACAGATATTTGTCATACAGGTCTGCGAGCCGCGTGGTAGTGGTGTAGCCGGGCTGGAAGATCATGCGCAGGTTGGACAACAGGTTAGTCCCGATCCGGGTGCGGAGGTTCTTCTGCACCCCACTGAGGAAATCTTGAGTCAAACGCTTCACCAGCCTGATGTAATCATCACGACTAATCTCGCCGTCCGCCTTCTCCTGCAGCAGCTTCCGAATCTCCAGATAGTAGTGGGCGCCAAGAATGGAGCCGCCCGATACGCAGGATAGAACTTCCACATGACGAAGCATATCTTTCTCAGCCAGCGCCGCCAGAACGCCGAGGTGGAACAACGAGGCGCGAAACCCGCCGCCAGACAGAGCCAAACCAAGCTTGCCGGCAAACAAAGAACTAGCGGCAGTGAGCTGGCCATACACCTCGCGCAGTACCCCCCAGGCAGGCGACTTTTCAAAATCTTCAGGTTTGATCGCCTCGGGATCCTGCAGCCTTGCCAGCCAAGCGAACTGACGAGCGGTTGTTTCTCGTTCCCAGGGATTCACTTTGGCGTTCTTATAGGCTTTCTGCAGTGACTCGGTTGCTTCTGCATATTCCCCCAATCCGAACTGGGCTTCGGCCAGCGTCTCCCAAATCCAACGTTCCGGCTCCTTTGGCTTCCCTTGCTCCAAGTCCTCGAGGAGTACGTCGCGGATCTTTTCCCGCAGCTTCCTGGCACGCTGTCGCCGTTCGTCCCCGTCTTCTCCCTCCTGACTTGCCAGCAGGTCGAGCATAAAAGCAGCGTTAATGGCAGGATAGGAAGTGTCTTTATCAATGCCCTGTTGGAACCCGCGTTCGTAATAACGCAGTGATTCTTCCAGAGTCTGGCGCTGGCCGTCGATGAGCCACTTCCGCTTGCAGATGCCCCCGGCAATCCCTAGCGTTTCAAAATCATTCGTTTCGGCCAAACGCTGTCCGACCGGCATCTTGGTCTTAAGGATATCCAGTGCCTCGTCATGCTTACTGTCGTCCGGGGCGTCCGGATTCTTCGAGGTCCACATCGCCCACCTCTGCGGCAACTTGATGACCATTTCCCCTTGGAGCTGATCTGAGCTTGCCAGACGCTGGGCCAGCTGCCGGGCATGCTCAAGGTAATTGCGGTTGGCGAGCTCTTTGGCAATTTCAAAGGCCTCTCCAGGTTCGAACTTTTCGCCCCGCCGGATTGCGTTCGAAATGTTGAGTAACTCTTCGTCGGTGGCCTTGTGGATGTCCATGTTTCAGTCTCCTCTTTTTCCCAATCATTCCGGCATTGCTCTCTTGGTCTACATGCGATCCTGCGTAATCTCACCATTCATAGTCGCTCTTTTCAGATTCACCGAATTCCCGAACACCTGGCATTTTTATAATTTTTTACTTAGTTCTCATCCGGATCTACAACGAGAACTTATGGTTTCCGATCTGGAAACGAGATATTTTCTGCAAGATCGAAATCAAAGGCCGCAGCGGAGGCGAACCTGTAGAGCTTGACGCCATCAACTGCTGCTGTATTGAGGGCTCCCGATCACAATGGCTGTTTGACTCTGACTTGCTGCATACACTGCTTAGTTCTTTGCGGCCGCTCACTTAGACGATAGCCTCTCCTGCGCCGTGCCAGCTCCTCTTAGATCATGACCGTCGGCCCGGATGTCGTCCAAGGCTGAGTATCCCTGCAAAGCGCAAGTAATGATTCAATTCGCGGTTTCCAACTAACATGATATCAATAATATTTTACATTTCTCAAATCATATTGTATGCATTACAGGAAAATTTTAATAGAAATTCAAAAATTATAAAAAAAATATTAAAAATGAGACTGCTGCAGTTACCGCTATCTATCCGCCTGAAAAGATTTTACTGATTGATTTTGATAATGATATCATATCTGTAATCGTAAAAAGATTATCCTGGCGGGCAGTGTCCGCCCGACACAAAATTCCCCTTCCCTCTTCCGCCTTTCTAAAGGCGGGATGCGTTTCACTTTCCCGCCCTACCCTCCCCCTGTCTCCCAAAACTCATTTTTTTACTCAGTCCTCAATCCGCAACCCTGCTTTTATGACATCTGCTTCAGGTGTGCTGTCCTTTTCCGGCCTGGTTCGATATGATCCTGGTATGGTCGGGGCGGTGGAATTTTCCCTCAGGGCGCTTTTCTCCAAATCCCTGCCCGTGACATCCGGAGTGGTAGGAAGCCATGTCAGCATCGCTTCGTTCCCGGCGTCGGCAAGGTGCTGCCGCCACGGAGCGAAAAATGATTCCGAAAAATAAGCGCGAAATTACCGCGAAATTTAGCGCGAAAAATCACCCCTGGAAATATTATTAATAAGTAATATCAGCAAGATATGGTGTGAGAAAAAATCTTCCACGCAAAAACGCGCCACTCTCTTGCCGCGGTTCTGCCGAAGTGGGATAAAGGTGGGAAAAAAGTGGGAAATTCGCGGGAAAAATGGTCCTCTACGCAGAAATTAACAACAAATACGGTAAGATATGCACTGCATAAAAATAATTCATTTTTCCCACTTCGGCAGCGGCGGCGGCCCAGGCTGACCCCAACCAAAACTTTGGCGGCCACCACCTCCCGCCCGCCCAGCAAGCGCGCCGAAGTAAATGTCGTGCGGGCAAGCGCCGCGCCTCCCGCCTTCTGAGGAAAAAATTTAGCGCGAATTTAGCGCGAAATTACCGCGAAAAAAGCGCCAAAAATCGGCCTTGAAATAATATTGTATTATATTTTCATATAAGTTATAAAATTTAAAAACATCACCGCGAATATTCCTTTATTGCCTTTCCCTAAGAACTGGTTAAAATCAAATCAGCATCATAAACCCAAACGCCTTGCATGCCTGCGTTCTTATCTTGCAACCGCCCAACCCCGGTAAGGGAGTTAACCTTGATTCTTAATTTAATATTATCCTGGTTTCAAACCTACTCCTGGCAGCTAATTTTCCTCTTGATCTTATTTCTTGCGGTCTGCGTGCCCTATTTTCTCCTGCGCCGACGCCTCAGAGCTATTCTCAACCAGCAAAATCTCTGGCGGGATTTGGAACAGACCATATCTGAATTATCTCCGGAAGCCTGCCAGTACTATCCCAACCCCTCCAGACATATCCTCCAGACAGTGCTTTCTAATCAAAAAGGCGTTGCCCGGGCCGGCGCCGTGGGTCCGGCCCTCGATTACTTGGCCGCCGCAGTGGACAGTCCCATCGGCCTTGTCCGCTCCCTGAGCTATCTATCGATCCTCGTCGGTTTGTTAGGCACTGTCAGCCTGCTGGCCCTGGCTCTCCAAAGTGTGGATGCCATCGGCCAGTTCAAGATAGAGCAACTCAAAAATATTTATCCGTTAAACGCCGTTGCCATCGGCCTTGCCGTCGTCTTGCATCTCAGCTATTCCTGGTTTAGACACCAGGGCGACCAGTTCCTTCTCCAGGTATCCAGGGTCCTCGGACGCTTGCGGGTCGACCAGATCGGCGCTGCTGATCCGGTTTTATTGGCCACGTTAGAGAAAGTGGGAGAAAAGTTTAAAGATTGGGGCAATGAGATCCAGGAGCACCATCGGCAGGAAATCAACCACCTCCTCCAGGAAGTCCGGGAGCTGGGTGAATCCATCCGGCAGCTCGTGGGTATCGCCATTGCCACCCGCCAGGAGGAAGAACGGGCCCTCGAGCCCCTCCTGCGCTCCCAGGATGCTAAATTGGAACTCTTGAATCAAAGGCTCTATCAGAACTATTTGCTGTTAGCCCAGGGAACCGGTTCTCCGGACGATCTTCCCGTCCTAGATCCAAACGTGGGTGACCAGGTTCGGGCTGCCAGCAAACCCAGGGAATCCCGGCAGCGGCAGAAAACCGGATTCTTTAGCCGCTATTTCAAATAAGGAGGCCGGAACTGGTATGGCGTGGCGCCGCCGAGACGATTTTGACAACCCCGCCTGGCCGGGGATGGTGGATATTTTTGCCTTTACCCTGGCCCTGTTCATGATCTTCTGGTTCGCCGGCAACTTTCCGGCCAAATTGGAAAACCTGGAAAACAAAACTCAGGATCTCAGTGCCAGAATGAAATTGCTGGATTCAAAGAATATCCACCTCACTGAAAGTAACCGCAGGCTCAACGCTGAACTCGAGGCTTTAACCAAAAACCACCAAAATCTCCTGGCCCAGGTCGATTCCTTACAGGAAAGAAACCGCGCTCTCGAGGCCCAAAACCAATCTCTGGCCTCAGGCACTCTCGCTCTGAATGCCAAGCTTGCCCACCTGGACGAAGAAAATACCCAACTCCGAGATATCGGCCGCCAGGACTGGGAGGAGTTACTGAAACTCCTGCAGGAAAAGCTTGCCGGCCTGCCGGTGAAGATCATCCCTAACCAACGCGATAAGGAAATCGAAATTCAGGGCAATCCGAAAATCACTTTCGAGACCCTGCAATTTGATCTTACCGAGTTTGACCAAAATCGCCTGGAAAATTTAGCGCCCATTTTGCGCGACCTGCGGCAATCCAAAAAATTCTTCATCACTATTAATGGCACGGCCGACCCCCGGGAAGTACGCAGCGATCTCCTGCCCCGGAACAACACCGAACTGTCGGCCCTGCGCGCGGCCACCGTGGCCGCCGTTCTGGAAAGTGCCGCCGCCGGCCTGGGACAGCATCTCAGGATTTTGGGTCTGGGCAGTAAGGGAGTGGCCAAGACGCTCCCCTCAGGAGACCACCCGGATACGGTTTATCGACAATATCGGACGGTCAGCCTGGTTCTCAAGGTAGACGTGGCCTCTCTGCTTCAGGATGGCCAGCCCATTCGGAATCGCTAAATGCGCCAGTTGTTATTATCTTTTACTAAATCCTCAGGACTGTCCTTTATTTTCCCCTCGCCCCTTGAGGGGAGAGGGTCAGGGTGAGGGGTGAATCAGAAAATACTTTTGTCAACGACTCTAGAACGAGGTTAATTCAGGCAATGGCTAGCAACACTATGCGAACGGCTTACCTGACATGGCGCACCCTGGAAAGCCGGCTGGAGGCCGCCCGGGAAGAGTTAAACCATCAATACCTGGCCTTGCTCCATAAGACCGAAGCCCTCCAGCTTGATACTCGTCGCGGCCTGCTCCGTTCTACGTCATGCCTCTTGAACCAGTCCCTTGACCCTCAGACCCTCCAGCTTCAGCAACGCCTCAAAAATGCTTTTGCCGTCCTGGGGAAAGGGTTTTTCCACCGTTCGCCGACCTCTGTCCAGCTCGATATCATGAAGTATGCCGACCGTCTGGAAGAAATCTGCCGCCATTGCCACCACCTCAGTGGTAGATTGCGCCTTACCCAAAAAGTTTTCGACTCTTTGCGCCGACATCCCGACTTAAATAACCCTCAAGCTTTCCACCTGGCCTTGGCTAATCCCGAGGCCGGCTGGGTCTCTCTGCTTCTCCGGCAAAGACGCCTCCTGACCCGCCAAATCAATGACCTTTCCTTGGCCCGCAACTGGCAAACCAAACTGACGCTCTGCCAACGTTGGCTCAAATTGCTGCAACCGTTCTTGCCGCCAAAAACCTTCCGGGATTTAGTGGAATTAGAAAATCAGGCCGCCGCCCAACCGGAACAAGAACTATCTCGGTCGAGCCCCGCCCACAGTCAGCTTGACCTGATAATCAACTTCGCCAATCAGCAAGCCTCCGAAATTATGTCCACCCAATCAAGTCCGCCAAAGGACTCACTGTCCCGGGGCTGAAAATAATTTCACCATGGCATGAAACTAGTGGAGAAAATTTTGGTTTTTTAAGAAAATTTCTTGACAAAACATTTCTCCTCATACCAAGATAAGAATTATTTTTTACCAAGCAGACCTGCCTGATATCTGGGGACCGTATCAGTTTTAATTGGGGAAAAATGCTCGCTGCCGCTGGCGAGCGCACCGAATGAAGGGGAGAGAGGGATGATCTGTTACCGGCATTTACTGTTGCTGGCGATTCTGTGTACCGGCCTTGTGATTGTGGCGCCCGCCGACGCTCTGTCACCGTATGATGATGTGCTGGTGGCTCAGGGTTTGCGCAATCTCCAGGCGGAGAATTATGACGAGGCCTTGGCCAACTTTAAAACTGCCTGGGAAAAAGGCGCCAAAACTCCTGAGAAAGCCTATTATTTAGGCATTGTCAATTACCGCCTGACCAATTATCCCCAGGCCCTGAATTTCATGGAACGGGCCATATATCTGGACCCGAAATTCAATGAGGCCCGCCTGCAATTGGCAGCTATTTACCTGGCCTTGGATAAACCCAATGACGCCTGGCCATATCTGCAAGAACTGGAGGCTGCCGGCTACAAACCCGGTCAAACGGCCATGTATTTAGGTCAGGCCGCCGCCAAACAGAATCAACATTCAACGGCGGTGCGTTATTTCCGCCAGGCTGAAGCAGACCCGCTCCTGGCTCAAGAAGCAAAAATCCAGGCCAGCCTGGCCCTGTCAAGACAAGATAAATATTCGGATGCCCGTAAGGCCTTGGAAGAGGCCATCACCCTAAACCCGACTTCCCGGGAAGCAGGTTTTGCCCAACGCTATTCCGACGCCATAGACCGCCGCCTCAAAGAAACCAGACCTTTACACATTCGCTTAGGAGCCAGCTTCGATTACGACTCTAACGTTACCTTGACTCCGGGAGATACGGCTGGAGCTAATACCATCGTCACCGGGGGCAGAGATGCGGTCTTTACTCAATTCGGCAACTTTGAATATGAATTTTTTCCCACCGGCTCCTATGGTCTGGTGACCAGCTACAATCTTTTTATGACCTGGCACCCTCGCCTGACCCAGTATGACGTTATGAGCCATACCTTTGGCATCACTCCTTCGTACCGAACCCCCAACGGGACTTTCTGGCTGCCCTTCCGGTATAATTATACCGATCTGGATTCCAACAAATATTGGACTGCTTTCACCCTGACACCCACCTACCTCCACATGCTAAAGCCGAATATCGGCCTGGAGACCGGTCTCCGGCTATCCCGCAACTATTACTGGTTGCTACTGCCGTTTCCCCAGGAAGACCGTACTTCCATGAATATTGGCGGCAATCTGGGAATGTATTATTTCTTTAAAAAACAACAGGGCTACCTCCAGACCCGGGCGAGTTACGAATATTGTGACGCTTCCGGCAGCAACTGGACCAGCAACATCTACAGTCTGCTCCTGGGAGCCCTCTATCCGGTAACCGATAAATTGCGGCTCAATCCATCGTTGGAGCTGGTCTACCAGCCCTTCAGCCATCCCTGGTTTAACGGCCTTAATTACCAGGCCAAACGCCGTGACCAGATCATGGTCTTCGGATTTCAAGTCTTATATAAATTCTACAAAGATTTTGATGTAAATCTGCATTATTACTTTATCCGGGATGATTCCAATAACCCATTATATGACTATGATCGACAAATATCCGGAGTTCTTTTCGAATATCGTTATTAAGGTATAATTTTGATTTAAGGTGCCTCAGTGCTCTATTGCCAATCCATTTGAATGCGACAATATTCTCATGGTCATAATTTTGCTTTCCCCCTTTTGGTGCCGATATTAACCAATGAGGGTATTTCCCCAGAGGACCATTGCCAGAGGAGAAAAACTTATGCAACTCCTGCTTCGGATTATTTTTCCATTATTATTCAGCCTGCTGCTAATCCCCCAAGCGTTCGCCGCCCAAGAAATTGGCGGCATTTCCGAGGTGACCGGCGCTGTCGATATTTTAAGAGGCGGCAAGCTTCCGGCCGAACCGGCCAAGGTGGGCGACAAAGTAACTCAAGGGGATATTATTCGGACTAAATCGGGAGGCAAAGCCCAGATCCAATTCAAAGATGATTCCGTCTTAACCATTGCCCCCGACAGCCGGGTGGCTCTCAATGAATATGTCTATGAACCTGAAAATAATCAACGGCAGGCGTCCATCAAAATTTTCCACGGCCTCGTGCACACCGTAGTTAACAAAGTGTTTAAAAAAGAGAAACCCGATTTTACCGTGGAAACCCAAACTGCAGTCATTGGCGTGCGCGGCACCGATTACTTTACCCTGGTCTCCCCCGCCATCTCTGATATCTATAATAATTCCGGCACCACTGAAGTACGAAACATTTTTGCCGAGATTCCCGGCCAGGTCAAGCTCCAGGGCAAGGAGTACACCCAAGTTTCGAGAAATCTTCCCCCTACCCTGCCCCTGCCTCTGACCACAGACGATATCAAATGGCTGCAAGGACAAATGACCCCGAAAATGGCCGCCAAATCCTCCGGTTCCGGGGCAACGGGCCAGTCCCAACTCTTGAGTAAGGTCGCGGGCAGCGCCGTGGAAACTCAAAACGTCAGCACTGCGGAAACCCTTCCAGGCCAGACGAATGTCATCCAAAACCTGCAAAGCGCCGTGTATGTGCCGCCCCAGCCAATAATACTGCCTCCCCCGCCACCCCCCTCCCCCACTTTGCCTGTACCTTTCAATATTTATTTAAGCTGGGGAACTGGCGCCCAAGATCTGGATCTGTATGTGGCTGGCCCCACCGGGACAATTTATTATCTCAATACCGGAACGCCAACCTCGTCGCTGTTCTATCATCTCGATTCCACGGTCGCCACCGGTGGCGAAGTGATCACGGTGAATAATTTGACCACGGGCGCAATCTATAGCGTTTACGTCAAGGATTTCACCAACCTGTCAAACCCCAGTAGTATTGTTTTATCAAACAGTTCGGCGACGATGCAGTTCCTCCGAGGTGGCGTTCAGAACGTTTCGATACAATCTATACTTTCCGGCGGGTCCAGAGCCGTAGCGAGCGGTACTCCAATCGCTTCATCTATCTCTCCTCCTACTAACGTGGTGGGCAACACGTGGAATGTGGCGACCATCAATCCCAGCACAGGAGTAATCACTCCAGTTAACAATATCCAATACATTTCACCCACTCCAGTCGCGGCACCAGTCGCTGCACCAGTTGTTACGCCAGTAGTTACACCCGTTGCTACTCCAGTTGCTACTCCAGCCTTTGCTGCTCAAGCTACTGTTGCTCCAACTTCTACCGTTAGGCCAACGACCGTTGTGCCAACAAGTACAACAGCAAGATAATCTTCAGAACCTCTACTAAGTTCTGGACCAAATGATTTTTTCACCTAAATAGTTAAGGCGGGGTTTACCCCGCCTTAATTATCACGAAAAATGCAATCTGCTATCGGTTAGCGCCCCCGGCCGCCGCCACCGCGACCGCCGCCAAATCCTCCCCCGCGGCCGCCGCCACCGCGGCCGCCGCCACCGCCACCAAAACCACCACCGCGGCCGCCGCCACCGCCGCCGCCACCGCTACCACCACCGAAACGGCTTTTTTGGGGTTTAGCTTCATTAACGGTCAAGGGCCGGCCATCCACCACTTTGGCGTTGAGCATCGAAATGGCTTTGGTGCCATCGGCTTTTGTTTCCATTTCGACAAAACCAAACCCCCGGGGTAGGCCGGTCTGGCGATCCGTAATAATCTTGGCTGAGACTACTTGGCCGGCTTCGGCAAAAAGTGCCTCCAACTCGCTCTCGGTCATCTGATGAGGGAGATTACCTACATACAATTTCATACTCATGAACTGTCCTTTATTTGCGGTTATCCGCGTCGTGGGAAAAAAATAGTCTGTTGAGAAGATGGAAAAATGGGCGCCCAAACCTCTAACTTATTCGCTCATCATCACTATCGGATTCCGGCGCTTCAGGTTTTGATTGGTCTTTGTCCTGGCGGCGTTTAAGTTTTTCTTCGTGTTTCTGCTGTCGAGCAAGTCCTTAGCGCGTTTTGGCTGGCAAAATCTGTTCCGTCCCGTGTCATCCCTCCATATCGATAAACAATGGGAGTACTCCGGTGAAAATTCACCGGAGTTCGTAAATCAAACCTGTTTACCCAATCTTTACCACATTCTGCGCCTGCAGTCCCTTTTGACCCTGGACCACCTCAAACTCTACTTCGTCATTCTCTGCCAAAGACCGGAAGCCTTTGCTCTGAATGGAGCTGTGGTGGACAAATACATCGGGGCCATTCTCACGAGAAATAAAACCGAACCCCTTGGAATCGTTAAACCACTTCACCCTACCTGTTTCCTTCATTAAAAACCTTCTCCCACAAAATGTTAAGTTTCCTTCCTGCTAGCAAAGCAAGAGGAGAATGCATGTAAAAAGGGAGGGTAAACGCATACCCTCCCCTCCAGGTAGCTTTTCCCTGAATTCATTTTGACATGCACTTTATAATGGGAATGTACTCAATGTGAGCAAATCTTGTCAAGTAAATTTAGCGATGCTACGCCACACTTTTTAAAGAATTCTCGTAAATAAAATCCGCCCCGAAACTTACCGCGGTTTGGTGCGCCTCCCAATCTATTATCCGAATCACAGCGTTACCTGATGAACCATTTCTGCCGCAATGGTCACTACATCCCTCTGGGGAGCCAACCTAAAGATGTTCTGCTGATTTTCGGCCGGATCTGACTGTCACCCCGTTGGGTCCGATGTCCACGTATAAGGTTAGCGGCTGCGGCCACGTCAGGCCTTCAAGGCAGAGTTTGACTTCCTGAGACAAGCGTTGGGCAATGTCGCCGCGCAGTTCCCGCAACCGTTGCTCCATGTAACGCCGCCCGGCTTCCTCGCCCAACAGGTTGATGGCGGTGGCCAGCCTCTTTTCGTATTCCTGGACCTGCACAATCAGGGCTCGAACAGGGGACTTTTCTTGCCGGCAGCGCGCCTTTCTTGGCTTAGCTGGGGCTTTTCAGTTATCGGGATCACACTGCCAGGTAAGTGGACTCCCTGGGAGTCAATCAAAACTTTGAGCGTCACCGGAACGATGGAGTTGAGGCCTTCCAGCCGGCGACTTACTTCGGCCATGATTTGGGCTTCAAATGCAGCCCGGTTTTTTTGCAGCCACTTGTCCAGGACTCCTTTGGCATAATCCTCGTCACCCTGGAAGATCGCAACCAATTGCGTCAGTTTACCTTCATATGTATTCTGATCCATCTTTAGGTCTCCTCCGCAGTGGGGTTAGATTGTCGTTCCCGTTGGCGGGCCACCGGCAGAATCCAGGGGAAAAGCGCAAAGGCTGGCAGCGCCGCTAAAAAGGTGTAGAAAAAAAAGGGTCCATAGCCGAAGCGAGCCGCGCTCAGACCTCCTAAATAACCGGCAATGGATCTGGTGAAACCGAACAACATACTGAAAAAGGCGTAATGGGTGGCGCTATGCCGTTTATCGCACAAAGACATCATGAAGGCCATAAAAGGGGCCGACCCCATACCTCCGGTCAGACTCTCACCCAAAGAGGCGATATAAGTGGTGTACCGCCACATACCCGGCCAGGCGGCCACCCAGTAGCCGAGGTTGGAGAGGGCCTGCAGGGCCCCTAACCCGAACAACGACGGCGCGATGCCCCAGCGACTGGTAATGTAGCCCCCCAAAATGGAGCCGAAGATAGTGGCTACCGCCCCGAAGGTGCCTGAAATAAGGCCGATTTCGGTGCGGCTGAAACCCATATCCACCCAGAACGGGCTGACCATGGATCCCATCCAGGCGTCGCCCAGCTTAAAAGTGAGAATGAACAAGACGATAGCCCAGACATGGGGGAGTTGCCGGATGCCGCGCCCGGCATGCACCAGTTGCTGCCACACTGGCAATGGTCGAGCAGCCCCCGCCGCCGTTAGACGGGGACGTTGAAAATCAGGAAACAGGAGCACCACCAGAGCCATGACCGCCATCAAGATGGCTACTCCCACAAAACTGGCACTCCACCCCACGGCACCGCTGAGCATCACCAACCCGCCGCCGGCCGCAATCAGCGCTACCCGGTAAGCCCCCATCCGCAGGCCATTGGCAATCCCCAACTCTGTGGTTTCCAGCAGGTCTATGGTATAGGCGTCAATGGCGATGTCCTGGGTGGCCGAGGCCGCACACAGGCCGCCGATCACCACCCAAAAACTCCAGGGGGCCGGGGAGATGGAAAACTGCGTCACCAGCAGCATTCCCGCGGCACACGCCAGTTGGGCCGGCACGATCCAGGTCGCCCGCCGGCCGAAGCGATCCACCAGCGGCGCCCAAAAAAGCTTTAAACTCCAGGCCAATCCTAAAATGCTGAGAAAGCCGATCTGCTCCAGCGGCATCCCCTGGGAGCGAAAATAGACCGCCAGCGTAATATTAATAAACCCATAGGGCACGCCTTCGGCAAAATACAGCGCCCCCACCACCCACAACTTCCGGCGCAACGTGAGTTGGCGGCTTGCTCCGGCCATAGCATTCGTCCCGGTCATAATCGCCCTTAGCATACCACAAGTCACCGCCGGATTCTAAATTTTTTCGGCCCTGCCGGTCATCTTTTCCTGGACAAATCAATTTAATAACCTCAGCTTGGTGGCATCGGCTTCCCAGCCTGGCGGAGCTGTGGGTTTAACCGGAAATTGAAAACTGCCTAAGTTGCCACGGCCGCCTCTTGACATGAAAATTATATTACTGTATATTGATTTTGTTGACGCGGGGTGGAGCAGTCAGGTAGCTCGTCGGGCTCATAACCCGAAGGTCCAGGGTTCAAATCCCTGCCCCGCTACCAAGTAAATCAAAGGGGTTAGATGAAATGTCTAACCCCTCTTTTTATTTGTGCCGAGCAGGAGGCCTGGCAACTTGGTGGGGGGGCCGGGGAAGGCCAGGGGGGAATTTTTCCCGCTTTGTCCCACTTTTTCCCGCTTCTTTCCCACTGGGCTGGGATTTCGCGCCAAATTTTTTCTATTTTATTATATATTGATATTCATTTAGTTATATATATTTAGCGTGAATTTTCGCGCTTTTTTCGCGGTAATTTCGCGGTTGTTTCGCGGGTTTTTTATTTTTCGCGGCAAGGGTGCAGACCCACGATGGTGCGGTAATTTTCCGGGCCGGGCGGGACCAACGGGGTTAGCGCGAAATGGCAATTTATTTTTAAATTTGCAAATAACATAGTTATTTAAGATAGATAGATACTATTAGGGCAATTTTTGGCGCTAATTTCGCGGTAATTTCGCGCTTTTTTCGCGCTAATTTTTCGCTGGGGTGTGTAATCAGGTAAAAGAGTATTCAAAATACTCTTTTAGGAATCACGGGATCACCCCGGTATGGCCAGGCTGGAAAGCCTGTGCCACCGATTGATAGCACATTGGTATCAGTCATCAGGTTTGAAAGCACCTTGAAGTATGAAAAGCGGCACAAGCAAGGGCGCCTGGGCACCATTAAAATATCTTTGTTCACATAAGGCGGGAGGCGCGGCGCTTTCCCGCCAACAAGCTTGTCAGAGATAATCGTTGACAAAAGTTTCTCTGATTCACCCCTCACCCTGACCCTCTCCCCTTGAGGGGAGAGGGGAAAATAAAGGACAGAACTTCTGGTAAAATAAAGGACAGTTGCTCATGAGCCTGCGGCTCACCCACGAATCACGAAAAGTTCCAGGAAATTTAATGGAGACGAACTCACAGCCTTTTCAAAAGGCGGGAGGCGTTTCACTTTCCCGCCCGACATTTTTCTGCTGCCCTCTCCCCGGAAGCGGGGTGAAGGGAAAATAAAGGATAGAACTTCTGGTAATCGATATATATCAAAGGAGAAGAAAAGACCAGAAGAGATGGAGCATTTGTCATAAAAAGGGGTACTCGAGCTCAGGGCTATTATTAAGCAAGAAATTCCTCTCCCCCCACTTTCTTGTTTTCTCTTGGTCTAAGTTTGGCTATATTGGTAAGGAAGCGATTTTAGACAATGCGCCGATTTTGCTGAAATTGCCGTCATCTGCCGCACCCGCCGGGAGGCCGAGGCAGGGTGTGTGGTGTGGTGTTAGTCCTGGCGCCAAGGAATTCTTATATACCCCTCACCCTGACCCTCTCCCCTCAAGGGGAGAGGGAAAAATCTGAGAAGGGGAAGATATTCGAAGAATTTATGGCGTTGGCTAAGTTAAAAACCTTGAGGATGAGCTTGCGCCGTTCATCCGGGAGAGAAGGAGCGTGTATGTCAGCATTGGAACGCATCAAGGAAGCGAAAGCCAAATACGAGGAGAAGGTCGCCAAGACCCTGCAGAAAATGCCCGAACGCAAGGCCAGTTTCGTTAATACTTCGGGTATCCCGGTGGAGCGGGTTTACACTCCCCTGGATCAGGAAGACTTCGACTACATGGAGAAACTGGGCCTGCCCGGACAATACCCCTACACCCGGGCGGTGCAACCCACCGCTTACCGGGGCCGCTATTGGACCATGCGGCAATACGCGGGTTTCGGCTCGGCCCAGGAAACCAACGAACGCTATCATTATTTGCTGAACGCGGGCCAGACCGGGCTCGTCCGTGGCCTTTGACCTGCCCACCCAGATAGGGTTTGACTCGGACCACGACCTGGCCCGGGGCGAAGTGGGCAAAGTGGGCGTGGCCATTGACTCCCTCTGGGACATGGAAACCTTGTTCAAGGGCATTCCCCTGGACAAGGTCAGCACCTCCATGACCATCAATTCTCCGGCCGCGATCCTCATGGCCATGTATCTGGTGCTGGCCGAACGGCAGAACATCTCCTTCGATAAACTGCGGGGCACCATTCAGAACGATATCCTGAAGGAATACTCTTCCCGGGGCACCTACATCTTTCCGCCCCGGCCTTCCATGAAAATTATCACCGATATTTTCGAATACTGCTCCAAGGAAGTGCCGCAGTGGAACACCATCAGCATCAGCGGCTACCACATCCGGGAAGCCGGGTCCACCGCGGTCCAGGAGGTGGCCTTCACCCTGGCCAACGGTTTCGCCTATGTGGAGGCCGCGATTAAAGCCGGGCTGGAGGTGGACTCTTTCGGGCCCCGCCTGTCTTTCTTCTTTAACTCGCATCAAGACTTTTTTGAAGAGGTGGCCAAATTCCGGGCGGCCCGGCGTATCTGGGCCAAGACCATGAAAGAGCGCTTCGGCTCCAAAGATCCCCGGACCTTGATGCTGCGGTTCCACACCCAGACGGCCGGCTGCACCCTGACGGCCCAACAACCCATGAATAACATCGTCCGAGTGGCCTTCCAGGCCATGAGCGCGGTACTGGGCGGCACCCAGTCTTTGCACACCAATTCCATGGACGAAGCTTTTTCCCTGCCCTCGGAACAGGCGGTGCAGGTGGCTTTGCGCACTCAGCAACTCATCGCCTATGAGACCGGGGTGGCCGACACGGTGGATCCTTTGGCCGGCTCCTACTACATTGAGAAGCTCACGGACGAAATCGAGACTCGGGCCCAGGCCTATATCGACACCATTGAAAAGATGGGCGGCCCGGTGGCAGCCATTGAAAAGGGCTACGTACAGAAAGAAATTCAGGAAAGCGCCTACCGTTTTCAGAAGGAAATTGAAGCTAACGAGCGCATTATCGTGGGTCTGAACAAGTTCCAGGTTCAGGAAGAAAAGCCCAAGGAACTGCTGAAGGTGGATCCGACAGTCCGGGATCAGCAGGTGGACCGGCTGCGGGAACTTAAAGGCCAACGGAACCAGTACAATGTCAAGGATGCCCTGGCGGTGGTCAAAGAAGCGGCCCAGACCGGCGCGAATTTGATGCCGCCAATTCTGGAGGCGGTGCGGTCTCTGGCGACCTTAGGAGAAATTTGCGATACCTTGCGGGAAGTTTTTGGGGAGTATGAGGCGGCGCCGTTTGTGTAAAAAAGAGGCTTTCAGCTCTCAGCTTTCAGCGGTCAGCTAAAATAAAGAGGCTATCAGCTTTCAGCGGTCAGCGGTCAGCTAAAGCAAAAAAAGCTTAGCAAAAAGGAAAAGTTTTGAAGGACTTTAGGAAGCAGTTGGTATGGCAAAGGAGTCATCGTTTGACTTTGGATATTTATCAGGCTACCAAAGCTTTTCCTAAAGAAGAAATGTATGGTTTAACATCCCAGGTCCGCCGAGCCTGTTCTTCAATCCCGGCAAATATTGCTGAAGGTTGCGGACGAAATGGGGATGCGGAGCTTGCCCGGTTCATGTATATAGCCATGGGTTCAGCAAGCGAACTGGAATATCATCTGATGCTAGCTCATGACCTTGGTTTTTTTACTAATGCAGATTACGAACGACTCAACCAGGAGACCATGGAACTCAAACAGATGTTAACCAAGTTTATTAAAAAGCTGAAAGCTGATCGCTGATCGCTGACAGCCTTTTGTAATTATCGAAGGAGAATATAATATGGCTGAAAGAAAAATTCGTGTTTTGGCTGCCAAGCCCGGGCTGGATGGCCATGACCGGGGCATCAAAGTTATTTGCGCGGCCCTGCGGGATGCGGGCATGGAAGTTATTTACACCGGTCTGCGCCAGACCCCGGAACAGATTGTCAGCGCCGCCATGCAGGAAGATGTCGATGTGATCGCCATGAGCTGCCTCTCCGGGGCCCATGACTACCTGTTCCCCAGGGTCACCGAGCTTTTGAAGGAAAAAGGCGCGGACGACGTCCTGGTTCTGGGCGGCGGCATTATTCCCGAAGAAGATTTCCCGATGCTGAAAGCCGCGGGCATCGCCGACATTTTCACCCCCGGAGCCACCACCGGCGATATTATTAAGTTCATTAAAGAAAATATCAAACGCAACTAAGTCAGCCGAAATAGTTTGCAGATACTCAGCCCTGCCCGGGTTTCCCGGGCAGGGCTGAGTTATCTCTGGCAAAACTGGTCAACCCAGTATTTTTCCTGATCGTCCCTCATACCCCTCGAATCAAGGCCTGCCCCTTAGAGAACCGTCCATAAACCACCCTGAGATGCCGACAAGGCGGTCTCTGAATCTAATAATATTCCATAATATCAGCAATATATCTTATATCAAGTTTCATTATGTTTCAATAAGTTAACATTTTTTAGTTTTTACTACCTAATTTATAGTTATATTTATAGTATTTATGTTTAGTTATTTTAACATATTAACTTATTGAAATTGCATATTAATTTAATTTAAAGCAATTTAATGTCCAATTTTTTAAACATTTATAAAACTTAATATTATTTAATTAATATCTAACATACTTATATCACAGCTAAAGTTTTATATTACAAATTTTGGCATATTTTATGCATTTTATAACTTTTGTTTGAAAGTGAATGGAACCGCTCTAATTCTAAAACCTCACCTTTAAAGGAGATCATCATGGTTACAATGGTGAAAAGGCGTAGGAGTAAAGTAGGGTTGGCAGTGGTGCTGCTGGTTCTGGTCATGGGGTTGCAGCTAGCGACACCGCCCCAGGCGTTCAGCAACGGATACCCCGCCCTGAATGACTACGCCAATTGGTCGACCTTGTGGTGGCAATGGGCTTATACAGAACCATGGCCAACCAACCCCGTGTGGGACACCTCTGTTCAGGCGCCATATGCCGGCCTCAACCAGCAAGGCCCGGTTTGGTTCCTGGGGGGACATTTTGATAAATCTATTATTGATAATTTTCCGGTAATCCGTGGTTCTGAGAACAATCCCATCCACATTCCAAACAATAAATACTTATTTTTTCCCACTGTGGCTGTTGCCGATGTCAATGGGATCGAGGTCAAGGATGCGGCTGTCCTAATATACTTATTTCCATTGAAACGATAGACGAGGCGAGAAAAACCGTAGGTGATTATGTAGATCAAATTACTAATATGAAATGTACCCTGGACGGCGTCCCAGTGGTATATAACCCCAATACCCCCATCGTGCGCACACAATCACCACAGTTCACCATAACTCTACCGCCCGATAGCGTTATAGAACACATTTACTGGGACATTTTTAATTATTCCCATGTTCCGGCTGGAGATTGGGATATATCCGTGTCCGATGGTTACTGGGTCATGTTGCCGCCGCTCTCCTCTGGGACCACATAAGCTCCACTTCGAGGCCAATATCGGAGCCGATGTTGTGCAGGATGTGACGTACGACATTACGGTGCCCCTACCTTCTACCCTGCTCCTGTTGGGCTCGGGACTTCTGGGTCTGATCGGCTTTGGGAGGAGAAGGAAAGTTTAAAGAAGTATTGGGTCGTAGACAGGGAGGTCATGATCCACCCTGCCCGGATTTTCCGGGCAGGGTTTTTCATGGTGCGCCCTTGCCGGGCGCACCAAATGATAGGGCGCCCCACGCGGAGCGCCCCTATTCATTAACCAAAAACTGAAAACCGAAAACTTCGCTAAAGTTCCCCGTCCTTCTCCATTTTGGCCAGGTCTTTGAACCGGATATCCATGCCCAGGACTCCCTGGATCTCGTCTTCCTCATTGCGGATAGGGACGCTGACGGTAATGCACAAGGCGTCGGTAAAGCGGGACGTATAAAAATCGGAGACAAAGACCTTGCCGGTTTTGATGGGATTGACAAACCAATCCCGATTAGACAGGTCTTCATCCGGGTGGGCCGACTCGTATTTGGCCCGGTCGGTTATGTGGGTGATGTTGCGGGTTGTTTTCCGGCCTTCCAGATTGGTGATGTACATGAATTGGACAAAGGGGTTGGCATCCAAAGTCTTCTGCATGACCGGTTCCTGACGAGCCGGATCCATGGAACGGATTTCTTCCTTCTCGGCCAGTTCCTCGGCTAAGGCT
This sequence comes from uncultured delta proteobacterium, assembly GCA_963780995.1. Taxonomy (GTDB): domain Bacteria; phylum Desulfobacterota; class Desulfobaccia; order Desulfobaccales; family Desulfobaccaceae; genus Desulfobacca. The sequence continues at coordinate 88,025 of CAWAEI010000024.1, forward strand.
GAGGCCAATTGTTCTGCCTTGGTCTTTAACAGATCGAATTCGGAAATAAAATATTCCGACAGGTACTTCCGGGCCATACTTTCCAGTTCTTCATTGGAAATGGAGGTAATGCGGCCGGCTTCGTACAATTCATTAATCTTGTTGTTGATTTTCACTACAGCCGGGTGGCGCTTGTCGATTCTGGCATCACCCACCAGATTCAGCCGGGAGTTGAGCCAATGGACAATGCCGGCCCGTCCGGTTTTATCCGTGATTGTAATGGTAAGGGGCCGTCGCAAAATCTTGTCGGTATCGAAGATATTGTAGATTTCCGGATTTTTCAGCACCCCGTCAGCATGGATGCCGGCACTGGTGGCGTTGAAAGATTTGCCCACAAAGGGATAATTAGGCGGAATCTGATAGTTTAATTCCTGCTCGAAGTAGTGGGCGATATCGGTGATGACCGTCGTATCGATACCGTCATTATGACCCTTGAAGGAGATATATTCAATGACCAGGGCCTCGATGGGGGTATTGCCGGTGCGTTCGCCAAATCCCAACAGCGCCCCATTGACGGCGCCGCAGCCATAGAGCCAGGCAGTGGTGCCGTTAATAAAGACCTTATGGAAATCGTTATGACCATGCCATTCCATAAGATGACCGGGAACGCCGGCATCTTCAATAAAGGCCCGGATCAACCGGGGCACGCTCCGGGGCAGGGCGGCGCCCGGATACGGGACGCCGTAGCCCAGGGTGTCGCAGAGCCGAATTTTGACGTCAACGCCGGATTGTTCCCGCAGTTTCATAAGTTCAATGGCCAGGGGAATGCAAAACCCGTAGATATCCGCCCGGGTAACGTCCTCGAAATGGCACCGGGGCGTAATGCCTAAGTCCAGGGCGGCCTTGACGATATTCAAATACTGCTCCATGATTTTGCTGCGGGTGCCATTCATTTTATAAAAGATATGGTAGTCGGAAACAGAGGTCAGGATACCGGTTTCCTTGAGGCCCATTTCCTTGACCAGGGGCAGATCCTCGGCCTTGGCCCTGATCCAGCCGGTGATTTCAGGGTAGGTATAGCCTCGTTCCAGACAGCGCTGCACCGCTTCTTTGTCCTTGTTGCTGTAGAGAAAAAATTCGCTTTGCCGAATTACCCCATTGGGCCCTGATAATTTATGCAACATGTCGAAGATTTCGACGATCTGACGGACCGTATACGGAGGCCGAGCCTGTTGACCATCCCGAAAGGTGGTGTCGGTGATCCGCATATGCTCGGGAGGGTTGGGCATGACAAATTTATAGTCAAAATCAATGCGGGCGACCTCTTCATAAGGATAAATCTGCCGCATGAGGTTGGGCTCATCCACTTCCTGCAGCCGGTGCTGCCAGGTCTGGGAGTGTTCGTGATCCAGGAGCCGACGCTCCGTATTCCAGCGAGCCATGGTGTTCTCCAATTAAAATTTGTAACTAATAGTATAAATCGTTTTCAGGGAAAGGCAACGGCAGCGAGTTTTCTTGACAATTTCCCGGTAATCCTTGTGTCAACTAGCGATCTAAGCGGATACCCAATTCCAGCAACTGCCCCACATCCACCTCCGACGGGGCCTGCGTCAAAAGACAGGTGGCCTTCTGGGTTTTGGGGAAGGCAATGACTTCCCGGATAGATTTGGCGCCGGCCAGAATCATGACTAAACGATCAAAGCCAAAGGCCACGCCGCCGTGGGGCGGGGCGCCGTATTCCAGGGCTTCCAACAGGAAACCGAATTTTTGTTGGGCCTCTTCCGGAGAAATCTTGAGGGCGTCAAAGACCCTTTCCTGGACATGGCGCTGGTGGATACGGATGCTGCCGCCGCCCACTTCGGTGCCATTGAGCACCAGGTCATAGGCCCGAGCCCGTACGGCACCGGGATCGGTTTCGAGCAATGGCAGGTCCTGGTGCAGCGGCGAGGTAAAGGGGTGGTGCATGGCCATATAACGCTTGCCCTCGGGATCGTATTCCAGGAGCGGAAAATGGGTCACCCAACAGAAATCATAGGTGTCCGGGGGGATGAGCTTTTCTTTTTTCCCCAGATGCAGCCGCAATTGGCCCAAGGCAGTGTGGACTATCGGGGAGGTGTCGGCCACAAACATGAGGAGGTCGCCTTCCTGGGCTTGTAGACGGGCGTTTAAGGCCTCTTGCTGACCAGGGGTGAAGAACTTGGCCAACGGTGACTGCCAGCCCGAGGGGGTAAGCTTAATCCAGGCCAGGCCCTTGGCGCCGTAGATGGCGACAAAACTCGGTCAATTCGTCCAATTCCTTCCGAGGCAGGCGGGCCAGACCTTTGCCGTTAATGGCTTTGATCATGCCCCCATGAGCGGCGACATCAGCAAAGGTGCGAAAATCGGTCAGGGCCACCAGGTCGGTGACGTCCACCAGCTCCAGGCCGAAACGCCGGTCCGGACGGTCCACCCCAAACCGGGAAATGCATTCGGCATAGGTGAGGCGAGGGAAGGGCGGGGCGACATCCAGATGTAATACTTCTTGAAACAAGACCGCCATCAGCCCTTCGACCACGGCATAAATGTCTTCTTCGGTGATAAAGGACATTTCCATATCAATCTGGGTGAATTCCGGCTGCCGGTCAGCCCGCAAGTCTTCATCCCGGAAACAACGGCAGAGCTGATAGTAGCGTTCCATCCCGGCCATCATCAGGAGCTGTTTGAACAGCTGGGGGGACTGGGGCAGGGCAAAAAAATTGCCGGGATTCGGTACGGCTGGGCACCAGGTAATCCCGGGCCCCTTCCGGGGTGCTTTTGGTGAGAATCGGGGTTTCCACTTCAATGAAACCCTGGCTGTTCAGATAGGTCCGAACCACTTGGGCCGCCCGATGCCGCAACAGGAGATTGTGCATCAGGGTCGGCCGCCGCAGATCCAGATAGCGGTACCGGAGCCGGATGGCTTCGGAGGTATCCAGCTTATAATCCTCAAGTTCAAAGGGCGGCGTCTGGGAGGTATTGAGCAGCCGCAGTTCTTCCACAGCCACCTCAATTTCCCCGGTGGGCAGATTGGGGTTGGTCATACCCTCAGGCCGGGGGATAACAATACCTCTTACGGCGATGACGAATTCGCTCCGTAGCATATCGGCTTTAGCGTGGGCCTGATCACTAATATCGGGGTTGAAGACTACCTGGGTCAGACCCTCCCGGTCCCGCAGATCCACAAAGATCAGGCCGCCATGATCCCGACGGCGCTGCACCCAACCCATGAGAACGACTTCTTTATCTATATCGTCAGACCGCAAAACGCCGCAAGAATGGCGGCGCTGCAGGCCGTCCAGAGAATCCAACACCTTAGACTCCTTTTGCCTCCAAGGCGGCTAAAACATCGGACAGCCCATCGAGTGAAACTAGCTGTTGCTGGCCGCTTTGCATATTTTTTAAGGGGGCCTGGTTGGAGGCCAACTCCTGTTCGCCCATGATGAGCACCCAAGAAGCACCCCGGCGGTTGGCCATGGTCATCTGAGCTTTGAGAGAACGATTGGTAAAATCCATGTCTGCGGCATAGCCGTGGCGCACGCAACGCCTGGATGAGTTCAAAGGCTCGATCCTGAGCCTCCTGTCCCAGAATAGCGACAAAAAGCAAGGGTACCTGGGGAATGGCGGCATCTTGTTGGCTTAACAGAGCTGCCAGCCGTTCTTCACCAATAGCAAAACCAATGGCCGGAATGTCCGGGCCACCCAAGTCCTTGGCCAACCCGTTATAGCGGCCGCCGCCCGCCACCGCATCCTGAGCTCCCAGTTGGGTGGTGACCACTTCAAAGGCGGTGCGGGTATAGTAATCCAGACCCCGTACCAGGCGGGGATTTTGCCGATACGGGACGTGAAAACGCTCCAGGAGTTCCAAGACCCGGTGTTCATGCTGCTGGCAATCATCACAGAGTTGGTCGGACATGGCCGGAACCTGGGTGAGCAACTCCTGGCAGGTTTTGGATTTACAATCGAAGACCCTCAAGGGATTAGTGGCACTGCGACGCTGGCAATCGTCGCACAGGTCCCTGAGACCTCGGGCGAATAAAGCAGTTAATTCAAGTAGATAGGCCGGCCGGCACTTGGGACAACCCAAAGAGTTGAGCACTAAGTCAATTTCTTTGATGTGCAGACGTGCCAAAATTTCCATGAGCAGGAGGATCATTTCGGCGTCTAACTCAGGTGCTTCACCCCCCAGGGCTTCGCAATTGATCTGATGGAACTGGCGGTAACGGCCTTTTTGAGGCCTTTCATACCGAAACATGGGGCCCATGGTAAAATACTTTTTGACTTCGGCGCCCTGGTCCAAACGGTTTTCGATAAAGGCCCGGACCACTGAAGCAGTTGCTTCCGGCCGCAGGGTCATAGACTCACCCCGGCGATCAGGAAAGGTATACATCTCTTTTTCTACGATGTCAGGTACTGACGCCGATGGACCGGGTGAAAAGCTCGGTGCGCTCCAGCAGGGGCAGACGGATTTCCTGAAAGCCATAGCAGCCGAAGACGGATCGGGCGATGGTTTCAATATGGTGCCAGCGGGCTGTTTCCGGGGGCAAAAGGTCTTTCATACCCCGCACCGCTTTGATCATAAGTGTACTCCCAAAAAATTTCTAAAAAATAATTTTAGCATTTTTGTATATTTCCTGCAAGTCTTATAAAAACTCTGGACATATTAATCGGTTGAATTACTGGCAGGTATTCAGGTAACCGGTAATGAGGATATCTGGGCCGAGGCGATGGATGGACAGGTGCCGGGCCGGGGGGGCTTCTTCCAGGCGGGCAATGCCCAGGCCGCCCAGGATGCCGGGGGCCTGGCGGCCACCGATGAATTTTGGGGCCAGGAAGAGGTGAAATTTATCCACCAGTCCGGCGTCGAAAAAGGCGCCATGAACTTCGGCGCCGCCTTCCACCAGCAGGCTGTTGATCCGGCGCTCGCCCAGAATGGTGAGCAGGGCTGTAAGGTCCACCCGATTGTCTGGGCCGGGGTGAGGATGATCTCGGCGCCCAGGGATTGAATGGCTGCTATCTTGTCAGTTGGAGCAGTGTTGGTGCAGGCGATCCAGGTGGGGGCGGTTGATGTCTGGGTTAATACCTGGGCGGTGAGGGGCAGGCGCAGGTGGCTGTCCAGGATGATACGGGTGGGGTCCTGGCCTCTGACCACCCGGGCAGTCGGGTGGTCAGTTGCGGGTCATCGGCCACGACCGTGCCCACACCCACGAGGATGGCATCAACCTGATGGCGAAGGCGGTGGACCCAGATTCGGGCTTTGTCGCCGGTGATCCAATGGGAGTCGTTGGTACGGGTGGCGATCTTGCCATCCAGAGAGGCGGCGGCCTTGGCGATGACAAAGGGCCGGCCCGTGGTTATGGCCTTGAAAAAAGTTTCGTTGAGCTTACAGCCGGCTTCAGCCAGCAAGCCGCTGTCAACGATCAGTCCTTTTTCCCGCAGAAAGGCGGCGCCCCCACCGGTGACCCTGGGGTTGGGGTCGGAGTTGGCGATGACCACCCGGCAGATACCGGCAGCTCAACACCGCGACGGTGCAGGGTGGAGTTTTGCCGTGATGGTTACATGGTTCCAGGGTGACATAGAGCGTGGCGCCATGGGCCTGGGGCCCGGCCTGGCGCAAGGCCTCAACTTCGGCATGCGGCCTGTCCGTAGCGGCGGTGGTAGCCCTGCCCCACAATGTAACCATCTTTCACCACCACGGCCCCTACCAGGGGATTGGGTGAAGTGTAGCCAGTTCCCTTGGCGGCCAGTTTCAGGGCCAGAGCCATGAAACGGCGGTCTTCAGCAGAAAAGGGTGGGGAAGAATGGTTGATCAGAATGTGCCTCCAGTTTGAGAATGGGGACCGGGGATTGAGGACTACGTCATAGACTATAAAAACTCTCCGCCAGGGAGAGGGGACAATCAAGGGAAAAACTGTTGGCAATTAGATTTTTGAGGCAAAATATTAAATTTATAACATATTAATTTATTTAATAAATCTATTCTGGTTTCGCCGCCTTCTTGTTATCCTTGGATGCCGCCAGTTTACTGATTTCTTCCATAAACTCGGTAATATCGCTGAAGTGGCGATACACGGAGGCGAAGCGGACATAGGCGACGTCGTCCCACTGGTGCAGTTGGGCCATGATTTTTTCGCCGATGAGGGTGGAGGGGACTTCCTTACGCCCCGATTCCTGCAGTTCCCGTTCCAGGAGGTCCAGAAATTGTTCGATATCATCAATGCTAACCGGCCGTTTTTCGCAAGCTTTTTTGATACCTTCGTAGATCTTGCTGCGGTTGAAGGCCTCCCGGCGACCGTCTTTTTTAATCACCAGGGGAGTAATATCTTCCACCTTTTCATAGGTGGTAAAGCGGCGCTTACAATCCAGGCACTCCCGGCGGCGGCGGATGGCGTTGGCCTCCCGGCTCAGCCGGGAGTCGGCGACGCGAGTTTTAATGCTGCGGCAGTAGGGACAGCGCACGACAGCCTCCCTCCTCCCCGCTAATCACAGTACCATTCAGGCGAGAAAAGCGGGTAGCTACGGCAGAATTCTTTCACCTGCCCTTTGAGCCGCTGGAGGCGGTCCAGGTCGGTGTGTGCCGAGAGGACCTGATGGATGAAGTCGGCAACCTGACGCATTTCGGGCTTCCTTCATGCCCCGGGTAGTCAGGGCGGGGGAGCCGATCCGAATGCCGCTGGTGACTTTGGGGGATCTCTGATCAAAGGGAACGCGGTTTTTGTTCACGGTGATGCCGGCTTTATCCAGGGCTATTTCTGCGTCTTGACCAGTGATGCCGGTGTTGGTGAGGTCCATGAGGAGGAGATGGTTGTCGGTGCCGCCGGTGACCAACTGGTAGCCCTGGCGGAGAAATTCTGTGGCCAGGGTGCGAGCGTTGAGGAGAACCTGTTGTTGATAACGATTAAAGGCCGGCCGCAAAGCTTCCTGAAAAGCCACGGCCTTGGCGGCGATGGTGTGCATCAAGGGGCCGCCCTGAATGCCGGGGAAGAGATAATAGTCCAAACGGTCGGCATGGGATTGTTTTTTGCCCTTGATCTCACTTTCCTGATGGCGGGCCAGAATCAAGCCGCCACGAGGGCCGCGCAGGGTTTTATGGGTGGTGGAGGTGACGAAATCGGCGGTGGTTATCGGCGAGGGATGCAGTCCGGCAGCCACCAGGCCGGCGATGTGGGCGATGTCCACCATCAAATAGGCACCATATTGTTTGGCCAGAGCGGCGAAACGTTCAAAGTCCAGGATACGAGGATAAGCGCTGGCTCCGGCCACCAGCATTTTAGGCCGGTGTTCTTTTAACAGGGCTTCAATTCCGTCAAAATCTATTTCCCCGGTAGTCTTTCTTGACCCCATACGATAAAGGCTTATAGAGCTGGCCGGAAAAATTGACCGAGGCGCCATGCGACAGGTGGCCGCCATGAGCCAGATCCATGCCCAGGATAGTGTCTCCCGGCTGCAGGAAGGCAAAATATATGGCCATATTGGCCTGGGAACCGGAATGGGGCTGGACATTGGCATAGTCGGCACCAAATAACTGCTTCACCCGCTCCATGGCCAAGGTTTCGGCGATATCCACATATTCACAACCGCCATAATAACGGCGCCCGGGATAGCCTTCGGCATATTTGTGGGTCAGGACGGACCCCTGGGCTTCCAACACCGCGGGGCTGACAAAATTTTCCGAGGCAATAAGCTCTAACTTACTGAGTTGACGCTGTTCTTCTTGTTGAATGGCAGCATAGATCTCGGGGTCGATCTGAGCCAAGGAACTCATGAAAATTCACCTTAAGGATGTTCTCGAGTATGATTCGACAATGTTTCAATTAAATTGAGGCGCTGTTGATGGCGTCCACCCTCAAAGGGAGTGGTGAGCCAGACGTTGACAATTTCCTGGGCCAAACCGGGACCAACGATGCGGCCGCCCATGACCAGAAGATTGGCGTCATTGTGCAGGCGGCTCATCCTGGCAGTATACAGTTCCTGACAGAGGGCGGCGCGAATACCTGGAAAACGATTGGCCGCGATGGACATACCCAAGCCGGTGCCGCAGATCAGGATGCCGCGACTACCCGGATGCAGCCAGGATGGCCTGGACGACTTTTTGGGCATACAGAGGATAGTGGACGGAGATTTCTTCACAGTCACACCCCAGATCCTGGCAGGGCAGAGACAGGCTTTGCACAAGCTTGACGATATCTTGTTTTAAGGCAAAACCGGCGTGGTCACAACCAAGAAAGATGGTTTCCATAGGTTACCCGGCGAACTTTTTAAAGATCAGGACGGCGTTGGTGCCGCCGAAGCCGAAGGAGTTGGACATAACAACATCGATGGGCACCTGGCGAGCCTGGTTGGGCACATAATCCAGATCACAATCGGGATCAGGGGTTTCGTAGTTGATGGTAGGCGGCGCAATGCCATGGACCAGGCTGAGTATGGAGATAACCGCCTCCACGGCGCCGGCGCCTCCCAGGAGGTGGCCGGTCATGGACTTGGTGGCGCTGACGGGAATTTTATAGGCCCGGTCACCGAAGACTTTCTTGATGGCCATAGTTTCGGCCGCGTCATTCAATGGTGTAGACGTACCATGGGCATTGATATGATCCACGTCATCGGGGCGTAAGACCGGCATCGGCTAACGCCTGTTGCATACACAAAATGGCTCCGGTGCCATCAGGGGACGGGGCGGTCATGTGATAGGCATCACCGGAGAGACCATACCCGGCGACTTCGGCGTAAATCCTGGCCCCCCGGGCCCGGGCGAACTCAAGTTCCTCCATGATAAAAATGCCGCTGCCTTCGGCCATGACAAAGCCGTCCCGGTGCAGCTCAAAGGGGCGACTGGCTTTTTCGGGCTCATCATTGCGGGTGGAGAGGGCCTTCAGGGAGTTGAAGCCGCCGACACCCAGGGGCGTAATGACCGATTCCACCCCACCGGTGATCATGGCTTTGGCTGCGCCCCTCTGGATGGTTTTAAAGGCGTCGCCCATGGCATGGGCCCCGGAGGCGCAGGCAGTGACAGTGGCCGTGTTCGGCCCCTGGGCGCCGAAGTGCATGGCCACCATGCCCGGCGCCATATTGGGTATGAGCATGGGGATGAAAAAGGGGCTGATTCTTTTGGGCCCTTTTTCCAACAGGATCTTGTGGTATTTCTCAATGGTGGCCAGTCCTCCCAGACCGCAGCCGACAATGGAGCCGACGAGAGGCTGCAGATCCGGGAGTGATTTCCAGACCCGCATCCTGCATGGCCAGAACAGCCGTGGCCACGGCAATCTGGACGAAGCGGTCCATGCGTTTGATCAACTTCGGGGACATGTAATTTTCGGGATGAAAATCTTTAATTTCCCCGGCAATGGTGGTTTCAAAGCCGGTGGTATCGAAACTGGTAATTGGTCCGATACCGGATTTGCCGGCGATTAAACCGCTCCAGGTAGGTTCAACCCCTATTCCCAAAGGGGTAATCATTCCCAGGCCGGTGACAACGACCCGTACACTCATGAAAAAGCCTCTCTTTGGACATTAAAAGACTATAGGCTACTAGAAAATCTATGTTTGAAAATCCCAATAGAGCATGAAATGGTGTCTAGACCGAGAATTCTGTGCTATTTTAATATCCTTTTCAGACAAGGCGGTGAGGCGTTTCGCTTTCCCGTGGAGCCCTAACTGTAGTCCTGCCAAAGGCAATGTTTGAATTACCCTCACCCTTACTCGTCTGTTCGCAAAGCGGGCGTGGGATAATAAATATAATTCACTTTTGGCACATGCTCTATGCTGGAACAGTGGGAAATACCCGCTCAGGCAGAATGGGCTTTGATGTAATTCAAAACATCCTGGACGGTTCTGAGTTTTTCTGCCTCTTCATCAGCGATTTCGATGTCGAATTCTTCTTCCATTGCCATGATTAATTCGACCAGATCCAGGGAATCTGCTCCCAAATCATCGATAAAAGCGGCTTCAGGGACGACTTCGGATTTATCGACGCCCAAGCGGTCGGCAATGATATCTATTACTTTTTCTTCAGTAGTTGCCATGTGAAATTTCCTCCTCCGTAATCCTGATTAAAAAGTAGCGTAAAAATAATGTCGAGAATTTAAGATAATTGCAAGTAAAAAGATGAATTTTTTATTCACCCCTCACCCTGATCCTCCCCAAGGGGGAAAAATCAAAAACTTCTGGTAACCGGGGTAATTCGAACTCAGCCAGGCCTGACTCAGGCCATAATGAGGCCGCCGTTAATGTGGATGACTTCTCCGGTAATATAACCGGCAGCTTCGGAGGCCAAAAACGCCACCACGGCAGCCACATCCTCGGCAGCACCGAAGCGGTTGAGGGGAATTTGGGCCAGCATTTCGGCCTGAACCTTTTCGGACAGGTCTGCGGTCATGTCCGTGGCAATAAAGCCGGGCGCCACGGCATTGACGGTTACCTGGCGGGAGGCCAACTCCCGGGCCACCGCCTTGGTCAGGCCCACCAGTCCGGCCTTGGAAGCGGCGTAGTTCGCCTGGCCGGGATTGCCCATGTAGGCGACCACGGAAGAAATGTTGATGATACGGCCATAGCGCTGCTTCATCATCGGGCGGCAGGCGGCCTTCATACAGTTGAAGGCGCCCTTCAGATTAACGTCGAGCACCCGGTCCCAATCCTCTTCTTTCAGCCGGGCGATGAGGTTATCTTTGGCGATGCCGGCATTGTTGACCAGGATATCCAGACGGCCGCTGGTTTTGACAATGGTGTCAATGGCGGCGCTTACCTCGTCAGACGCCGGCGACGTTGAACGATAAAACCTCGGCCTGAGCTCCTTTGGCTTTGGCCAGATCGCAGGTTTCGGCCGCTAACTCCAGGTTGGCCACATCGTTGACGTACAGCCTGGTGTGGGGCCCAGCCAAAGCCACAACGCAGGCCCGGCCAATGCCCCGGGACGCGCCGGTAACCAGTGCCACACGATTTATCTCACCCACAACTGCTCCTTAACGGTTGGCCTTGATCTGCTGCAATCAGAGCCGGAATGATCTCGAAAACGTTGCCCACCAGACCAAGGTCGGCAATCTGGAAAATGGGGGCTTGGGGGTCATTGTTGATGGCCACAATAAAGTCTGAGGACTGCATACCCACCAAATGTTGGGCCGCGCCGGAGATACCGCAGGCAAAATAGATTTTCGGGGCCACGGTTTTTCCGGTTTGGCCGATCTGATGTTGATAGGAGATCCAGCCGGCATCCACGGCGGCCCGGGTGGCGCCCACGGTGCCGCCCAGCAGGTCGGCTAATTCTTCCAGAAGGCGAAAATTTTTCCCGTCCTGCAGACCCCGCCCGCCGGCGACGATGACTTCGGCTTCACTCAAGGGTATGGTTTCGGTGATTTCCGAGACCGTTTCCAGGAAACGGGAACGAAACGGCTGGTCCAGTTCGGCCAGAATGAATCGGGAACAATCTCTCCCTGACGATCATTTTGGGGTGAAAGCACTCTTCATAACCCGGGGTCGCACGGTGGCCATTTGGGGATACGACCGGTGCGTCAGAATGGTGGCCATGATATTGCCGCCAAAGGCCGGCCGGGTTTGCAACAACAGGTTGTTCTGGGGCTCGATGTCGAAGGCGGTGCAGTCGGCGGTCAGGCCGGTATCCAGGGCCGCGGCTACCCGGGGGATAAAGGCTCGGCCCAGGTAGGTGGCGCCGGCCAGGATGATTTCCGGTGGATGGAGTCGGGCCAGGGCCGTTAAGGCCGCAGCGTACGGTTCTTCCACGAATTCCGCCAGGGCCGGGTGGTCCACCAGGTAGACTTTATCAGCGCCGCCGGCGATGAGTTCGGCAGCCAGATCCTGGACCTGGTGTCCGAACAGGACGGCGGTGACGGGAAGATGGAGGACCTCGGCCAGACGGCGGCCTTCTCCCAGCAGCTCTAAAGCCACCGGGGCCAGACGGCCGCGGCGCTGTTCGGCGAAAATCCAGATGCCATCTGCAGGACGAGGCACAGGTTGGCTGGGCGTCTCGTCTTCAGGCAGACGAAGGGCGCCGAATTCACAGACCTCGATGCAGGCGCCGCACAGGGTGCACCCTTCTTTGACCGAGACCTTTTCACCCACAAGCTCCAAGGCGTCAAAAGGCAGACTTCAAGGCACTGCCCACAGCCGGTGCATTTATCTAACTCAATGATAACAGACATATAAATGTAGGCGTTTAGCTTTCAACAAAAAAAATAATTTTTGTAACTGTTGCCAAAAGTTCCTTTCGATTGAAACGAGCTATCGTCGGGGTGGGTCTGAGACCCACTCCTTCAAAATGACAAAATTTTTGGCAAACGCTGTAAGATATTTAATTTTCCTTCAATGCTGCTAACCAACAGCAGTTCACCGGCCTTGCAGGAGTTGTAGTCGGGACCATAGGGCCGTGGCCATTTCTTCGGGAGAACCTTGCAAGGATTTCCCGTTGCCCCCGGGCGGGTGGCGGAAAAACTTTTACCACCCGGGTATAGGAACCTTTAAAGCCCACCTGGTGTTCGTCGAGACCCAGATCAGTTAGGGTATAGACCGGTATGGTGGCGGATTTGGCCCGCAACTTGGCTTTAAAAGAAGGCAGCCGGGGATCATTAATTTCCTTGACCACGGTGATCAAAGCCGGCAGTTGCACTTCCACTAGGTCATAACCGTGGTCCAACAGCCTTTCCACCTGCAACAGATCAGGGCGGCTAAACGTCAATTGGCGCGCCCAGGCCACATGGGGAATGTCCAAGAAAGCAGCCATTTCGGGACCCACCTGGGCCGTATCACCATCGATGGCCTGTTTACCGCAAAAGATCAGGTCCGCCCCACCCAAACGGCGGACCGCGGCAGCCAGGGTGAAAGCGGTGGCCCAGGTATCGGCTCCGGCAAAGGCCCGGTCAGAGAGGAGGACGGCCTGATCAGCGCCATAGGTGAGGGCTTCCCGCAGAGCGGTTTCAGCCTGGGGCGGCCCCATGGTCAGGACGATGACTTCACCGCCCTGCTGTTCCCGGACCCGCAAGCCTTCTTCGAGAGCGTAGAGATCGAAGGGGTTGATGATACTTTTGACCCCTTCCCGCTGGAGATTATGGGTGACCGGATCCAGCCGGACATCCTGGGCTTCGGGAACTTGTTTGAGGCAGACGATGATCTTCATGGTCTAGTCAGGGCTAATAGTATTGTCTGATTGACCCATCACTCAGTTTTAGTTCTATGTTTTGAGTCCTGAGTAAAAGATAACAACGCATAATACCTTAGCGTTTTTTAATAAATTCCTTTTTGAGGGCCTGCCCGATGATGTTGCGCAAAATTTGATTGGTGCCCTCGAAGATCTGAAAAATTTTGGCATCCCGCATCATCTTTTCCACCGGGTATTCCCGCATATAACCGTGGCCGCCTAAAATTTGGACCGCATCGGTGGTAACCTTCATGGCCATATCGGTGGGAAAGAGTTTGGACATGGCCGCTTCTTTGGAGAAATCTCTGGGTTTCTGGTCGATAAACCGGGCAGTGGCATAGATTAAAGCCCGGGCGGCTTCAAGATTGGTGGCCATATCGGCCAACATGTGTTGAATGGCCTGGAAGTTGATGATGGGGTGGCCGAACTGCTGACGCTCCCGGGCAAAACGCACCGCCTCTTCCAAAGCCCCTTGGGCCAGACCCACGGACAGGGCACCGACGCCGGGACGGGCATAGTCCAGGGTTTTGAGGGCGATAATAAAGCCCAGGCCTTCTTTGGCAATCAGACGGTCGGCCGGAATCCGGCAGTTTTGGAGAGATAATCTCACGGGTGGCCGAGGCCCGGATGCCCATTTTTTGTTCTTTTTTGCCGAAAGAGATCCCCGGATCATCCGACTAGGACAATAAAGGCGCTGGCCCCCCGAGGCCCCTTGCTGCGGTCGGTGAGGGCGATAATGGTATAGATGCCGGCTTCCCCGGCATTGGTGATCCATTGTTTGGTGCCGTTAAGGATGTAGTAATCACCATCACGCGTGGCTGTGGTTTGGATGGCCCCGGCGTCACTGCCGGCCTGTGATTCCGTCAGGGCAAAAGCGGCCAGTTGTTCTCCCCGGGCCAAGATTGGCAAATATCGGCTTCTTTTGGGCTTCCGAGCCATACAGGAGAAAAGGGTAGGCGCCCAGGAAGGTGGCGGCAAAGGTGATGCCCACGCCGACGCAGGCAGAGCCGATAGCCTCCAGCACCAGGCAGCTTTCCAGGCAGCCCATCCCCAGGCCGCCGTACTCTTCCGGGATGATCACCCCGAAAAGGTCAGCCTGGGCCATGTCCTGCATCAGTTCGACGGGAAAAATTTCGTGCTCATCCAACTCGGCCCGAACCGGTTTGATGCGTTCTTCGGCAACCTGCAGGGCCAACTCCTGGAGAAGTTGCTGCTCTTCGGTCAGCAAATAGTCCATGCCCTACCCCTTAATCTTCGGATTTGGGGATAACCAGCCGACCTTTATACACACCGCAATGCGGGCAGGCATGATGCGGCAGCCGGTATTCATTGCATTGGGGGCAGACGGCCAGTTGCGGCAGGGTGATGTGGTCGTGCGAGCGCCGCATGTTCCGTTTGGAGGTAGAGGTACGATGTTTTGGTAAAGGCACGGTTCAAACTCCTCTAAATAATCTAAGTAATGAATCAGTCATTTTTTAATTTTTCTAAAGCGGCAAATGACGAATGAAAAGCCGGGGTCGTACAGGAACAGTGTTCCCGGTTTAGATTGGCGCCGCATTGACGGCACAAGCCCAGGCATTCCTCCCGGCAGAGCGGTTTCAAGGGCAGGGCCAGGAGAATCTGCTCTCGCAGCAAAACGTTGACGTCTAATTCATCGTCCAGGAAATAATCTTCATCCAGTTCTCCGGCGTCTCAGTTCCACGTCCTGGTCCGAGATCTGCGGCCGGCCGGCTTTCAAAAGCAGATCAAAGGTTGCCTCCAGCGGCCCGTTAAAGGCATCCAGACAGCGGCTGCAGGTATAGATCAATTCTCCCTGGAGTTGGCCCCGCACTAAGATGCTGTCGTCATGCCGTTCCAGATGGACAGTGCCGGTGATGGGTTGGGCCAGGGAAAAATCCAATCCCGGCTGTTCCTTGAGCCAAGACGTGAACCAGATTTGCGTCCAACGACACTGGGATATCAAGCCCCTCCCAGGTAATCTGTTCGAGGGGAACTGTGTGAATCGGTTGCTTTTTCATAGGATTGTATGGACTCGACGGGGCAGGGTCGCCGTGCTAAACATAAAATATTTATTATAAGGAAAATGAACCACCTGTCAAGCTTTGAAAACAAGGAAAAAACCAGTTATCGGTTTTCAGTTTTTGGTGGTTCGCTCAATTTTGACCCGATCGGCTAAATCCAGATTTTTAGATTAAATCACATAACCACCAAGGGTGACAGTAGAATATGCCGGGAGGCAAACTTTTGTCGCCCCTACCCTTGACAAGCCCAAACCCTGCTGATAAGTATAAGGGCTATCAGCAAGTTACACTATACCTGGGCCGTTAGCTCAATTGGTAGAGCAACTGACTCTTAATCAGTAGGTTTGGGGTTCGAGCCCCCGACGGCCCACCAAGAATATCAAGGGGTTAGCGATTTTCGCTAATCCCTCTTTTTTGTCTGGAGTAATTCCCGCTGCAACTCTTTGAAGCTGTCTTTGTCGGCGCTAAAAATCTCTTACAGATTGATCCTTCGGCTCGTACACTTTTTTCGGGTCATGGCTATAACCTCCGTCTGTTTAGATTTGGGTGATCTGGCTTGATATACCTGTATGCCATGACCTTCTTTTTATTGCAATTCCTTTTGCAGAACTTTCCTTTTATTACCAACTACAACCTATATGCCAATATGCCAAAACCAATTTACAGAACTTGACTTACATAACTATTAAAGTCACGCATGAGAGTTCTCCAGTTCGCACTATCTGTAATCTGCCGTTAATAACACATTCTATTGTAATCTTTCTCCCGTCAGCTGAATAAAGACATCTTCCAGATTGGTCTGGCGGATTACTACTTCCTCATGATTGGCTTGAGCCAAAGCGTATGCCTCGGTTTTTTCCCGGACCAAGGAATAGTGGCGTCGGCCATTGTCCAGAGATTCCACGACATACCCACCTACCCCATGCACCAAATCAAGGGGGCTCCCCACGGCAATGAGCTTTGCCTTTATTCAGAATCCCCACCCGGCCACAGAGCTTTTCGGCCTCTTCAATGTAATGCGTGGTCAACATGATGGTGATGCCATCCCGGTGCAGTTGTTGAATCATATCCCAGATCTGCCGCCGGATCTGGGGGTCCAGACCCACCGTCGGTTCATCCAGAAAGAGCACCTGGGGCCGGGACAGCAAAGCCCGAAGAATCAACAGACGCCGTTGCTGACCACCGGAAAAGGTCCGGACCAGATGGTGGGCTCGATCGGTTAGCTCCCCTAATTCCAGGAGGCTCCAGATACGCTTCTTGAGTTCCGGCGTGCGGTAAAGCTTGCCGTAAATCAGCAAATTTTCATAGGCGGTCAATTCTTTGTCCAGATTAATTTCCTGGGGACAGACCGCAATGCGCTTCTTTACTGCCAGTGGCTGGCTCGGACCACATCAAAACCTTGAATCCAGGGCCCGTCCCTGGGTCGGTTTGGCCAGAGTAGTCAATATTTTGATGGTGGTGGTCTTGCCTGCCCCATTCGGACCCAGCAGACCGAACATTTCACCGGTCGCCACCTGGAGGTCAAGACCCTCCAGGGCGGTGACCTGCTGATACACTTTGGACAGTCCCTCAGTCAGAATCATTTCTTGATTTTGTCGCATCATAGAGGCTTTAACCAAATTGGTATTTTCTGCACTCCTAATCCCTTCTGTAAACCACGGAAGGGAATTAAAGGAAGAAATTTTCAGGGCTGGCATGAACCCTCGACGACACCAACCTTAGGACAGTTATAGAGGGTTATGTATCATTCGCCAACATCCTGAGATATATGTCTAAGTTTTAAACATATAAATATCGTTATTATTCCAATAAGATACATTTTTTAAGGAATTTATTGTTGTTTAATGCAACAAATCACTATGGTTGTTTTACGACCAATTTTCAGGAAATTAAAACATTATAATTAGAAAAAACCAATATTTTAATATAGTTAATCATAGTTAGGTTATTGGTATGCTATTTGCATTTACATGTAACTAAAATTGATCGTAATTAAGTAAACCCCAGATTTTCCGAATTCAAAAGGAGGCACAGGCCATGAAAAAGGAAAATAATCTCCCGAAAATCAGCCGAGGGTATACCTCCACCGGACAGTTCGTGGATGTCTTCGGATTCAATGTTCCCACCGATACTTATTATCTCCACCGGGGCCATGCCTGGGCCAAGCTTGAAGAGAACGGCCAGGTGCGGGTGGGCATGGATGACTTTTCCCAGAAGATCTTTGGTCCTGCCGACGATATCGAATTCCCCGAGCTCGGCAATGTCTATTATCAGAATCACGTCTGCATGGCGCTGGTCAGAGAAGGGCACAAAGCCAAATTCCTGGCGCCGGTGGATGGACTTATTGAAGAAATCAATCCGAAGGTGCGCCAGCAGCCTCGACTGATTCATGACGACCCTTATGCCGATGGTTGGTTATTCTTGGTCAAACCCATTAATCTGAAATACAATCTCACTAATCTGCATTATGGCGGAGACCAACGGCCACCTGGATTGATCAAGAATCGCATCGTTTATTGAGTCTCATGGATACGGAGATCGGGCGTCACCCTGCCGGACGGCGGTGCCATTGTCGATGATGTTTACGGCCATTTTCCCAAGTTGGGCTGGCGGCGTCTGGTTCAGGAATTTCTCTTACAAGACCTGACCAGGACCTGGAAGAAAACGATATTAAATACAGCAGCCCGAACAGGAGGCTTCGTATCTTTCCAGATAGAATCCTTCTGGTTGGTAGCATAAGATGGAGAAGACACGATCATGACTGAGACAATCTCCAAAAAGCACTGTATTTGGATGGAAGCCGGGGTCATCGACTTCAAGATATGTAACAATAACTTTGATTGCACCAACTGTGAATTTGATCGAGCTATGACCGAAACCGCCAAACGCAATCTTGCCCTGAAACGGGCCGGTGAAACCCCCACGGGGAAGAAAGGCAAAGTTATCCCCTGGCAGGATAAGATGCGGCAGCGCTCCGGATTGGCGCAGCAATGCCGGCACATGATCACCGGCAGGGTCCCGGCCTACTTTTGCGGCAACAATTATCTCTGTCACAAGTGCTCTTTCGACCAGCTTCTGGAAGATCAGATGGAATTTTTCCTGACTCCGGAACGACCGAAAACAGAGGAGGTTTTTGGCTTTCAGGTGCCAACCACCAGCTATCTGCACCGGGGGCATACCTGGGCCGCGGTTAGAAAATGGCGGCCGGGTGCGTATCGGTTTGGACGACTTTTCCCAGAAAGTCTTAGGTCCGCCCGATGAAATGAAGTTGCCGGATCTGGGTCAGGAATTTCACCACGACACCGCAGCGCTCTGGCCCTGGCCCGGCAAGGCAATAAAGCCGCCGTGCTGGCGCCGGTTGATGGTATTGTGGAGGCGGTTAATCCCAAAGTCAGGCAGAGACCTGGCCTGGTTCATGATGATCCTTACGGTGAAGGTTGGCTTTTTGTGGTCTCTCCCACTAATCTCAAGCCAGATTTGGAAAACATGCTTTTTGGCCAGCGCAACGTCGCCTGGATAGAAAATGAGTCCCATAAGCTTCTGGGGATGTTGGAGTCCTCGGCAGGTGTCACCCTCCCCTCCGGTGGGGCCATTATCGACGACGTTTACGGCCACTTCCCGCAATTGGGATGGCAACGTTTGGTGACGGAGTTCCTTCATACCGCTTGAGTCGGGGAGAGATATGATGTTCCTGGAAAAAATCGGCCAGAAGAACTTGGCAATAGTTGCACAAAGCCAGGTTCTTCTGGTCCAATTTTTCCAAGTTGGCGGCAAAACCCATCAGACAACCCTCTTCCCGGCAGTGTCCCAATCCAAAGGTATGGCCCAATTCGTGAATGCTCAGCTTGATGAGACGTTTGAGGACGACTGCCAGAGGAGGGATTCGTGCCGTCTGCGTCACCCCGAGGCCGAAACAGCGAAATGACAGCAGCCTTCCCGTTTAATTGGGCTTCTCCAAAAACAAAGGTTAATATTGGTATGTAGAGGTCCACCGAGGTAACCCCTAAAATTCGAAAAGCCCCCGAATCATGTTCGGACAACAAATATTCCAGAATTTGGGTGGAATGGTACTGACCCCGGACGATATGGAAGGTCTGCTCGGGCAAGGGTCGGGGCCGCAGCACCCGCACCGGCAGGGCCAAAATTTTGGCCACCGCCGTGCGTAAACGCCGCACAATCTCCGGATCCACCGGCCCTAAGGCCACCAAACCTAAAAACGCCCGGTGTGACATAAACCCTTATGGGATGATAGCCAGAAAGCCAGGTTGAGGGACGCGTTTTCAAGATGAAAGTCCATATTTTTTGATCTTATGATAGAGCGTGGTGCGATTAATGCCCAGGACTCTGGCGGAATTGGAGATATTACCGCCTTCGGCAGCCAGTATCCGGGCGATGTGTTGACGCTCTATTTCCTCCAGGGATAAGTTCCCAATTTCTGCCTCTTCTGCTCTTGGAGAAACAAAAGGCAGGTCGGCAAGTTTTATCTGTCGGCCTTTTTCCACTACCACGGCCCGTTCTATGGCGTTTTCCAGTTCCCGGACGTTTCCCGGCCAGGCATAGGCTACGCATGGCCTCAAGCGCGGCCGGATGGATGGAGTCGATCTTCTTGTTGGTCTCGGTGGCAAAACGTCTCAGGAAGTGATGGGCCAAAAGGTGAGATATCTTCCTGGCGCTCCCGCAAGGGCGGCACCTGGAGGTTAACCACATTCAAACGGTAGAACAAATCCTGCCGGAAGGTCTTTTGCACAATGGCTTCCTGCAGATCCCGGTGAGTGGCGGCGATGACCCGAAAGTCGCTCTTGCAGGGTAGCCGTTCCCCCTACCCGGGTAAACTCATGGGTTTCCAGCACTCTGAGCAGATCGATTTGCATCTTCATGGAGATGTCGCCGACTTCATCGAGGAAGAGGGTCCCGGCATCGGCCATTTCCAGGCGGCCTTTCTTGGTGAATTTGGCGTCGGTGAAGGCTCCCTTTTCATGGCCGAAGAGTTCGCTTTCCAGAAGATGTTCGGTGAAGGCGCCGCAATTAATGGCAATAAAAGGACCGTAACAGCGCGGACTCTGGGCGTGGATGGCCCGGGCCACCAGTTCCTTGCCGGTGCCCGTCTCCCCGGTGATCAATACGGTGGCGTCACTCTGGGCGACATCAACGATGGCCTCGAACAACCGCAGCATCGGCGGCGACTGGCCCACCAGGTTCTCAAAACGGGTCATGGTCGCCATCCGGTCCTTTAAAATCAGGTTCTCCATCGACAAAGTCTGTAACCGCACCAGCTTGTCGATGGTAAGGCTTAATTCCTCCAGGTCGAAAGGCTTTAGCAGGTAGTCATAGGCGCCCAGGCGCATGGCATCGACGGCGTCTTGGATGGCGCCATGGGCCGTCATCATCACTACGGCGAGTCTCCGGTTCGATTTCCTTCAGTTGTTTGAGCAGGGTGAGCCCGTCCATCTCAGGCATTTTGACGTCTATGAGCATAATGTCATAATGGGTTTCCTGGATCATGGCCAGAGCGACAATGCCATCGGCCGCATTTTCCACCTCAAAGCCGTCCTGTTGCAACCAGCCACTCAGGGATTCGCGTATGCTCAGTTCGTCGTCCACCACCAGAATTTTTATCTTCTTATGAGCCAGCACTCTCTTCCCCCGGTTTATAGGCAGGCAAACGGATAGCAAAAGTGGTCCCCTGCCCCACGACGCTGTCCACCTTGATAAAGCCCTTATGATCTCGGATAATACCGTACACCACGGAAAGTCCCAACCCGACGCCGCCGGCCTTTTTGGTGGTATAAAACGGTTCGAAAATTTGCGAAAAACTCTCTTTGGGTATTCCCACCCCGGTATCGGAGACTTTTACCTTCACCTCCCGGGTATGGTAGTTCTTGGTCTCCAGGGTCAAGAGTTCCCCCCTGCGCCATAGCGTCCTGGGCGTTCAAGATAAGGTTCAACAAGGCCTGTTTCAGCTGCCCTGGATCGGCACTGACGGGCAGCAGATTTGGAGCCAGTTGACGCTTTATAGATGATCCCTTGCAGCCGCATCTGATATTCGGTCAGTGATACGGTCTCCTCAATCAGGGCGTTGAGGTTCACCGGCATAAATTCCGGCTTGGTCTTGCGAGAAAAGGCCAAGAGATTGGACACCGTTTTGCTGACCCGGGAGGTTTCACCATAGACCATCTCGAGATAGTTTTGCATGTTAGCCAGGTCTGCTTCACTTGGGGATCCCTTAGCTAACATGCGCTGCATCAACTTGATAAAATTCAGTATGCCGGTCAGCGGGTTGTTGATTTCATGGACTACGCTGGCGGATAATTTCCCCAAGGACGTCATCTTGTCATCGTGCAGCATCCGGGTCCGGGCAGTGATTTCCTTGGTAATGTCCCGGGATAAGTCAATAACCCGGTTGACCTTACCCTCCTCATCAAATAAAGGGTGGCAGACCACATGGATGTAGTGCTCCCGGCCATCCTTAGCAAAATGGACGTGGGTGGTGGAAGCCGCCTTGCCAGTGATCACGGCATCTTTCAAAGGACAGGGATGGTCCGGACTGGAGCACGGTTCCGTCATGTGATGGGACACCTCATAACAGTGCTTGCCCACCACGTCTTCCCGCCGCAAGCCGACCATTTCCAGTAAAGCCCGGTTGACTTCAATGATGCGGTAATCTAGGTCAATCACCATCATATGATCTTCAATGCCATTGACAATGGTCTCGAGAAAGTTTTTTCCCTTGGTCGCTTGCTTGAAAAGCTGGCGGGTTTGTTCCTCCGATTTTTGTAGGGCATCCTCCAATTGTTGCCGGGCAGTGACATCTTTGATAACTTCAATTACCCTTTTCCGCCTGCCTTCCGGAGGGCATAGAGGCGACATCGTAATTTCGCTGGAATAAGAACAGCCATCAGCACCTGGAAAGCGTTGTAAAACGTGGGTAGTCTGGTTTTCTTGGAGGACTTGCGGCAGAGGACAAACCATACCATGAAGATCACAAGGCCCATCAAGTTGGTGAAAGATTTGGTAACAGTGCTGGCCTATCACCTCCTCAACCTTCTTCTGGAAGCGATTAAGAAAAGTCTGGTTCACTTCTTCGACGGTATAGTCCTGATTCAACACCAGTACCGGATCCGGCAGGTGATCGAATATTTTCTGAAAACGGCTGCGTTGATCGGCTAATTTGATTTCGCTCTCTACCCTGAGGCGCAGCCGGTCTTCTTCTTTTTTGAACAATTCCCAAAACAGCCGGGACTGGATATGGTCGATTATCTGAGTGTGGGCCGGTTTTTGTTGTTTAAGTGTTTCCCGCACCTGGGGATCGCCGGTAAGTTCAAGAATCAAGTCCGGATTCTGCTTTAAAAGAGGAATGCACTTCCGAAAGGTTGGAATACCCATCTCTTTGGCGGTAAGCACTCCCAGAGCCCGGGGATCCGGATCGACCACCCCGATAATGACAATCCTGGGTCGGCTCCCTAAACCTTTGGCGGTTTGTTCCAAGACTTTCTGGCAGCCTCTGCCACCCCCAATAATGCCGATTTTTAAGTGAGGAAAATCCTCCGTAAAGCGCAGGCTCTGGGAGATGGTATCCCAGAAATCCTCCAAGGGTTGCGCTCGATCACAGTTAAGGACCGAGATCCCTGACGGACACTGCGACTGGAGTTCGGTGGAAACCTCAGGCAGTCCGGTGGAGTTGACTATTATATCTAACTCCGGCAATTGCTAGTAAATCGAGGGGGCTCTGAAAAACCGGGAGATTATGACGGCGGGCGTAGACAATGCCAGGGGCTTCCGGGTTGAGATCGGCCACCCCCACCAGCCGCAAAGGTTGATCAGCTCTCCGGGGGGGAATCAAGGCCTCCAGGATGGCCAAACCTTGCCGGCCCGCGCCAACTAAGGCAAGATTGTAGAACTGCTTGCTGGGACTCATAATAATTTTCTCCAAGAGCCAAGGCAATGCTCAATTACCGGCCTACCTAAAAGGAACCCATATTCCGCCCCAGAAAATCCCCCGTCCTCAGCTTAGTGATTTAGTTGCCAAATTCAACTGGATCTCTATTGTCTTTGACCTGAATATAGCATTTTTTCCTTTTTAAACATAGGGTAAAATGGGGCATTTGGGCAACCATATTTTCCGCCGCCATCCGGACACTAATTGACAACTAAGTTCCTTTAGTTTAGTGTTCTAATTAGATCAAGAGACTGTTCTCATTTAACCTTCTACTGGAGGTTAGATCAGACACCTTAGCGTCCGATCCTCTTCTGTTAAGAACATGTTTACCCAAGGAGCAATCTATGAGCAAAGTGAGGGTTCCTTACATTGTCTACTCCGAGTGCATCGCCTGTGGTTCCTGTGAGGAAATCTGCCCGGAAGTATTCAAATTGGATGAGAAAGAGGGCTACGCCATCGTGATCAACCAGGGTGGGGCCGATCCCGATAAAATCCAGGAAGCCATGGACAACTGCCCCACGGAATGCATTCATTGGGAAGAGTTGTAACATGATGACGCCTGCGAATTACCCTGTTGAAGCGCCTCAGGTACCTGCCGGCGCCGCCTTTATTATTGATCCAAGGAATATCCTAATGAATATTATTTTTAGTTAAATCATCAAATTAAGGATTTTTTTGATTCTTTTTTTTGAGTTGACAAAAACATCTTTTAAATTTACCATATATTTGAACTAAGGTTCATTTTAAAGGCAAGTGAGATAAAGTTTTCAAATCTGATTAAAAAGGGTTCACAAACCGCATCGCCTAATCGGCATCACTTCGCAAAAATATCTTCCCCCTGTCTTTGCTCGGCGCAGTCACAGGAGTTCTTCGAGATACCGTTTGGAAGATTATTATCCCGAGTAAATAATCCGAAGGCTACCGACCAAATCGAAGCGGCTATTGGACTAATCAGGTATGGCACAAAGATAACCTAATTTTATCCCCATGAGGTGAAATATCGTATGTCAACTTCTAGTAACAACTCAGAAAAAAATTCATGTTCGGGCTGCAGCTCAAATGCTGCCACATGTGACCACCAGCACGAACACCAAGGAGGCGAGGAGCACTTTGAGGCCGCCCTGGTGCGAGCCGCTCTGAACCAAATCGGGCATAAACTTCTGGTCATGAGCGGGAAAGGGGGCGTAGGAAAAAGCAGTGTGGCTGTTAGTCTGGCCTTAACCTTAGCCCGCCAAGGCTACCAGGTGGGTCTGATGGATGTTGACCTGCATGGTCCCAATGTGCTGCGGATGTTAGGTCTGAACAAACCGCTCGAGGCCAGCGTTCAACAGCTTTTTTATGTTCCGGAAGGTGTGGAGAATTTAAAGGTGGTCTCCATTGAGGCTTTTATGCCGGACCGGGAAAGCGCCGTCATCTGGCGCGGCCCTTTAAAGCATCAGGCCATTCGCCAATTTGTCTCTGATATTGACTGGGGCAAGTTAGATTATCTGGTCATCGACTCGCCGCCGGGCACGGGTGACGAACCACTGTCAGTTGTCCAAACCATACCCGAGGCTGAGGCTATAATCGTTACCACCCCCCAAGAGATATCCCTGGCCGATGTGCGAAAATCCATCGATTTTTGCCGGAAAACCAACCTCAAGATTTTAGGGTTGTTGGAAAATATGGGCCGGCTGGTCTGCCCGGATTGCGGCAAAGACATCCCGCTGTTTTCCACCGGCGGTGGCCAACGCCTGGCTTCGCAGGTCAACGTGCCGTATTTAGGGTCATTACCCTTTGACCCCCACATTGTGGAAAGTGCCGATCTGGGCCAATTAAGTCGCCTCCAGCCTGAGGATAGCCCTTTCCTGCGGGAATTTGCCGAAGTGGTCAAAGGTCTGGTAGCCGCTACTCCCAAAGCTGCCAGTGAGAGCGCTGGCTAACCGCCATCGACTGAGATCATAATCATTGCTATTCCGGGCTAAGAATTTGATGTGCTAGGCACCCCTCACCAGAACCCGCTCCTCGGAAAAAAGGAGATCACAGGAATATCATCAATAGGGTTACAGACCTAAAGGCGGGATGCATCTCGCATTCCCGCCCTCTAGGCTGTCAAAGTTATCCGCCTCCAACAAAATATCAGGTTTTAAATCCTTCAATAATCGCTTAAAATATATATTAAACTAATTTAATAACGGAGGCGTTATGGATAACCAAGCAGGTGTTGTTGGCAACATCAGACCGGCTGTACCCGGGGATCTTCCCCAGATTCTCGAAATCGAACGCCTCTGTTTTGAGAAACAATGGCAAGAGGGTTATTTTTGCCCTGCTTTTCAAGATACCTTTTTCGTTTATGAAGAAGAGAGGATTTTAGGGTTTATTATCGCCTGCACCTGCGAAACTGCCCAAAAAGGGACAATCATGAGGGTGGCGGTGCATCCGGAGGCTCAGGGCAAGGGTATAGCCTCCCAATTAATGGCCAAGGCGCTGGCCATCCTTAAAGAAAAACAAGTCACCTCCGTGGAATTGGATGTGGAAACTTCCAAGTCTGATGTCAAGCGACTTTATGAAAAGTTAGGCTTTCAGGTACTTTAAAAGTGGTCAATGTAGACTGTGACTACGAGGATGAAGCTTTCTATATCATGGAATTGCGATTCCCATAAAGGCAATTGCCGTAGCTTTAATAACCTGAGACTATTGAAAAAGTCCGCAGGGGCACGGGGCCCCGTGCTCCTGCGGAAATTCTTTTGACAGGATATAGACAACAGTTATTTCTTCATAAATTTTCTTATTTTTCTTAGATATGTTCTCTATTCCATTAACTTTTCCAATCTTGCCTTCCCGACTTTAAATTCCGGAATCTTGGCCAGGGGATCGAAGGCTTCGGCGTTAGTAAGTACGTTCGTAGGATTTTCGCCGAAGTGAATGGGCAAAAAGAGGTTGCCTGGTTCTACCGCCGGGGTGATTTTTGCCGGGGCTTCGACCTTTCCCCGGGGGGAAGTAATGATCAGCACATCTCCATTGTGCACTTCCATTTTATCAGCATCCACCGGGTTGATTTCCACGTAGCCGGTCCGTTGTTCCCGATCCAGGGCTGGAGAGATTCGGGTCATGGTGCCGGTATGGTAATGGGCAAACATCCGGCCGGTGGTCAAGAAATACGGATAAGCTTCATCCGGCATTTCGGCCGGATCCTTGTAGTCAATGGCGTGGAACTGCCCTTTGCCTCGGGTGAATTTGTCCTTATGGAGGTAAGGGGTTCCAGGGTGATCAGCGGTAGTGCAAGGCCACTGCAGTCCGTCAATACCTAACCGCTTGTAGGTCATGCCGGCGTAGCTCGGCGTCAAAGCGGCAATTTCCTGAAAAATCTCTTCCGGGTGATTATAGCTCAGAGGGTAGCCCATGGCGGTGCTCAGGCGGCAGAGGATTTCCCAGTCGGGCAAGGTGTCGCCGATGGGTTCAATGGCTTTGAAAACCCTCATACAACGCCGTTCCGTATTGGAAAAGGTGCCATCCTTTTCAGCCGTGGAAGCGGCCGCCAGGACGACATCCGCCACCTGGGCTGTTTCAGAAAGGAAAAGGTCCTGCACCACTAGGAATTCCAGCTCTTTCAGGGCGTGATGCAGATGCTGCCAGTCTGGGTCACTGAGTTTGGGATTCTCCCCGATAACAAATAAGGCTTTCAGTCTGCCGTCTAAAACCGCGTTAACCATTTCCAGGATGGTCAAGCCGGGCCGGTCGGGAAGCTGTTGCTTCCCCCAGGCCTGGGAAAATTTGGCGTTCAGGTCCGGATTGCTTACCAACTGGTAGCCAGGAAAAACGTGGGGCAACCCTCCCATATCACAGGCGCCCTGGACATTATTTTGACCCCGCAGGGGGTTGACGCCGCCCCCGGCCACCCCGACATTGCCGCCCAGCATGGCCAGGTTGCAGACGGCTTTGACATTATCGACGCCGGTGGTATGTTGGGTGATCCCCATGGTGTACAGAATGGCGGCGGGGGAGTTGGTGGCGTACAATTCGCTCATCTTCTCCAGGTCGGCCGGGCTGACCCCGGTTATTTCCTGAACTTTTTTCGGCGTATACTTCTTAAGGGAAGCTTTTAAGTCCTCAAACCCCTCGGTGCGGTCGTCAATATAATCCTGGGCCTGCCAGCCATTTTTCACCATAAGGTGCATCATGCCGTTCAGAAGAGCCACATCGCTTCCCAACCGATGGTTAACCGCCAGATCGGCAAACCGTCCCAGCTGAATGTTCCTGGGGTCCGCGATAATAAGTTTGGCGCCCTTTGCCTTGGCCCGGAAAATACGGCGAGCAATGAGTGGGTGACAGGCCGTAGTATTGGAGCCAATGATAAAAATACAGCCG
The DNA here is from genome assembly GCA_963780995.1 of uncultured delta proteobacterium. Taxonomy (GTDB): domain Bacteria; phylum Desulfobacterota; class Desulfobaccia; order Desulfobaccales; family Desulfobaccaceae; genus Desulfobacca. The sequence continues at coordinate 115,464 of CAWAEI010000024.1, forward strand.
GAATCCTCGAATTCAGCGATGGAGTTAGTCATTGCTCCACTACCGAAAGCGGCGGTAAGACCTACCACCGTGGAGGAATGTCAGAGACGGGCGCAGTGGTCGACATTGTTGGTGCCAATCACGGCGCGGGCGAATTTCTGGATCAGGTAATTATCTTCATTGGTTATCTTAGCTGAAGCCAAAACTCCCACACTGTCAGGGCCATATTTGTCTATGACTTCCTGGAATTTTTGGGCTGTATACTGGATGGCCCGGTCCCAGGTGACCTTGGTAAAGCGGCCATTGAGCCTGACCAGAGGGGCTTTGAGACGCAGGGGGCTATTGACGAATTCATGCAGATTCCACCCCTTGATACATAGTTTGCCTTCATTGACCGGGTGGGTTTTCAGAGGCAAAGTGCCCATGAGTTTCCCGTCCAGCACCTTGAACAGCACACCGCAGCCAGTGCCGCAATAGGAGCAGACCGAGGGAACAAGTTTATACATGCTTCATCTCCTTCAGGCCATAACAATCAGTAACTAAGCCTCGTGGTGCCCTGCCGCCTGGTGGGCGGTCTGGTCAAATATGAGGCTAAAGGGCGGCTGCCCTAAGCTGAGACCGGTTTTGTAATCGAACAGATCGGTGACGATGTCGTTCACTTTCCGGTAGAGCAGACGCAAAGGGATATCCGCCGGACAGGCATCTTCACACAGACCGCAGTCGATGCAGCGCCCGGCCATGTGAACCGCCCGCACCAGGTGGAAAATCGGCACCTCGGGAGGCAACTCACCGGTGCCGATCAGGTCTTCATGTTCCAGAGAACATTCCTTGCAAAAACATACCGGACAGATATTCCGGCAGCCGTAGCATTTAAGGCATTTCTGAAATTCATACATCCAACGGGAAAAACGCTCCTGGGGCTCGAAACTTTCCACACTGTCCAGAGACTGGTTATTGTCGATACCAACCTCTTTTTTATAAAAACCGATTTCCTTGCTTTCCAGGGATGAACAATCGGCATGCTCTTTCAGAGGCGAAGGGCAGCAGCTCACTTCCAAAACCTCCAGTCTGGCCGGGGGCCACCTGCTGGTGCACCGTCAGCACGTTCAGAGCCCGACGGTTGCAGTCCCGGGCCATGATGCCAACCTTGACATCTGGTTGGGCCGCAATGATCTCGGCTGCGAATTTCTCCAGAGGATAACGCGCCTGGCCGACGATCATTTCCTGCACCTCAGCCAGATTTTGACGGCTGAAGGCATAGGGCAAGGGATGCCCATCCATCATTTTATAACCCAGGAAAATATCTACTTTACCGGTATTCAGCCATTCTTGAACTCTCGCATGCATACTATTACCCTCTGGACGCCGCTCTGGTGGTTTTTCTTGGGGATGAGTCGGTTTCCGAAATCAGACGTGCCCCCTCTACCGAGCCAGCTGCAAATTTTTTACCCTGTTTCCTGGACTCAAAGGTGTAATTGCCCAAGGGATTAGGACCCAGGGCGCGAATCTCCTCGGTAAAGTCCGACATCACCTTGACAAATTTCTGGGCTTCCGCCGAGGAAATCCATTCCAGACGTAAACGGCCTTCCAGGCCCATAAAGGCAAACAATTCCTTTAAAAACCGCATTCTCTTACTGGTCATGTGATTACCGTACAGGTAATGGCAGTCTCCGAGGTGTCAGCCGCCCACCAGGATGCCGTCCGCCCCACTCTGGAAGGCCCGCAAAATGTGGTGGGGCGAGACCGTGGCGGAACACATGACCCGCAGCAGCCGGACATTGGCGGGATACTGCAAACGGCTGACACCCGCCAGATCAGCGGCGCCATAGGCGCACCAGTTACACACGAACGCTATGATTTGGGGTTCAAAGCCGGTCTTATCCATGGTTTCTCCTCATAATTCTCAGGCAAATCGCAGGGCACTGCGTATTTGGGCATAAAGTTGCCGGTTATTAAAGCCCAGCAGCACCGGGGCCTCACAGGGGCAGGCGGCAGCACAGGCGCCACACCCCTTGCAGAGGACTTCATTGACTTGGGCCACCCCCCGTTCCTCATTAAAAGCGATGGCTTGGTAGGGACAGACGTTGACACAGATCTGACAGCCACAGCAGAACTCCGGGGTAATACGGGAAACGAGACCGCCTGCTTTAATACTGCCCTTGGACAGGACCGTGGCGGCTCGAGCGGCCGCGGCCTGGGCCTGGGCGACACTCTCCTCCAGGGGCTTGGGATAGTGCGCCATGCCGCAGAGAAATACCCCGTCGTTGGCAAAATCCACGGGCCGCAATTTCTGGTGGGCCTCCAGGAACCAGCCGTCGGCGTCCAGCGGCACCCGATACATCTGGGCCAAGGCTTGATCCCGGTGTGACTCGATGGCTGCCGCCAGAACCAGCAAGTCAACCTCGATGGCCAGAGGCAGGCGGAGCACATGGTCGAGAAATTCCAGCCGCAACCTCTCGCCCTGAGCCGTTACGACCGGCTTCTCCACCTGGGTATAGCGGTTAAATATTACTCCCCTGATCCCTGGCTTGATGATACAGGTCTTCCCGGTCGCCATAGGTTCGCATATCCCGGTAAAGCACATAGACACCGGCGTCGGGGTTGTTTTCCAGCAGTTCCAGGGCTCCTTTGACCGAATGGGTGCAGCAGACCTTGGAACAATAGGGACGGCTTTCTTCCCGGGAACCGACACACTGGATAAAGGCGATGGTTTCGGCATTGGTTAACCGGGGATCTTTTTGACGCATCATCTCATCAAATTCAAGTTGGGTGACTACCGCTGGATGCTTACCGTAGAGATATTCCTGGGGCTTGTACTCTTTGGCCCCGGTGGCCAGCACGGCCACACCGTGGTCAATGGTGGCTGGGCCGACGCCGTTGTTAATGGTGGTTTTAAAATTGCCCACGAAACCCTCCACCCCGGTGATAGCGGCATTCAGATGAACCGTAATTTTGGGTTCCTTGGTAATTTGCTCCTCCAGACTGTTCCGGAAGGCGCCCACATCCTCACCGCGATACGTGGTCAGGAGTTGACGGGCATTCCCACCCAGGACGGCAGCTTGCTCAACCAAATGCACCGGATAGCCCTGTTGGGCCAGGTTCAAGGCCGCGGTCATGCCGGCGACCCCGCCGCCCACTACCAGGGCCGCCTGGGTAACAGGCAGGTCAGCCTCCTTTAAGGGATTGAGCAGGGCGCTCTTGGCCACGGCCATGGCCACCAGGGCTTTGGCCTTTTGGGTAGCGACTTCCGGCTCCTGGGCATGCACCCAGGAATCATGGTTGCGGATATTGGCCATCTCAAACAGGTATTTGTTCAGGCCGGCGTTATTCATGGTTTCCTGAAACAGGGGCTCATGGGTGCGGGGGGAACAGGCCGCGACGATAACCCGGTTTAAGCCATGTTCCTTAATGACTTCGGTCAGCTTGTCCTGGGTATCCTGGGAGCAGGTATAGAGGTTCTCTTCCACGTAAACCACATGCGGCAGACTCCGGGCGTATTCCGCCACCTCCGGAACTTTCACCACGCTGCCGATGTTAATGCCGCAATTGCAGACGAAGACGCCGATCCGGGGCTTCTCACGGCTAACGTCCCTTTCCGCGGGATAGGTTTTCTCGGTTACCAGGGTGAAACGGGCGCTGCTCAATTCCCCGGCTACAGCCGCGGCAGCAGCTGATGCCTCCATCACGGCATATGGGATATCTTTGGGTCCGGCCGCGGCCCCGCAAGCATAGATCCCGGGACGCGAAGTAGCCACCGGGGCAAATGAGGTGGTGGCGGTGAAACCGTGGCCATCGAGTTCTATCCCTAAACGTTCGCTCAACTGGCGGAATTTTTCTGGGGCTTCCAAGCCGATGGACAAAACCACCAGATCAAAGATTTCATCCCGCCGGTTACCCTCATCGTCCACCCATTCCAAACGGATATCATTGCTGTCAGGTTGCGCCGGCATCAAGGAATGGACCCGGGAGCGGACAAACCGCACCCCGGCCTCGTGCTCCGCCTTCTGGTAATACTTATCGAAATCCTTGCCATAGGTCCGCATGTCCATGAAGAAAATGGCGGTCTCCAGATCTCCTCCGGAATGCTCCTGGGCGATGACCGCCTGTTTAATGGCATACATACAGCACACCCCGGAGCAGTAGGAGTGCGCCCCGGGTTTGGTGTCCCGGGAACCAACACACTGGAGCCAGGCTATCTTCTTGGGTGTTTTTTTGTCCGCCGGCCGCACCACATGGCCTTCAAACGGCCCGGAGGCGCTTAAAATCCGCTCAAATTCGAGACTGGTAACGACACCGGGGTATTTGCCGTAGCCATACGTATCAAAGACTTTAGGATTGAAAGGAGCGAAACCCGTGGCCAACACCACCGCTCCCACCTGCACCGAAAACCTTTCTTCCTTTTCATCCAGATTGATGGCCCCGCTGGGGCAGAACTTTTCACAGGCCTTGCAGGTACCTTTTTTGAAAAAAATACAATTGTCTGGATCAATGGCATATTTCAAAGGGACGGTCTGGCTGTACTTAATATATATCGCTTTGCGCTTGTTTAATCCCAGGTTGTATTCATCCGCCACCTTGCGTGGGCATTTCTCAGCGCAGACCCCGCAGCCGATACATTTATCCATATCGACATAGCGAGGTTTTTTCCTCAAGTTTACGGTAAAGTTACCGGCCTCGCCGGTAAGGTCCTCTATTTCCGTCAAAGTCAAAAGTTTAATATTTAAGTGCCGACCGCACTCAACCAATTTTGGCGAGATAATTCACATAGCACAGTCATTGGTCGGAAAGGTCTTATCCAGTTGCGCCATGGCGCCGCCGATGCCGGAACTCTCCTCCAGCAGATAGACGTAGAACCCGGCATCGGCCAAATCCAGCGCCGTTTGCATACCGGCGATACCGCCGCCGACCACCAGGACAGATCCGTTTTTACTATTCTTGCTTTGACTTGTACTCATTTAAAATCTCCCTTTTAATACGATGACCCGACTGCCAAGTTGACCTTTGCGGTCTGCGGCAGCCCCGGCCATTGACTTAACCTAAGTAAGGTAAACCTATTTTTAGTTACAAACCGTCAGCTTTACCAGCCGCCGGGTGAATGCGGGGTTGCCATATTATTAACACTAGTTCAATTAACATTCAATCTTAAAATGGTAACTACCTTTCATCAATTGGATATTTCATTGAAGTTTCCCCGACTAAGTCTAAATTAATCCCAAGGCTGCATCAACCTGGGCCTCTATCTGTCCTAAGGTGAAACCGGCCACAAAAATACCCTGTTTCGGGCAGGTGGCCATACAGGAGCCGCAGCCTTTACATTGTGATTCATTGACCTCCACGGTTTTTTTGACGCTGCCCTCTTTCATATACTCCAGTAAGGTTATAGCCTGATAAGGGCAGGCATCGACACAAAAGGCGCAACCGTCGCAATTCTCATCAATGGGCCGTGAGACGATGGATTCCAGCTCCAGATAATCTTTTGACAAGACCGTGGCGGCGCGAGCTACGGCAGCCAGCCCCAGACGGATAGAATCTTCAATGGGTTTGGGGTTGTGGCTGAGTCCGGCCAGAAAGATGCCTTCGGTGGCCGAATCCACCGGCCTGATTTTAGCGTGAGCCTCGTTGAAGAAGCCTTCCTCGCTCATGGCGACTTTGTAGATCTCTGCCAGAGGTTTGTTGGGATAGGGAACAATGGCCGTGGCCAGGGTCAGGAGGTCCACGGAAAACTGCACCGGCCGGCGCAAGACATGGTCCAGGACGGTGATTTGGATCTTGCCGTCCACTTTCTCAACGTGAGGGGGATCTGCCACACGATAACGGAAGAAGATTACCCCTAATTCTCTGGCTTTTTTATACAATTTCTCCCGTTCGCCATAGGTCCGCAGATCCCGGTATAACACATAGACGTCCATATCCGGGTTCAGCTCTTTGAGCTTAATGGCATTTTCCAGGGAATGGCTGCAGCAGACGCGGCTGCAGTAAGGTCTTTCCGGTAGGCGGGAGCCGACGCATTGAATAAATGCTGCCGCCCCGAGCTGCTTGAGCCGGCCATTGTTTTTTATTAGTTCCCGGTCAAGATCCAGGGATAGCACCACATTAGGATTTTCCTGGTAGAGGTATTGGCCCACTGGTTGATAAGCCTTGGCCCCGGTGGCCAGAACGAGAATGCCATGGCTGACGGTTTCGCCGTTGGAGAGCGTGGTGTTGAAATTGCCAATTGATCCGGTAGCGCCTGCCACAATGGCATTATAATGAATCTTGATGTTTTCGTGGTTCTGGGCCTTATGAATGAGGTTTTCCACAAATGGCCGGACTGGTTCCCCGGTCCAGGTGGTATGCAGATTCAGGGCCTGACCGCCTAGCTGATCCCGGCGCTCCACCAGATCTACCTGGTAGCCCTGACCGGCCAGACCCAGAGCCGTGGTCAGGCCGGCAACACCGCCGCCGATCACCAGGGCTTTGGGATTCATGGCCAGGGTGATATATTCCAGGGGTTCCAATAGGCGCGCCTTGGCCACTGCCATGTTGATAAGGTCTTTACATTTAACTGTGGCCTCATGAGGCTGTTGCTGATGGCACCAGGTGCACTGATTCCGGATATTGGCCATCTCAAAGAGATATTTGTTTAGGCCGGCGCTCCGGAGCATATCCTGGAAGATGGGTTGATGGGTAGAGGGGCTACAGGCCGCCACTACCACTCGGTTGAGGTCGTGTTCCTTGATTTTTTCAATCATCTGTTTCTGGGCGTCCTGGGAGCAGCTAAACAGATTGTCCTGGACAAAAACGACGTCGGGGATGGTTTGAACATATTCCTTTATGGCCGGGATATCCGCCACACCGCCAATATTGATGCCGCAATGACAGACGAAGACGCCGACCCGGGAAGGCTCACCATCAAGGGGGATTTCAGTCGGATATTCCCGCTTCTGCAGCAGGCTGCCCCGGGACGCAGCCAGGGGAATGGTGGCGGCGGCCGCCGCAGCGCTCCCCTCCCGCACCGATTCCGGGATGTCCTTGGGACCATTAAAGACGCCGCAGGAATAGACACCCAGCCGGGAGGTCTCTACCGGAGTAAAACAGCTGGCGTCCACGAAGTTTCCGGGACTGAGCTTGACGCCCAGTCGGTTGGCTAACTCCACGGTTTTGGCATCGATCTCTAACCCGACGGACAGGACCACCAAATCAAAGGCTTCTTTGAGGAAATCACCTTCTTCGGTGACATAACCGATTTCCAGGTCGCCGCTGTTGCCCAGGGGCTCAATGGAATGTATCCGGGAACGGATGAGCCGGGCCCCCTGATCTTTGATGCGGACACAGTATTTTTCAAAGTCTTTGCGCATCGTTCGCATATCCATATAGAACAGGGCCATATCCAAGTCGGGGCCGATATGTTCTTTGGCGATAATTGCCTGTTTCAAGGCAATCATGCAGCAAGCGGCAGAACAGTATTCATTGCAGCCTGCGTGGGCGTCCCGGGAACCGACACAGTGAATCCAGGCAATCTTGCCGGGCTCTTTGCCATCCGAAAGACGTTTGACATGACCTTGATACGGCCCTCCAGGGCTCAGGATACGTTCAAATTCCATAGTGGTGACGACGTTGGGATGATCATAGGCATAATAGTCATAGCCGCTGGGATCGAAGGGCTTAAAACCCGGTGCCAGGATCACCGAACCCACCTGAAGGTCATAGGACGATGGCTGCTGCTGATAGTCAATGGCCTCGGCCGGACAAACCTGGGCACAGAGGCCACAATCCCCGGTGAGCAATTGAACGCAGTTTTCCCGGTCGATCACCGGAGTATTGGGGATAGCCTGGGGATAGGTGCGGTAAATATTGCCCCGACTGGTGAGCCCCAGATTAAATTCGGATTTTTTGGGAATGGGCGTTTTGCCGCTGATATTACCAATGTCTTTTATATGCCCTGTTGGACAGACAAACGCACAGGCGCCGCAGGTGCGGCAGACCTCGGAATACTCGCCAAAAGGGGTCATGACCTCCCGCTTAGCCCCCCGGCCCGTCATGCCAATGGCCCCCACATGCTGTAGCTCGTGACAGACGCGCACGCACAAGCCGCACAGGATGCAATCACTATCACCGGGAGCGTACTTAGACTCCATTAGTCCCATTTGAGCAGCCAGCTTCTGGAGGGCTGGAACTTCGGGGCATCGACCCAGGAGCAGTTCCATGGTTATTTTACGGGCTTTGAGGACCCGGGGAGAATCAGTCAGGTACCGTTAGGCCCTCTTCCACCGGTAAGGTGCAGGAAGCCGTCAGCCGGGAGCGGTCATTCTTTTCCACCTCCACCACACATAGGCGGCAACCCCCGTATGGTTCCAGGGCATCGTGATGACACAGGGTGGGGATGGTAATTCTCAATTTCCGGGCTGCATCCAACACTGTGGCCTCAGCCGGCATTGCCACCGATAGACCGTTAATTGTCAGGTTGATCATGAGCCTAGTCTCCTAAATCACACCTGAGGCATCTTAAGGCCTCCTGGCGGCATTGCTCTTCAGTGAAACCCAACTCCACCAAAGAAAAGTCTTTGACGCGGTCCACAGCCTTAGCTTTGGCCATGCCCGGGCGAGACAAGGCGGCCCGCTCTTCATCCGGTATTTCCACCGGCTCTATCCGCTGGCGAGGTATGGGGATCCGAAATTTTTCTTCCAGGGGCTCCTCCTGCAAATACCGGCAGATGGATCTGGCCGCCTGTTTCCCGGCCCATACTGCTTCCACGATGGTGGCCGGACCGGTGACGATATCACCACCGGCAAACACCCCGGGGAGGTTGGTGGCCAGGTTGACCGGATGGGTCCGGATGTTGCGGCGCTCCGTCAGGCGCAATGGTTCATCGCCCAGAGAAATCTTTGTCTGTGGCGGAATCTGGCCGATGGCCGTGATCACCCCATCCACCCAGAGGGCGATCTCCGAGCCGTGCAGCGGGATGGGACGCCGGCGGCCGGAAGCATCCGCCTTACCCAACTCCATACCCTGGCAAACAATACCGGTGACCTGATCTTCGCCCATAATCTTGATAGGCTGGGTGAGAAACCGGAAATTTACCCCTTCTTCTTTGGCCTGGGACACTTCATCGGCATAGGCGGGCATCTCAGCCTCGGACCGGCGATAAAGAATAGTCACCGAACTGCCCAGCCTGACAGCCGTACGGGCGGCATCGACAGCCACATTACCCCCGCCGATGACTACTATCCTTTTGCCCAGGGGCAGTAACTCGCCGGTTCTGGCCTGCCGTAAAAAATCCAACCCGGACATGACCCCGGGCAGGTCTTCGCCTTCAATGTCCAGGCGGGAAATGTGGTGCGTCCCGGTGGACAGGAAAAAGGCCATGTAGCCTTGCTCCTGCAAATCGTCCAGGAAGATATCGCGTCCCAGTCGGCTGTGGGTTTTAAATTCCACTCCCAGATCCTCAATGGTCTTAAGATCGAATTCCAGGACTTCTCGGGGCAGACGAAATTCCGGCAGGCCCACTCTCAGCAAGCCCCCCAGCACCGGCAGAGCTTCAAATACGGTTACCTGGTAACCTTCCCGGGCCAGGTAATAGGCGGCGCTCAAGCCGGCCGGACCGGAACCGATAATGGCCACCTTGTCTGGTCGTGCCGGGGGCTTCTTCCGTACATTAGAGCCGTTTTGCCGCACGAAATCAGAAACAAAACGTTTCAGGGACTTAATGGCTATGGGTTTATCGATCACCCCCCGTTTGCATTGGACTTCGCAGGGAGCGGTGCAGACATAGCCGCAGACGCTGGGCAGCGGATTGTCCTCCCGAATCAACTCCAGGGCTTCTTCATACTGTCCCTGGGCAATCAGGGCAACGTAGCTGGGGATATCAATGCCGGCCGGACAGGCGAACTGGCAAGGAGTGGGTGACAGGCGCTTACAAACTCGGGCCGGACACTGTTTGTCCACGATGTGGGCCAGGTATTCCTCCCGGAAATAATTCAGGGTGGTGAGGACAGGGTTAGGGGCGGTGCCCCCCAGACCGCACAGCGAGACTTCCTTTATGTAGTCGGAAAGCTCTTCAAGATCAACAAGATCAGCCGGCCTGCCCTTCCCTTCAGTGATGTTGGTTAGAATTTCCAACAAGCGCTGGGTGCCCTCCCGACAAGGGGTACACTTGCCGCATGACTCTTCCATGGTGAAGGTAATAAAATACTTGGCCAGGTCCACCATGCAGGTGGCCTGGTCTATGACGATCATGCCTCCTGATCCCATAATAGACCCGAGCTTGGCCAGCGAATCGTATTCCACCTGGGTGTCCATCAGAGAGGCGGGGATGCAGCCACCTGAGGGGCCGCCGGTTTGAACTGCCTTCAAAAGCCGATTGTCCTGAATGCCGCCGCCGATTTCGTAGATCATCTCTTGCAAGGGCATACCCAGGGGAATTTCCACCAGCCCACTGTTGTTGACTTTGCCAACCAGGGAAAAGACCGTGGTGCCCCGGGCGTTTTCCGTCCCGAAACCGGCATACCACTCAGCTCCCCGGGCGATGATGGGGGCAATGTGGGACCAGGTTTTAACATTATTAATGTTGGTGGGTCTCTTCCACAGGCCACTTTGGGCCGGGAAAGGTGGCCGAGACCGGGGCTCCCCTACCCTGCCCTCAATGGAAGCTATGAGGGCTGTCTCTTCACCGCAGACGAAGGCGCCGGCACCTTCCCGAATTTTGAGGTTAAAAGAAAAGGGGCTGTTAAAGATTTTCTCACCTATAATCCCGAATGACCGGGCTTGGGTGATGGCCGTTTTCAGTCGGCTGATGGCCAGGGGGTATTCGGCTCGACAATAGATATAGCCTTCCTTGGCCCCCATGGCATAAGCGCCGATGGCCATACCCTCGATGACGGCATGGGGGTCCCCTTCCAGGATACCCCGGTCCATAAAGGCGCCGGGGTCGCCTTCGTCGGCATTGCAGATAACATATTTCAAGTCTCCCGGCGCTTGCCGGCAGAATTCCCACTTCTGTCCGGTGGGAAAGCCGGCGCCGCCCCGGCCCCGCAGGCCCGAACCTTTGACTTCGGCAATGACCTGTTCCGGGCTCATCAAGGTAACGGCCTTATATAAAGCCCGGTAGCCGCCCCTGGCGATATATTCTTCAATGCGGTTCGGATTAATGAAACCACAATTCCTCAGGGAGATCTTCACCTGGTTCTTGAAAAACGGCAGCTCATGATAGCAGGGAATGTCCAGCGGTAGTTCCGGAGGATGCGGGTTGCTGTAAGGCCGAGATACCCCCTCGATGAGAAATTCTTCCTGATCAATGCGACAGAGCAGATTTTGCCCATAGAACTCTCCGGCCTTGATGGCCTCCAACAGCTCCAGAGCTGTTTCCGGGGTCATACTATGATAGCTCAATCGCACCTTACCCGGATACACCACATCCACCAGAGGTTCCCGCTGACAGTAGCCGATACAGCCGGTGGCGTCCAAAACGATGTCGTCGTTTCCTTCTTCCAGCTTACTGGCCAGCGCCTGATACACTTTGTCCGCCCCGGCAGAAATACCGCAAGTGGCCATGCCAACCATGATCTTGACTTTATCGGGATAGGTCATGGCCAGACCACGCTGTTTGACTTCATCCAGATGTTCCAGGCAAACAATTTTCATGAGCTCACCGCCTTCCTGTAAGAGTCAATGATCTCCGGCACCTGGTCAGCGGTGATGCGGCCATAGGTGTCATCCCCGATGCGAATGGCCGGGGCCAGGGCACAGCAGCCAATGCAGCGCACCACCTCCAGGGTGAACAGGAAATCTTTGGTGGTCTGGCCATGTTTGATCTTCAGGGTTTTTTCCAGGCGGTCCAGGATGTGGGGCGACCCTTTGACAAAACAGCCGGTGCCCAGGCAAATATTAATAATGTGCCTGCCCCGGGGGACCAGGCTGAAGGCATTGTAGAAACTGGCTACCCGGAGAATTTCGGTGAGGGGTATACCTAGATCATCGGCCACATGCTCCAGGGCCGGCCGGGGCAGCCAGTTGAAATGGCGGTTAATATCCAACAGAATGGGCAGCAGATTGCCCCGTTCCTCCCGGTAACGCTCGATGATGTCGGCTACCGCCTCCTCGTCGGTGGCCTGGCCATACGCAGTGCGCGCCAGCTTGACTTTGTCAGGGAATTGCACTTCATACCGGATGGGACAGGCATCCAGGCAGACGCCGCAACCGGTGCACTTGTCCGCATCGATATAACGGGCTTGCCTGCTCAGGGAAACCGTAAGATTACCGGGTTCCCCGGTAAGGTTTTGGACTTCGGTTAAGGTGTGAATCTGGATATTCGGGTGCCGGCCGACCTCGACCAGTTTGGGAGAGATAATTCACATGGCGCAGTCATTGGTGGGGAAGGTCTTGTCAATCTGCGCCATGGTCCCGCCGATGGCCGGGCCCTTTTCAATGAGGTGGACATAAAAACCTGAGTTGGCGGCATCCAGAGCGGCCTGCATACCGGCGATGCCGCCACCCACAACCATTACCGACCCTTGAACTTTTACCGGTGCATTGGCAGAAGACATATCTCTCTCCTCTGAGGCAGGGCTGACTTCACCCCTCACTCTGACCTTCTCCCCTCGAGGGGAGAAGGGAAAACAATGGATTAACCCAATGACGTGATCAGCTTAGTTTTCCAGTCCTACGGGTACGGGCCTGGGTCTTTCAGACAATGTCGGAATACCCAGGTTTCGCAAGCTGGTGAATTGTCAGGTTAATGAAGCAGCACTTCGCTCTCCTGGCGTTGAAAGATAAACAGGAGCTGTTTCTGGGTCAGTTCACCCACATTGTCGATAATCCACTGCAGGTCACCCCGGAGAATGGCAGACCTGGCCAGGGGCGACAACTTATAGGCCTCCAGGGCCTCGGTCCGCATGTCCATCAGATCCTGCCAGAACGACTTGTCATCAGCGGTGCGGTTCAAGACCCGAAAGACCTCTCGCTTTTGGACCATGAGCGCTTCCAGATCAATCGCCGGCGGTGTCGCTACCTGGGGGGCCGGACGGAACGACGCCTCAATGGCCAGGGCTTCAAAGATGGCGGCCTTAACCTCGTCCTCGGTGAAGGGTTTTTGCAGGTAATCGGCGGCCCCCAGCTTCATGGCCTCGACCGCGGAATTCACCGTGGAGTAGCCGGTAATGACAATGACCCCGGTTTGGGGCTGCTGGTGCTTGACTTCTTTGATAACCTCGATCCCATCGATATCCGGCAGGCGCAGATCCGCCAGCAGGAGATCATAGTGTTTATTGTGGAAAAGCTCCAAGGCACGTTTGCCACTATCGGCCCAATCAACCTGATAGCCTTCTTCATCCAATACCAGCTTCAGTCCTTTGGCGACATTGGTTTCATCTTCCATCAGCAGGATGGTCGGTGTCCTAACCGCAGATCTTACGGAGGCGGGTTGAACTGCGGACATGGTTTACCCTCCTTAAACATAAACTTGCCTAAAAATGGGGGCCCAGGCTCCAGCCGGCGCGGTTGGGCACCGGCAGGAGGCCAGTGCCACCGGCTCTGGATTTGAACTAATGATCCATATAGCAAGCTTCGTGCCTGCTAGGAGCATTTACCAATTCACTGATATTACATCTTATTTGTAATTATGTTAAAAATGATATGATTTTAGGCGTATATATTAATGTACGGCAGATTTCGGCAAGGCTGAGCTATCTAATTAATTTTCTTAGGAAATTAAGTAGTATATTGATTTATACATTAACGCAGAGTTAGAAGCGGGGTTTTATACGTTCCGGCGAGAGATGGTGCTTTTTCAGCAGGGCGGAAAAGTTGGACCGCTGCATGCCCACCCGTTGGGCGGCCAGGGAGATGTTGTGGTCAGCCTCGGTTATGGCCTTTAAGAGAAAGGCCTTTTCCAGTTGTCCGTAGGTCTGCTCTAACAGGCGTTTTTTGGCCTCTTTAAGTTCTGGCAGGGTTTGGGGCACGTTATCGGACCGCCAAGGCCGCCGGTCCAGGTGTTCCAGCAGGTCGAGGCCGTCCAGCATGGGGTGTTCGGCCATGATCACCAGACGTTCCACCATGTTTTTAAGCTGGCGGACATTTCCCGGCCAGTGGTAATGGCGCAGCATGTCCAGGGCATCTTCCGTAAAGCCTTCGATGGGCTTGCCGATCTTACGGCTAAAGTGCCGCAGAAAATAGTAGGCCAGACGGGGGATGTCGTCCAGGCGTTCCCGCAACGGCGGCAGAAATATGGGAAAGACATTCAGACGGTAATAGAGGTCATCCCGGAATTTTCCTTCCTGAATCATAATTTTCAAATCCCGACTGGTGGCCGCCAGGATGCGGGCATCGGTCTTTTTGAAGAGGCTGGAGCCCACCGGTTTGTAATCATGGGTTTCCAGCACCCGGAGCAGCTTACCCTGAATTTCCTGAGTTAAATTAGCCACTTCATCAAGAAACAGGGTCCCCTTATTGGCGACCTCAAAGATGCCGGGCTGGTCCTTGACGGCTCCGGTGAAAGCTCCTTTCACATGGCCGAACAGCTCACTTTCAAGCAACGAAGGCGCCAGGGTGCTGCAGTCAATGGGAACAAACTGCCGGCTGGCCCGTTGGCTGTAGGTATGGATGGCCCGGGCAAAAAGCTCCTTGCCGGTGCCGGGCTCGCCGCAGATCAGCACGGTCGTGTCGGTGGGAGCCACTTTGGTTATTTCCAGAAAGATTTTTTGGATGGGGGCAGTCTCGCCCACAATGTTGGAGAAACCGTAGGTGTCGATGAGTTGCTGCCTGAGGGCCAGGTTTTCTTCCACCAGGCGTTTCTTCTCCATGGCCTTGGCCAAGGTCAGCAGAAGTTCGTCGTCGGTGAAAGGTTTGGCCAGATAATCGAAGGCCCCGGCCTTCATGGCCTCCACGGCATTTTCCACCGTGGAAAAAGCCGTCATGACGATAATGTACTCCCCGGGCCGGACCTTCTGGATGGTGCGCAGGATTTCCATGCCTTCCATGTCGGGGAGTTTAAAATCCAACAGGGTGACATCGTATTCACCGGCGGCCACTTTCTCCAGACCTTCCCGGCCGGTTTGGCACACATCCACCGTGTAACCCTGCTCCTCCAACACCAGGCGACACACCAGGCCGATGACCTGTTCGTCGTCAATGATTAAGATATGACCGGCAGACATTAAGGGTTGGTCCTTGTGGGTTTAAGTTCAGGGGTAGCAACGGGAATAGTGATGATAAAGCGGGTGCCCTGCCCCGGCTCGCTCTTTACCTGGAGATCGCCCTGGTGATTCATAATAAAGCCGTAGGTAACGGCCAGCCCTAATCCCGTGCCCTTGGGCTTGGTGGAAAAAAAGGGTTCACAGATGCGTCCCAGGTACTCTTTGGGTATGCCACAGCCGGTATCGGATACTTCGATGACGATGACCTGCCTGGACTTGTCAAAACGGGTGCAGACCGAGACCTCGCCCTTGCTATTGACCGCTTCGGAAGCGTTGATCAGGAGGTTGGCAAAGACCTGCTGCATCTGGCCGATATCAATGAGCTGATTCGGCAGGCTGGCGGCCAGCTCCTGGTGCAGTCGGATGGAGCGGCGGCGAAATTCATTTTCCAGGAGATGGATGACTTTTTCCAGCACCGTATTGATATTGCCGACGATTTTCTTGGGCTCCTTACTGCGGGAAAACTCCTGGAGTTCCTGAATGATGGTTTTACAGCGCTTGGTCTCCTGGATGATAATTTCCAGGCCCTCATGAAGAAATTCGTTGGGCGGGACTTTTTTGAGCATATTGCTGCTATAGAGCAGGATGCTGGACAGTGGGTTGTTCAACTCGTGGGCCACGCCGCCGGCCATGCGGCCCAGAGCGGTCAGCCTCTCGGTCTGATTGGCCAACTGATCGAATTGCAGTTGCTGCTTTTCGATGAGCCGGGCTTTGTCGATGGCGCAGGTGCATTGTTGGGCCACGGCAGCCAGGAAATCCAGTTCCTCGGTGGAAAGATCCGGCTTCTGGTCAAAAATCAGGCAGAGCAGCCCGGCCAATTCTTCCTGCAGACCCAAAGGCGCGACGACCAGCATTTTTACAGGCAGAGTCGACCCGGCTTCTGGAGCTAACAGCCTTGGATCCCGGCTGGGGTTATCGATTACCACAACTTTTTTCCCGGCGCATATTTCCATGACCCTTTCCGGGCCGGCAAAGGGTCCGGCTTGCTGGTAGATCTCACCCAAACCATGAACTGCGTTGGTAATAGTCTCCCCGTTTTTTCTTTGATATAACTGCAAGATCGCGCCTTGGGCCTCAAAAGCCCGGGCAATTTTGCCCACCACAATTTCGGCGATGTCCTCCACGCGAGCGCAGGCATGAATCAACCGGATAATGTCCCGGAAAGTATAATAAAATGCCGACACGCTCAGGGTGTCGCTCATGTTTCGAATTCCTCCGTTGAGATTACAGCAACTTACGCCGACTAGCGATGACGCCTAAATTATAATCATGACATGGTGTTCTGAAAAGAAAATAGTGTGCGCCATGAGAAAGTCACACTTCAACCATCTATGGCCTTGCATAAACAAAGGAACTGCCCGACGCTCACTGGTAAGCCTGCCAGCAACCGTCTGGCCGTAGCAATTTCATTGCTACAGCAGGTTGTTATGATTTTTACCAAATATTATGATAGAATTATTATGGTTTTGAATAATTTTTCCTTAGGGTTCGGGGTAAAACAATTATTAATAATGCCTCAAGGGCTAACCCTGGTTTCTTTTAACCTAACTTTGCCTGACTCAGTATGTTGAATAAATTAGAGATTCGCCAGCACCTGGTGGAACATGTCCGCTACCTGAGCGAAACCCTGGGAGATCGCAGCGTCTATCGTCCCCAAGCCCTGAATGCGGCCGAGGAATATGTCAGCCAGAGTTTTCGCGCTCTGGGTTACACCCCCGAACGACAGAGTTTTAGCTATCTCGGCCAGGAAGTGGCCAATGTCATGGCCGGCCGCCGGGAGGCCTCCGGTTACTATATTCTGGGGGCGCACTTTGACACGGTGGCCGGAACTCCCGGCGCGGATGATAATGCCAGCGGGGTCGCGGTCTTGTTGGAAACGGCCCGCCTGGCCGGCTCCCTCGCCCCGGCCCGGCCCTGGGCCTTCATCGGTTTCACCACCGAGGAACCCCCGGCATTTGCGACACCCTATATGGGCAGCCGGGTCTACGCCCGCCGGGCCAAAGAACAGGGTGAAGCCATTAAAGGCATGCTTTGCCTGGAAATGGTGGGGTATTACCGTTATGAACCGAACAGCCAGCCCCTCCCCTTTCCCTTAAAATATCTGGGCTATCCCACCACCGGCAACTTTATTGCTCTGGTGGCCGATCGGCGGTCCCGCCCCCTGTTGGCCGCCCTGGACCAGGCCCTGAAAAGCGGCTGCCACCTGCCGGTCGCCGCCATCGCCATCCCTTTCGAGGGTTATATTTTGCCGGAAAGCCGTCTGAGCGATCACGCCAATTTTTGGGATCAGGGGTACCCGGCAGTGATGCTTACCGACACTGCTTTTTTGCGTAATCCGCACTATCACGGTCCCGGGGACGTTCTGGCCAACCTGGATTTTGATGCCATGGTTGAACTCACCTTGGGGCTGTATTATTTTATTAAAAATACCAGTTAGAGCCCTGGCCAAGAGTTATGTCTAATTCACCTCTCACTCTGACCAAAGGGCGGGAGGCGCTTCGCTTTCCCGCCCTCCGGATACGGGCGGCGAGCTGTCAAGTAACGGCATTCTCATAAAAACTTTTGGCATTAACCTGGAACTTCTGGTAATAGGTATAAAAACAATCTGAGGCAGAAATGACCAATATCCCTAAATTTAAAGGAAAAATCCGCGACAACCCGCTGGTCGCCCTGGAGAGGGGCAACCGTGAAGTAATGTTAAACATCTGGCGGGAGTATCTCCACGAACTCCTGGAATTGGATCCCAAGTCCGGCCGCCGGCAGCTTCTCATCAATCGCATCGAACAGGCCGGCGATTTTGACCGTCTGTATGGGGATTGGAACGATCTGTCCACCCCGGAGCGAGGCAACCGCTGGCTGGCGATGATCCGCGCGGCCAAAGCCGAGTGGCAGGAGGTCCAGGATAGCTGCCTGCGTTGCGGCGAATGTTGTGAAAAAAGCAGCCCCACGTTGATGATTGCGGACCTGCAACTGTTCCAAGACGATACCATCCATTGGACCGATGTGTATACGCTGCGCCGGGGCGAAAAAGGCGTTTCTCCCGGGACCGGCGAGGTTGTAGCCATTACTGAAGAACGGCTGAAGCTGAAAGAACATTCCGGGACCAAACACTGTTTGTATTATGCCACGAACCCGAATCGTTGCCTTATTTACGACCAACGCCCGCACCAATGCCGGGAGCAATTGTGCAACCTGAGCGAAGCCGAACGGCCAGCGGCCCAATCAGGGTTTTTAACCAGGGAGGCCATCTTTGGCCAACACGCGGAATTGTGGGCTTTGATTTCAGCCCACGAGCAGCGCTGCGCCATCGAGCGGTTGGAAGCGGTTTTGCAGGACCTGGCCGAGGATAAGCCCGCCGCCTCCGAAACCCTGTTTGATATGCTGCACTTTGACCATTACCTGCGGCAGATGCTTATGCAGGATTGGGAAATTCCGGTCGGAGCTCTGGAGTTTCCTGTTAGGCCGGCCGCTGACCCAAGTGATCCGCCAGTTCGGCCTGAAAGCCACAATGACGGCGGAGGGTGTCTTTCAATTAGAAAGGTTGGGGTAATTTTAAGCCAAGGCATAATCTTGGCGAGAGTCAATATTTTACCTTGACACCACAGAAATAATTATTATCATAGAGGAATAAATCCTTGTAAAGGAGACCGGTATGGGTGACTTAACAATTGAGCGGGCTCCCGGCGGTTTCAAAGTTGATGGCCTGGTACTGCAACGCGGTAAGTGCGGCTGTGGCGGCATGGGCGGTGATTGCTGCTTCACGTTTTCCAAGGTCAAAAGAGATGGCAACCGCCTGGTGTACGAAGGTAAGGCCACCGCGCCTTCGACTACCGATAATTTCAACTGGGGCTATCTCGTTAAAAAAGGCGACCTCGAAGTCCAGGTGGATATGCAAGACACCCATGATCCGCATCCATTTTTTTATGGTCACTATCCCCCGCCCTTGACCGATTGGGTTGAGAGAGGCTGGGAGGTAGTCTCGCAATATGAGAAGCCAGCCGAGGCCTGATCGCACCTGCAGACAACAAATCGTCAACTTGACAGGCAATACCTATTAGTTAAAAAACCAATATAGTAAGGGAGATTTCACTATGTGTAAATGTAGTTGTGCCAGCAAACCCGCCGAGACTCAGGCGGAAGAGAACGTCAAATATTTTTGCGCGCAATGCAATGAGATTAAGGAAGCCAAACCTGGGGCCCCCAAGCCGGAGTGCTGCGGCAAGAAAATGATGGAAGTAGATTAACTCTCTCCTCCTGGCCCTGTTAAGAGGTTTCGCCCGTCAGCGTTCTTCTTGACAGGGCTTTTTTCTGTGGTAACATATCACAATCAAACGCGGGCGATTAGCTCAGGTGGATAGAGCGTTGGTCTCCGGAACCAAAGGCCGGGTGTTCGAGTCACCCATCGCCCGCCAGCTTTAACAACAGTTTCTCGCCCCAAAAAATTTAGCCACCCAATTCCACTCTTAAAGACAGTATTTCGTTGCCGTTTCTGCATTTTTCACTGCGGTAAAATCCAATTTTCCATTTTAGTATATGCCCCGGCACCAGCGTTCCGAGGGTTGGACGCGGACAACCACAATCTCCTCAACGGGAACGGGAGGTGGTTCGGGCCGGCGTTTGGCCGTCAGCCTTTGGAACCAGGAGCCCGGCCCGGTGAGGGGGTTGGCGGCAAGAGGTTTTTTAGTTTTCGGTTGGCGGTTGGGCTGACGCCAGGGAAAAGGGAAACGGGAAGGGGCCGGGGGATTGCCCTTTTTTTGCCACCGCCGGCGCAGTCGCTGGAAGAGAGTGGCGGGATGGGGAGTTTCGAGTGGTGGGTTGCCGGTTTCTGGAGGGACCGGGTTGGAGTTCACGGGTAAGGCGGCGGGAGGCGTAACGGCGGCAGGCCCGGCGTTGCTTTCCAGATGATTGGCGGGAGGCGCGTCGCTTTGGCTTGCGCCGCCCTGCGGGTCCCGCCCTACACAGGGGTTTTTCGCGCCGTTTTTTTCACTGGTGTTATCTTCTTGATATTGTTCGCTATTATCTTTGGCAGGGGAGATTTTCGCGCTAATTTCGCGCTTTTTTCGCGGTCATTTTCCGGACCGGGAGATTGACGCACCAGAAAGGGAAAGGCCTGCAGGAATGGGTCAGGGGCCGGGCGGCAAGTTTCGAGTTCCTGAGGAGCAGTTTCGGTTGCCGGTTTTCGGTTTCCGGAGTGAGCTTCGGATTGGAGTTCACAGGTAAGGCGGCGGGAGGCGGAACGGCGGCAGGCGCGGCGTTGCTTTCCAGATGATTGGCGGGAGGCGCTTCGCTTTGGCTGGCGCCGCCCTGCGGGTCCCGCCCGACACAGGGGTTTTTCGCGCTAATTTTTTCACTGACGTTATCATATTGATATTGTTGGATATTGTCCTTGGGAGGGCGCGATTTTCGCGGTAATTTCGCGCTTTTTTCGCGCTTAATTCGCGAATGATTTTCGGCGGCCAGTTTCCGGTTGGCGGCTTGGGAAGTTTCGAGTTTCGAACCGGGAGTTGCGAGAACAGAGGGTGAAGCCGGGGTTGGGTCAAGGTCGAGTCTGGACAGCAGGCGGGAGAGTTCCTCGGCCACGCCGGCTTTGGCAGCACGGTCGTCAGGTTCAGCAGCAGCCTCGGCAGAGTCGTCAGCGTCATCCAGGTCGGGGAGAGTAAACTCCGGGCAAGGGAAGAAGAGGCCGGCGGCGATGGCCTGGTGGCTGTCGGTGAGGATTTGCGGGTCGGTGGGCAGGAGGCTGTCCTGGGTGGCCCACTGGGGCGAGGCCAGGAAGCGGTAAACCATGTCCAATTCCAGGGGCAGCTCCAGTTTGGCGAGGGAGGTAATGATCCGGGTCCCGACAGTGGCGGCCTTGAGGACGACGGCGGCGTTACCCTCGGCGTCGGCGGTCTGGGAGGCGTTCTGGATCTGGGCCAGGAAATTGTTGAGCTTGCAGAAAAAACCCAGGCTCAGGTTGTCCCGCAACCTGGCCCGGGCCCGGCGAGTTTTGGCCTCGAGGTGTTTTCTGTGCCGGTACAGGGCCGAGATACTGGGGCCGTATTGCCGGCTCAAGGCCTCGTAGGTGGCGTCGCCGACCAGGAGGGCCTGGTCGATGGCCTGACGTTGGGGGTGGGCGCAGGTGGTGCATTTCATGGGAGACTCCGGTTTTCAGTTTCAAAAAACAGTTTTCGGTTTTCGGTTTTCGGTTTTCGGTTAAAGGGCAATAACTTATTGGTTTTACTGATCAGCTTATACTACAAGGGTGGGAAAAATGACAGAACAGGTGGGACAGATGTCACGAAAGCAGAGAAAAGGGAAGAGGGATAAGGGGGCGAGGCGGCGGGTCGCCCCTACGGGGAGGGGCGAGAGGGGGAAATTTTAAGGTAAGGCGGGCACGGCCCGCCATGATACCAGACAGAAGTGGTGAAAAATCGCAAAACGTCTTGTTGAAATATTAAACAGCATAATTTGTAAAAATATTAATACGTTAATAGAATATACATATTGTATGTTGTATTATTGTACAAAAAATTCTGTCACTAGTTAATAAAATATTTCCAGACGGGGGGGAGCCAGACAATTTAATAGGTTTTTCTATAACATAGATAATTACTGCCCTGACGGTACAGTTATTGCATGGAAGTAAATTGCGATAATTCTAAAACCATAACGTATAAAGGAGAGACGCCTATGTCAGAGGAAAAAAACAGGGGGCAAGGTAAGCGAGAAGATATGACGCCGCCATCGTCGCCTCAGATGGCGGAGGTCTTTGGCTTCCAGGTGCCGATCACTAACTATTATTTGCACCCGGGCCATACATGGGTATTATTCGAAAACGAAAATCAGGTGCGAGTGGGGTTGGATGACTTTTCCCAGAAAATTATGGGACAGGCTGAAGAGCTTAAGTTACCCGACGTCGGCAAAACTTATTATCAGGATCACATTTGTATGTCCCTGATCCGACAAGGACACAAAGCCCCTTTTCTGGCGCCGGTGGATGGTATTATCGAGACTGTAAATCCTAAGGTTCTGCAGCAACCCAGCCTGATCCACGACGATCCGTATCAGGAAGGCTGGCTGTTTTTGGTAAGGCCGAATAATCTCCAGCGCAATTTGGCAAACCTCTTCTCTGGAGAGAGCAACGCCGTCTGGATTGACCAAGAATCCCACCGATTGCTGAGTCTCATGGAAACCACGATGGGCGTCACCCTCCCGGATGGCGGCACCATCATCGATGATGTCTACGGACATTTTCCCGAGTTAGGCTGGCGGCCGCTAGTCCAGGACTTTTTCTTGCCAACCTTAACAAGAAGCTGGGAAAAAAGGTCTGGGGAGTCCCGGGCAACAACGGCGGCGGATCAAAAAACACTGTCGATACAAAAACGGGAGGTCCTCAGGGTGCTGAGTCGCACCGCCGAAGACAAAGAGTTCCGGCGGGCCTTGATCGACCTGCAGATTGAGGCCTTGGAGCCCTACAATCTGTCCTTAGAGGCAAAATCTGCTATCCTTTCGGGCGATTTGCAATGGCTTAACGAGCACATCGGGGAGTTTACCCAGAAACAACTCATGTTTATCTTATCCTGTCTACTTCCCGCAACTGAGTTGCAAAGGAGCCATTAATAGTTCAACCAGACAACCGAAGATAAGAAATTTTTCCCTGGGCAGGTATGGAGTTGCAGACCAGGAGACCAGCTGCCAGGAGGAGCAGGCTGACATTAAGAGATGTCGAAAGTTGCCTCGACTTTTACAGGTCTGCTGAGCGTGAGGCCGACAGGGGCAGTGCTAACTACCTTCTGGTGGATTTCCTGCAGGGTCTGGCTGTCGGCTGCGGCCTTCATCTTGACAGCAACCCGAATATTTTTATAACCCGGAAGACTGTCCATATTGAGATGCTCCGGGGCCTGGAGACCCAGAAAGCCCGGCAGATCAACATCTCCTGCAATATTAATCTTAAGATCATGCAGCGTTATACCTCTGACGGCACAGTGCATGGCATAGCCTACCATTAGACAGGCGCCGTAGGCCTGCAGTACCATCTCAAGCGGGCTGATGGCCGTATCCTCGCCGCATAAGCCACAGGGCATATCAACCTGGGCCGTGAATTGACGCGAGGTCGCCTCAGATTTAAAGCCGCCTTTCCATTCAACCGATGCAGACCTGGTAATGCTCCCCGTCTCCCAGTTCTGCTGAATGCCAGCGACCACGTTTTTGAGGCTTTCCGTGTCCAAACCATTAATCATGGCCATAACTCTGTTCTCCTCAGGATGTTAATCTTAGTTAGTTTCTGTCCGGAAACGGCTATTTTTCACAATATCGGCGTCAATCTGCAGGCTTATTTGTGCGGCGAACGAATGTTCGCCTCCGCATAAGCCTTTGATTTCCTTGATCTTGCAGAAAATATCTCGTTTTCAGATCAGAAACTACATTAGTTCTCATGATAGTTTCCGGATGAGAACTAGTTAGGCGATGTGATTGACCCAACAATTTTGGGAAAATATCTTAACGTGAGTTGTATGTCAATAGGCGATGGCACATTGGTATGAGGAGCAGGTCAGAAAGTCAAGCCAGGAATTTTGGCCAGCGGGTTAATTTTTAGATAGACAAGGATGTTAAGTTAACAGCCGGTCAGGAACAGCAGTTTTACCAGGAGCAAAATATTGTTTCCCTCACCCCTCACCCTAACCCTCTCCCCGCAAGCGGGGCGAGGGGATTAAGGTGCAATCTATTTTATGCACCTGGTAATAGCAACAGATTGAGATAAGGCAAGGACCACCTGGGGAAGGCTACTTCATGCAATCCAGGCCCGGCGCAACAGCCACCATTTTACTGCCTGGGTGAGGAAGACGTAGCAGATCATGGTGAGGAGGACCAAGGGCCAGTAAAGGGAGGGAAGCGCCGTGAACCCGAGGGCCGGGGCAAGGGGTGACACGGGCAGGTAGACGCCGAGCAGCATAATCACCGCCGTGGTGACGATCACCGGCCAACTGGCGCGACTCTGCAAGACCGGGAATTTATTCGTACGGATGACATGAATAATAAGGGTCTGGGTGAGGAGCGATTCCACGAACCAACCCGTTTGGAACAGCGGGGCGTTGGCTGGATCCCAGCAATTGAAGAGGTAGAGCATCATAAAGAAGGTGGTATAGTCAAAAATGGAGCTGCAGGGGCCGATAAAGAGAATGAACCGGGAGATCTGGTGCATGGACCAGGGCCGGGGCCTGGCGATCTGCTCGGGGTCCACGTCGTCGGTGGGAATGGGCACCTGGGAAAAGTCGTAGAGCAGGTTGTTCGTCAGGATCTGGATGGGGGCCATGGGCAAGAACGGCAAAAAGGCGCTGGCGCCGACGACGCTGAACATGTTCCCGAAGGCGGAACTGGCCCCCATGCGGATGTACCTTGAGGATATTGGCAAAGACCTTGCGCCCCTCCATCACCCCTTCATCAAGCACCAGCAGGCTTTTTTTGAGCAAAATGATGTCCGCGGTCTCTTTGGCGATGTCGGTGGCGGAGTCCACCGAGATCCCCACGTCGGCGACATGCAAGGCGGGGGCATCGTTGATGCCGTCTCCCAAAAAACCGACGACATGCCCCCGGCTTTGCAACGCCTTGATAATGCGTTGTTTGTGAGCCGGGGTGAGCCGGGCAAACAGGGTGGTGGGCCCCACGGCTTCGGCCAGGGCCGCGTCGGGCATGGCCTCGATGTCCACCCCGAGCAGGACGTGGTCGAGAGCGATTTTGACCTCCCGGCAGATTTTTCGGCTCACCAACTCGTTGTCGCCCGTGAGGATCTTCACCCCCACGCCATGACTATGCAACGCCTGGATGGCCGGCGCGGCGGAATCTTTGGGGGGATCGAGAAAAGCCACGTAACCCCTTAGAATCAGGTTAGCCTCATCCCCGGTGGTATAGGCGGGCTGACGCTCCAGGTCTTTGTAGGCAATGGCCAGGACCCGGAAGCCATCCTTGCTCAATTGCTCATACTCCTCCCGCATGTCGCCGATGAAGAGATGATCCATGGGGAAAAACTCACCCTGGAGTTCGAACTGGGCGCACCTCTTGATAACCTCTTCCGGGGCCCCCTTACAAATGAGCCGGTGCCGGCCTTCAGGGGTCTCCACGACGACAGACATGAGGCGGCGCTCAAAATCGAAGGGAACCTCGTCAACCTTGCGGTATTGGGGCAGGTTGAAGGACTTTTCCTGCTCTTCGTGGGCCAGGACGGCATGATCCAGGAGGTTTTTCAGGCCGGTCTGAAAGAAGCTGTTTAAATAGGCCAGCAACAAAACTCCCTGGTCATCCTCGCCGGTCACGTCGCAGTGTTTATCTAAAATGACCTTATCCATGGTGAGGGTGCCCGTCTTGTCGGTGCACAGGACATCCATGGCCCCGAAGTTCTGGATGGCATTCAGCCGCTTGACGATGACTTTCTTTTTGGACATGGCCAGGGCGCCCTTGGAGAGACAGACGGTGACAATCATGGGCAGCATTTCCGGGGTCAGCCCCACCGCCACGGCCAGGGCAAAGAAGAAGGCCTCGTGCCAATTGTGTTTGGTCAAGCCGTTAATGACAAAGACCAGGGGGATCATCACCAGCATGAAACGCATCATCAGCCAGGTAAACCGGGTGATTCCCTGATCGAAGCTGGTCTGCACCTCCTGTCCGACAATGGCGCTGGCCATGCTGCCCAGGTACGTGTCCCGCCCCGTAGTCACCACCACTGCGGCCGCGGTCCCGCGCTCCACGCTGGTCCCCAGGAAGCAGATGTTTTGCAGGTCCAACAGCCCTAGTTTTTCGGGGCCCGAGGGCGCGTCCGCCTTTTCCACGGGAAATGATTCGCCCGTCAGGCTGGCCTGGATGACGTGGAAATCCTTGCAGGCAATGAGCCTGACATCGGCAGGAATCATATCGCCGGCGGAAAGGTGAACAATATCGCCGGGCACGATTGCCGCCAGGGGAATCTCACGGGTATTTCCATCCCGGAAGACGGTGACGTTGACACTGATCATGGCCTTGAGTTTGGCCGCGGCGCGATGAGCCCGGGATTCCTGGACAAACCTCAGCACCACTCCCAGGACCACCATGAGGGCCATGACCACCGCAGCACGAAAGTCGCCGGTGGAGGCCGAGATTATTGCCAGCACCGAAAGAAAGACGACCAGGGGATTTAGCAGGGCCCGGCCCAGCAGTCGCCAGCGGGTGTGTTGCTTATCCTGGGCCACGACATTGGGGCCATATTCCTGCAGCCGGTGATCGGCTTCCCCGGAGGTAAGACCCTCCCTGGAGGTCTGCAGCTGCTGCAAGACGGCAGCGGTATCGCCGGCGCTGCTGGCCAGGATTTGGGGTGAGAGGCGGATATCGTCAGAGTGTTTAGGAGCCATATTGCTTCTTATTGGTTCAGGCACCAATTTTGGTCTTTTAAGTTAGCGGTGAAAAATCAGGCCGTGGTGATCCAAGATTCGGTAGACGCACACTTTCAGCGGATCAGTCACGCAGCAGTTCGAGAATCGACCAGCCCCAGACCAACAGGGCCAATTGCCAGGCCAGCGGCGTCATGAACCAGCCGAAGATGGCCATGGACGTGGCCAGAATTCTCGAAATGATTCCCGATATAACTAACAGCCCGCCGGGTTTAAGACTCCAGAAAAATCCCCGGGTCCGTCCCATGAAGATGTCCAGGTAGCCGGCGATGGCAAGCTTGAGAAAGATGAACGTCTGGATCTGCGCCGGGTCCAGGTGCAGCACCTCCAGGCCGATATACAGCAGGCTGAAGGAGAAGATAACTCCCATGACGCCGAGAAAGGTGCTGATGCTTAAGATCTCCCGCATCTCCCACTTTTCCGGGAGGTCACCGGGACGGGCGTGATCATAGGCGATGGCCAGGATAGGGAGATCGTTGAGGAGCGTCTGCAGCACGATCATGACGGCGGTCACCGGGTAGAAATTAAAGATGAGAATGGACAGGGTGACAAAGAACAGGACGCGCAGAATGCCGCCGATGCGGTAAATGGCATAGCTCTTCATGCGTTGGAAAATCTGGCGGCTCTCCTGAATGGCGTCGATGATCACCGAGAGCCCCGGCCGGGTGAGGACGATGGCGGCCGCGGACTTGGCCGCGTCGGTGGCGCCGGCCACGGCAATGCCGGCATCGGCCTTTTTCAGGGCCGGGGCGTCATTGACGCCGTCGCCGGTCATGCCCACGATATGACCGCCGGTTTGCAACAACTCGACGATATGGAATTTATGCTCCGGAAATACCTGGGCGAACCCGTCGGCTGCTTCCACCAGAAGTTTCGCTTCCCGGTCGGGTTTGTCCAGGAAATCACTCCGGAGTTTTAATGTTCGTCCCGAGATTGACCTGGCGGGCAGTTTCCCGGGCGATGGCCAGGTGGTCGCCGGTGACCATCTTGATGGTCACGCCCAGGGACTGGGCCGCCTGGATGGTGGCCGCGGAATCCTCCCGGGGAGGATCAGATAACGAGATGAGACCGGCGTAGCGCCAAGAGCCCGGAGGCGTCGGTCCGGGCCACTCCCAGGGTGCGGTAGCCTTTGGCGGCGAATTCCTGGACCACGTTCGTCAACCTTGGTGGCCAGGGAGATATCGGGGGCCAGCAAAGCCAGGATTGCCTGGGGAGCGCCCTTGCTCAGGTGATAGGTCTGGCCGGCGGCATCGGTCACGGTGGCCTCGACCCGTTTGGAGACGGGGTCAAAGGGCTTGAACGCCAGTAACCTTAAAGTTTGCCAGATTTAGCTGGGCCGGCAGAGTCCAGGACGGCCAGATCGATGGGGTCACCGTCTTCCTCCCGGGAGGCCAGGGCCGCCAGGGTGAGGACGTCCTGGGGGGTAAAGCCGGATAATGGTCTAATCTCCCTCACGGACAGCATATTTTGGGTGATGGTCCCGGTTTTGTCCGAACAGAGCACATCCATGCCGGCCAGTTCATCGATGGCCACCATGTTGCTGACGATGGCGCCCTGCAGGGCCAACACTCCGGCCCCGATGGCCATGGTCACCGACAGCACGGCCGGCAGGGTGGCTGGCACCGCGGCCACGGTCAGGACCAGGGCGAATTCCAGGGTTTCCCAGAGGTTTTCATGGCGAAACAGGGCAGACCAGGAACAATGACGAGCACCAACAGCAGTCCCACGAGAATGAGATAGTCAGCCATTTTCACCAGGGCTTTTTGGAGGTGGCTGGCGGTCCGGGCGGTTTCCACCAGCCGGGCGGTCCTGCCGAAGTAGCTGTTCGGGCCGGTGGCCACCACTACGGCGTCCATCTCCCCCTGGCGGATAATGGCCCCGGCGTAGGCCACCTGCCCCACGGTTTTTTCCACCGGCAGAGATTCCCCGGTCAGGGCCGACTCATCCACCAGCAGGTAGTCGCCCTCCATGAGCCTGAGGTCGGCAGGCACGATGTCCCCCAAGCGCACCCGGACGATATCCCCCGGAGCCAACTCCCGGGCCGGAATCTGGCCCCAGGCGCGGTCCCGACGGACCCGGGCGGTGAGGGCCATTTTTTCCTTCAGCAGCTCGATGGCGTGGTCCGCTTTCTGCCGCTGCCAGAACCCCACCCCGGCATTCAGCAGCAGCATGGCCACAATGATGTAAAAGGTCTCCCAGTGATGGATCAGCGCCGCCAGGAGCGCGGCGATCTCGATCATCCAGGGAATGGGCCCCCAAAAAAAGCTGAAGAATTTTAGAAAAGGGTGCTGTTTCTTTTCGGCGATCTCATTGAAGCCGTATTCCTGGAGCCGCTTTGCGGCTTCGGCGGTGGTCAGACCATCAGGCGTAGTGGCAAGCTCGGTCAGTAATTGTCCCAGGGAGATGGCGCTGGCTTGAGAGTCGTCTAAGGATTGGTTCATGGAAATCACCTGGCCTGGTTCCTGGTTGCAGGAGAGGCAATTCCTCTGTCCTGCGGATTATTCATTTTTATCAATTAGACAGGGTTAGTTCAATCTTAATGTCTCTTCGGCCTGGCTTTCTTCCTGAAAGTAGACGGCGCCAACGAAAATGTCCTGTTTATGGTCATTGGGGCCTTGTCCTCTCTCTGTCTTTCCAGGTAAGAAACTGGTCCAAATCTCCTTTATGAGCTTTAAGTTATATTACCCGCGCCAAAGCTTTCATAGAAAATTCCGTCTGTCCCCGATTTCAGGTTCATAAAAATGAGGCTCTGGCAAAATTCACTTCTCCCCCTGGGCCATTTTGAGCGTAGAGAAAATCTAATTTTCTTATTAGGTTATGATCTTTTTAGACATTCAGGATGACAAAAACAACTAGGTTGCAAGAGGGTTTAAAGTTTATAATTTTGAAATAGAGAGTTCAAAAGTTATATTCACCACATGAATCTATAAGTAGTGATCCAAGAAATTTATTTTGTAAAATAGACGATTATGACTGAAGAACTAGGAAAGCCGGTTCGATTGAATCTTTTGGTCCAACCCAGTCATCCCGGGTTCTATCTGATGACAGGGGCGCTGTTGGGCGCAGCTTTCGAAATACTACTGGCGCATCCCCTCAATGATTTTTTTCGCAATCTCTTTGCATACCTCATATCGGGGGATCCCATTAGGTGGCACTATCTGTTGACTCATACGGTGAGACCGGAGGAATGGCCGGCGGTCAGTCTCACCGGATTGATTTTTGGGGCAGTTCTGGGGTTTGTCTTTTATCGCTTACGGGAGAACCAGAAGCGTATCCAGGGCTTGCGCCAGGAATTTGAAATCCAGGTGGCGGCCCTGCGGCATCATTATAAGAATCTGACCTTGGGTATAAGCGGGTTCTCCGACCGGGCCCGGAGAAAATTGGAGAAATTACAAGAACAGATTTCCGGCTTGCCGGATTTCGTTGACCACACCGAACTTGAAGCCTTGCGGCGAAGCGTGCTTAATTTATTAGCAGCCTCCAAAAGTCTATCCACCTCTTTGACGGAGGAGTTGGTATTCTTGAAGGCCTTGCAAAGCTGCGATCTTCTCCCAGAGCCACAGGATTTTTTCCCGGTTTTACGTCATGCCATCCAGGAGCTAGTGGAATTGCGTTTTCAGGGCAAGGAGATTGAAGTAAAAATTAACGGCAAGTCCCTGGACGAACCCACTTCCCCTCTGGTCTTTGCCTTCGAGCCATATTCTATGGAGATTGTCTTGCAGAATCTCTTGAGTAATGCTATGCGCTATGGGGATTTTATCCAGGTAACGGCTATAACAAGGTTTCATAAGGTAATGATAGAAATCAGCGACAATGGACCAGGTCTGGAGTTAGAGAAGATCAAGGCCACCCTCATACTGCCCGATAAACAACGAGTTCCGGAGAGTACGGGACTGGGTCTAAGGGTGACCTTATACTTGCTGGATAAGAGTGGCGGCCAGCTTTTTGCCAGGAATAAACCAGGGAGTGGGGCTGCTTTCATCTTGGAATTTCCCCAGCGGGCTCTCTAATCCCGATCAGCTTCCCCCTCTTGGGCAGAAGAGCCTGCCAGTCTTTTCTCAATCTGCCTCCAGTAACCTTCTGACAGGGTGTAAGCCGTGCAAATCAATGAAATTTCGGACAGCTCCAAAGAAAAATTGTATGAACTTGCCGTTTTTCTCTTCCTGATCATCCCTTCCATGTTGCTGTCCTTCTTTCTCATCCGGGGGCAGAAGAACCAGAGTTTTGTGTTGACGGCTATTTTCACTATGCTGCGAGACCTGGGCCTGGTCAATCTGCTGTTGTTTTTTCTCTGGCGCAACAGGGAGTCTTGGGAACAGGTGGGCTGGAACTTTAAGAATGGCTGGAAAGATGTTGTCCTGGGGAGCGTCCTCTTCGTGCCCACCTTCCTGACAGCCGGTTTACTTGACAGCTACCTGCAAGCCGCGGGATTCTCTACCCCCAAGAATCCCATGCCGACCTTTCTAGAGGCCAGGGGTGGAGCAGAGTTGGTGCTGGCCTTTTTTCTGGTCGTTATCGTGGCCATTGCCGAAGAGACCATCTTCCGGGGCTATTTGCTCTTACGCTTCCAGGAGGTGCACGTTTCCTCGTTCTCGGCCGTTCTGTGGTCGGCGTTCATTTTTTCTCTCGGGCATGGCTATGAAGGAACTTCCGGAGTTATTACCGTGGGTTTCATGGGATTGGTCTTCGCCTTAGTTTACCTTTGGCGAGGCAGCCTGGTGGCGCCTGTGGTAATGCACTTCCTGCAAGACTTTATCGGGATCGTGTTGGTACCCTGGCTGAGTTTGAAATAAAGCCGGAAGGTCTCCCGAATTCGAGATAACCATATATTTTTTATCAGCTCTGTGACACTATTTGATCCCTCTAGTTGGTGGCGAGGAGCCCTAAGTCAGGAGTAAAAAATGTTTGATAAACGGCTGAAGATTTTTAACTTACTCGGCTTTGAGGTGCGACTGGATCTCAGTTGGTTTTTTATCGCAGTTTTCATCACCTGGTCTCTGGCCGAAGGTCTGTTTCCCTACTTTTATAAGGGTCTCGCCTCACAGACTTATTGGTTTATGGGAATCGCCGGGGTCCTGGGATTGTTTTTAGGAATTATCATCCACGAATTCGCCCATTCCCTGGTGGCTCGGCATTATGGCATGCCCATGAAGGGGATCACGCTGTTTATCTTTGGCGGCGTGGCGGAGATGGGGGATGAGCCCGCAAGCCCGAAGGTAGAATTTCTCATGGCCATGGCCGGCCCGGTCACCAGCCTTACCTTAGCCCTGATTTTTTATTTTCTGGCTACCTGGGCCCAAAAGAGCGAGGTGTCCACGCCAGTCTTCGGGGTGTTGCAGTATTTAGGGGCGATGAATGGAATCTTAGCCGGTTTCAATCTGTTGCCGGCCTTTCCTCTGGATGGCGGGCGGGTGCTGCGATCAATTCTGTGGGCGATCAAAAAGGATCTGAGGTGGGCTACCCGCGTCTCTGCCAAGATCGGCCACTTTTTTGCCATCATTCTTATTTTGTTAGGGATTTTTACAAGTCGTGCAGGGAAATTTCATTGGTGGCATCTGGTGGGTCCTGATAGGGTTATTCCTGCAGGGGGCGGCGAAAATGTCCTACCAGCAGCTTTTGGCTCGGCAAGTCCTGGAAGGGGAACCGGTGCGCCGGTTTATGCAAGCCAACCCCACGGTAGTCACCCCTGACCTGAGCATTAAACAACTGGTGGAAGACTACGTGTATACCTTCCACTATAAAATGTTTCCCGTCGTGGCAGACGGCAAACTGCAGGGCTTTATATCCACGCAGCAGATCAAGTCAATCCCCCGGGAGGAATGGGCCAACCATACGGTGGGAGAATTCTCCAATTCCTGCAGTCGGGAAAATAACATTTCGCCTGACACCGATGCCCTGAAAGCCCTGGATATCATGAGTCGGACCAACAGCAGTCGCCTCCTGGTTACCGAGGGGGATCGACTGGTGGGAATCCTGTCACTGAAGGACTTGTTACAATTTTTTTCTCTCAAAGTGGAACTGGAGGAAAAAGCCTAGCGGTCAATGAAAATCGGTATGCGGAGTCTTATATGTGCCATTTTTTCGCCATCTCTTCCATTTCAGCATCCTCCACCCGATTGACTTGGCCATCTGCCTGGGAGCAGGTTAGCTCCAGGAGGTCTTTTTATTGACTTGGGAATAGGTCTCAAAATCCATTAGCCGGAACTTAGATCTGGGTCTTACACCTTAGACTGAGATAAGTATAGATAGCTCGCAGAAAAAGATGGTTGGTTTTTCCGAAAGGGATGATATAGTTTAAAAGGAAAATTATGACACGGGAAAATCGAACAGTACTCAGGGTTGTCTCTTTGGTAGTAGCGATGCTTCTCTTCTCCGGTTGGGTGATGCCTGCGCATTCCTGCACCGAAACGAAGCAAGGGGCCGCTATCCATTGCGTTGAGGTGCCCGAGTTTGATACCTACGCTCTGTTAGTCCAAGATGGCATCTTCATTGTTGGGCTTCAGGTCCTAGCATGTTCCCTGTCTCACTTCACCTTAAATCCCCAGCTGTTAGTCTTTACGATCTACCGTCCTCCCCAAGCCTAGCTCCGCTGTCGGGCCTTAACTCGACAATCCGACCTCGATCAAGATTTCGTTAACCTTTCCTGATTTTTCATCGGTCTTGAGAAAGCGACCAGTTTATCGGACCAAAACGGCCTATGCCTGAGTTAACCCGATTCGGTTGCAGGGGTCACCTAACTCTAAGTCCACACAACCAGAGGAAAAAGTCATGAGAACAATAGTAAGCGCTTTATTACTGGTGGTTATGGTCATTATGCCGCCGGTGGCTGGCCATGGGCAAGAACAATCCCCCAACAAAGCCACCCAAGATTCGGGGGCTGAGGTCAAGAAAAATTCTCCTTCAGTGTTGGGGGAAATCACGGACGTCATTCAGGCCCAAAAAGAAAAATATCAAAAAGACATCCAGGACCAAATTCAAAATAAAGTCAAATCCGTTGAAGATAAATTCAATACCTTGAAATCCCTGGCGGGGAAAGCCGAACCTGAAAAGCTCGCCAAACAGGAGACTACCCCCGCACCTGCCGAGGCCGGCAAGGAAGGGGCTGAAAAAAAACCGGTCAAGGCCGCGGATCAGACTGCCAACTCGGGATCGGGTTTTTGGGGGAAGCTCAACGCTCTCCAGGAAGCAACCATGGCTTTTCTCAAACAACTCATGGCCATTCTCTTTAAATAAGTTGGGATAAGCCTGACTAATGGGGACGAAACCGACTCACCCAAGGAGTAAAAGGACATGAAAACGCGGAAAGTCACATTCATGACTATTGCTGTTGGCTAGTTTGATCGGCTTCGGGTGGCTGTTTGCAGCCACCAGCCTGGCAGAGGATGATCATAAAGGCGAGGGGCATGTCGAGCGGGAAGACCAGCACCGCGTGCCTTTCCTGGATGAAGATAACGAGGGCAACGAAACCGCCGGCCAGATTGCCGCGTGGCTTTTAGTTGGGGCGAACTTGACTATTGCCATGAGCATCTTAATCAGATGGGCCAATAACTTCGCTCCCTTGGGACCTAAGCTAAAAAGTTCGCTGAGCAGCTTTAATCGCTCTCAGAAAAAGCATCTGATGTTTATCCATTATTACCTGAATCCTGTTATCCTGGGAATCGTTTTGTGGCACTGGCTTACATCCCGGTGTAACTCTTCGGCTCTCCCGGAAATGGGTCTGGTAATGATGGTGGTTCTCATGGGTCTTGGGATAGTCCTAAAATTCAAGTTATGTCCCGTGAACCTTCGAAAAAACGTTTATCAAATCCATACTCACCCGTTGTTTTTCCTGTCCATGGTGTTGGCGCTGGTAGTGGGCCATACGATAGTGGACTGACGCTTCTAACGATTATTGATCGGGCAGTTTCGCTCACTTATCCTAACACTCGCCCTGATCCTGGACTCTTTCTCAACCGGGTTACCTTGTCTGAAAAAGACACCAGCCTTGTAAGGCCCGGTTTTGAATGGTAAGTAATACAATGGACAGCCTGCTTGAGTATTTCCTGTTGTGAGGCTCGAATCTCCGGCAGGCTGTCATCTTTTTGACATTCATAATACTTTAAGGTCTAATGGTTCTATGTCCGAGAACATCACTTTAGGTAACCTATCCGGGCTCTCAGAAGCAGAGGCAGTCCGGAAACTGCAAGAAGAGGGGTATAACGAGATACCCTCGGCCAAGAAACGTAGTATTTTAGCCATAATTTTTGATGTGATTAAAGGAACCGATGTTCCTGCTTTTAGTAGCCTGTGGAACTGTTTATTTAATATTGGGCGACATGCAGGAAGCTCTCATGTTGCTTGGTTTTGTGTTCATGGTGATGGGCATTACTCTCTATCAGGAGCGCAAGACGGAAAGGACTTTGGAGGCTTTACGGGATCTGTCCAGTCCCCGGGCGCTGGTTATCCGGGATGGCGAACCCAAACGGATAGCCGGGCGGGAAGTGGTGATGGGCGATCTCGTGGTGCTCGCCGAAGGAGACCGGGTTCCCGCCGATGCTGTTCTCCTTTCCTGCACCAATTTCTCGGTGGATGAGTCTCTCTTGACGGGGGAATCGGTGGCGGTCCGGAAAGTTCCCTGTGATGCCCCGATAGATATGGGCTGTCCGGGGGGAGATGATCTTCCCTTTGTCTATTCGGGAACGCTGGTGGTCCAGGGTCAGGGCATCGCTTGTGTCCGGGCCATCGGCAGACACACGGAACTGGGAAAAATCGGCAAGGCTTTACAGACCATCGACATAGAAGGAACTGCCCTCCAGAAGGAAATCGGTCGCCTGGTGCGTAATCTGACCCTGATCGGACTTTTCCTGTGCCTCGTGGTCGTGGTCGTATTCGGTCTGACGCGAGGGCATTGGCTAAAGGGTATTTTGGCCGGCCTGACCATGGCGATGGCCATCCTGCCGGAAGAATTCCCCGTCGTCCTAACGATATTCTTGGCTTTAGGCGCCTGGCGCATCTCCCATAAACAAGTTCTCACCCGCCGGGTGCCCACGGTGGAGACCCTGGGGGCCGCGACGGTGCTCTGTGTGGACAAGACCGGCACGTTAACGCAAAACCGCATGTCGGTCGGCGCGCTTCTGGTCAACGGTGATTTTTGGACCGTTAATGAGACCAGCAAGAACCCCTGCCAGAAAATTTCCATGAACTGTTTGAGGTGAGTATTCTCGCCAGCCGGCCGGATCCCTTCGATCCCATGGAAAAGGCCTTGAAAGAGTTGGGCCACCGCTACCTGAAGGAAACCGAACATCTCCATGACGATTGGCTGTTGATGCGGGAATATCCATTGTCGCAGGCAGCTCTTGAGCTTTGCCCAGGTGTGGCAATCGGCCGACCACCACGACTATCTTGTCGCCGCAAAAGGAGCCCCTGAGGCTATCGCCGACTTATGCCACTTCACCGAGGCTGCAAATCCACCAACTTAATCAGCAGGTTCACTCACTGGCAAGCCAGGGCTTACGGGTGCTTGGTGTGGCCAAAGCCACCTTCACCCCCTCAGACTCTGCCTGAGGGCCAGCACGATTTTGCCTTTAAGTTTATTGGCTTGGTCGGGTTTGCCGATCCGGTGCGTCCGGGGGTTCCTGAGGCCATTAAGGAATGTTACCGCGCTGGCATACGCGTCATCATGATCACCGGAGACTATCCCGCTACTGCCTTGAGCATTGCCCGGCAGATCGGCCTGTCTGCAAACACCGGTTGTATCACTGGGGCCGAATTGGCGGACATGGATGACGCAACTCTGCAAGAGCGCATTAAGACGGTGAATATCTTTGCCCGGGTTGTGCCGGAGCAGAAACTGCGGTTGGTAACGGCTCTAAAAAACAATGGCGAAGTTGTGGCTATGACCGGCGATGGCGTTAATGATGCTCCCGCCTTGAAAGCCGCTCATATCGGCATTGCCATGGGAGGCCGCGGCACTGATGTGGCCCGGGAAGCCTCGGCTCTAGTGCTTCTCGATGACGACTTTTCCTCCATTGTGCAGGCTGTTAAACTCGGGAGAAGGATCTTTGACAACCTCAAGAAGGCCATGGCGTATATTTTTGCCATTCATGTTCCCATTGCTGGTCTGTCCCTTATTCCCGTCCTGTTTAATTGGCCCTTGGTGCTATTCCCGGTGCATGTCGTTTTCCTGGAAATGATCATCGATCCGGCCTGTTCCATTGCCTTTGAAGCTGAGCCGGAGGAGGCCGATATCATGGGCCGTCCTCCCCGCCGACCGGAAGAACCCTTATTTGATTGGCGCACTCTAGGCCTCAGTCTCCTCCAGGGATCAGGAGTCCTGATCATTGTGGTGGCCGTTTACATTATTGCTTTGTTTCGGGGACAGGGTGAATACGATGCCAGGGCCTTGACCTTTACCGCGCTCATCATTGCCAACCTGGGACTGATCTTAACCAATCGTTCCTGGTCGGAGACCATCCTGGTCACGTGTACGCCAACCCAACAAAGCCCTCTGGATCATTATCGGCGGTGCGCTTGTTTTGTTGGGCGGAGTTTATATGTGCCATTTTTTCGCCATCTCTTCCATTTCAGCATCCTCCACCCGATTGACTTGGCCATCTGCCTGGGAGCAGGTCTGACTGGTATTATCTGGTTTGAGATCCTGAAGATCGTCCGGAAGAAACAGCGAAAAGACCATTCAATGGCGTAGTTCCAATTACCATTTTTCTATAGTCACAAGCAGGAGGGAGTAAAGATGACTGCAACGACCGATTCGCATGACCGCATGGAATTGGACGGCCTTACCAGGTTTATTCACCTTGGTCTGATGGTTTTTGGCTTATTGGCCTTGATGACGGGATTTCTTGCTGAGGATTATAAACACCAGCAGCATTTGGGGTTCAGCTTCCATAGGTGGTTCGGCATCGGCCTCGCGGCCTTTGTCGCCCTGCGTCTCTGGCATGGTTTTTCGGGCCCTCGGGAAGCGAGGTTTCGGGAGTGGATCCCTTATACCAGGGAACGTCTCTTATTAATTGTGGAGGATATAAAGACCCTCTTAAAATTCCAGCTCCCGGAAAGACCGCCCCGCCAGGGATTGTCCGGCCTGGTGCAAACTTTTGGTCTGGCGGCATTCGCCTGGATGGGCGCCACGGGCGCCCTCATGTTCTTCCTCATGACTCCAGGCGGGAAAGCCAGAGGATTTTTGCATCTGGTCAAAGAAATGCACGAGGCCGGCTGGTGGCTTGCCCTGATATTTCTCTGTATCCATGGAGGAGCGGTAATCCTTCATGCCTTGGCCGGGCAAGACCTCTGGCGGCCAATGTTCTTTTTGAAGAAGACGGTCTAGCGGCTAACCGGGGGAGGGAAAATTTTCCTTGAACCGGACAACAATCAGCGTTAAGGTATATTAGAGGAGAAGATTTCTGGCGTTCACTGGTTCCCATGGGAGGACAAGACCATGATTAAAGTACTGATGGAACGCACTATCAAAGGCACACAGGTGAGAGAGATCGTCCGGCTGCTGAGAATGCTCAGGGTCAAGGCGATCCAGCAACCGGGCTTTATTTCCGGCGAAACCCTGCACGCGGTGGACGATCCCAACAATTATCTGGTAATCGGCACCTGGGAAAAGTCAGAGGATTGGGAGGCCTGGTTAAATAACCCGGAGCGGAAGGAATTACAGGCGGAATTGGACAAATTTCTGGAAGTTCCCATGAAAATGCGAGTCTATACATATTGAGGCCGGCGGCAGCCACAAGTCCTTGATTTGATGGGCGGCTTTGGGCCGCCCATTCTTGTTGCGGTTTTCGGTTAAAAGATTTTGGATTATTGGCCAGTTAACGTTAAGGTTGGGGCGTTGCAAATTTATCTTGGGATAGGACAGATTTGAGACTTCAGAATCTGGGGGGATTTGGGATAAAAAGTTTGATTTATTAACAAAAATAATATAAAAATTTATTTTTTGCTATTTTCGGGCGGGGGCAAGAGGCGGCCAAGCGGAAGCTTGGAAACGAAGGGAAAGCAGACTTTTCAAGGCAGGCAAGCATGGTCCTTTGGCCCACCGATAAATTATAAAAAGTTACTGAAAACAAGAACGACAAGGTAAGAATTTTTGGCTGGGGTAGAACACCTGATAGCGGATTTTGCCCGCCACCTGCAGGTGGAGCGGTCTTTGTCGCCGCACACGGTGCGCAATTATTTGAGTGATATCGGGCAATTCGTGGAGTTTTTGCAGGGCCGGACGCCGCCGGTGAGCCTGGAGGCGCTGACGTATCAGGACCTGCGGGCCTATTTGGCGGCGCGGCATAAAATCAACCGTAAGACTTCGGTGGCCCGGAAGCTGGCGGCGCTGCGCACCTTCTGTAAATTCCTGGTGCGTCAGGGAGCGCTGTCACATAATATCGCGGCCCTGGCTCCCACCCCGAAGCTGGAAAGCCCGTTGCCCAAGTTTTTGAGCATCGATGAGGTTTTCCACCTGCTGGAGCAGACGGCCGGGCAAACGGTCCTGGACCTGCGGGATCGGGCCGTCCTGGAACTGTTTTACTCCGGGGGCTTGCGGGTGGCGGAACTGGTTGGCTTGAATCTGGAGGATCTGGATCAGAAGCAGCACCTGGCGAAGGTGCGGGGCAAAGGCGGCAAAGAAAGAATGGTCATGGTGGGCTCCCAGGCCTTATCAGGCCTTGAGCCTCTATCTGCAGGTCCGGCGGGAACTGCTGACCCCCGATTCCCCGGCGTCCGGGCGGGAGGCGGTGTTTCTCAATTACCGGGGCGGCCGCCTGACGACCCGGAGCGTAGCCCGGCTGGTGGAAAAATGGGCCTTGAAAGCAGGGTTGGGCCAGCCCCTGTCCCCCCACGGCCTGCGCCATACCTTTGCCACCCATCTGTTGGAGGGCAAAGCCGATCTGCGGGCCGTGCAGGAACTCCTGGGGCATGCCCAGCTGTCCACGACCCAGAAGTATCTGCATGTGAATCTGGACTATTTGATGGAAGTGTATGATAAGGCACATCCGCGCGGGAAGTGACGGTTTCCGGTTTGCAGTTCTCGGTTTTCGGTTAAAAGAATCATAATCCAAAGTGTGGTGGCACAATATAAACGGTATGCAAGCAAACAACGTTACAAAGAATTCATTTCATGGAACCACTATTCTGGCGGTGCGGCGGGGTGGGAAGGTGGCCGTGGCCGGGGACGGGCAGGTAACTCTGGGCGACACCGTCATGAAGCACAAGGCCCGGAAGGTCCGCAAGATTTACAACGGCAAAATTATCGTCGGCTTTGCCGGCGCTACCGCCGACGCCTTGAGCCTGTTAGAGCGCTTTGAGGCCAAGCTGGACAAGCACCAGGGCAACCTGACCCGGGCCGTGGTGGAGTTGGCCAAAGACTGGCGCACGGACAGAATTCTCCGGCGGCTGGAGGCCCTGCTGCTGGTGGTGGATAAAGAAAATTTCTTCCTGGTTTCCGGGACCGGCGACGTCATCGAACCGGATGAAGACGTTATGGCCATCGGCTCCGGCGGGGCCTATGCCCAGGCCGCAGCCCGGGCCCTCCTGCAACACACGGAGCTGAGCGCCGGAGATATCTGCCAGGAGGCCATGAAGATCGCCGCCGGCCTGTGTATCTACACTAATAACGAAATTTCCCTTGAGGAGCTGTAGCCCGCAGGCGGATTCCAGACCAAAAGGCGGGAGGTGTTTCGCTTTCTCGCCCGACACGCTGTAGCCCGCAGCCGGATTACTTGGATACCCAAACATGGTTATCGAATTGCACCAAGCTTTAGTACCTGCGCCTGAGTTACAACGCGGCGATCACCTGGCGCCCCGGGAAATCGTCGCCGAACTGGACAAATACATCATCGGCCAGGCCGATGCCAAGCGCTCCGTGGCCATCGCCCTGAGGAACCGCTGGCGGCGGCAGCAGATCCCGGTGGGTTTGCGGGACGAGATCGCGCCGAAAAACATTATTATGATCGGCCCCACGGGCGTGGGCAAGACCGAGATCGCCCGCCGGCTGGCAAAGCTGGCCCAATCCCCCTTCCTGAAGATCGAAGCCACCAAATTTACCGAAGTGGGATATGTGGGCCGGGACGTGGAATCCATGATCCGGGACCTCATGGAACTGGCCATCAACATGGTCAAGGCCGAGGCCCGGGAGAAAGTCAAGGCCAAGGCCGAAGAGGTGGTGGAGGAACGTCTGCTGGATATCCTCCTGCCCCCGGTCTTGCGGCCAACAGTTCCGCGGGGAGGAGGCCGGCAAACCCCCCGGGGAAAGCGACGCCACCCGGGAAAAAATGCGGCAGTTGCTGCGGGAGGGCCGGTTGGAGGACCGGTTCATTGATCTGGAAGTCAGTTCACGGAACATGCCCATCGTGGAAATCTTTTCCAACGCCGGTATTGAAGAAATGGACATAAATTTCAAAGAGATGTTCGGCAACATCTTCCCGTCCCGCACCAAGCAGCGGAAGGTGAAGGTTTCCGAGGCCAGAGAAATCCTCATGCAGGAAGAGGCCCAGCGCCTCATTGACATGGACCGGGTGGTGGACGAAGCCCGGCGCAAGGTGGAACAGAGCGGCATTATCTTCCTGGATGAAATCGATAAGATCGTGGGCCGGGACCATGCCAAGGGGCCGGATGTCTCCCGGGAAGGGGTGCAGCGGGACCTGCTGCCCATCGTGGAAGGCTCCACCGTCACCACCAAGTATGGCATGGTGCGCACCGACCATATTCTGTTTATTGCCTCGGGGGCGTTTCATACCTCCAAACCCGCGGACCTCATCCCGGAAATGCAGGGCCGGTTTCCCATCCGGGTAGAGCTCCAGTCCCTGGGAGTGGAGGAGTTTAAACGCATCCTCACCGAACCGCAGAATGCCCTGATCACCCAATACCGGGCCTTAATGGCCACGGAAGGCCTGGAGCTGGATTTTGAATCGGAGGCCATCCATGAGATCGCGGCCCTGGCCACCCAGGTCAACGAACGCACGGAAAATATCGGGGCCCGACGTTTGCACACCGTGATGGAGAAACTGCTGGAAGATATTTCTTTTGAGGCTCCGGAGTTAGGAGAAAAACAGATCACGATTACGGCGGGCTATGTGCAGGAGAGGTTGGCGGCGTTGATTGCGGATGAGGATCTTAGTCGCTACATACTTTAAGTTTCGGAACTCCTTCTATGCAAGAATGGATTAACAAAGCAGCGGTATTGATTGAGGCCCTGCCCTATATGCGGCGGTTCCAGGGGCAGACTATGGTCATCAAGTATGGCGGGCATGCCATGAAGGATGAGACCCTGAAGCAAGGGTTTGCCCAGGATATTGTGCTGTTGAAGTATTTGGGGCTTAATCCGGTGGTGGTACACGGCGGCGGGCCGCAGATTAGCCAGACCTTGAAGCGTATGGGCATCGAATCCCGGTTTATCGAGGGCATGCGGGTCACCGACGGCGAGACCATGAACGTGGTGGAGATGGTGCTGGTGGGCAAGGTGAACAAAGAAATCGTCAGTCTGATAAACACCGCGGGCGGCCGGGCCGTGGGTCTGTCTGGCAAGGACGGCCAGCTGATCCGGGCCCAGAAGATGCATCTCTACCGCCCCCGAGGGGACGAGGAACCCCCGGAGATCATCGACATCGGCATGGTGGGAGAGGTTACCGCCGTCAATACGGAGGTGATCGAGACGTTGCAGGCCAGAAATTTTATCCCGGTCATCG
The DNA here is from genome assembly GCA_963780995.1 of uncultured delta proteobacterium. GTDB lineage: Bacteria > Desulfobacterota > Desulfobaccia > Desulfobaccales > Desulfobaccaceae > Desulfobacca. The sequence continues at coordinate 157,681 of CAWAEI010000024.1, forward strand.
CGCCGGTGGGGGTAGGAAAAGACGGCGAGACTTACAACATTAATGCGGACCTGGTGGCTGCGCAGATAGCCGGGGCTTTGAAGGCAGTGAAATTGATTCTGCTTACTGATGTAGAAGGCGTTCTCGACCCTGATGGCAAGATTTTATCCACCCTTACCCGGGTGGAGGTTTTGGACGGCCAGGACCGGGAGATCATCACAGGCGGCATGATCCCCAAGGTCAATTGTTGTCTGGAGGCTTTGCAGGCGGGAGTGTCCAAGGCTCATATCATCGATGGCCGGGCGCCACATTCAGGTACTGTTGGAGATTTTTACGGATCACGGCATCGGCACGCAGATAGTCTGGCAGTAGGGGCGGATAGGGGCGGTTCTGAGACCCGCGCCTACGGGAAAATTATTCGGATCAGGATGGAAGTTTGTTATCCATGAAAACTGATAGTTTGTTTGGCAATAAGGGCGGGCACGGGGGCCCGCCCCTACTCGAAACACCTGCCACGAGCGAGGCTTGGATGGCCAAGGGCCGGCAGGTCTTAATGAATACCTACGCGCGGCAGCCCATGGTGCTGGTGCGGGGGCAGGGAGTCCGGCTCTGGGACCTGGACGGCAGGGAATATTTGGACTTTCTGGCGGGGATCGCGGTCTGTAACCTGGGCCACGCCCATCCCCGGATTGCCGCCGCAGTAAGTGAGCAGATGCAGGAGTTGGTGCACGTCTCCAACCTGTATTATACCATCCCCCAGATTAAGTTGGCCCAGCGGCTGGTGCAGCTCAGTTTTGCCGACCGGGTATTTTTTGGCAACAGCGGCGCCGAGGCCAATGAGGGGGCGATAAAGCTGTGCCGGCGCTACAGCCGGGAGAAATTTGGGCCTAACCGCTATAAGATCATCTGCGCCCGGAATTCTTTTCACGGCCGGACCCTGGCGACGCTGTCGGCCACCGGACAGGAGAAGTTCTGGCAGGGGTTTGAGCCGCTGCTGCCCGGCTTCGCTTTCGTGCCCTTTGATGATCTGGCGGCCATGGAGATGGCCATTGATGAGGCGACCTGCGCCATCCTGGTGGAGCCCATCCAGGGGGAAGGCGGGGTGAAGCTTCCCTCCCCGGAGTATCTGTCGGGATTGCGGCGCCTGTGTGATCAACATCAGCTGCTGCTGGTGCTGGACGAGATTCAGGTGGGCTTGGGGCGCACCGGGAAACTGTTCGCCTATGAACACTTTGATTTTCAGCCTGATATCATTACTTTGGCCAAAGCGTTGGCCAATGGTTTGCCTATCGGCGCCTTGCTGGTGACCGAGGAAGTGGCCCAGGGGTTTGTGCCGGGGACCCATGCCAGCACCTTTGGCGGCGGGCCGGTGATAACGGCGGCGGCCCTGGCGGTGTTGGAAATTTTGGCTCAGCCGGAGTTCCTGGACGAGGTGACGGCCAAGGGCGAGTATTTCCGGGACGGCCTGCGGAAGTTGCAACAGCGCTATAGTTTCATTAAAGAAGTCCGGGGGCTGGGATTGATTATCGGGGTGGAAATCGACGGCGATGGGGTGCCCCTGGTGGACGCCTGCCGGGACAAGGGCGCCTTGATCAACTGTACCCAGGGGAATGTCCTGCGGTTCCTGCCGCCCTTGATTGTTAGCCGGGAAGAGATTGACCGGTTATTGACGATATTGGATCATGTCTTTAAAGAAAAATAACATGAAACGTGACCTGTTAACCATATTAGACCTTAGCACCGCAGAGATTCTGACCTTACTAGCGCGGGCGGCGGCGCTGAAGGCCTTGCACAAGCAGGGGCAGGATCCCAAGCCTCTGGCTGGCAAGACCCTGGCCCTGATTTTTGAGAAGCCTTCGACCCGCACCCGGGTCTCATTCGAGGCGGGTATCGCCCATCTGGGGGGCAGCAGCATTTATTTAGGCCGGAATGACAGCCAGCTGTCCCGGAACGAACCTATTGCGGATACCGCCCGGGTGCTGGCCCGGTACGTGGATGGCATTATCATCCGCACCTTTGGGCAGGAAATCGTGGCAGATATGGCCCGTTATGCCGATATCCCGGTGATTAACGGCCTGACGGACACCCTTCACCCCTGCCAGGTTTTGAGCGATCTGCAGACGGTGCAGGAGCGTTTCGGGCGGGTCACGGATTTAAAAATCGCCTGGATCGGGGACGGCAACAACATGGCCAACTCCTGGATCACCGCGGCTTTGCGGCTGAATTTTGAGCTATATTTGGCGTGTCCCAAGGGATATGAACCGGACGGAGCCCTGCTGGCGCAGGCTCAAAAAGAAGGACGGCCGGTATACTTGAAAGATGATCCGGTCTGGGCCGTTCAGGACGCTCACGTGGTCAACACCGATGTCTGGGCCTCCATGGGTCAGGAGGAGGAAGCCAAAGAGCGGATCAAGGTTTTTCTCCCCTATCAGGTGAACGGCGCGCTGATGCAACACGCTAGACCAGAGGCCGTGGTCCTGCACTGCCTGCCGGCGCACCGGGGCGAGGAGATCACTGACGAAGTGCTGGACGGGCCGCAGTCCGCAGCTTGGGACCAGGCGGAGAACCGGCTGCATTTGCAGAAGGCGTTGTTGGAGTGGGTGATGGGGTAACATTGATAAGCTGGCCAAGCACAGCCTGGCGGGAAATTGGGTTCCCAAGTGCAACTTGGGAACCAGGATGAAGGTAAGGTCTATGAGTGTTCAACAAGATATTGCCAATTTCCTTAGAGAAAATAGATCAAACGCCTATTGCGATGATTGTATTGATAGTAAATTGAACCTACAAAGAAGGTAACAGGCTCAATGTGTTACTTCAGCATTGGCTGAAACCTCAGATTTCAACAGGACTAAGAATTATTGTTTCATTTGTGAAAATCATAAATTAGTTATTAATGCAATTTGAGCAGGAATAATTGCAACAGCGAGCATCGAATAATGAATAAAATTAATAAAATAGTCCTGGCCTACTCCGGCGGGCTGGATACTTCGGTCATCCTCAAGTGGCTCATGGAGACTTATCAGTGCCCGGTGGTGGCTTTTGCCGCGGATTTGGGGCAGGGCGAGGAACTGGACGAAGTGCGGGTCAAGGCCAAGGCCACGGGCGCGACCGAAGTGTATATCGAAGATTTGCGGGAAGAGTTTGCCCGGGATTTTATCTTCCCCATCTTCCGGGCCAACGCCCTCTATGAAGGCCAATACCTGCTGGGCACCTCCATCGCCCGGCCACTTATCGCCAAGGCCCAGGTGGAGGTGGCCAAAAAGACCGGGGCGGATGCGGTGAGCCACGGGGCCACCGGCAAGGGCAATGACCAGGTGCGCTTTGAGCTGACCTATATGTCCCTGGCTCCGGAACTTAAGATTATCGTCCCCTGGCGGGAGTGGACTTTGCAGGGCCGGGCCGACTGTGTGGCTTATGCCGAAAAGCACGGCATCCCGGTGCCCGTGACCCAGGAGAAGCCCTACTCCAGCGACCGGAATCTGCTGCACATCAGCTTTGAGGGCGGCATCCTGGAAGACCCCTGGGCCGAACCGCCGGCGGATATGTTTGTGCTGACGAAGTCGCCGGAAGCGGCTCCGGATAAACCGCAATACGTCGAGATTGATTTTGAAGGCGGGGACCCGGTGGCAGTGGACGGCCAGAGAATGAGTCCCTTTACCATCCTGGAGCATTTGAACCGCATCGGCGGCCAGCACGGCATCGGCCGGGTGGATCTGGTGGAAAACCGGTACGTGGGGCTGAAATCCCGGGGTGTATACGAAACCCCCGGGGGGACGATTTTGCGGGCCGCGCACCACGCGGTGGAGTCCCTGACCCTGGACCGGGAGGTCATGCACCTGCGGGACAGCCTGATTCCCCGCTACGCGGAACTGGTCTATTACGGCTACTGGTTCGCGCCGGAACGCTACGCGCTCCAGGCACTGGTGGATGAGGCCCAGAAACCGGTGACCGGCACGGCCCGGCTCAAGCTCTATAAAGGCAACGTCACGGTGGTGGGCCGGAAAGCCCCCAAATCCCTGTACCGGCCGGACCTGGTGACCTTCGAGGCCGGGGGCGACTACCAGCAGGCCGACGCCACCGGGTTTATCCGGCTGAACGCGTCTGCGGCTGAAGATTCGGGCGAAGCTGGAGCAGGGATGAGAAGTTTTTGAGGTTATCCGGGGAGGGTGCCAGGGGTCGGCGGCCCCTGCCCCCTCCCCGGACCCCACCTCCAACCCCTGCAAGGGTTGGGTGGGGGTGTGGGGGAGGGCAGGGAGTTTGCTCCCTGGCCCTCACCCACAATCCAATAAGAGACAACTATGGCAGACAGTAAAGAAAAACCCTGGCAGGGGCGGTTTAGCGGGGAGACTTCCAAGCTGGTAGAGGAGTTTACCTCCTCCCTGCATTTTGACCGGCGGCTCTATCGGTATGATATTGCCGGGTCCATAGCGCATGCCCGGATGTTGGGCAAGCAGGGGATCTTGACGGCGGCGGAAGTGGAAGACATTGTCTCGGGGCTGGAGAGGGTCCGGGGAGAGATCGACCGGGGCGAATTTGGGTTTGAGGCCGCGGACGAAGATATTCACATGGCCGTGGAGCGACGGCTCACCGTCCTGATCGGGGAAGTGGGCCGGAAGCTGCACACCGCCCGCAGCCGCAACGATCAGGTGGCCCTGGATATCCGGCTGTATTTGCGGGATCAGGTAAGCGATTTGCTTGAGGCCCTGCAGGACTTACGGCGAGCCGGGGCGAGACTGGCCCGGCGCTATTTTGGAGTTATCCTGCCGGGTTATACGCATATGCAGCGGGCTCAGCCGGTGCTCTACAGCCACCATCTGCTGGCCTATGATGAGATGTGGCGGCGAGATCAGGGACGGCTCCGGGATTGTTTGGCGCGCTTCAACGTGCTGCCTTTAGGGGCAGCGGCTTTGGCCGGCACCACCTTCCCCATTGATCCGGCCTATACGGCGGAGCTGCTGGACTTCCCGGCCATTTTGCGCAACAGTCTGGATGCGGTCAGCGACCGGGATTTTATCGCGGAGTTCGCGGCGGCGGCCAGCCTGATTATGGTCCATCTGAGCCGGTTGTCGGAAGAGCTAATCCTGTGGTCTTCGGCGGAATTCGCCTTCATCGATATTGCGGACGCTTACTGCACCGGCTCGTCGATTATGCCCCAAAAGAAAAATCCGGACGTGGCGGAGTTGATCCGAGGCAAAAGCGGCCGGGTGGTCGGGCATCTCATGGGGCTGCTGGTGACCTTAAAGGGACTGCCGCTGGCCTATAACCGGGACCTTCAGGAAGACAAAGAACCATTGTTTGACCTGGTGGAGACGGTGCTCCCCTGCGTGCGTCTCATGGCCGGGGTGTTGGAGAATCTGCGCCTTAAAGAAGACAATCTTGCCAGGGCATTGCAGGGCGGGTTTCTGACCGCCACGGACATGGCCGATTATCTGGTCACCAAGGGCCTACCCTTCCGCACGGCTCATTCCCAGGTGGGCCAGACAGTGCGCTATGCCGAAGCACAGGGTAAAGAGTTGGCGGAACTGACCTTGGAGGAAATCCGGGAGTTTGCGCCGTTGGCCGAGGCTGACCTGTTTGAGTGGCTGCGAGTGGAACAGTCGGTGAACCGGCGTCGCTCCCCCGGAGGCACTGCCGCCGAAAGGGTGGCCGAGGCCTTGCAGGCGGTGGAGCAAGAATTGGGGTTAAAGACCTGATTCGGTTTCCGGTTTCCAGTTTCCGGTGGAAAGTATGTATAGATTGATAGCCCAATTATTTCGCCTCTCCTTGATGGTTATCTTTGCGGTCATAGCCTGTGGCTGCGGCAAAAAAATGGCCCCGATCCCGCCGGATTCACTGGTGCCAGGGGAGGTGCGAAATTTTTCGGTGCGCCAGGAAGGGCCGGCCCTGAGTTTACAATGGCTTTTCCCGAAGGTGAATATTGACAACCAGCCCCTTACCGACATCCAGGGTTTTCGTATCCTGCGGACTCAGGACAGCCTCAGCTCCACGGCGGGCTGCCCCCCGGAGTTGAAACCCCTGGCCAAAATCGATCTGTCCTATCCCCAGGTGGGCGAAGTTCAGGGTGAACAGGTGCGCTACCGGGACGACAACCTGGAACCCGGGCACCGATATTTTTACCAGATCGTCGGCTTTGACCGAGGTGATCATCAGGGTCAGGCCTCTGCCGTCCTCTCCCATGTCTGGGATATCCTGCCCCAGCCGCTCCAAAAACTGGAGGCCCAGGCAGGTGACCGCCAGGTGACGCTCACCTGGCCGCCCGTTACCCTCCTGGTCAACGGGCAGCCTCTGCCAGGACAGGCAACCTACAATGTTTACCGGGAAAGCCAGGGCAGTGGTTTTGCCCTGGTCAATAGATCGCCGGTGACCGAGGCGAAATTTCAAGATATTACGGTTGCGAACGATGTTACCTACCGCTACCTGGTGCGGACCGTCCGCCAAGCGGGTTCGGGCTCCCTGGAAAGTCTCGATTCGCCGATCCAAATAGCCAAACCCGGAGACCTGACGCCACCGGCCCCGGTGTTGAACTTGGTGGCGGTGGCCACCGACAAGGGCATAGAACTGCGTTGGGACGCGGGCCGGGAACCTGATCTGGCCGGTTACCGCGTCTTCCGCCGTTCTTTAGCGGAGCCGCAGTTCCGGGTGCTCACCTCCCAACTGGTGGCCGCACCCTATTTTGTGGACCCGGAAACCGGCACAGGGGTGACCTATTACTACTATGTGGTGGTGGTGGATAATTCTCGGCGGGGAAACCAAAGCCTGCCTTCGGAGACGGTGGAGGTGACGCGCTAAGGTGGCCAAGCGGGAGCTTGGGAATGAGGGGAAAAAGGTTTTTTTCTCGAAACTACAAACTCGAAACTTAATTCATAGGTCTCTCAACGATGCATCATTTTCATTATCTCAACGGCGCCCTACATTGCGAAAATGTCCCCGTGGCTGCCATCGCCGACGCGGTGGGCACCCCGTTTTACCTTTACAGCAGCGCCACCCTGGAACATCATTTCCAGGTCTTTGATCAAGCTTTTGCCGGAATACCGCATCTGGTCTGTTTTGCCGTCAAAGCCAATTCCAATCTGGCCATCCTGCGGCTTTTCGTCAACCAGGGCAGCGGGGTAGATATTGTTTCCGGCGGTGAGCTGCACCGCGCCCTCAAAGCCGGAGTCGATCCCGGCAAGGTGGTCTACTCCGGAGTAGGTAAACGCCCGGACGAAATCCGCTTCGCCCTGGATAACGACATCTTGATGTTTAACATTGAATCACCGCAAGAGTTGCAGGCTTTAAATCAGGCCGCCGGTGAGATGGGGAAGAAGGCCCGCATTGCTTTGCGGGTCAACCCCGATGTGGATCCCCAGACGCATCCCTATATTTCCACCGGCCTGAAGCAGAATAAATTCGGCATCAACCTCGACAAATCCGTGGCAGCCTATAAAGTCGCCCGGGAACTGGCGCACCTGGAGATCGTCGGGGTGGCCTGTCATATCGGCTCGCAATTGACGCAGCTGTCCCCGTTTATTGAAACTTTGGGCCGCCTGAAAGAGCTCATCGCCCGGTTGCGCCGGGAAAATATCAACATCCGTTATCTGGATATCGGCGGTGGTTTGGGCATCCAGTATAATCAAGAAACGCCACCGCATCCGGCGGAATATGGCCAGGGTATCATGCAGGAATTGGAAGGTCTGGACTGCACCCTGATCCTGGAGCCGGGGCGGGTGCTGGTGGGCAATGCCGGTATTTTGGTCACCGAAGTATTGTTTACCAAGGAAAGCGAGGAGAAATACTTCATCATCGTGGATGCCGGCATGAACGATTTGTCCCGGCCCAGCCTCTACGGCTCCTACCATGGGCTGCAGCCGGTGGTGGAAAAAAACCGCCAGGAAGTTAAAGCCTCCCTGGTGGGCCCAATCTGCGAGTCCGGAGATTTTTTGGCCAAAGACCGGATCATGCCGGCTTTTGAACCGGGAGAACTGGTGGCGGTTATGAGCGCCGGCGCTTACGGTTTTTCGATGAGTTCCAATTACAATTCCCGGCCCCGGGTCCCGGAAATTTTGGTGCATAAAAACGAGTTTTATGTTATCAGGGAACGAGAAACGTACGAAGATATTATCCGGGGAGAAAATGTGCCCGCTTTTTTACAGGCTGGCTCACAATAACAGGTTTTATCCACATATCATGAATCGGATTGCTTTTTGGAAAATGCAGGGCAGCGGTAATGACTTCATCCTCATTGACCACCGCCACCCCCTTATAGCTGAGGCTGACCGGCCCGGCTTGGTTAAAAAGGTGTGTACGCCTAAATTTGGCGTGGGCGCCGACGGCCTCATCTTTATTGAGACTTCGGCCCAGGTTGATTTTCGCTGGCGGTTTTTCAATGCGGACGGCTCCGAAGCGGAAATGTGTGGCAACGGCGGGCGCTGTGCGGCCCGGTTTGCCTTATTGCATGGCATTGCCCCGGAAAAAATGGCTTTTGAAACTCTGGCCGGCCTTATCCACGCCGAAGTGCAAGGTCGCCGGGTCAAACTGGAGCTGAGCCAACCCCACAGTCTGCAGCTTAACCTGGAAATTCCGCTGCCGGCGCAGTCCTGGACGGGCCACTTCATCAATACCGGGGTGCCGCATGTGGTACTGCCCGTGGCCGATCTAACCTCGGTGCCGGTGGCCGAAGTGGGACGGGCCATCCGGTTTCATCCTCTGTTTCAACCGGCGGGAACGAATGTGAATTTTGTCCAGGTCACCGGCCCCCAGGAACTCCAGGTGCGAACTTACGAACGCGGGGTCGAGGCTGAGACCCTGGCGTGCGGCACCGGTTCCGTGGCCGCGGCCTTGATCGCCTCCCGGTTACACGCCCTACCCTCCCCCATCTCTGTCCATCCCAGCAGCGGGGAGACGTTAAAGATTTATTTCGAATATCAACAAGGAAATTTCCAGTCGGTATTTCTGGAAGGCGAGGCTGCCGTTGTCTTCCAGGGGGATATCTGGCTGGATGAATTGTCATAAGGAGGAATAAGGCATGATCCAAGGAGCTATCGTCGCCATTGTGACCCCGTTCAAGAATGGCCAGTTAGACGAAGAAAAGTATCGGGAGCTCATCGAGTTTCAGATCGCGGGCGGCACCCACGGCATCGTTCCCTGCGGCACTACGGGGGAATCAGCCACTCTGTCCCACGGCGAACACAGGCGGGTGGTGGAAATCTGCCTGGAGCAGGTCAAAAAACGCGTCCCGGTTATTGCCGGCACCGGCTCCAACAATACTGCCGAAGCCGTGGAACTAACCAAACACGCCCAGGCAGCGGGCGCCGACGCGGCTCTGATGATTACGCCTTATTACAATAAACCGACGCAAGAGGGTATTTTTCAACATTATAAAGTCATTGCCGAGGCCACCAAAATCCCCATCATCGTTTACAACGTGCCGGGGCGGACCAGTCTGAACCTACTCCCCGACACCGTGGCCCGATTGGCCCAATTGCCGAACATCATCGGCATCAAAGAGGCCACTGGAGACCTCAATCAAGGCGCCAAGGTGATCAGATTGTGCCCGGAGAATTTCATCGTCCTGTCCGGTGACGACTTTACGGCTTTTCCCCTCATGTGCCTCGGCGGCAAGGGCGTCATCTCGGTGATTTCCAATGTCGTTCCCAATGACATGGCCGGTATGTGCAACGCCTTCTTTGCCGGTGAGATGCAAAAGGCCCGGGAACTGCACTTTAAGATGTGGCCCTTAATGGAAGCCATGTTCTTCGAGACCAACCCGGTGCCGGCCAAGACGGCCCTGAAAATGCTGGGCAAAATCACCGGTGAAGTGCGTCTGCCGTTATGCACCATGACTACCGCCAACGAAGAAAAACTGCGGCAGGTGATGGTGAAGTACGGATTAATAAAATAATTTTCCAATCCAGGTGAAAAACATTCGTCGGGGCGGTGGGCTCACTGCCCCGACGTGATAGACAACAGGTGCTTTATGATCAAGGCAATTGTCGCAGGTGCGGCCGGGCGCATGGGCGGCCGCATTATTCACATGCTGGAAGGGGCCCAGAACATTGTTTTGGCTGCCGCCTTCGAAAAGGCCGGCAATCCCGCCGTGGGCAAGGACGTGGGTGAAGTGGTGGGCCTGCCCGGCAAGAATATCAAAATTGCCGGCAGTCTGGCCGAAGTCCTCCCCGCGGGTGACGTCCTCATCGATTTTACGCATCCCGAGATATCTCTGGAGCATCTCAAACAGGCGGCACCGGCGGGGAAAGCCGTGGTCATCGGCACCACTGGTTTCTCGGCGGCCCAGATCGACGAGATTAAAGCTCTGGCCCGAAACGCCCAGGTGGTGCTGGCCCCGAACATGAGCGTCGGCGTCAATCTGATGTTCAAAGTAGTGGCTGACATCGCCCAAATTCTCAGCTCCGGATACGACGTGGAAATCGTCGAGGCCCACCACCGTCTGAAAAAAGATGCACCCAGCGGCACCGCCATGAAACTGGCCCAGGTTATTGCTGCCGCTTTGCATCGAGATCTGGATCAGGTCGGCGTGTATGAACGCAAGGGAATGATCGGGCAGCGCACCGACGCGGAAATCGGTATCCAGACGGTCCGGGCCGGGGACATCGTGGGAGAACATACCGTCATGTTCGGGGGCATCGGCGAACGCCTGGAAATCATCCATCGAGCCCACAATCGGGACAACTTCGCCCGGGGCGCGGTGCGGGCCGCCCAGTGGATCGTGGCGCAACCCCAGGGTCTGTATGATATGCAGGATGTTTTGGGGCTCAAGTAGTTTCGAGTTTCAAGTTTCGAGTTTCGAGAAAAACGGTTTTGCCCGGTTGCGGAACTTTTCGTTCCCGCGGGACGTAAGCAACAAGTATATGCAGATCATTCGGTTTCTTTATCAAGATCAGGTACGTTACGGCATTTTAGAGGGTGAGATGGTCCGGCCCCTGGTGGCCCCGCCGTACGATGGGTTAAAAATGACGGACCAGAGAATCCCCTTCGCCTCGGTCAAACTTTTGGCCCCCTGCGAACCCACTAAAATTATTGCCCTGGGGCTCAATTATCGCGATCATGCCCAGGAGATGCACATGGCTTTGCCTGAAGAACCGCTCATCTTTATGAAACCTGCTACTGCGGTGATCGGCCCGGATGAGGCCATTATCTATCCGCCCCAATCCCGGCGGGTGGATTACGAAGCCGAGTTGGCCGTGGTCATCGGCCGGCGGGCTTATAAGGTTTCGGAAGCAGAGGCCAATTATTATATCCTGGGCTACACGTGCTGTAATGATGTCACCGCCCGGGACCTGCAGAAGAAAGACGGGCAGTTCACCCGCTCCAAGAGTTTTGACACCTTCGCGCCTTTAGGGCCCTGGGTTGAAACGGAGCTTGCCGACCCCGGGGATGTTACCGTGGAGGCTTCCGTCAATGGCCAGCGCCGCCAAAACAGCCATACCGGCAACCTGGTTTTCGGGGTGGCGACCCTGGTGAGCTTCATCTCTCACATTATGACCCTGCTGCCCGGCGATGTCATCGCCACTGGCACCCCGTCCGGCGTCGGCCCGCTGCAGCCTGGAGATGTGGTGGAAATACGTCTGGGAGGCATCGGCTCCTTGCGTAATCCGGTTATCAAACATGAAAATATTGGTAGTCCTCGCACATCCTAATCCTCAAAGCTTCAATGCTGCCATCGCTCAAACTATTATCCAAACTCTGGAGGACGGCGGCCATGAAGTTATGTTCCATGATCTCTACGGGGAAAAGTTTGACCCGGTGCTGCCGGCCGGAGAAATCAATAAGGACGCCTCCCTGCCTGCTATCATAGAGCAACATAACGCCGAATTGGCCGCGGCCGAAGGGATCATTATCATCCACCCTTCCTGGTGGGGCCAACCCCCGGCGATCCTGAAAGGTTGGATAGACCGGGTCTTTCGACTCGAGGTGGCTTATAATCTGCCCGGCGAAGTTGGGAAAGGGATGCCCCAAGGCCTGCTCCGAGCCGAAGTTGCCCTGATATTTACCAGTTCCAACACGCCCGCCCTCAGGGAAATCGATCTTTACGGTGATCCCCTGCAAAACATCTGGGAAAATTGTGTCTTCCGGGTAGCCGGGGTGACGAAATTTTTCCGCAAAAACTTTGCCGTCATGGCCACCAGCACGGAAAAACAACGGCGACGTTGGCTTAAGGAAGTCGTCAACATCGTCCAGGGCTATTTCCCGAAAGTCAAAAACTCATGAGAGGTGCATGGTTTTATGCCAGTCTTTGAATTCGCTGAACGGCTCAAACAGCTACCCCCTTATCTCTTCAAGGAAATCGACCGCGTTAAGGACGAGGTCAAAGCTCGGGGTGTCGATATTATCGATTTGGGAGTTGGCGATCCTGATCTGCCGACGCCTGATTTCATTATTGCCGCCATGCAAAAAGCGGTCCTTGACCCCGGCACCCATCGTTATCCCTCGGTACTCCGGTATGAACGATTTTCGGGAAGCGGTGGCCCGGTGGTATCACCGTCGTTTTGGCGTGACCCTGAATCCGGAGCGGGAGGTCGTGACCCTCATTGGTTCAAAAGAGGGCATCGCCCATCTGCCCCTGGCTTTTAATAACCCCGGCGACCTGAATCTGGCCACCAGCCCGGCGTACCCGGTTTATCATATCGGCACCATGTTTGCCGGCGCCCGAACCCATTTTTTGCCGCTTCTCAAAGAAAACAGCTTCCTGCCGGACCTGGCCCAGATCTCGGGAGAAGTGGCCAAGCAGGCCAAAATGTTCTTCTTTAATTATCCCAATAACCCGACCGGGGCTGTGGCGGATATGGCGTTTTTCTCCCAGGCGGCCGATTTCTGCCGGAAACACCACATTATCGCCATACATGATGCCGCCTACACGGAAATGGCCTACGATGGCTATCGGCCCCCCAGCTTTCTGCAGGCGCCAGGCGCCAAAGAAATAGGTATCGAATTTCACTCCCTGTCCAAAACCTATAACATGACCGGCTGGCGGCTTGGCTTTGCTGTGGGTCAGGCCGAGGTTATTGAGGGCTTGGGAAAAATCAAAAGTAACATCGACTCCGGGGCCTTCAATGCCATCCAATACGCCGGCATTGCCGCCCTGGATTCGGATCAGTCTGCGGTCATCGAAAATTGCCGCATTCTGCAGGAACGTCGGGACCTCTTGATCGCCGGTCTCAAAAAACTGGGCTATGCCGCCGAGGCTCCCAAAGCGACCTTCTATGTCTGGCTGCCGACGCCCACCGGTATTAGTTCGGCGCAATTTACTTCCCTGCTCCTGGAACAGGCAGGCATTGTCACTACCCCGGGCAACGGTTTCGGCGCTCCTGGGGAGGGATATGTCCGGTTTGCCCTAACCGTCAATAAATCCCGACTCGAGGAAGCGCTGTCTCGTCTGTCCCGCCTGGGTTAAGAATAATCGCGGTGTGCTCGCAGGGGTAGACCCGGTTCGGTTCCGGCCCTACCCTATTCACCCTTGAAAGGTTAATATGGCCTCACAGTTAGAACAGGCACAGCTCCTGATGCCGGCGGTTCAGAAGCTGGCCGCTTCAGCGTATGTCCCCCTGACGAAACAATATCCGGAATTGGCGGAATTAATGCAAAATGTCCCGGAGAGCCGTTGGAACTTTTTTTTCATTACCGCCAGTATAGGGGTCACCTTTCTCCTGGCGCCGGTTCAGGTCGCCGAGGATGCCCAATCCCAGGTCTGTGACACCGTGGCGGCAGCCCTGGAAGCCTGGCACCCCCAGGGTTATGAGGCTTTAGAGGATTTTTTGAAGTTTGTGAGAGAGAAGCTCCAACAAGAGGTGGAAATGCCAGCGTCGGTGGGCGCCTGGTTGCTCTGGAACCTGAAGCAGGCCCAGCCGTCTCAGGAAGAACTCAGTCTCGCCTGGCCCCTGGGGCTGTTTTTCCTGCATAGCTTTAAAGATTGGTGGGAGATCGAACCGGACAAAAGTGTTTTACATTGATCGCTAAGAGGCTGGAGTCCAGCTAAACCTTAACCTAACAATTCGACGCAATCGTGTGATTTGAAACCAACTACCACCTGGCATGTAGCTTATATCGGTTTGGGGTCCAACCTTGATAATCCCGCCGCCCAATTGGACGAAGCTCGACGACGTCTGGCCCTGATTGCGGGCCTGGAAGTCACCAGTGTCTCCTCCTATTACGCCACCCCGCCGGTGGGGGTGTTGGATCAACCATGGTTTGTGAACGCCGTTGCGGCTCTCCGGACCACACTCTCTCCCGAGGAATTGCTTGACACTCTCCTGCAGGTGGAAAATGAGATGGGCCGAGTCAGAAAACAACGTTGGGGACCGCGACTTGTGGATCTTGATTTATTGTTATATAATAATAAAGTTGTAAATACGCCGCGGCTCCTGGTGCCGCACCCGGAAATAGCTTCCCGGGGGTTTGTCCTCTTGCCTCTGGCAGAAATTGCCCCCCAGGTCTATCATCCGGTGTTGCAAAAGACTGCGGCCCAACTCCTGGCGGAGTTGGCTCCAGAGGCCAAAGTGGCCCATAAGTGCTGAGGCTCCCTTGATCCGTTTTATCATCATAGCCATTACCAGTTATTTGGGCTTTAAATTAGTCCAAAAAATAGCCTCGCAGTTTTTTTCTCGAGAAATACCAGGCTCAAGACCCCAACCGGAGGTAGCGGCCGATGAGTTGGTGCAGGACCCGGTCTGCAAAATCTTTGTGCCCCGCCGCAACGCCCTGAAAGCCCACAAGAACGGTGAGGATTTCTTTTTTTGTTCCGAGGGTTGCCGCAAGAAATTTCTCAAATAACCATATCCTGCCCCAGGTTGGAGCGCAGATGAGGAGATACGCATGAAATTTTTTATCGATACCGCCAACCTCGAAGAAATTAAAAAAGCCTATGAACTTGGCTTAGTGGACGGCGTCACTACCAACCCCTCTTTAAGCGCTCAAGCCGGAATTCAGGATATTGCCGCTTTTCACGACCAGATCCGCAAGATCTGTGAAATCGTCCAGGCCCCGGTCAGCGCCGAGGTCCTGAGCACTGCCAGTGCCGATATGATTGTGGAAGCCAATCAGTTAGCTAAGATTCATGAGCACGTGGTCGTGAAAATTCCCATGACCCCGGATGGGTTGAAGGCCACTCATGTGCTGTCCAGGGAAGGGATTAAAGTTAACGTCACGCTCATTTTCCAACCTCTCCAAGCCATGCTGGCCGCCAAAGCCGGCGCCGCCTATGTCAGCCCTTTCATCGGCCGCCTGGATGACGTCAGCCAGACCGGCATGGAAGTGGTGGAACAGATCATGGCCATTTTTAACAATTATGGCTTCGAAACTGAGGTGATTGTCGCCAGCGTCCGCAATCCCCTCCACGTGTTGCAAGCAGCCCTGGCGGGCGCCGATATTGCCACTATTCCCTACAAGGTCATAATGCAACTCATTAAACATCCCTTAACGGATATCGGCTTGGCAAAATTTCTGGAAGATTGGGAAAGAGTCAAACAAGCCTGATATGGACCGGCAGCAGCCACATTTCTGGAACCTCCCCAATGCCCTGACGATCCTGCGCATCGGGGTCATTCCAGTGATTATCTTTCTCATGACCTTTCCGGGCCGGTTTGCCAGTTTCCTGGCAGCCTCGGCGTTTTTGGCCGCGGGTATGACCGATCTCCTGGACGGCTTTTATGCCCGGCGCCAGCGCCTGGTGACCCGGGCTGGCAAATTTATGGACCCATTAGCTGACAAACTCCTGGTCTCCGCGGCTCTCATTATGCTTATTCCTTTGGGACGCGTGGAGGCCTGGCTGGTTTTTGTTATCATCGGCAGAGAAATAGCCGTGACCGGGTTGCGAGCCATTGCCGCGTCCGAAGGTTTGGTAATCGCCGCGGACCGCTGGGGCAAACTCAAAACCATCGTCCAAATGGTCGCTCTCTTTGCCCTCATTTTGCACTACCCGTATGCTTTCATCAATTTTCAGCAGTTGGGGACAATCCTTATTTGGGTGGCCGCAATAATAACCGTGGCCTCCGGAATTAGCTATTACGTCACTTTTTTCAATTCCACCTCTTCCACTCCTGTCTAAAGGTATTCGGTGGAACCGGCTGCCGCCGGTGCGATGGGGCACAGGTAAGAAATCTGTACCACCAACAAGTCTGGGGCAAAAAAATATCCTTATCTGTCGTCAGAACTTGACAGATAAAAAAGAAAAAACGATAATACATTTTTATTATTTTTCGTAGAGATTTAACGGAGGAATGGCAGTTGGCTAAACATCGTTCAGTAATGAAACGGGACCGGCAAAGCAAAGTCCGGCGAGTCCGCAATATGAGCCGCAAAACCAGGGTAAAAAATGCCGTTAAAGCCGTGCGCGCGGCCGTTACTCAGAATCAAGCCGAGCAGGCCCAGGCAGCTCTGCAGAAGGCCATACCGGCTATTCAGAGCGTGACCGCCAAGGGGACACTCCATTGGAAAACTGCGGCCCGCAAAATTTCTCGTCTGACCCGCAGTGTTAATGCTCTTTCGGCTGAAGCCTAAGAGCCGGCAGCGGGCACAAATCTAAAATAACCTTCTCCAACAGCAAACGGGGCACAGCCATTCCGGTCTTACTCTGTTGATCCGCCTCATGCAGGCGGATCAACTGGCCCTTGAGTTGGGCCAACCGGAAGCCGCCCGCCTGCCTTTGCAGCTTTTCTACCACAAATTTTGGCAATCCCAGTTCTTTCGCCAGTTCTGCAGCGTCCAGCTTGCTTTTCAGAGCTTCACGGGTCCGCATCAGGAGGCGGATCTGCCTGGCCAACATGACCAGAATCACGGCCGGCGGTTCCCCTAATTGCAGGAGCCGGTCCAGAACCTTGAGGGCCTTATCCGGCCGGCTTTGGCCCAACGCTTCCACCAGTTCGAAAATTGTGTGCATGCGGCTGTGACTACTGAGTTTGGCCGCATCGGTGGCGGTAATAACGGTTTGAGCGCCGGTGTACAGAATGAGTTTTTCCAGTTCCTGATGCAAATCCGACAGGTTCTGGCCAACCGCCTCCACGAGTTGTCGGGCGGCACCAGGCCCCAGGGTTTTCCCCTGACGCTTCGCCTCCCGTTCCAGCCAGGTGGGCAGTTCCCCTTCCCGCAAGCGGGGAAATCCCAAAGCCGCTTCCTGTTCCAGCAACCGCCGCCAGAGATTGTGGGCCTGGACATCCTTGGGCTTGAGTCCGGGGGCAATCAGGACCAGGCAGGTTTGGCTGGACGGCGCCTGCAGATACTTCTCCAGAACGGCCAACTCCTTGGCTTTATAGCGTTCCACCGGCCACACAATCACCAATTGCCGCCCACCCCAAAGCTGAGGCGACTTGGCCGCGGTCAGAGCTTCCGCCAGAGGTGTTTCGGTTCCGTCCAGAACGGTTTTGGCAGCTAGACCATCTCCCTGCTGCAACCAATCCTCCAGGCGCGCCAGCGCCCGGCGGATAAGGAATTCCTCCTCACCAAACCACAAATAGACCGGCTTTAAAGTGCTCTTTTTAAGATGGCGTTCCAATACGGCGTGAGACATTATAGTCCTTACCAAAAGTATTTTCTAATTCACCCCTCCCTCTGATCCTCTCCCCTCCAGGCGGGAAGGCAACATAAAGGACAGAGGGAAAAGATCCGGGTGGGGTGAATTAGATTTTAGAAAAGGACACTTAGCTTGTCGTTAATCCGTTGGGCCAACCGGACTGACGCCTGCCGGAGGCCTTGATCCCGGGTGGCCTCCCCGATCCCATAGCTTCGATCAGCCACATAGTCCGACTTGACGATCTCAACGCCTTTCCAGATAACCTTATTGTTCCTGTTATCCTTCAAAGTTACCTCCACCGTGACGGTGGCCCGGCGAATTAACGACTGATCAATATCAAGATAGGCCGTGGAAGCATGCTCCAATTTTTTTATGGTGCCCAGGAGCACATAATCCGCCTTCGCCTCTCCTGGTTTTACCTGGACCACCTTACTGTCCTGGAAAGCTCGGATCATGTCGTTGGCGAATATGGTCTCCAGCCCCGCTTCCATGGACCTGTTCTCAAAAGGCGGAATGGCCAGCGTGGCCTTGGTTTGGCCGGGGCCCACCGGCTCCGATCCCATCACCCGGTAACCGCAGGCAGAGGCCATGGGAAGCAGCAAGATTAACAGCATAACCAAATTTGTTAAGCCTTTGCGGGTTCTGAACATGTAATCGTTGCCACTAGTATTGTCCGGTTCACCCCTCACCCTTTCCCCTTGAGAGCAGAGGGGAAAATAATGGGCGGAACATTCGGCAATTGGTCTAGTTCCTCTCTCCATAAGTCATTCCCACCTATTGGGCTCAGATGACGATGTTTACCAGCTTCTGTCGGGCCACCACGATTTTTTTCACGGTCTTGCCCTGGAGCAGTTCCTGAATACGACCATCGGCCAGGGCCAGTTCCTTGATCTCCTCGTCGCCGGCGTCGGCGGCTACTTCCAGCTTGCCCCGGAGTTTGCCGTTTACCTGAATGACCACCAGCCTGGTGTCCGCGGCCAGGGCCGCGGTATCGGCCTGGGGCCAGGGTTCCAAATATACCGAGGTCGAATGCCCCAGGTGACGCCATAATTCTTCCGCCAGGTGCGGCACCATGGGACTGAGCAGCAGGATCAGCGCCTCGATGGCCTCCCGCCACACCGCGGCGGCCAGCTTGTCCCCCACCGCCTCCACTCCCTGGTCCTCCCGAGCCTTATACAGCTCGTTCACCAGCTCCATCATGGCCGCGATGGCGGTATTGAAATGAAACCGAGCTTCGATATCGCCGGTGACCCGGTGGATGGTCTGGTGCACCTTCTGGCGCAGACTCCGCAGCCGGGGCGGCAGTTCCCCGCCGTCACCCTGAAACGCACTTACCTGCCGCAGCGGTTCCCATATCTCTTTGACCAGCCCCCAGACCCGGTTTAAAAACCGGAAGCTGCCGGCCACGCCCTGATCGGACCATTCCAGGTCTCTTTCCGGCGGCGCCGCAAACAGGCAGAAAAGCCGGGTGGTGTCGGCGCCGTACCCCTTGATCATTTCATCCGGGTCCACCACGTTGCCCTTGGATTTGGACATCTTGGCGCCGTCCAGAAGCACCATCCCCTGGGTCAACAACCGGGTAAAAGGCTCGTCGACGTTAACATGTCCCAGATCCCGCAGGACCTTGGTGAAAAACCGGGCATAGAGCAGGTGCAGCACCGCATGTTCAATCCCCCCGATGTATTGGTCCACCGCCATCCAGTAGTCCACCCGGTTCTTGTCAAGAATCCCTTCCTGAAAATCCGGACAGGTATAGCGCAGAAAATACCAGGACGATTCCACGAAGGTGTCCATGGTGTCAATTTCCCGCCGGGCCGGTCCCTGGCAGGCCGGGCAGGTGGTGTTGACAAAAGACTCCAGTCTGGCCAGGGGCGAACCGCCTTCCCCGGAAATCTCCACATCCAGCGGCAGCACGATGGGCAGGTCAGTCACCGGAGCCGGCTGCAGGCCGCAGCGCTCGCAGTAAATAATGGGAATGGGCGTCCCCCAGTAGCGCTGCCGGGAAATTCCCCAATCCTTCAAACGAAAATGGACGGCCCGGCTGCCCTGCCCCTGTTCCTCCAGGGCTGCGCTGATGGCTTCCTTGGCCAGTTCGCTGGGCTGGCCGTCAAATTTTTTGGAGTTCACCAACACACCGGGATCTTCATAGGCTGCCGTTAAAGCATCGGCCGTCAGGGTCCGGTCCGGCGGTTGAATGACCACTACGATGGGGAGCTCATATTTTTGGGCAAACTCGAAATCCCGCTGGTCATGGGCCGGCACCGCCATCACCGCGCCGGTGCCGTACTCCATGAGCACGAAATTCGCCACATAAATGGGCATCTGCCAGCCGGTGACCGGGTTCAGGCAATACCTGCCGGTGAAGACGCCTTCCTTCACCAGTTCCTCGATCACCCCTTTGCTCCGGTCCCGCTGCTTCCAGGTGTGAATAAATTCCTGGACGGCCGGCTCCTGGGAGGTGCCCCGGGCCAGTTCCAGGGCCAGGGGATGCTCCGGGGCCAGACTCATGAAGGTGGCGCCGAACAGCGTGTCCGGCCTGGTGGTGAAAACGGTGATACTCTCCTCCCGGCCTTCCACGGGGAACAGAATCTGAGCCCCCACGGACTTGCCGATCCAGTTGCGCTGCATGGTCAGGACGCGCTCCGGCCAGCCGGGCAGGCGATCGCAGTATTCCAGGAGTTCCTCGACGTAATCGGTGATCTTGAAAAACCACTGTTCCAGTTCCCGGAGGATCACCGGCTGGTGACAGCGCCAGCAGCCGCCCTCCTCCACCTGTTCGTTGGCCAGCACCGTCTGGCAGTGGTCGCACCAGTTCACCGGGGATTTTTTCTTATAGGCCAGGCCCCGCTTAAACATCTCGATGAAGACCAACTGCTCCCAGCGGTAGTACTGGGGATCGCAGGTGGCCAGCTCCCGGCTCCAATCATAGCTGTAGCCCAGGGATTTGAGCTGCTGCCGCATGTAATCGATATTTTCGTAGGTCCAGGTAGCCGGATGGGTGCCATGGGCCAGGGCGGCATTTTCCGCCGGCATCCCGAAGGCATCCCAACCCATGGGGTGGAGGATGTTGCAGCCCTGCATGTGCTTGTACCGGGCCACCACGTCGCCGATGGTGTAATTGCGGACGTGGCCCATATGAATCCGCCCCGAGGGATAAGGAAACATTTCCAACACATAATATTTGGGTTTGCCGGGGTCTTCCGTCACCCGGAAAAGATCCTGCTCCTCCCAGAACTGCTGCCACTTGGCTTCGATGGCTGCGGGATTGTAGCGCGTCTCCATGCTGCGTGTCGCTCCTGCTCAGTGAATTAACGATTTATTATCCCTGAAATTCTGCCGGGGGGCAAGCAGGTTGATAATGAATGGTCACAGTTTAAATTTAGGTTCAAAGGTTGAAAATCTGTGACACCTGTTGCAAGCGTTCTGGAAAAATCTTTTCTTTGTGGTATTATCCAACGCAATGGACAAGGGGAACAACACGAGGGAGGAAAAAATCGCAAGCGAATAAATTGTGCACCTTGAGCGCGAAACAATCGGCAAGAAACCGAAAAATCTTCGCGAATTAAGCGCGAAATTACCGCGAAATAAGCGCGAAATGATGCCATGGTTAATTTTTTCTTATTTATTATCAACATGTTACAGTATGATAAAAAATATTTCCAAAACCATGCGCCGGAAGTGGAAAATCAGTGGGAAAAAAGTGGGAATTTACCGGGAAAAATGCTTCAAAAAATGAAATACTTTAATAATTATAGCAGCTTCTAAAAATAATCATCTATCCCGGTCATTCTGAGGGAGCGTAACGACCGAAGAATCTAGACCCTTCGCTGCGCTCAGGGTGACAGGAGCGAAAACTTTTCAAACTCGTGCCCAAACTTTACGCTTGGGCACGTAGCATGGTGCAAAGATAATCTTTGCTACCTTTACCCACTCACCCGACTATAAATCCGCGCATCCACCGCAAAGACGCCCCGCTCATAGACCAGAAGGGGATTGAGTTCGATCTGGTCCAATTGGGGGTTGGCGGTGGCCAGGCTGGCCAGGGACTTCATGATCTGCACCAGGGCCTCCTGGTCTTTGGGAACCTGGCCCCGGGCCCCGGACAGCAGGGGATAGCCCTTGATGGACCGGACCATCTGCCAAAGTTCCTCATCCTTGGCCGGGAGCAGGCAGAACTGCACGTCCCGGTAGATCTCGGTAAAGATGCCGCCCAGGCCGAACATCAGCGTGGAGCCGTATTGCGGATCAGTGAACACTCCCAGAATGACCTCCATGCCGCCGGGTTTGGCCATGGGGGAGACGGTGACGCCGTCAATCCGTGCCTTTGGGGCATTTATGACAACAGTTTTGAAGAGATCGTCCACTTCCTCCCGGATTTCCGCCTCAGTGCTGAGATGCAGGCGCACCCCGCCCACGTCGGTCTTATGGGGTAAGTCGGGAGAAGCGATTTTGAGGGCCACCGGACCACCGAACTGGGCGGCCAGGGCTACAACCTCGTCCGCGGTGGTGGCCAGCGGGCAGGCAGCCACCGGGATGCCGAATTTGGCCAGCAAGGCCGCGGTCTCGCCGGAAGGCATCAGGCTCAGCCCCGGTGCCGCGGGCGGGGTGACTTCTTCGCTGGCCGTGACCGGGGCTGGTTCGAAGCGGAAAAACTGGTGCAGGGCGGCCAGACCCCGTTCCGGCGTGGGAAAGACGGGGATGCCCTTCTGATGCATGAGCGGGACCTCCTGGCGCTCCACGTCGGCGCCGCCCATAAAAATCACCAGTTCATGGAGGCCGGGGGTGACAATCTGGGAGGCCTCAGGGATGGGGTCGCCAAAGATCAGCACCAGGTTATCATATTCTTTCCGAGCCGCGGCAATCACCCTGACATAGAGACCCGGGATCGCTCATGACGTCGCCGGTGAGGTCCACGGGGTTCCCCACCGCGCAGTGGGCCGGGACGATTTCTTTTAACTTCTTCTGGAGCTCGGGTGACGGCGGCGGCACCTCAAACCCGAGTTTTTCCGCCGCGTCGATGGCCAGAATGGCGGCGCCGCCGGAACTGGTGATATTCAACAGCCGCCGGCCCGTGGGTTTGGGGTAGTAGGCCAGGGCCTTGGCAAAATCATAGAGTTCTTCGATGGTATCGGCCCGGTGGACCTTGTATTTCCGGAAAATGGCGTCATAGACGGCATCGCTGCCGGCCAGGGACTTGGTGTGGGATTCGGCGGCCAGACGCCCCTGCTCCGTCCGGCCGGCCTTGAGAATGACCACCGGCTTGGTGGCCCCGGCCAGGGCATCCTGGAAGTAGATGGGCCGTTTCACCCCTTCAATATACAAAGCAATGACCTTGGTATGCGGGTCCTGATTAAAATACTCGATGGCGTCGGCCTCGTCAATGTCGGCCCGGTTGCCCAGACTGACAAAGACGCTGACCCCCAGATGTTCCTGGGAGGCCCAATCCATGAGCGCCGCTCCCACGGTGCCGCTCTGGGAAATAAAGGCCATGCCGCCCGGAGTGGTGAGTAGAGGCCAGGAGGCGCAGAGCCTTTGGTGCGGGTTGTTCAGGCCCTGGCAGTTGGGACCGATGAGCCGGACCCCGTAGCGGCGGGCGGTTTGGGCCAACTCGTCCTGAAGTTTTTCGCCGTCCGGCCCGGCTTCGGCAAAACCCCCGGTAATGACAATGGCGGCCTTGACCCCGGCCTGGCCGCACTGTTCAATGGCCCCGGCCACGGCCCGGGCCGGAATGACCACCACGGCCAGATCCGGCGGGCTGGGAACGTCGCCGATCTGCTTAAAGGCCGGCAATTCCAGAACCTGGTCGGCCTTGGGATTGATGGGGTAGATAGGCCCGGGGAACCCGGCGTGGATCAGGTTATAGAGAATATCGTGGCCTAATTTACCGGCCACGGTGGAGGCGCCGATGACGGCAACGCTCCGGGGGCGAAAGACGGCGTCCAGATTATTATTAGGTTCTTCCATACGTCCTCCTGGGGATTTGACGGTGGCAAGATCGCGGTTAACCATCGGAAGTATTATCTAAAAATGTATTGCAGATGTTACCATAGGCGAATGGGTCTGACAATTGTTTTCCCGGGATTCGAGCTTTATACTCTTTAGCTCAGGCGTGACTGCTGTCCCACCACAATTACCTTTTTAACGGCAACCAGGTAGGATAAATCCAGCTGTAAGCAGCAATGGCCATTCAAACTTAGAACTTCGAACTTTAAACTTTAAATTTTAAACTTTTAACCTTAATTTATTTCTGCCTTGACGAGACTTTTCCGATAATTATGTTAGGATAAAGGTCAAAAAAAGTGGCCTCAACACCCAGATGAAAGACAGCTTTTAGCGCCCTGGCTGGTTTGCGGGCGTGGGATAATGGCGGGCTCCAGCTATGACCGGCATTACCTGGCAACCCGCTTCTTATCTGCTAAATAATCAATCTAATTTATAGGATGATCCAATGTTTCCGGTATATGTCGTAATAAATTTACTCACCTTATCTTTAGCTATTCTGCCAATCCCAGTAAATGTGGCAGCGGAAACAACTTTTGGAGTTAACAACAATTATCGATCAGTTTCCGTTAAAGGCGATCAGATAATTAATGTGCCTGTCAAATTGAGTCGTCCTGCCACTTCGGCCTTTATGGTAATTATTCAAACCTCCGGGTCCGCCACTAGCATGGATACTCCTGCCTATCGAGGCACAATAAAAGGTAGCACCCCGGCAGTTTGCGGTCCTCATTACACTCTGTCATCGCGGGAAATTTCATTTAAGAGGGGTGAAGAATCTAAAATGATCACGGTCACAATTAAAGACCGGAAGACTCCTGATGGGCTCCATATCCCTGATATCCCGAAGCAACTAGTTTTAACCTTAATCAATAAAGTGACTGGGTCACCGGTATTACCTCAGAGTATAATGATTAATATCGTTGATGGTACGGTTAAAACTATCATCGATGTTAAAAAGAATTTTGGCGCTAAGGGCGATGGTTTGACCGACGACACTGCCGCTATTAACAAAGCCATAGACATGGCCCGGGCATCAGTTATTAATCCTGATGTTGATCAGGCCATTGTTTATTTCTCTCCAGGAACTTACTTGATCAATAGTAATGTGAAATTTTATGCCGGTGTCTCATTGATAGGTGATAGTCCTGCCACTACTCGAATAAAAAGGCATGATGAGGCTTGGTATCTCAAAAACGCTAAATCTAGTAAAGATGGCCGGTGGTGGATAGTCATGATAAATGCAATTTCCTTTTCCAGTAATAATGATTCTGCTCTAACCGGCATTAGAAATATTACCATTGATGGTAATCGCCCAGGTCTGCCTATCACTGAAAAAATTACCGACTGGACTCAACACCGCGCCAATGTCTGGGAAGCTCCTTCAAAGCTGAAGGGTAGTAGGGCTCTTATTGTTAACGGCAAGAGACAGATATTCAAACATTCTTTATCAGAAGTAACCGGTCCTGGTATGGCACATTACGATCCGCAAAAAAACTTGCTGTATGTCTATTCGACCACTGATTTAAACCAAAGCACCGTCCATAATAATTTTTATACCAAGTGGGAACCCTCCCCGAATATGTTTGTCAGCGCAAATCCTGCCAAAGCGGGGCGGCTGCGGCTATTATTCGAAAATATGATGTTTGAAGATTCTGCTGCTGCTGGATTATCTATTAATGACAATATCGATGTCAGGGTTTTTAATTCGCGCTTTCATAATTGTCTTACTGACAAAAACGGCCTGGTTCTCGTCGGCGGCTATACCAGAACCAGGATAGACCAAGTAACTTTTGACGGGCTTGAATCTCCCTGTGGCATTCATATTGAACTAAATTCGGCCGTGGGTGGTTATTTTAAGGATGGCAGGACGGATTTTGAAATTAAAAATTCCTACTTGAATTCATCTTTTGATATTGGTGGAGGAAGCACTGGCCATGCTATATTTACTATTAGAAATTGTCTCTTTGATTCTGTCAAAGGGAAATCTTCAACTATTTCTCAATTGTGGGGCGGCGCTGGCACTATAACTGTCGCAATTCATGATTCGATTATTTCTCTCCAAAAATCGGGCCAAGGATATTTTGGTATTAAAGACAATTCTTCATGTAAATGGTATGCTGAAAACACAACCTTTAAGGCGGTTAATTTAGGCGGCGGCAGAGTGACCAGCGGTCCGTTTTTTTATCCCTGGGGCAGGCATCAAAAGTTTCAGGCCCATTTATATAAATGCAGGTTTGATCGTAATGGTCAAAGCGATCCCCTTGGAGTTATTGGTATTTATGGGCAGTTTTGGGATAAAGACCTGCAAAATGTCTGGCTGGAAAACTGTACTGTCGACGCTGATACAAGCATCGCCAATTTGGGTATGGCTACAGCTTCTGATGTTGGAGGTGGATTTAAGGCAACTAACTGTGAGTTCAAGAATGCCGGTCAGTATTTATTTAAACTTATGAATAACAGCAAATCTGGCGCCCTGCGCCCTTTGCGGTGTGAAATTTCGGGTGCTCAGACGAAATTTACTAACTGTTCCGGTGCCTTTGGCTTTCTCCAACTGGCACCTACATTTGGACCGGCCAATACCTGGTTCAACTTTACTGGCATAAACTTGCCGGTTGGGTCACCCCTTATAAATATACATTCTTACAATTCTGAATTGGCTAATGTGCCGCCAGGTAATTATGGACATTATCCGCAGAGGACATATCGCGGTAATCAACCGCCGAACGTCAATCCCTGGGTGCAGGGTCTTGTCAATGATAAATACATTAATAGTTCCAATGGAGACGTTTATAAAGCTGAGGCCCCAACATTTAGTGCCACTTCTCTGAGGACAGGTACCTGGACTAAACAATAGGAGATGTATCCCTGGTATAAGATAAACCCCATACAAGAACAAAGTGTTTTCCCGAATTGGTGATCTCATCAGTCGCCGGATGGCAACACCCTCAGTTGCAAGTCTTCCTCCGCTGGCTGCGGCGGCGGCCGAAACTCATCGACCGTCATAAAAAAACCGGCAAAAAAATATTTTCCCCCAGTAGCCTGAGAAAGATTCAAAAAACCGATAGGTTCTGTTAATAATTATAGCTAAGTGAAATAGTGTAGTCTGGCAGGGATTTTAACAGGAGGAACGAATGGTTAAAATAAGGCTTCTCTTGGTGGCGTTAATACTGGCGATGTTCACAACCGCCGCCTGGGCCCAACTCATCCCCGACCCGGATATCCAGGGAAAAATTAATGACGCCCGCCAGGAAATTTCCCTCACCGGCAAAATCGCCTATGCCAAGGAATTTGGCGGCTACTTTTTCCAGGCCGGCATGGCGGGGGAAAAGATAATTTTAAATCAAAATTACGAAACGTTAAAAAAACTGGCCCAGAGTCGCACGGAGGTCAAAATCCAGGGACGCATCAATCCGGTGGATATCAAAGCTAGGCATATCTTTATCGAAAAAATCGACGGCAAACCTTACCAGGGCGACAAGGCTCCCCTGGTGAAACCGCCCACCAAGCTCACCCCTCTTTTTTAAGGGAGGAGGGATAAGGGCCAGGAGCTGCCACCTGTGCCAACCTTTGGCGCCGGCTCCTGGCCATGGTTAGAAGATTTTTTCGCCCAGCCTGTTAAGGTGCCATGTGTCCAAGGTAATCCTTTTACTACTCATGTTCGTGGCCGGAGCCCTGGTGGCCATCCAGCCCTCGGTTAACGCCCGGCTGGCCCAAAAAGTCGGATTGATTGAAAGCTCCTGTATTTCCTTTCTGGTGGGAACGAGCTTCCTCCTCATCCTGACCCTGATATTTGGCCGGGGCTCCTTTGGCGCCCTTACCCAGGTTTCCTGGTGGGAACTCACTGGCGGTTTGCTGGGGGCTTTTTATGTTTTTACGGTCATCCTGATTGTGCCCCAGCTGGGCACCGGCGCCGCGATGGCGGTAACCATTGCCGGGCAATTGCTCGCCGCCCTAATCCTGGATCATTTCCAACTCTTCGGTTTTAGGGGCATCCCCTTGGATATCACCAGGATTGCCGGCGCGCTGCTCATGTTATTGGGCACTTGGCTCGTCATTCGTACTTAGCCGCACGCCGGAGGGCCCATGCGTTGGCAGGATCTGGTTCAGAAAAAGTCTCTTACCTCGGCATCAGCAGCTCAGGCCGGTCAGGTCCAGTTATGCCGTTGCCTGAGCCGCTTTGACCTGATTATTATCGGCGTGGCCCAGATCATCGGCGCCGGCATCTTTGTCATCGCCGGGGTGGGGGTGCAGGTGGCCGGACCGGGGATTATCATTTCCTTTGTCATCTCGGGCCTGGCCGCCATGCTGGCGGCTTTGTGCTATGCTGAGATGGCGGCCATGCACCCGGTGGCCGGCGGCGCTTATTCCTACGCCTATGCCATCTTTGGGGAAATCTTTGCCTGGATCATCGGCTGGGACCTGATTTTGGAATATGGTATGGGCGCGGCCACGGCCGCGGTGGGATGGTCTTTCTATTTTCAGGATTTATTGCAGGACTTGAACCTGATTCTGCCCCGCTGGGCCGCTGGCGCGGCTCTGGGCCACCCCGGCGGCCTGGTCAACCTCCCCGCCGCCCTGGTTGTCCTGTCCCTGGCCCTACTCCTCATCCTGCGCACCCGGACCAATGCCCTGGTGGCCCGGGGTCTGGTCTTTGTAAAAGTGGGAATTCTGCTGCTCGTGGTCGTGGTGGGAATGTTTTACGTGCGGCCGGAAAACTGGACCCCTCTGGCCCCCTTGGGGGGTTTCAGCCTGATTCAGGGGGCCTCGCTGGTTTTTTTCGCCTACCTGGGCTTCGATGTGGTGGCCATTACCGCGGAG
This sequence comes from uncultured delta proteobacterium, assembly GCA_963780995.1. Classification (GTDB taxonomy): domain Bacteria; phylum Desulfobacterota; class Desulfobaccia; order Desulfobaccales; family Desulfobaccaceae; genus Desulfobacca. Next base: position 185,978 of record CAWAEI010000024.1, read on the forward strand.
GAGGCCCGGCAGCCGCAACGGGACGTGCCCGTGGGCATTATCGGCTCCCTGCTCATCTGCACGGTCATCTATCTTGTCGTTACCCTGGTGTTGGTGGGCATGGCCCCGTACCAGGAAATCACGGCGGCAGCCCCTTTTGCCGCCATTTTTAAACGGGTGGGACTCAACTGGGTGGCCGGTCTGGTAGCCGTGGGGGCCTTGGGGGGCATCACCAGTGTACTCTATATTCTGCTTTTGGCCCAACCCCGGGTGCTCTTTGCCATGGGCCGGGACGGTTTGCTGCCCCTTTGGACAACCAGGGTGCATCCCCGTTTCCAGACGCCCCATATCACCACCCTGGTCTGCGGCCTGGTGGTGGCCCTGCTGGCCGCCTTCACTCCCATCGACAAACTGGCTTTCCTTTGCAATATCGGCACCCTCTTCGCCTTTTTCGTCGTCTGCCTGGGGGTCTTTATCCTGCGTTGGACCCGGCCCGAAGCCCCCCGCCCTTTCCGCATCCCTGGCGGGAAACTGGTTTCACTGCTGGGGGCCCTCGCCTCCTTGGGCCTCATGCTCTCCATGCCATGGGATTCCTGGCTGCGGCTGTTCATCTGGCTGGCCCTCGGGTTAGCCCTATATTTTGGCTACGGGGTCAGGAAAAGAAACAATACCTCCTCCGGTTAGTTCACTGGCCGGTCCGTGGGGGCCGTTTGCATCATCCCCCGAAAAGATTTAAACATCTCGCGGCTTCCGGTGGCAGGTCCGGTTTTTCCATGAGGGGTCTCAGGCCCTGCAGCAAACCGCCGCTTTTTTCCCTGAGGGTCTGGGGGTCCTGCCCCTTGGCAGCCGTGGCGGCATCCCGAACCTGCCTTTCCTGGAATCTAACCTTTACCACTTCATTTACCTTAACCAGCTTCTATCTCCGCCAGTAGCTGGCCAGCCTCGTAATGAGCCTCATTCAACCGGAAACCGTTACTCCATCTCTTCCAGCTCTACACCGAATCTGGCAAACTGCTCATCCCGGGCTTTATGAGCCGCCTCAACCTCCTCGGAACTCCAGGGCTCATAGATCAGACTGTCGGCAATCACCTCCCAGAGGTATTTGGTCTCTTGGTAGTTGCCCATATCGCACTTTTTGCCCAGGAAATTCTTGATCTGTTCCCGGCAGTTGTGGCAAGGGGAGATCACCAGCTCGGCTCCGGTAGCCTTGATCTGATCGGCCTTGAACTGACCGTGAGCCAGGCGTTCGGTGTCGTTCGGCATGACCTGGGCCCCGCCACCGTTGCCGCAGCAGTAGTTATTCAAAGGATCATTACACATCTCCACTGTATTGGGGCAACATTGGGCCGCCAGCCAGCGGATCATTTCACCATAATTGACGCCGAAAGCCTTCTGTGATTTGCGGACATAATTGCACGGATCATGGACGGTGGCCAACATTGTATGCTTGGCGGGATCGACCTTGATCCTCCCCTGGTCAAAATATTCCTTGAGCAGGTCAAACATGCTCAGCACCCGAAACTCCTCAAACACCTCCGGAAACCAATGCGTGAACCCGTACCGGGTTGCATAGTAGCCGTGGCCTCATTCCGGGTAGAGGATGGTCTGCACCTTCAGTCGCCGGGCATTTTCGATAACGTGGGCCACTCCGACTTTCATGCGTTCGTCGTCGCCGGTGTAGAGGGCCCAGTTAACTCCGTCCCAATTGACTGCCGGCAGAGTCCAGTCCTCCTTGGCCGCGTAAAAGATCCGCCACCACCATTTGAGATTATCCGGTTCCGCATACGGCACCCGGGCGTTAATGGTGACGAGCAGATTGGCCCCTTCTCTGTCCACCGGGACATAAAACCCGGGGCAGGGCTGCTCGGGATCATCTTCCATCTCGACACCCAACTCGGCCAGTAGTTGGAGATAATCCTCCTGGGGGATGCCGAAATTATTCCCCCGCTCCAAATTCATGAGAATGCCCTGGTGCAGTGTCCCGGGCACTTTGTCCCGTTCCCGGGCGCCCCGGCAGGCCCTGAAGGTTTTGGTCAACGCTACTCCCTGGGGGCAGTTGTACTCGCACCGCCCGCACAGGGTGCAGACCCAGGGCCATTTGGAGTCGACGACCTCATCCTCCAATCCCAGGGCCAGAGCCCGGATAGCCTTACGCGCGTCCCAGCCCGGCACCGATTCCGTGGCCGGACAACTGCCGATACAGGTGCCGCAGGCCAGACACCGGTCGGCCAATTCCGGGGTCACCGCAATTTTATGATGTTTTCTGTCGGAAGTGACAGGTTCTTGCATTTCTATACCTCCATTAAAAACCAGACCGGCATTCGATCAAGCACTCATTTCAGCCTTCAGTTGCTCATCGGTGTAATGCGAGAACTGAATTGCCTGGGCCGGACAAACCCCGGCGCATACTCCGCAGCCCAGGCAGAGGGCCGCATTAATGTCAGATCGCCCCTTATCGTCGATCTGCGGGATCTGGTAGGGGCAGGTGCGGACACAGGCCAGACAGGCGACACACCGGCTTTGGTCCACTCCGGCCACAATGGGACTGATCATCTGGGAAGTGGCCGCCAAAAAAGCTCCCGCCCGGGACGCGGCGGCCAGCCCTTGGGTGACAGCCTCTTTAATGAGCTTGGGGCTGTGGCCGGTGCCGCAAACATAGTATCCCTCCGTAGCCAGATCCACCGGCCGTACCTTGGGATGCGCTTCCACCCAAAACCCCTGGTCGTCGCGCCTCACCTTCAACGTCTGGGCCAAATCCGATGTATCCGAGGGGACGGTGGCCGCACTCAAAATCACCGCGTCCACCGGCCACCGGATGGCGCGATTCAGGATGTAGTCCCAAAAAATAACCTGCAACCTGCCATCCTCTTTCACCACCTGCGGGGGTTGATCCGGTTCATACCGTTCAAACAGCACTTTCTGATCCCTGGCGGCAGTGTAATAATCTTCCAGCATGCCGTACATCCGCATGTCCCGATGAAAGATGACCACGTCCAGATCGGGGGAATTTTTCTTCAATTGCCGCGCATGTTTTACCGCTGACTGGCAGCAGATGCGGCTGCAGTTGGGATTGGTCGCATTGCGGGAACCCACACACTGAATCATGATTACCCGTTCCCAGGAAGCCGCCAGCTGCGGCTCGGCCTGGAGACGTTCCTCCAACTCCAACTGCGTCATCACCCCCGGTTCCCGGCCGTACAGATACTCTGTGGGACAATACTCCCGGGCCCCGGTAGCCAAAATAACGGCCCCGTGTTTCAAGGAGCGCTCCCGGCGATCCGGTCCGCTGGCCACCGTAGTCAAAAAATTGCCTTTGCTCCCCAGGTGCCGCACAATTTCAGTTTCCGTGAGGATTTCCAGCTTCGGGTGGGAAGTGACTTTTTGAATCAAACTACTCAGATATCCACCGACCTCCAGGCCCTCGATGGTAGAACCCAGCCTCCGGGCTAATCCGCCTAATTGTTTATCTTTTTCTATAATATAAGCATGAAAGCCCTGCTCTGCCAGATTCAAGGCGGCGTTCATACCGGCCACGCCCCCGCCGACTACCAGCGCTTGTTGCTCCAAGGGCAGCCGCTTTTCGATCAACGGTTTGAGGCTGACCACCCGGGCAGCCGCCTGCCGGATCAGATCTTTGGCCTTTGCCGTGGCCCTGACTTTATCATCGGTATGCACCCAGGCCACTTCCCCCCGGATATTGACCGTCTCCACCAGATATTTATTGATGCCGACCTTGTTGAAGGCCTCCCGTAACCTGGGTTCGTGGGGCATGGGGCTGCAGAACGCCAGCACCAGCCGGTTAAGCTGCGCCGCGGCGGCTTTTTGAGCCAGCTCCGCCATACCCTCCGGGGAACAATCCAGGGGGTGTTCGGCCGTCAAAAAGACCCCGGGCAGACCGGCGGCATACTCCTGGATTTCCTTACCAGCTAGCAAGTCAGCGATATCCGGACCCCAGCCGCAAAAAAAGATTCCCAGCCGGGCTGTTCCAACCGCCCCCACAGCCATGCCAGGAGCCTCGGCGGTCATGATCGGCTGCGGCGGCCCCCCTAGTAAGGCGCTGCAGCAGGCCGCCGCGGCGGAGGCCTCGGTCACCGACTCGGGAATATCTTTCGGAGCCTGAAAGGTGCCGCAGACATAGACCCCGGGTCGCGAGCTGACTACCGGTACAAAAGGGTCCGACTGGGGATAATGATGCCGGTCCAGGTCGATCTCTAAACGAGCCGCCAACTCCCGGGCCTGGGCGCTGACTTCGAAACCCGCCGACAACACCACCAGATTAAATAGTTCCGTCTGTTTCTTGCCCCCGGCGTCAAAATACTCTATCCTGAGATCGCCATCGCCTTCCGGGGCCAAACTGGGCACCCGGTAACAGATAAATCGCACCCCGTAATTCTCGCGCGCCCTGTTGTAATATTGTTCATAGTCTTTGCCGCAGACCCTAATATCCATGTAAAAAATAGCCGTGTCCACACCCTTGAGACGTTCCTTGGCAATCATCGCCTCTTTGATGGCGTACATGCAGCAGACGCTGGAACAATAGGAATGCGTGTGGATATCCCGGGAGCCGATGCATTGCAGCCAGGCGATTTTTTTGGGCGCGGCGCCGTCGGCGGGCCGCACCAGACGCCCTTGATACGGCCCGGTACCGCTGTAAATGCGCTCATATTCAATACTGCTCACCACATTGGGATGCTGGCCGAACAGATACTGCTTCATCTGGGAGGGATTAAAAACCTCATTGCCCACCGCCAGCACCACGGCCCCCACCGCTACTTCCCGGGCCACCGGCTGCTCCGTCAAATTGACGGCGTCCACCGGGCACACCTCGGCACAGAGTCCGCACTCGGTGCAGGCAGACCTGTCTATGGTAAAAACCCGGGGCACCGCCTGGGGAAATGTCAGGTAAGCCGCAGCCCGCCGATCTAAACCGGTGTTAAACTCATTAATGGCCCTCTCCGGGCAGACCTCGGTGCATTTGCCGCAGGCCGTACACTTGGCCGGGTCAATGAAACGAGGGTGAGTATCCAAGACGACCCGAAAATCTCCCGGCTCACCCTCTAAAGAACGCAGCTCCGAGTTAGGCAGGACTTCAATATTGCGATGCCGGCCCACCGCCACCCCGCCCCGCAGGCATCCGGTTCTGTCCTCTTCTTTCGGAGCAATCAAACACATAGCGCAGTCGTTGGTGGGAAAGGTCTTGTCCAACTGCGGCATCAACCCACCGATCATTGCTGACCGGTCCACCAGATATACCCGGAAACCCGAACTTGCCAGATCCACCGATGCCTGGAGACCGGCTACGCCGCCGCCAACAACCAGCACCGATCCGATTTTGTTTTCTCTCTCCATTGCCATAGAATTCCCTGTTGCCTTCAATATTTAAGTTCAGACACTCGACACTTCCAAAATATCTCACTAACCGTGAAATATTTTCCCTTATCTTGCCTCTGATCCCTAATTTTTCTGACCACTAAAAATTATCATAAGTGCATAATGTATGACACTAAAATACGAATGAAAATTATCGGGAGAATTGGATTTCTCAGGGAGCGACGCGACCGAAAAATCTAAATCCGACGCGGCGCTCAGGATGACCAAAATGGGTGTTGCGGAGATTGCCCTCTGACCTCAGTCCACTTTCCACTTTCCACTTTTCACTTCGTAAAGTCGGTATTCCCCGCTTTTCCCCGGGATATCGCTGGCAATCTCCTTACCCACCTGAATCTCCTCTTTTACCAGGTCATAGATCTCCTGGGAGACAAGAAAATGGGTGCCGGCTTGTTTATTGGCGGTTTCTATCCGGCTGGCCAGATTGACTGCGTCCCCGATCACCGTCCCCCGTTTATAGCCGGGATGACCCAGCTTCCCGGCTACCACCCGGCCAAAATGGAGGCCGATGCGGATTTCAAAACTCCGGCCATAGAGTTCCTCCAGGTAAGGCGCCATCCGCTTTACCTCATCCAACATCTCCAGCGCGGCCTGCACTGCCCGCCTGGCGCCTGTAAGAGGAGTATCTGCTTCAAACAGGGCCATAAACCCGTCGCCCATATAGTTATCTATCCGGCCGCCGTGGCGTTTGACAATCCCCCCCATCTGACCCAAATAAAGGTTAAGGGAATACAGCACATCATATGGCAGCATGTTTTCCGCAAAAGTCGTAAACCCTTGGATATCCGCAAAGAGAATGAAAATATCCTTTTCCTCTCCCAAAGCGGTGAGGACTTCCACACCTTCAATAAAAATGGAAAAGAAATCGACGTCATCCAAATCCTCCACCAGCCGTCTGACTTTTACCGGTCCGGTTATGGTGGTCTGGCAGGCCAACCGCACGTTCGGCGGCAGATTCAACATCGTCACAATGTTCTGCTCATCTTTGGTAAGGGGCGAACAATATTGCAAACCATCCAAAACAATCACCCGGCAGGTGGAACACCGGCCTATCCCCCCACAAACTTTGACATGAGGGACCCCGGCCGCCGCCGCCGCTTTTAGAAGCGTCTCGCCCTCCTTTACTTCCACCTCAATCCTTTCCGGTAAAAAATAAGCCTTTGGCATCCCTGCCCTCCCCCAAATAAAGCCTTGCTCTGAAAAACACCTCGTTCCTAAGCTCCCACTTGAGGACGCACATTTCCTACGAAGCTCCCGCTTCGCCTCCTTCATGGTACCTAGTCACTCCATCAACGCTCTTTTACTCTGGTTCTCACTCTGCTCTGAAAGCATTGGTAAAATGTAGTAAAATGTAGGGTGGGCACCGCCCACATTACATTCCATTGTTTCGAGTATGCCCCAGGTAGATGAATGACTGGTTCCCAAGTTGTACTTGGGAACCAGAATGTTGCGCCAAGCTGCGATTGGCAACCTCCCCTTTTCACTTTGTACTTTTTCTCCCCTCCACCAAGCAATCCATGCGCTCCCCGGACTTCACCTGCTTGACCTCGCCGAAACCTGCCGCCTCCAGGGTCTCCTTCACTTCCGCGAAGGTATAGGTATCTCCCCCGCTGGTGTTGACCAGCATGTTCAGGGCAAACATCGCCCCCGCCGGTGGTTGCGTCCGGTTCTCATCCATAATGTGATCCCGAATCAGCACCACCCCGCCGGGCTCCAGGGCTCGATGAATCTTTTTATAGAACTCGACATTCTGGGTCGGACTGTTCTGATGAATGATGGCCGACAACAAGGCCAGGTCGCATCCCCCCGGCAGTTCATCGAGGTAAAAATCTCCCGCCGCCAGCTCTACCCGGTCCAGAAAACCTTCTGCTGTGAGCCTCTTTTTGGCCAGAGCCAGCACCGGCGCAAAATCGAAAATAACTGCCCGCATGGCGGGATTTTGCCGCAAAAAAGCCATAGTATAGGTCCCGGAAGCGCCACCGATGTCCAACAATTTTTTATAGGGGCTTAAATCGTAAGCCGCCGCGATCTCCGCCGCTAACTCCTGGCCGATGGCGTGCATGGCCCCGATAAAAGCCTCTTGCACCTCACCGCCCCAATCCCCCATTTTTTTCAGGCCCTCATTCCTCCCCTGCCGGATAGTTTCGGTAAGCAGGCTCCAATTTTTCCAGACATGATTCAGATGCAGAATCATCGGCAGGATGGTCGCCGGATGTTTGGCCGACAGCACCTCGCTGCCTTCACTAAGCCGGTAGCGGTTCTGTTCTTTTTGCAGCAGACCTAAAGTTATCAGGCAATCCAACAACCGCGTCGCCCCCCGTTCATCCAAATTGCCGTCCCGGGCCAGTTCCGCGGCCGTATAATGACAGCCCTCCAGTTTCGTAAACAAATCCAACTCCGCCGCCGTGAACAACACCCGGCTTTTCATGTAACACCAGGCGTCTTCCATAATAGTCTTCGGTGTAACCATCTGTGCTCCTTTCTAAAAAATTGTCTGGTCCCAATACTATAAGGCTACTAAGTGGCGCGCCACTGACGATCGAGGCCGACACCCCTGCCCTAAGCGAACCGCGCAGCCTTAGCCTCCGGGCTGCCCTCCTTCAAAATGTTCTATCAATGTTAACGATATATTATACCAGCCGCCAAAATTTTTTCCTTTCTTAATTACCCGATTTTCCTGCCCGGCGACAATCCTCCAGATCAGATCGCCGGGCCGCAATGAGCATTTTGCCCATAGCCTCGTTTTATTCTGTGACAAATGCACCATCAGTACTGGAACTTTAAATATCATACTGATATCATCTTGCCATGATTTGTAACAACACTACTACGCAGGTTGATGACGCAGCACAGTTGCCGTACGCCGAGGCAGTAATGATAAAGAACCGAAAAATTAGCGCGAAATTAGCGCGAAAATTGCACTCTACTGATTGTTTTTTAAATTAATTCCAATATATTAAATATTAGCAAAAATTCTTTCACTGGCGCTCTCCCTTGCCAGGCCGTCTTCCCGATTGGTTGACCTAGTCTGTGGAGCCTTCGTCATGATCCTTGGCAAATTCCCATCGAGAAAGTATCTTCTTCTGCTGCTTCTCCTGGGAGCCGTCTTTTTTTCTGCCGGCCTGGCCCCCGTCGCGGCCCCGGTAAAAAACCTCATCGTCCTGATTATGGACGGCTGCAGTGACGAACAGTTAACCCTGGCCCGTTGGTATAAAGGCGGGCCGCTGGCCCTGGACGCCATCCGCACCGGGGCCGTTAAATCCTTTATCGCCGATTCCGTCATTGCCGACTCCGCCCCCGCCGCTTCCGCCTATGCCACCGGTATCCGGACCAGCGGCAAGATCATCAGCCTTGGTCCCAAGTCCAAAACTATCCCTGGTGTTCCTATTCCAAGCCCCGACCTGGTCTTAAAACCCTGCGCCACCGTTTTGGAAGGCGCCCGTTTACTGGGCAAAGCCACCGGCATCGTGGTCACCTGCCGCCTCAGCCACGCCACCCCAGCCGCCTATCTGGCCCATGTGCCCAACCGGGAGATGGAACAGGACATCACCGAACAGGCAGTTTATCAAAATCTCGATGTGGTTTTCGGCGGCGGCCGCAAATTACTGTTGCCCGGCACCGCCGGCGGGGCCCGCCAGGATCAGGAAGACCTCACCGCGGTTCTCCGGGCGCGGCAATATCTATTGGTCGACAACGTCGCCGGCCTCCATAAGCTTGAAAAACCAAAGGTGTATGGCCTCTTTGCCGCCAGCCATCTGGAACCGGAAATCGACCGCCTGGATTCGGCCCCCGACCAGCCTTCCCTGGTGGAAATGACGAAAAAAGCCATTGAGTTGTTGGCCACCAACCAAGCCGGTTTTTTTCTCATGGTGGAGGGCTCTCAGATTGATTGGGCCTGCCACGCCAATGATCCGGCCCATCTGCTCAGCGATCTCTTAATGTATGACCGGGCCGTGCAGGTGGCCCTGGATTTTGCCAAGAAAGATGGCCAAACGCTGGTACTCGCCTTGCCGGATCACAACACCGGCGGCCTGAGTATCGGCAATCGCCGTTCTGACCGGTATTATGCCGGGTTGCAGCCGGAGGCCCTCATTGCCCCTCTGAAAAAAATGCGGCTGTCCGCCGCTGCTCTCTGGCGACGGCTGGATGAAGATAAAACCCCCGCGAAAATCCAGGAGGCTGTCAAAAAATATTGGCGGATAGACCTGAGCCCGGAGGATGCCCAGCAGATCCTCGAGATCGCCAAACCGCACGGCAAGGAGGGCCACTATGCCCTGGGAGAAGTCATCTGCCCGAAATATACCGACATCGGCTGGACCACCCGTGGTCATACCGGCGGTGACGTTCCTCTGTTTGCCTATGGTCCCCATCGCCCCATCGGTTTGCTGGACGCGCCTGACATCGGCCGCGTCTCCGCCCAAGCTCTGGGCCTTGATTTAGATAAGCTCAATGCCCGGCTGTTTGTCGAGGCCCGGCAGGCCTTCCCCGGGGAAGCGGTCCACCTTGACCGCGCCGACTCGAATAATCCCACTGTTCAGATCACGCACCAAGGCCGCCAGGCGGTTCTACCGGTAAATAAAAATATCCTGCATCTGGATGACCGGCAAATTCAACTGGAAGGCGTCGTGGTCCACATCCCCGACACCGACAAGATCTATCTGCCCCTGCAGGCGATTCAATTGATCCAAGGTGATGGCAAATCATTGCCCACCATCACTAAATAACGTATAATAGACACATTTAATGAATTATTTCTCTAACCTGATACACTTGGGCAGACAAGAACAGTATCCGTAGGGCGGGAAAGCGAAGCCCCTCCCGCCTTGGGTGAACCAAGATATTTTAATGGAGCACAGGCGCCCTCGCCTGTGCCGCTTTTCATAGTTCATTGTAATTTTAAAACCTGAGCACTTTTGGCAACTATAAAGGAGGTCTACGATGGCAAAGGTAGCAATTAATGGCATGGGAAGAATCGGCCGGGCGGCATTAAAAATTCTCCAGGACACCCCGGAACTCGATCTGGTCGCCGTCAATGATTTGATGGCCATAGATAACCTGATTTATCTCTTGAGATACGATACCGTGTATGGCCGTTATGATAAGCCGGTGTCGGCCAGCAGCGGCGCCTTGCACGTGGGGAACAAGTGCTTTAAGTTCCTCAGCGAAAAAGACCCCACCAAGCTGCCTTGGAAAGACCTGGGCATTGATATCGTCTTTGAATGCACCGGGGTTTTCACCAGCAAAGAGGGCCTGGAAAAACACCTTACTGCCGGGGCCAAGACCGTTCTCCTGTCCGCTCCGTCCAAAGGCGAAGGTGATGTCCCCATGGTGGTGCATTGTGTCAACACCCCTGAGGGCGCCTGCCAGGTTATCTCCTGCGCCAGTTGCACCACCAACTGCACCGCGCCGGTCATGGAAGTCCTGGAACGTCACCTCGGCATCAAAAAGGCCCTGATGACCACCATCCATGCCTATACCTCCTCCCAGGCCATCGTCGACGGGCCGGCCAAAAAATTCCGCCGCGGCCGGGCCGGTGCCGCCAATTTCGTTCCCACTTCCACCGGTGCCGCCATCGCCGTCACCAAAACCCTGCCCCAACTCAAGGGCAAATTCGACGGCCTGGCAGTCCGCGGTCCTGTACCAGTAGGTTCCCTGGTGGACATCGTCTTGTTGGTCGCCCGCCCCACCTCGGTGGACGAAATCAATAAGATTTTCCAGGAGGAATCCGAAAGTCCCCGCTATAAAGGCGTTCTCGGCTATGCCTATGATGAAATCGTCTCTTCCGATATCATCGGCGAAACTCGGGCCTCCATTTTTGATCCCACCGGCACCCTCGTCGTGGACGGCGATCTGGTGAAGGTTATGAGCTGGTATGACAATGAATGGAGTTATACCAGCCAGATGGTCCGGGAAGCTCTGCGGCTAGCCAAGGAAGGGTAATCCAGGGGTGGGGCGCCCCTCCACCCTTAGTCCTTCCCCACAATTTTTATCATATTGATATTATTATGCAATAACCTCTCCCTCCTGGGGGAGAGGGTCAGGGTGAGGGGGTAATTAATCTATACATATCAAAAAGTTGAGAATAAAAATTACCCATTTCATTGGTGAGTGATGCCCAACCCCAACCGTGACGGCTTCCCGATCAGGTCTACCGGAACCATGGACAGCCCTTTTTTCGCCATTACTCCCACCAGCCGCGTGCTGCCTTTGGCCAGAATATTTCCCCGGGAACCCCCCGATCCGGTCCGGATCCGCCGGGCACTCGCCCTGATGGCAGCCGCCGCCCGCGGGGCCCATCCCAAGCGGCAGCCGCTCTCCGTCATTACAACGGACGATGGCTGCTACCAGATAGTGGCTGGCAACTCCACCTTCCACGCCCTGCTGGAACTCGGAGAGCAGGAAGCAGTGGTCGAGATCATCTAAGTATTCCTTTTATTCTGAAAGTCATAATGCCGGTGGGGCGGGCCTCCGGGCCCGCCAAAAGTCAGTAGGGCTACAGAGTGAGCCCCTCCCACCCTTATTTCCTGGTTTTGGCGGTTCCCTTGGAACCTGCATGACCGATTTCTCAAAGTCCCCTCGCCTGGGGGGAACCCATTTCCTGCGATGCTCCAGCTTCGCCACCAGGCAGTCTCACCGCCCATCACCATGGTGGTGAGGAACTTGTCTACCCTATTACTATTTGACAAACCCTTGTTGATTATTTATCCTCCCTTAGAACATTTAAGAACTTTCAGCAAGGAGGCGCCATGTCGCCTGTCATCAGGCCGGTCATTACCCGTCAGCAGATTCAAACCCGGCTCCGGGAACTGGCCGCCCAGATCAACCAGGATTACGCCGGCCAGGAACTCATCCTCATTGGTGTGTTAAAAGGCGTCTTTATCTTCCTGGCCGATCTGGTGAGACTGCTGGATCTGCCGGTCCGCGTGGATTTCGTCCGTTTGCGCAGCTACGGTGCTAGCGCCACCTCCTCCGGCCAGGTAGAGATTACCAAAGACGTGGAACTTTCCCTAAAGGATCAGCACGTTCTCGTCGTCGAGGACATCATCGACAGCGGCCTCACTCTGGAATATTTAGTGAAGCATCTTCAAAAGCAGCAGCCTAAAAGTTTGAAGATCTGTTGCCTGACCGATAAACTGGAACGCCGAGCGGTTTCGGTCCCCATCGATTATGTCGGTTTTGTCGTGGAAAAAGGCTTTCTGGTGGGTTACGGGCTGGATTATGCCGAAGATCACCGGCAATACCCGGATATCGGCGAACTGGAAGTATAGCTAACTATCATGCAACTCTTAGGATTAAATCTGAGCTACATTCTAATCGCCGTCGGAGCGGCTGTTCTTTGGCTCCTGCTCCGTGAATTTAACTGTTGGTACTGGAAGATCAACGACCGTTTGGTCCTCCTGGAAGAAATTCTGGCCAGGCTGGAAAGACTCGAAGGCCGGCAACCGCAACCGCCACCTCCAGACAGACCTCACTTTCCCGAGATTAACATCGACTGATTCCACCGGGCGGGAGAGCGAAGCGCTCCCGCCTTGTGTCAACAGGATATTTTAATGGGCCCCGGCGCCTTCGCCTGGGCGTCTTTTCATACTTCGGTGTGATTTTCAAACCTGATGACTTTTGGCAATGACTATAATGATCCCAAATCAGAAATATTTCTGATATCGCTATAATCTTAGTAAAGACTGGAAAAATAACGGAAGAAATTACCGGCAATTGATATAATGTTCTCAGCCTATTCGATCGATAAAGGTCTAGTCGGGGTGTGAATACCATTCACTCCTGGCCTCACCGGGAAGAAATCGCATGATTAAATGGTTTAAGAGAAAAAAAAGAAAATCTGAAGTTGATATTGATCAGGAAATTGAACAGTTAGACACTCCAGAAGTCGAGGCCGAAACTCCCGGCGACGAGGAGTCGGCAGGGATTGCAGTTTCGGCTCCTCCGGAACCGGCGCCGGATTTACAGCTTGAAGCAGGTTGGCAAGAAAACGTCATTCCGGCCGACACTAGAGATCAGGGAAGTGCTGCCGAACCTGAGGTCGAGCTTGAACCTGTACTCGAATCCGAAGCAGAGGAAGCCCTGCCCCCTCAAAAACGTCGCCTTTTTGGGCGCTTAAAGGCAAGATTGACTCGCACCCGGGAAGCTTTAAGTTCCAAGTTGGACCGGCTGTTTCTGGGCAAAAAGATCATCGACTTAGATCTGTTGGATGAGTTGGAGGAGTTGCTGATCACCGCCGATATGGGGGTGGAAACCAGCCTGGAACTTATTGAGAAGACTCGCGACAAAGTCAGACGCAAAGAACTTACCGATCCGGCCCGTTTGAAGGCCCATCTCAAAGATGAGATGCTGAGTCTCCTGACTCAGGTTACCGAGTCTCAGGCCCCGAGTCCTGTGAAACCCCAGGTCGTGATGGTCATTGGGGTAAACGGCGTCGGCAAAACCACGACTATTGCTAAACTGGCCCATTATGACCGTCAGCAGGGAAAAAATGTCCTTTTGGTGGCGGCGGATACTTTTCGGGCCGCGGCAGTGGAACAGTTGGAGATTTGGGGACAGCGGGTCGGAGTCCCGGTCATCAAACAGAAAACCGGGTCGGACCCGGCGGCGGTGGTCTTCGACGGTCTGAGTGCGGCTCTCTCCCGGGGGGTTGATACGGTTTATATTGATACTGCCGGACGTCTCCATACCAAGGTAAATCTGATGGAGGAATTAAAGAAAGTGCGGCGGACGGCCGACAAACAGATTCCCGGGGCGCCGCACGAGGTCTTCCTGGTATTGGACGCCACTACCGGCCAGAATGCCATCAGCCAGGCCCGACTTTTTCATGAGGCCATCGGCATCACCGGCATCATCATGACGAAGTTAGACGGCACCGCCAAAGGCGGGGTAGCCGTCGGCGTCGTGAAAGAAACCGGCTTGCCTCTGAAATTTATCGGGGTCGGAGAGCAGATGGATGATCTGCGGCCATTTGATGCCGAAGTCTACCTCGAAGCTATCATAGGTTAACCAGAGCCAGCCTCTATCCTATGACACCCGGACGGACGAAAACAATCGGCTTCTTAACATGACATCGAACCTTAATGACTTTTGGGAACACCCCAGGATGATCCGATTTTGTTTCTATTGGTTGCCGCCTTTGCTCCTCACCGCCGGTATTTTTCTCATGGCAGGCGACCTGGGCTCAGTCACCAAGTTAAGGCTACCGATTATAATCTTAAAATATCTGCTGCCATCATATTCGAAGCAGGAAATAGTAGAAATTTACCTCTGGGGAAGGAAGGTAGGCCATTTTCTGGCGTATGCCGCCCTTTTTTTCGCCTACGTCAGGGCTTGGCGCTGGCATATGGGGAGGTCGCGCCTGCAAAGCCGTGCTTCTGGCCTTGGCAATTTGTTTTTTGGTTTCCGCCGGTGACGAGGGCCGGCAGGTGTTGTACGCCTGTCGCACTGGCAGCTCTCGGGACGTGGTTTTGGACATGAGCGGCGCCCTGACGGCCGCGTTAGTCGCGTTTCCGTTCTTGAGGCAGGACGCCTCTGGGTAACCTAGTGGGCGTTCCTATCATTGCCAGAGGCCTTTCCTTGTAAAACCCTATTGCTTTTTATATAGTGCACTTTTAAGTGTCTTGATCTTTTGGCAGCTCTTCGAGCCGCCAACATCCCTTGAAAATACTTGAACTCGGCTTATAATTATCTTATGAGAAAATTACTGACCTTCCTTGGTGTTTTCTGGTGTGTTGCTTTCTGCTGGCTAGGCCCAGCTCATTGTGAGACCACGGATTTATTTTCCCGGGTCCAGGAACACAAACTGGAGAACGGTTTAACGGTTCTACTGTTGCCGGAGCCCCGCGCCCCTATTATCAGTGTCCAGATCTGGTATCGCGTGGGCTCTCGCCACGAGATTTTGGGCAAAACCGGCCTCTCCCATCTCACCGAGCATCTGATGTTCCGGGGGACCGAAAAATACGGCCCCAAGCTCTTCTCCCGTCTGATTCAACAGGCCGGCGGCTAATAACAACGCTTTCACTTCCAAGGATTATACCGCTTATTTTGAAACGGGCCCCAAGACCAATTTAAGGCTTTTTTTGGAATTGGAAGCGGACCGCATGCGGAATCTTAAAGTAAGCGAAGAGCTGTTTTTAACGGAACGGAAGGTGGTGGTGGAAGAACGCCGTTTGCGGACCGAAGATGATCCGGTAAATTCTCTGTATGAAGAGACGGTGGCGACGGCTTTTAAAGCCCATCCCTACCAGTGGCCTATTGTCGGTTGGATGCACGATGTGGCCACGGTATCCTTACAAGACGCCAAATCATACTATGATCGGTATTATCAGCCCAATAACGCCACCCTGGTGGTAGTCGGCGACATCGATCCTCAAGAAGCTTTGACGGAAATTAAAAACACCTTCGGCAAGATTCCCAAAGGACCGGAACCGCCGTTGTTTCGACCGCTGGAACCGCCACAGCAGGGGGAACGGCGGACAGAACTGACCCGGGAGGCGCAACTGCCGGCAATTTTTATGGCCTATCATACCCCTAATCTGGAACAGGCGGATGCTTTTCCCCTGGAAGTGCTCTCCTTAATCCTTTCCCAAGGCCGCAGTTCCCGGCTGCATCAACGTTTGGTCTATGAGGCCAAACTGGCCCTGGACGCCGGGGCGGAATACGATTTTGCCACCGCCAGCCCGTCACTTTTGGTTTTTTATGCTCAACCCCTGCCAGGAAAAGCCATGAACCTCATTGAGCAAGCCCTGGAAGCTGAAATAGAGAAAATCAAAACTCAACCGGTAAGCGACAAAGAGTTGGCCAAGGCTAAAAATCAAACCGAAGCTGCATTTATTATGAGTCAAGATTCCCTCTTTTATCGGGGGATGCTTTTGGGGCGTTACCAAACCATCAGCAGTTGGGAAAAATTAAAAGAGATCGTACCGGGGATCCGTGCGGTCACCGCCGAGGACGTTCGACGGGTAGCCCAGAAATATCTGGTAAAAGCCAACCGCACCGTGGGCATCCTCAATCCGTTGAAACCCACTCGCCCCACCACGGAAAGGTTTACACCGCATGATCAAGTCAGGTAAGAAATTTTCTTTACCTTGTGAGTCGCAGTGCTGCTTTTGGGCCTCTCGGCGACTGCCGGCGCCGCCGCCGATCAGGTCTTGGGACAGCGTTTGCAACTGCCCAACGGTTTGATCTGGCTGTTCTCGCCGCAGTCGGATCTCCCCCTGGTAACGGTGGATCTGACCATAAAAGCCGGCGCCTTATTCGATCCCGCCCAAAAAGAGGGGTTGGCCAATTTAACTGCGGCTCTGTTGCGGTACGGCACCAAGACCCGAAGTGCCCAACAGATTGCCGAAGAAATTGATTTTTTGGGCGCTTCCTTTTCAACCGGGGCCGGACGGGATGTGGCCAATCTCAAGTTAACCGTTCTGAAAAAAGATCTTTCCGAGAGTTTAAAAATCTTTCAGGATGTCCTGTTAAATCCAAGGTTTGCGCCGCCCGAGATTCAGTCGATGGTGCAACGCCTGAAAGGCACCCTGAAGAGTCAAGAGGATGAGCCGGGGATTGTCGCCGGCCGGGCTTTTCGGCGAACTCTGTATGGCGATTTTCCCTACGGTTTCCCGGAGATCGGCACTGCTGAGAGTTTAGTTAGAATTTCTCGAATACGATCTGATAAAATTTCACCGGCAATATTATCGGCCCAATAATGCCATCCTCACCATCGTCGGTGATTTGACCCAGGCGGAAGCCCAAAAAATTGTGGAACGAATTTTTCGGAGGTTGGGAAGCCGGAGAGGTGCCGCCGCCACCACCTCCCGCCCTCCCCTCGCCTGACTAAACCGACGATGGTTAAAATTGATAAAGATATCACCCAGGCCAATATTATTCTGGGGCAGATTGGGATCAAGCGCAGCGATCCGGATTTTTATGCCTTTCAACTCATGAATTATATCCTGGGGGGCGGCGGTTTTTCGTCCCGCCTGATGGATAATATTCGGGAAAACCGCGGGTTAGTATATAATGTGCACAGCAGTTTTGAGCCCGGACTGGAACCGGGCCCCTTTGACGTCAGCCTGGAGACCAAAAATGCCTCCGGCGGCGTGGCCGTAACTGAGGTGCTCAAGGAATTGGAGCGCATCCGCCAGGATTTAGTAGATGAGAAAGAATTGGCCGATGCCAAATCCTACCTCATCGGCAGTCTGCCCATGAAGATGGATTCCAACGCCAAGCGGGCGGCTTTATTGGGGTATGCCGAATTGTATGGTCTGGGTCTGGATTATCCCTGGCGCTATCCGGAGATACTGGCCAAAATAACCAGGGATGATATTCTCAACGTGGCCCGGAAGTATCTTGACCCGGAAAAATATCTGCTCGTCGTGGTGGGAAAACAACAGGACATCCAATTGAACTTACCTTCTCAATGGCAAGAACAAACGACTAACCCCTCAAAGGGAGAATCTTCTCGATGATAAAAAAACCACGGTCTATTTTTTGTGCCATGATCCTGACCCTAAGCGTCAGCATGGCGGCCTCGCCCTCACTGGCCACCGACAGCGCGGTCCCGGGAGTTTTAGCGCCGGAAACCTTTGCCGTCCTGGCCAAAAAGATTTCGGCTGCAGTGGTGAACATCAGCACTGAAAAGGTCATGAAACGGCCTTCCGTGACTCGCCGGATGCCCGGTATGCCTGGCCCTGGCCCTGGCCTGGTGGCCCTGGTGGCCCTGGTGGCCCCTCGCCTTTCGGGCCGGAGGATCCCTTTAAGGAATTCTTTGAGAGATTTTTTGGCGATATGCCCAAGGAATTTAAAAGCCGTAGTTTGGGATCCGGATTTATCTTCGATCGGGATGGCTACATTATTACCAATAACCATGTGATTGAGGGAGCCGACAAAATCAAGGTCAAATTGGTGGATGGCAGGGAGTTCAAGGCCACTATTAAGGGCCGGGATCCCATGACCGATATGGCTCTGATCAAGATCGAATCCCCCAGCCATGATCTGCCGGTTCTGCCTTTAGGCGATTCCAACACCATGCAGGTGGGCGATTGGGTGTTGGCGGTGGGCAACCCCTTCGGCCTGTCCCACACGGTGACCCAGGGTATTATCAGTGCCAAAGGCCGGGTCATCGGCGCCGGACCGTACGATGATTTCCTGCAGACCGATGCCTCCATCAATCCCGGCAACAGCGGCGGACCCTTGGTTAACCTCAAGGGTGAGGTTGTGGGCATCAACAGCGCCATTGTCGCCACCGGCCAGGGCATCGGTTTCGCCATCCCCAGCAATATGGCCAAAAGTATTATTCCGCAGCTCAAAGAAAAGGGCTCCGTGGTCAGAGGCATGCTGGGAGTGCAGATTCAGATGGTAACGCCGGAGTTGGCCAAATCCTTCGGCCTCAAAGAACCCATGGGCGCTTTGGTGGCGGAAGTCAACCCGGGCTCGCCGGCCGCCAAAGTCGGTCTGCAGCGGGGTGATATCATCGTCGAATTTAACGGCACGCCCATCAAGGAAATGCATGAACTGCCCAAGATGGTGGCTCACACTCCTCCCGGTCAGACCGTCAATCTCAAAGTGCTGCGCCAGGGTAAAGAAAAGAGCTTTACCGCTACCGTGGCCGAAATGAAGCCGGAGCAGATGTCCCGGTTTACGGAACAACCCGACGGAGAAGCCGAAAAATCTACTTTGGGAATGTCAGTCCAGGAACTGACGCCGCAAATTGCCCAGGGCCTCCAGCTCAAGGAGACTGCCGGGGTTGTCGTGGTGCAGGTGGAACAGGGTAGTCCGGCCGCTGACAGCGGCATTCGCCCCGGTGATATTATTGAAGAAATCAACGGCGTGGCCATCCAAAACCTGAAAGATTACCAGGCCAATCTGGCCCAGTTAAAGGCCGGCAGCGCCGTGCGCTTCCTGGTCAAACGCCGGAGCAAAACCTTGTACGTGGTGGTGGAAGTGCCGGAAAAACAGGGATAGACACCTCCATGACTGCATAACAAACGAGGGCGGGGTAATACCCGCCCTCGTTTGTTATGGTTATTATACTAATTGCCTAAAATTTATATAAAACATGGCGGAGGGCCGCCCCCGAGCGATACCCCAGACACTCTGGACTCCTTTCTCCCTTCTCAGCCCCGATCGCTTCGGTCATTTCCTGCGGCTCGTACACTTTTTCGGGTCATGGCATAACCTCCGTCTGTTCGGATTTGGGTGATCTGGCTTGATACACCCGTAGGCCATGACCTTCTTTTTATTGCAATCCTTTTTGCAGAACCTTTCTTACCTTACCTCGAAAAAAAGACCAATTTATCCAGAACCTCTCCACCCCGAATCACTATTTTTCCAGTTGCACCGCCACCGGCGCTGCTTTAGTAATAGTGTTGAAGACCGGGGAGTATTTCTGGGCTATTTTGACCAGTTCTTCTTTTTGGGCCTCGGAAATATCCGCCTCAACTTTGAAGAAGACGCGAATCTGCTGATACCCCACCGGCACCTTATCTGATAGACCCAGGAACCCCTGGAGATCTAAATCTCCCTCGTAGCGCGAGGACACCTTTTTGACGGTGATGCCCTTGGCCGCAGCATGCGCCACCAGACTGGTCGTGAGACAGGCGGACAGCGCCACCAGCAGATACTCCACCGGGTTCGCCCCCTGATTAGTGCCGCACAGCACCGGCGGCTCGTCCAATTCAAAGATCATGGGACTGCGGGAGTCATCTTCCTGGAGAGCCCCATAAAAATCTTTTACCGTGGCCTGATTGTGAGTGCCGCCAATCCAGGTATTGCTGGCCCGAAATTTAAATCGTGCGATTTCCGGATTCTCTTTAACGAGCTCAATAGTCTTGAATAACTGATCCACATTGACGCCATTGACCATTTTTTCCGGTGCCATCGTTTTTTCCTCCTTATTTTTGGTGTGGCCGTTTACAAAAGCATCTAGTAGGTGGCGAAGATAAACTTGACTGAACAGCACTAGGCATACTACTGAGGTCCTGGATAGAAACAGCAATTTGTTGAAAAAACACCCGGAGTGATGGAGAAGATGTCATGAAAGGTTAGGCCGCTTCCTTCTCCCAGTTGATACACTCTACCGGACAGGTATCGATGGCCTCCTGGATAAGCTCCTCGGGACATCCCTCAAAACTTACGACCTCGGCTTTCTCACCATCTTCTTGCATCTGAAAGACCGCCGGGCAAATCTCCGCACAGGATTGACAGCCAATGCAGTCTTCTTCTCTGATATAGACTCTTTTTTGCATGGATTCCCTCTTGGTTCTCAGGTTGATTTAAAAAATACTTACTTGGGCATCTGGCACGGTCCACAGGGAAACCTGCCAGACGATTGCTTTGAACCAGGCCTGGTGCATCTTATCTACTTCGCCGGCGCGGTGTCCTTTCTTGGACAGGAATGGCTTAATTGTTGCGGTGATCGGGTAAATAAAGGCGATCTGATAACGCAGGGGGATGTGGGCGGAGGCAGAGGAAACCTTATCGGTTTTATTCTTTTTGGCGGGCGTGTGGCGCAAGGCGATTTCCTGTTGATAATCGAGCCAGACCTGGTCGTAGCAAGTCTTACAGATATCCTTTTGTATTAATTTTAATATACTTATTACATATTAATTTAATTTTTCTATGGGGAAGATAATTTTACTTTTTCCTTCGACTCGTTCGCTGACTCAGCACTTTTAAGACAAGCGCAGAAACAGTCGACGGTATCAACCAGTATGGTTGGTTATTTTCAATTAATTAAGCTTGAATGCTTAGTCGTCTCGGCGTGGACAGATCTTGTTTAGCGGTTTCTCTGGACAGGTTGGATGCCGGCCGAATGAACCAAGGCACTGCTCCAAAAAATCTTTCAGAACGACGGCGTTATTCATCTCTTTGTCGTGAGCGGTATAAATCAGGGTTACATTCCCCTTTCGGGCCCTGGACATGAGATCTTCAAGAAAAGTGATTTTTTCAGGATGGTTGAGTTCCGCCAAGTAGCGCTGTTGAAATCCCGACCACCGTTGGGGATCGTGGGCAAACCACTGGCGCAGATCATGGCTGGGAGCCAAAACTTTCAGCCAGACATCAATCTGCGCCTGGTCTTTTCTGACTCCCCGGGGCCACAACCTGTCCACCAATACCCGCTGGCCATCACTTATCTCAAATTCTTCATAAACCCGTTTAATTTTAATCATAGGGCAGATCTCTGTTTGCCTGTCCTGACCAGCGGTCCCCTGATTACCAGAATTCTTAAGTTAATTGTCCCAAGGCCTCATTCACCCGCTGACGTTGCTCCCCGGTGGTCATATCAGTAAAAAGCGCCTGAAAACGCTTGTGCTCCACCCCAGAAAAGATGTATTGCCAGCGGTAGGCTGATAGCAGCCCCTGCCGCAGGCTTTGCCTCTCCTCCGGCAGCAGGGCCCGCCGGCAATTATCGGCAAAATAGTGGGCATCATTGGCTGACTGGGCCTGCAAAATGCCGTCCACGTCCTTTATGAGGCCGATAAGTTCATCAACGGCCCGGTCCCGTTCCAGGGGAGTGAGCTTCTGATCCTCCACCGGCCATTCGATGGCATCCATCAAGGCATGGGTGGTTTCCTCTTTCCAGTGAAACAAAAAGAGGTCCTTATATAATTCAGACAAATTTTCTTCTGGTTCGATGCTTTCCTTATAGTGCGCCTGCGTAAAAAGTTCGATCTCGTAGATTAACCCTAAAACCGCCCAGGTAGATTTGGAGAGCACCGCCGCCGCCACCTCATCGGGGTTCCACGGGAAGGCATACCCGGTTGGCATACCCCTGGCAATCATCCCCTCAATCCGGCGGAAGAGCTCCTGATGTTTCAATTCCTCGTCGCAGAAGCGCACCAAGGCCTCCAGGGCGACCTGGTCCCTCAGCCAGTGTCGGCGGGAAATGTCAAGAATTTTCGCGACGATAAAGCGTTCGACAAAACCGAACATACCGGCATACGTCCGTCCCTGGACCTGGCTGAGGAATTTCTGTTCTTCACTGGTGAGAAAATCGAACCGGTTGATCTTGGAAATCGAGTCCGGCAGAAATTTTTTCGAAAAATCAAATTCCCGTCCCCGGATCACATCCCGGTCGATATCCCACCGGACTCGTTTGGAGATCTCAATGCAGTGTGCGAACTGATCGGTCTCGCTTAATTGGGCGTAAGCTTCCACCTTCACCCTCCCCAGGATACATTGGGATCTTGCCTAGCTTATCTTGGTCTGTTATTCAACCGTCGGCGACATTAAAATCGGGTCGGGCCGGTCACACGACTCGGCACTCTGGCACCATTTGGGCAACGCCATCCCGGTATCTGCCAGGGGTTCCTCCACCTGCTGTACCACCTGCCAGCCTTTTGCCTGCCAGTCTGACAGCGGCGGCGGATAATGGCCTCCAAAGGTAAAGCCCTTGGAATCGTGGTGTCGTACACCATGACGTCCACCTCCACCGCCCCCTTTTTAACGCGGTACCCCGATTTAAAATTATTCTTAGTATTTGGAGTAGTGCCTTTGGCAAAGAAGATAATGACATTGCCATCTTTTTTGACAATGGAATAGGTCTGGCAGCAGTCACCCACACCAGCGCCGCCCGGGCCGGTCAGCCCGCCACAGCCACAATTTCCCCGAAGCAGGGATAAGCCGTCCACGCGAAAACCGGCATGCACTTTCTCAATGGCTACTTCAGTCATGATTCAGACTCCTCTCTGATGTCAGTTTTTATAAGAGCTCGTTCACAGTTGCATCCTAGCCGTTCTTCTTTCCGGCTGATTGAACACTTTAATCATGGCATCGACATCATGCGGATGGTCTTGCAAGTGCCTTTCCCAGGCCTCTTTATTGGATTCTCCCCGCTGCACCTGCACAACGGCCATTTTCATATCTAAAGCTTTCGCAAATTCAACCATTTCCCTGTAGTGGTACATTAACTCCTCCTTGCTGCAATCTTGGGGATACTCTCTTATGATCTCGCGGCAAAAGGACTGAACTCTCATATGTCGTAACAATCAACCTGATCCTGGAAAAAATCATGCCCGCCAAAGTTGGTTAAGAGTTTTTCCACCAGGAAGATTGACTGGGAGTTTTGTTGATGGGCATCGTCCAAATTGGCCGCCAACTCCGTGGCCTGTTGGTGAGCCACCTTCTCTTGCAGATCTCTCAAGCCGGCTTCTCCAGCCCTTAAGTTTTGGTGGATCTCCTGCAAATTCGCCACGAGGCGGTGAACGATGCGATAATTAGCCGGGTGCAGGAAAAGTTCCTGCTGCTGGTTGGTGATGGGCTCTTCCAAAAACATAGCCAGACGGCGCCAGAGCTTCATAGGCGAGCAGGGTACGCTGATATAGTCGTCAAAATCCGCTTCAAACACCTCGATGGGGAGAAATTCGGAATCACTGATGATGACAAGTTTCGTTTCTGGAGATAATTCCTTTACCATCGGCAAAACCGCCAGCCGGTCAGCGTCTTCTTCAGAGAGCTTTATCACCACCAGGTCAAACTCTTGGTTGCTCAAAATTTCCAAAGCCTGTTCGGGTGCATCGGTGCACCAGGTCGCATACCCTCTCTCTTCCAGACGCTTGGCCAGCATTCGCAACAGAAAAGAACCGTCATTGATTAGGAGGATTTCATCCGGCAGCATGACCCTTCTCCTTACATTCGATTTATCCACTAGACTGCGTCGAGATCTAGAGCCGTGCCCAAGATCAAGGCCTTACCTGCCAGTTCCCTCAGCCATCCCCATGATTGGTAAGGAAACATCCCGGTAGGAATCTTGGAATTTTTTCTTTGTAAAAATTTTTTTGTGAATAATCTGCCGCTCCTCCATGAGACAGCAAGTAATATTGAACTGCACATTATTTTACTTAACCAGAAATATAAAACTATGGGCTGGGACGACTATTCGGGGATGGTAAAAAATGACTATACAGGCAGGATAATTTTTAAAAAAAATTTAAAGGGTTATGAAATAATACTTACACTTCCTCTTGCTAGACATACCAATAATAGAATTGGTTACGCAGTTAAGCCTGCGTCTGCGGTTCACTATAAACCAGACATAAAAAGGGGCCCCCCCTAGGGCTCAAAAGAATGACCGTCATAAAAAAATCAGGCATTCGGCTGGATAAGTTCCCGGTTGATGGCGTACCGGACCAGATCGGCCAACCGCTCCAGCTTGAGCTTACGCATGATATTGTCCCGATGGCGGCGGACGGTAAAGACACTGATAAACAACAGATCGGCAACCTCCTGAGAGGTCTTCCCTTCGGCCAGAAGTTTGACGATCTGACGTTCCCGGTTGGTCAAAGGATCGGGTTTAGCTTTCTTCTCGGCCAGTTCGGCCAGTTTGGCCACCAGCAGGGGGGAGAAGAACTTTTCCCCCCGCTTCAGGGCCTGGATGGCCTGGATAAGTCCGTAGTCCGCGTCTTCTTTCAGCATGAAGCCATCCGCCCCGGCTTCGATGCCCTGCTGCAGGAAGTCTTTTTTCCGGTGCATGGTGAGCAGCAGAATTTTTATTTTGGGGTAGGTGCCTTTGAGTTCCCGGGCGGCTTCCAGACCCCGCAGGAGAGGCATGGAAATATCCAGGATGACGAGATCGGGGCGGGTGGTTTTGAGGAGCTCCAGCAACGCCAGACCATCGCCGGCCTCCCCGATAACCTTGAAGTCCGGATTCTCCTCGATGATTCGCTTAACCCCTTGACGAAACAGCATGTGATCGTCAGCTAGAACAATGGTGTACGGACTCATAATCTCTCTCCCGCCGGGGTGAAGGGGATGCTGAAAATTATCCTGGCGCCCTGGTTCTCCCGGCTCCAGAGGTCAAATATTCCTCCCACCAGGCTCACCCGCTGGGCCATGGCCGCCAGACCCATCCCCTTCCTGCCGGGGTCGCCGTCCAGCACGTCATCCATGGAAAAACCACGGCCGTCATCTGTAATGACAAAAACTGCCTTTTGGTCTTCTTGGGTCACCTTAACATTAACATGTTCAGGATACGCGTGTTTGCCGATGTTTGTCAAGGCTTCTTGCACGATCCGGTAGATCATGGTCTGGATAGGGAGGGGAAAGAGTTTGTCAATGTCGGCCAACTCGACGCTCCAGTCGATGTCTTCATAGAGTTCCTGGAAATCTTCCATCATGTTGCGCAAGGCCGTGGTCAGGCCCAGATCTTCCAGGTCGCCGGGGCTCAGATCGTGATACAGGCGGCGCACCTCTTCCACGGTATCCGTTAAGTATGCCACTATATCACGCATTTTTTCTTTCAAGTCCGCCTGGGCCGGGAGCAGGTGTCGTTCTACGGTGGTCAGGTGCAGCTTCAGGGTCAAGAGGGCATGGCCCAGTTCATCGTGCAGTTCCGCCGCCAGGCGTTTGCGTTCGTCTTCCTGGGCGGTGAGCAACTGGGTGGTCAGGAACCGCAATTTTTCTTCTGACCTTTTCAGGTTTTCTTCCGCCCGTTTCATGTCGCTGATATCCCGGCAAATGGTGGAGAAGAACTTGACTTTGCCATCGGGCCCCCGGTGGGCCAGGATTACCTGGGACACGGGAATTTCCAGGCCATCCCGGCAAAGAATGGCAGTTTTACCCTGCCAGAAGCCCTCCCGAGCATAGGTGGTCTGACCTTCAGATAAAATGAGGTCTACGGCCCAGGGCGGCTGGGTATCCAAAAAACTCAGGAAGGTGATATCGTTTGTGGCGGTAAGCCCTAACATCTCTCGGGCGGCCCGGTTCAGGTAAAATAGCCGTCCCTCCCGATCAGCCGACCCCACAAAATCCGGGGTGGCCTCCAAAATTTCAATGAGACGGTCTCGGGCCTCTTCGGCCTTCAAACGGTCGGTAATGTCAATACCAATGGCTCCTACCATCTCAACCTGACCGGTCTCGCCCCGGATGGGAAAACGATAGGTCAAAAAAGTTCGCGGCTTCCCGCCCACTAATAGTTCCACCTCCGACTCCATGGGCCGGTTTTGCAAAATGACCTCCCGGTCGAATTCTTTCAACTGGTGGGCTATCTCCGACGGCCAGAAGTCGTCCACGGTTTTCCCCAGGCTTTCCCCCGGCCTTCGCCCCAGAGTCTTCTCCCAGGATTCATTGACGAAAACAAATCGCCCTTTTCGGTCCCGCATAATCGCCGAGCCCGGCAAGTGTCTCATAAAGGCGGCAAATCGGGCCTCGCTTTCCCGTAGCTTGACTTCAGCCCGCTCCCGTTCCGCAATTTCCTGGAGCAGCTTATCCACCGTATGCCGGAGTTGTTGGGTGCGTGACGCCACCCGCCGCTCCAGCTCATCATGGGCCCGGCGCAGGGCCTCCTCTGCCCGGCGCTGTCTGGTAACATCAATGCCGGTGCCGATAATGTAGGCCACGGCGCCGTCGCTATCCGGCAAGGTTGTGTTGGACCAGCTTATCAGGCGTTTTTCCCCGGAGCGGGTGCGCCAGTAATTTTCATAATTAAGCGGGAAATCTCCGGAGCCTAAGCGCCCGAAGACTTCTTGCACCCCGGCCTTTTCTTCCGGCAGCAGAAAGATATCGAAAAAGAATTTCCCCTCAACTTCCGCAAAACCGTAACCGGTGCTTAATTCGCAGGCCTGATTAAAGCGCACGACGCGCCCCTCCCGGTCCAGCACCACCACCAGGGCCCCCACGGTGTTTAACAGAGCCGAACTGAAGTCCCGCTCCTGCCTCAGGGCCTCCGTCGCCTGTTTCCGGTCCAAGGCGATGGCCACCTGATCGGCCACCGCATTCATCAGCGCCAGTTCATCCATGGAAAAACGGGGGCGCCCGCGGGTGCCAAAGGCCAGGGTACCCAGCACCCGGTCATTTACCTTTAGCGGATGGCAGGCATAGGCCTGGATGCCGTAGGATTTGATTAACTCGGTGCGAGGATCGAGGGTGGTGGCAATATCCTCAGCCACAATCTGGCGACCTTCCCGGGCGGTGTAGCCGCACAACCCGGCGCCGTAGTTAATCCGCTTGATCCGACGCGCCTCCCCGTCCGTTATACCAGCATAGGTGTTCAGATTCAGACGACCTTCTTCGGCATCGGCGAGAAAATTGAAAAACACGTCACAATCGAGAAAGGTCATGACCTTCTGGCAGAGCGAATTCACCACCTCCTGGGGGGAATCGCTGGCCAAAAGCTCACTAGCCGTTTCGGCCAGCAGGTCCAGGCGCTGGTTGCTCCGCCACAGTGCCTCTTCCGCCTGGAACCGCGTGGTAATATCCCGGACGCTGCTGAGTATGACTACCCGCCCGTCCATTCGGATCTGCTTGACATATACCTCCACCGGCATCACCGAGCCATCCTTACGACGGTGAGCCGATTCAAAACTCGCTTCGCCCTTCTCCTGGATCATCCGGGTCCGGGCAGGGATAAATTCAGCCTGCTCTGGAGTGTCCAGGTCGACAAGATGGATGTTGAGCAATTCTTCCCGGCTGTAGCCCCGGGTATGGTAAGCCGCTTCATTGACATAGTAAAAATTCCCCTCCGGGTCCACCACGAAGATGGAGTCGCGGCTCAGGTCCAAAAGCTTGGCCTTCATGGCCACTTCCGCCTCCAGACGCGTGCGCTCGGTAATATCGTGGACAATGGAGTAGAGCAGTTCTTTTTCCCCCATGATAATGGGACCACTGTAAACTTCCACATCCCGGATTTCACCGCCGGCCAGGCGGTGCCGGAAGTAAAACTGCCGCCGTTCCTCGGCTTTGGCCAGTTGCATTTCTGTTAATGCCTGATCTTCGGTGAGCGTGTTAATCTCGGTGATTTTTTTGGCCTTAAGCTCCTCCAGGGGAAAGCCGTAATAAGCGCAAGCCGCCGGATTGGCATCCACGATGTCGCCACTGCCGGGATCGATGAGCAGCATGACCGCATGGTTATTCTGAAACAGGCTACGGTAACGTTCTTCGCTTTGGCTCAGGGCCACTAAGGCCTGCCGCCGTTTGGTAATGTCCCAAACATAGAGCCTCATGGCTTCGGGTTCAGACACAGAGGAAATGGTTTCGGCAAATACCCCGCCGTTTATCTCCACCTCCCGGTAGAATTGGCTATCCCCGGAGGCGCGGCTGCCCTCCACGAGATCTTTCCAGTCCGGGGGCAAAAACCGCCAGGGTTCGCCGGGTGCCCCCAGGCTTGCCAGGACTTGTAAACCCGCCGGATTGCAGTACCTAACCCCGCCGTTGAAGTCTATTTCCAGAACGGGATTGGGATTCAACTCCGGGAAGGAGGCCAGGCGCGCCATTTCCTGTTCAGTTGCTTTGCGGGCGGTGACATCCTCTTGCACGGAAATGTAGAGTTTTTTACCGGCCACTTCCAGGATGCTGATATGGGCCGCGGTATAAAAATAACTGCCGTCCTTTTTGCGGTTATAAAATTCTCCATGCCAGGTCCCAATGGTTTTTAGGCGCTGTAAGATATCCTTGACTACGGCCACATTTTCATCCGGCGGGTAGGCGTTGAGGATGTTGGTGTGTTGGCCTGGAAGTTCGCCGGGCTCATAACCGAACATCTGGTCAAAGGCCGGATTGGTATAAACAATCTGGCCGTGATCATCGGTCACGGTGACCCCTTCGGCCATGCTCGCCAGCACCCTTGCCTGGGTCTGTAAGGCTTCCTGGACCTGTTTACGCCCGGTGATATCTTCGACCAGGCCCACGAAACCTCGAATATTTCCCTCCGGGTCATGCATGGGCGCCGCCGAAATACTGACGTCAATGAGAGCACCGTCCCGACGTTGTTGTTTTATTTCAATTCCTGCGAGGTTTTCGCCCTGAAGCACCTGCTGCAATAACGCCAGAGAATCCGCCGCATTATCCTGGGGGATAGAAGGAACAATCTGGCCTCTTATTTCCGCCAGGGGCCAGCCGAAGATGCGCTCGGAGGCCGCATTGGCCGTCACCACCCTCCCCTCGGCGTCAAACACCCCAATGCCCAAGGGCGCGGCCTGGAAAACGGCCTCCAGGTGCTCCTTAGTCTCCCGAAACTGTTCTTTGACCTGAAATAGCTCCGCGGTCCGCTCCGTTACCAGCTCATCCAGTTCTTCCTTGTGGAGGCGCAATTCCTCCTGGGTCCGTTTGAGCTCGGTAACGTCGGTAAACGAGACGCGGCATAGCATCCGTTCCCGAGTGTCCCCGATAAAGAGCATATTCAGGAGCATGATACGGTCGACCCCGCCGGTTGTGATACTGACATCCAGCCGCTGCTCCTGTTGGTCAGGAAGACGTTTCAGCAACTGGTGTAGGCGACGTCGGTCCGACGTTCCCAGGTAGTGAGGCAAAAAGCTGCCTATCAATCGGCCTCTCTCCACCCCCAACAGGCTGGCCCCCGTGAGGTTGGCCTCCACAATTTTGCCGCTCGCCTCCAGGGTAAGGTAGCCCACCGGCGCGAAGTCATAGAGGTTGGCATATCTGTCCCGGGATTCGGCCAGTTGGACCTGAGCCCGGCGCAATTCCTCGTTCTGCATCTCCAGCTCAACCTGGTGCACTTGCAGCTCGTGGATGAGACGAATACACTCCTCCGCAGAGAGTTCCTCCGGGTCAACGGTCTGCTGCCGCAGCCGCTGCTCGGCCTGCCGACGCAGTTCGGTAAAGTCCGGGGGTGGTCCTTTTGGGTCTTTCATAGGCGCACCTGATATGTTAGGACTGCAAAGGTAAGCGCGTTGTAATCACCTGATATATTTCCCTTGTCTCTCGTGCCCAAGCTCCCGTTTGGGCACACACTATCATTTAAAAGCTCCTGTTTCAAAAACTCTGACACTCCCCTAGCCCCTCCCCGTCACATCCTCAATAGCCAATAGAATCAAGTGGGGCCGCTCATCCCCGGCCGGAGTGCGGCGGGCGTTGAGGAGCATGACCTTGGGGCCGACCCGGGGAAAGTCCCGCTCTACCCTGAAGTCGGCAAAACTGGCATTCTGGGGAATAATTTCCTCCAGGAGCTTTCTCAGTTCCGGAATATCCCATTGGCCTCCACCCAGTTCATAAATGAGGCGTTTTTCGGATTCCTGCCTGGTTACCTGAAAATTATTATAAAAGGCCTGATTCGCCGAAACCACCTGCAATTCGCCATCCAGGATCAGCAGCGGCTCCCGCACCGTGTCGACGATGCTTTCGGCGAACAACTTGGCCATGGTCAGCAGACGCATTTCGGAAAGATCCATGAAGGTAAGCACCACCCCGTCGATGATGTTATCCCGGGTGCGGTAGGGCAACAGGCGGAGGCCGAAAACCTGGCCCGTATCACTTTTCAGGTCTATCTCCTTGACCTGCAAGGTATCCAGCACCTCTTCGGCGTCTTCCCATAACCGGTCGTAGCCGGTCTTCGTGGTGATGTCCTTGATGGACCGGCCGACATCGCTGGCAATCAGATTAAACAGTTTGGTCGCGGCCGGGGTGAACCGCTTGAGGCGGAGGTCCCGGTCCAGGAAGATGGTGCCGATCTCGGTGCTGGCCAGCAGATTGTTGATGTCGTTATTGACTTCCGGTGAGTTCGTCGAGCTTGTTCTGCAGTTCGGCGTTCACCGTCACCAGCTCTTCGTTGGTGGACTGGAGTTCCTCTTTGGCGGTTTCCAGCTCTTCATTGGTGCTTTGCAGTTCCTCGTTGGTGGATTGCAGCTCCTCGTTGGTGGACTTGAGCTCTTCGTTGGAGGCCTCCAGCTCTTCGACCGTGGTCTGGAGGTATTCCTTGGTGGCCTGGAGTTCCTGTTCCGAGAACTGGACCCGTGGTCTCCTCTTCCGGCAGAGCCGCCGCTTTCCGCCGCTTTTTCTGGCTGCGGGAGGCTTGGGCTTGCTCCTCAAAGACCACCAGGAAGAGATCGGCCGGAGCCCCCGGCTGAATCAAGAGGGCGCACGGTCATATTCACCTGAGTTAGCTCGCCGTCTGCTGGTCAGATTCACTTCCTGGGCCACGACGGTCTTTCTCTCGGTGATGGCCTGATGCAGAGCGGGACCAGCTTGGGGCGCAGATCCCTCCCGGGCCATCTTCAGCAGGTTAAAACTGGGCTCTCCCACGGGCGGGGCCAGAAATTTGCCGGTTGGCCCCTGGAAATAGAGAATGTCGTAGTTGTTGTTGATGAGGACGCTGGGCGGGGCGTATTCGTCCAGGATGATTTTCTCTATAGAGTGCGGACGTCCACCGCACGGGGTTCGGTTCTTCCCCGGGCGCCGAGGTCCGCCGCGCGGCACGGTCAGGGCCGGGCGGGTAATCCGTCAGACGGTGCACCACCGAGTCCTTGCGCCGGAAAATCTTCCACTTGATGTCCACCGGGGCCGAAACAGGTCGGCAAACCCCCCGATGCTCTCGGAAGAACCCAAAAACAGATAGCCCTCGGGGTTCAGGACGAAATGGAACAGGGGCATGATCTGTCTTCTGCAGTTCGTTACCCAGATAAATCAGGACGTTGCGGCAACTGATGAGGTCCAGCGTGGAGAAGGGCGGGTCGCTGATGAGGTTCTGCACCGCGAAGACCACCATCTCCCGGATTTCTTGCTTGATTTATAGACTTACCGTCCTTTTTGATGAAAAAGAGTTTCAGGCGCTCGGGGGAGACATCCGCGGCGATGCTTTCCGGGTATTCCGCCTGGCCGGGCCCTGTCGATGGCCTCGTGGTCGATGTCGGTGGCAAAGACTTGGATGGTAAGCGCTTTGTCCAGTCGTTCCCGGGCCTCGGCCAGGAGGATGGCCAGGGAGAGGGCCTCTTCCGCCGGTGGCGCAGCCGGGCACCCAGACCCGGATGGCGGCGCCGGTCTCCTCTTCCGGGCCATGATCTCGGGGATGACTTTGGTCTCCAGGACCTTGAAGGCCTCCGGGTCCCGGAAAAAGCTGGTCACCGTGATGAGCAGGTCCTGGAACAGGGCCTGCACCTCTGCGGGATTCTCCTGGAGATAGCGGTAATAATCGGCGATTCGGTTGAGTTTATGCAGGGCCATGCGCCGCTCGATGCGGCGGCGGATGGTGGTCTGCTTGTAGTGGCTGAAATCATGCTGGGTGTTGGTCCGGATCAGCATCAGGATCTTTTCGACAAAGGTCTCGATATTGTTTGGTCGCGGGTATGGCTCTTGGTCCGGGCCTCCAGGTAGGGGTGCTGCACGTAGCGCATCAGTTCCGCCGGCCATCTCCTCCACCGGCAGGACGTGGTCCACCATGCCGGTGTCGATGGCGCTCCGGGGCATGAAGGGGTATTTGGCCTGGTCCTTCCGCCTGGGCCATGGTCAGGCCGCCGGCCCCTTTGACCGCCTGCAGTCCCAGGGTGCCGTCGCTGCCGGTGCCGGACAAGACGATGCAGATGGCCTTCTCTTCCAGGTCCTCGGGCCAGGGAGCGGAAAAAGTAGTCGATGGGCAGACCGGGCGTAGCGGGCCTCGGTCCGGGCTCCATCAGGTGAAGCACGCCCTGGTAAGATGGCCACTTCCCGGTCCGGAGGGTTGAAATAGACGGCATTGGGCGCCACCTCCATGCCGTCTGCTGATTTCCATCACCGGCAGGCGGGTGTCTTTCTTGAGATATCTGCCCCATGATGCTTTTGTGCTTGGGGCTCAGGTGCTGGATGATGACTAAGGCCATATCGCCGGGGCGGCCGGCATGTTGGTCGAAAAAGGTTTCCAGGGCCTCCAGCCCCCCGGCCGAGGCGCCGATGCCCACCACCGGGAAAACTTTCCTGGTCTGCGTTTGCGGCTTTTCGGTCTCTTCCAGAGGCGGCAATTCCGGGGGGAGTTCTTCCTCCGGCGTCTTTGCCTTTGGGGTCTCTTGCTGCTGCAAGGTTTGCTCGGTGGTTTCGTGCTGCTGCCCCTTTTTTGGGGATCCCGTTTTCTCCGCCATGGCCTGCCACCCTTGCGAAATTTTTCAACAATAATTAATGCATTTTATACTAATTTTATTTTAAAAAAAACGACTATCAACACCAACAGGGAGTCCTCCTTAAACCCTGTTAAATAGCCTGGGCGAATTTTATCATCCGCATCTGCTTTTTCCCGCTCGCCTAGGCTCCTGCTTGGTAACCAGATGCCACCCTTTTGTGACATTTGTCCTATCTGTTCTATCCCTCCCCTCCCCACTTTGATATAAGCTGAGGTCAGATAACAGCTTGTAACTGAAAACTGTCTTTTTAAAAGGAGCCTCAAAATGCAGCCTGCCACCTCTCATCCCGACCTCCACCAGGACTGCCTGGCCAAGCTCAACCGTGCCTTGGACCTGGCCCTGAAAACCGCTGAGGCCGCCAGCGCCGCAGACAACCACAAAGTGGTGATCCAGGCCGTCCGGGAAGTCACTCGGATCGTCACCGTCATCAACAAAATGACCGATCCTAAAGCCAAATTCAAACCCGCCCCTGTTTCCCTGGTCCGAAATAAAGGGGAGAGGGACGCCTCCCTACAGGCGCCGGCCGTCACCGACCGGCCCCCCGTCAGACCCCAATCGTCTGCCGGGAATGACCCCATGGAGATCCCTGTCCCCGACCTCGAGGCCCTGTTTCCGCCGCATCAAGTGGCTGAAATGGATGAGCTGAGCCAAGACCTTTTTAAGAATATTTCTCGGAATTGGTCAGAATTTCTCGCTCTCGGGGAAGCCGCGGGATTACACCTGCGGCCAACGAATCCAGAAGGTTAATCTCGGTTCGGATTAGTCCTGGCGAACGGATTTTCTGGCTCATTTTGTAAAAATCCGCTATATTTATTTGCAATCTAGCCAAATGTTAAATTCCCTCGCGAGGACATCCCATGCACCACGAATCCGATGCCTTAATTATCCGCCAACGTCACCGGGGCCTCATCGGCGTCAAGAGCAAGATGCCCATTCGGGATATGTCGGTGATGAGCCGAATTTATACTCCCGGCGTCGGCGCCATCTGCCGGGAAATCGACAAAAATTCCATTTCCTCCTTCCGCTACACCTGCCGGGGGAACTCCATCGCCCTGATCTCGGACGGCAGCGCCGTCTTTGAATTCGGCAATATCGGCGCCGCCGCGGTGCTTCCCAAGTTGGAAGCCAAGAGCGTCATCTTCAAAACCTTTGCCAATGTGGATGCCGTCCCTATAGCCCTGAAAACCCAAGATCCCTATGAAATCATCGAAACGGTGCGGGTGCTGGCCCCCTCTTTCGGCGGCATCTGCCTGGAGGGCATCGCCGCGCCCAAGTGCTTCACGGTGGAGAACCGGGTGCGCCATGCCGTCCGGGTCTCGGTGCTGCACCATGAATTCCATGCCTCGGGCATCATTGTCCTGGCCGCGCTCTACAACGCCCTCAAGGTGGTGGGAAAAAATTTCTCGGATGTGCGCATTGTCATCAACGGCGTCGGGGCCGCGGGCATGGGCGTGGCCAAAGGTCTGATTGTGGCGGGCAACAACAACATCGTCATGTGCGACCGGCACGGGGCCTTGCGGGTCTACCGCACCGTGGGCATGGATTGGGCCAAGAGTGAGCTCGCCCGCCTGGTGGGACCCCAGGACGTCAAGGGGGACTTGGCCGAAGTAATTAAAGGGGCCGACGTCTTCATCGGCCTGTCCGGACCTGGTCTGGTCACCCCGGAAATGATCGCCTCCATGGCCCGGGACCCCATTGTTTTTGCCCTGGCCCTGCCGGAACCGGAGATCAGCGAGGCCGAGGCCAGGGCCGCCGGGGCCGCGGTGGTGGCCACGGGTTTGGCGGACAGCGCCAACCAGATCCGCTCCTCCCTGGTGACCCCGGGTTTTTTCCGGGGTTGTCTGGATGTCGGGGCCAACCGGGTCAACATCGACATGTACCTGGCCGCGGCCCGGGCCCTGGCCGACATTATCCCGGTGGACCACGTCTCCCCAACCCAGATTATTCCCCGGCAGATGGACTGGCAGATCTCCCCGATCCTGGCCCGGGCGGTGGCCGGCGCGGCCCAGAAGACCGGCGTGGCCGGCATCGGTCCCGAGGAGATGTCGCCGGATAAGGTCTATGAGCGCACCGAACGCTATATCTACGAAGGGGAACTGGCCTGGCTGCCTTCCGAAGGCCAGGATTACGGCAAGCTCAGCATCAATGAGGAATCCCTGGAACTGCACCGCCGCTATCAGGGTTGTATCGGCATTTACGCCAAGGTGCCCATCAAAGATGAGGTCATCTACAAGAAATTATACTCTCCCCGGGTCGTGGCCGATGTCTGTGAAAAAATCCGGCAGGACCCCATGGCCGCCTATGACTACACCTGTAAAAACAACCTGGTGGCCATCGTCACCGACGGTAGCGCCGTCTTGGGCCTGGGGAATATCGGCCCCCGGGCCGCCCTGCCGGTCATGGAAGGTAAAGCCATCCTGTTCAAGACCTTTGGCGGCGTCGAGGCCTTTCCCATCTGTATCAGCACCCAGGAATCGCATCTGGTGGTCCGGCTAGTGGAAAATATCGCCCCGGCTTTCGGCGGCATCAACCTGGAAGATATCTCCTCGCCCCGATGTTTTGAGATTGAGCAAAAACTGAGGGAAAGTCTGGACATTCCGGTGTTTCACGACGATCAGCACGGCACCGCCGTGGTGGCTCTGGCCGGCCTCACAAATGCCCTGAAACTCTCGGACCGGAACCTGTCCGAAGTCAAGATTATCTTCAACGGCGCCGGCGCTTCCGCCATCGCCACTACCAAACTGCTGATCCAGGCAGGTGCTAAAAATATTATCGTCTGCGACACCACCGGGGTGGTGTATAAAGGCCGTTCCAAGGGCATGAACCGCATCAAGGAAGAATTGGCCGATATCACCAACCCGGACCGGATCAAGGGGAGCCTGGCCGACGCCCTGCAAGGCGCCGACATCTTCATCGGCCTTTCCGGGCCCAATGTCTTGAACCAGGAGATGATCAAAACCATGGCCGTCGACCCCATTGTCTTTGCCCTGGCCAACCCCGATCCCGAGATCCATCCCGAGGAGGCTCGGGAGGCCGGGGCTCTCGTCGTGGCCACGGGCCGGTCCGACTTTCCCAACCAGGTGAACAACTGCTTGGCCTTTCCCGGCATTTTTCGAGGTGCCCTGGACATCCGGGCCCGGGCCATCAATGACGACATGAATCTGGCCGCAGCCTTTGCCATTGCCGACCTGGTGGGCCAAGACCTCCGACCCGGCTACATCCTGCCCGGCGCCATGGATTTCCGGGTCCCCCCAGCCGTAGCCGAGGCCGTGGCCCGGGCGGGCCTCGCCTCGGGCGTGGCCCGCATCACCATCGAACCCGAACGGGTGGCCCGGCACACCCGGGAATATATCTATGATGAACGGCTGTCGATTTTGTAGGAACAAGCGGCCAAGCACCTTCTGGAGAAATAATGAGTTCCCAAGTATAACTTAGGACAAAGGGGCACTCGCAGATAGAATTGTCATTCTGAGGAAGCCCAGCGAGCGAAGAATCTAGATCCTTCGCGGCGCTCAGGATGACAAAGATGGAGTTTTCAGCTGGTTCCCAAGCTCCTGCTTGGGAACCCAATATCGAACGAAGCTCTGCTTCGTACTAGAGGTAGAAGGCCAGTCAGGAATGGCCCGGCGGAGGATCAAAGCAGGAGCTTTTAATGATAATGCGTGCCCAAGCGGGAGCTTGGGCACGAGGGAGATCATAACTTAAAGCCGAAGGAGGTTACCCATGCCCTTTGTCTGGGGAGAGAAATACCGTCTCGGGATTAATGAAATAGACCGCCAGCACCAGACTTTTCTGCTGCTATTGAACAAGGCCTACGATTTCTACACTCATGCCGCCAAAAGTCTCCCCCCTGACGAAGTCAGACAACGCGTCCTTAAGGACCTGACCGGCATCCGGGACTTCGCCCGGGCCCATTTCGCCACCGAAGAGTCTTTTATGACCAAACATAATTACCCCAAACTGGCGGAACATCAGCAAGAACACGCAAAACTACTCGATATTGCTGATCTTTTAGAAGATAAAATCAAGCGCCCCGAAACTTTTTCGCCCGCGGAATGGATCGAAGTCATCCTGCAATGGTATGATCATCACGTGCAGCATATCGACCGGGAAATGGGAGAATTCTTAAAGAACGCCCTGAAGAGTTGATGTATCGATGAAACTAATAGAGGGATTGTCGAGAGTTTTTCTAATTTATCGGCTTTTCCTATCAGTGGCCGCAGGCCGCCTTATGGATATACCAATCGTACAGCATTAATTATTGGGCCAGCCGAGTACACCGTTTTGTAAAGACCAAATAAGCCCTTTGGGCGGGAAAGCGCCGCGCCTCCCGTCTTTGGAATCATGCCGTCTCCGGTCGCTAAACCTTTTCACCTGCTGCCCCAGCCCTTCAAGCCAAATCAAGTGAGGAAAAGTTACATGCCCTATATCGCTCCCCAAAACCGGCAAGCGCTGGATGCCCTGATTGATGAACTGGCCGGACGCATTGTCCAGGAAGCCGATAAGATGAACTCATGAGGCGGCCTTCGCCGGGTTGTTGAACTACACCTGCACCTGTCTGGCCCTGAATATCGTGCGCCGACGTTACGGTCGGCTGCGCTATTGGCTTATCGCCTTGATCACCGGGACCTTTAAAAATATCGGTGATGAATTTTACCGCCGACTCGGAACCCCCTACGAAGACCAGCAGATCGCCTTAAACGGTGATGTCGATCTCTACGCCCAGTTTTTGGCGGAAATCGACTGCTGATTTAATTTTTAATGTTTACAGAATATCAGGTTTTTTTTTGAATTCCATATGGGACAAATTGATGGGGAAATAGTGGGCGCCATGTAAAAAGCTTTCATGGTCTTTACAACCCTAGTGATAGGTATTAATTTGCATGGTGAGCCATAAATTTCAATTATAACATTGCCGCCTGAACGAGAGCGGGCCGGAAACCCGCCCCATCAATAAAAATCTCTCAATGAATCTGAAAAGGAAAAGGAATCATGGGAAAAAGAGGAACTGAAATCGTCGGGATGGATGTAAAAGAACTGTTGGATCTCCTGAATAAGGCCTTTGCCGATGAATGGTTCGCCTACTATCAGTATTGGCTGGGAGCCAAAGTAGTGCGCGGACCCATGAAAGATGCCGTTGCTGCGGAACTCCTGCAACACGCCACTGAAGAGCTGCTGCATGCCGACATGGTGGCCAACCGTATCATCCAGTTAGGCGGCAAGCCCATTACGGAACCGAAGAAATGGTATGAATGGTCCGGTTGCGGTTACCTCCCCCCGGATGATGACTATGTCAAGGTTCTTTTGGAACAAAATATCCACGGGGAACGTTGCGCCATCAGCTACTACAATGAACTCGTCAAGAAGACCAAGGACTCAGATATCCTTACCTACAACATGGCATTAACTATCCTGACCCAGGAAGTGGAGCACGAGGAAGATTTGCAGGCCCTTTTGGAAGATTTGGAGTTGATGTTTTCAAGGTGGAAATCATAAACGGGCCAACCTAACCCCTCAAACTAAACGGGCGGGTGTTCACCCGCCCGTTGTCTTTTCATATTTGCGACAACGAATATTCGGTTAAGCCCTGACCTCTTCCTTGATGGAAACGACGATTTTATACAGGACCGTCAGAATGAAGAAGCCGGCGGCCCAAATACCCAGGGTGATCATGGCTTCCAGACCGGTGGGCCAGTATTCGGTGATGTGCTCCAGGGGGTTGGGAATAAAACCCGCGGAGATCAGCCCCAGACCTTTATCGATATAGGTGGTGATGATGATCAAGCCGCAGGCCCAGGCCAGGGTGTTTTCATCCCGGCGCACCCGGGGCACGACCATGGCCAAAGCCGCCACAATCATACCCACCATGGAGAACCACATGAAGGGCACGAGTTGGCTCTTGCCCTCCAGTCCAAAAAACAGATATTTGAAATGGAGCGTATGATCCGGGATCTGGCTGTAGAAAACGGTGAAAATTTCACAGAAGAACAAGAAGATGTTCACCAGGATGGCGTAGGTGACTATCTTGGCCAGGGTCTGGATCTGCTCCTTGCCGGGATCAAATTTGGTATTATTGCGCACCAGCAGGCAGAGCAGGATGAGCAGAGCCGGACCGGCGGCAAAAGCCGAGGCCAAAAAGCGCGGCGCCAATACGGCGGTCAACCAGAAGCCCCGACCGGGCAGACCGGCGTATAAAAACGCGGTAACGGTGTGAATGGAAACGGCCCAGGGAATGGAGACGTAGATCAAATATTTCACCCAGGGTTTATATTTGGTGTCGTTGCGCTCCGCTTCCAAGACATTCCAACCGATAACGATGTTTAAGAGCAGATAGCCGTTGAGCACCACCATATCCCAGAAGAGCACGGAATTGGGGGTGGGATATTTAATTATGTTAAAGAGCCGGTCGGGTCGCCCCAGGTCCGCCACGATAAACAGCAGACACATGGTGACCGCGGCTACGGCCAAAAATTCGCCCAGGATGGTAATGCGGCCAAAGGCCTTGTAATCATGCAGGTAATAAGGCAATACCACCATAACCCCAGAGGCGGCCACACCGACCAGATAGGTGAACTGGGCAATGTAAAACCCCCAGGAAACGTCCCGGCCCATGCCGGTAATGCCTAAGCCGGTGGTGAGCTGTTGGTAGTAGCCCAAAGCTCCCAGGGCGATAAAAAAGCCCAGACCGGCCAGCACCCCATAATATTTTTTAGTTCCAACGAAGGCTTGTTCGAACATAGACACCTCACACGATGTAATAGACTTGGGGTAATGTGCCCAGATGAGCTTTGCGGCGGATGGTGAAATAGGTCCGGAGATTCTCCCGCACCTTGGACTTGGGATCACCCAGATCGCCGAAGGTCAAAGCGCCACCCGAGGCTTCGACGCAAGCCGGCAACTGGCCTTTGGCCACGCGCTCATCGCAGAAGGTGCACTTTTCCACGACGCCGATTTCCCGGGTGGGATAATTCAAGTTGACTTCTTTTACATAGGGACGCGGGTCCTTCCAGTTAAAGCTGCGGGCCCCGAAGGGACAAGCGGCCATACAATACCGGCAGCCGATGCAGCGGTGCATGTCCATCATGACCATGCCGTCGGGACGGCGGAAGGTTGCCTGGGTGGGGCAAACCCGCACGCAGGGAGGGTTGTCGCAATGGTTGCAGAGCACCAGGAACTTCATGTGGTGCAGTTTTTCCTGGAGGTTGGCGTGCTCATCCCCCGGGAAGGCGTTGTGAAAGCCTTCCGTCCAGAGCCATTTAATGCGGAAGCGATTCTGGTCTTCCGGAGGAAAGGCCACCCCCCCCTCTTTGGGGCTAGCGATATCGGGAACATTATGAGAAAGGTGGCAAGCATTGATGCATTTCTGAGCGGTTTTTTCGTCCAGTTTCCGCATATCCACCACCATGGCCCATCTTTTGGCTTTGAAGGCATTGGGCTCCGGGACATAGGATTGGGCCTCCAATTGGCCAGGAGCAATCAGTTCAAAGGCAGCTTTGCCTCCCAATCCCAGAAGTGTGGACAGACCAGCCAAGCGCAAGAATTCTCTTCTATTAATACTCATCACTTCGCCTCCGTCTTCGCCACTTGCTTTTTCTCTTTATCCCAATGACAGCCCCAACAGTTGGGTGCGACGGCCACATAGTTATGGCACTGGTCGCAGAACTGGGTTTTGTTGGAGTGACATTCCATGCAGTTGTTGGACAAGCTGGCTAAATATTTCTTCCCTTTACTGTTGACATAGTCGCGGTTGGCATTGCGGACCGCTTCATCCCGCCAGTCGATCAAAAGACGCATGTGATTGGCGCGCATGAACTCCTTGCTCTCCACACAGGTGCGGTCTTTTTCGGGAAGCGCCATGATGGCCTGGGTGTTGAGTTGGGGGTCGGGGGCCGGCACCACCTTGCCGATAGTCCTCCAAATCGGAGCAGTCACCAGGATCAGGAAGATGGCGAGGCCTATGAGAGCAGCTTTACAATTATAAAGCTTTTTAGGAACTTTGGGCTTGTCTGCAAACCACCCGAATTCATTCTTAAAGTTGCCGTTGTGGTCCATTTATTCCGCTTCCTCCTCTTCGGCGGCCTCTCCGAACCCAACCAGGTCCCGGTCCCGCAGGTCGGTGGTGCGCTCAATTTCATCATCGAACACCAGGGCGTTGCCCACCAGTTCGGTGATGCCGGTAACCTCCATGTCGGGCACCCAGTACTGCATCAAGGTGGGTAAGGTGGCCCGATCCAGGGCGCAGATACAGCCCAGATGGTTGACCCCGTATTTTTCGCCCACATATTTCACGGCATTGGCCCGGGGCAACCCGCCCAGCATCCGAATATCCATATTTTCATTAGCATTGATGCCGGAACTGCTGCCGCAGCAGAAGGTCTTTTCTCGGATAGTGTTGGGCGGCATTTCAAAGAAATTGCCCTCGGGCAAGACTTGATTGATAATGTAGCGCGGTTCTTCGAAGATGCCCATGCCCCGCGCCGTGTTGCAGGAATCATGGAAGGTCAGCTTAATATGGGCATTTCTTTGGGGATCAACTTTTAATTTACCGTGTTTAAAGAGATCAGCAGTGAACTCGGAAATATGCACCATCTTATGCACAGTAGCGTTTTCGAATTTGGTGCCGGTAATGGGAGAGACCGGCTCTTCGAGAAAATCAACGGGGCCCCACCAGGTGGGCATGTACTGGTTACAGACCCGCCACATGTGGCCGCATTCACCGCCGAGGATCCATTTCACTTTCAGGCGCTTGGCTTCCTCGTAGATCTTGGCGTTCAGCCGTTTACCCATCTCGTGGGAGACAAACCAACCGAAATTGCCGCCTTCCGCGGCATAAGTGCTCATGGTGTAGTCCAGGTCCAGATACTTGAGCAACAACAGATAGCCCATGAAATTAAAGGACCCGGGGTCGGC
>CAWAEI010000025.1:0-16093 GCA_963780995.1 uncultured delta proteobacterium
AATCGCCGGAGGGCACAACAAAGAGGATTTCCGCACCTTTCCGGTTGATGGACACCGGGGTGGCAATGCCAGTGACGCGCTCATTCTCTTCAGCCATGAAATCGACCATGTCTTTGAAGGCCTGGGGAGTAGCGCCAATGTGGCTGCCTTTGTCGTAACACTGGGCCACCGAAGCCAGGGCCCAATCGATGTTGATGCCCACCGAAGCCAGCAGTTCCCGGCCTAAAATGGTCATTTCGGCCATGTCGATGCCGTAGGGGCAAAAAACGGAACAACGCCGGCAGATAGTGCACTGATGCAGGTAATAGAACCAGTCTTTGATGACATCTTCGGTAAGGTCACGGGCGCCAGCCAACTCGCCCAGGAGCTTGCCCGCGGTTTTAAAATAGCGACGATACACCGACCGCATCAATTCAGCCCGAAGCACCGGCATATTTTTGGGATCGCCGGTCCCCAGGAAGAAATGGCATTTATCGGCGCAGGCGCCGCAGCGGACACAGATATCAAAAAAGACTTTCAGAGACCGGAAGCGTTCCAGCCGATCCTGCATGCCCTGTAAAACTCGTTCTTTCCAGTCTTCCGGGAGTTGCCAATCATCATCTTTGACATTCCAGGCCCTGGGAAAGGGATAGTTTACCATCTCCATCCACTTGGGAGCAGCGGCATTCACAAAGTATCCAGGCCGAAGGTCCGGTTTGAGGTCCATCCACCCCCGGGCAGGGGGCTTGTAATTT
Source organism: uncultured delta proteobacterium (assembly GCA_963780995.1). Taxonomy (GTDB): domain Bacteria; phylum Desulfobacterota; class Desulfobaccia; order Desulfobaccales; family Desulfobaccaceae; genus Desulfobacca. Next base: position 735 of record CAWAEI010000025.1, read on the forward strand.
ATCTGGAGTAATTCTGCAGGTGTAGGCAGCTTAGCCATTACTTCTCCTTTTCAACTGGGATGCCAACCTCGATCATAGCTTCACGGTAGTCATCTTCCTGGTGCATGTAATCATGGAACTTTACTGGATAATTCCAGGGATTGACATGCAGGTTCCAGCGATTGTCCCCGGCCATATTCCGGGTGGGGCTGAAAAAGACCCCCGGCGCGTGCATCAGTTTGCTGAAGGGAAAGTAAGCAAACAGCACACTGACTAAGAAGAGATGGATATAAAAGATTACACCGATGCCGGCGGGCACCACCGGCTTGAAGCTAGCCAAACCGAGGGCCAATTGCCGCACGGCAACGATATCGACTTTGTAGACATAGCGCATCAGGATGCCGCTAATGCCGATGGCAATGATGAGCAGCAAGGGAAAGTAATCCGCGGCCAGGGAGATGTAGCGCAGGGTCGGGGTGTAGATGCGGCGGGCCAGCAGATACAGCAGACCTACTACCATGAGGACCCCGGTCAGATAAACGGTGGGACTGTAAAACTGCACAAAGCCGTCGACTTCCGCCAGGGCCGTAACCCAGTGGGGCACGGGTTCAGCAAAAAACCTGATGTGACGGAGAATTACCAGCAGGAAAGCATAATGGAAGGCTAAGGCCCCCAGCCACAACCATTTGTAGGACCAATAAATCAATCGCGAGTCTTCCGGTTTCTCCTGATTTCTTTGCAACTCAGAGCGGGTGTTGCGGAAGAGACTGCGGAAAGCCAACACTTCCAGGGCCATCCGGCCGAAAACCTGAAGTTTGTTCTCCGGGTTATCCAGCTTATCCGCCAGGTCTCTCTTGATCCAGGGAAGGCTCTTGCCCTGGGCGCAGGTGCTGGGAATTTTGAAGGGGACGGGAGACCGAGCCCAACTGATGACCCGAAAGATCAGGCCTTCAAAGAAGATGAGCACAGCCAGGTAAGGAATTACCACCCCAAAAACAAGCTGTAAGTTGGCTGCGACCCCGATATAGGCTATGGCCACGAGGCCTAAGACCGCAATCAAGGGCACCAAGAAATGCCGTTTAAAAAAATCCATCTACAGTCACCTCATCTTAAGATTGACAACTATGCCTATCTCTTAACTTAATCACCAGATTGCTCCTCGAAATACTCATCCCCCATCCCGAGCCGGCGCAATAACGTGCTGACTTTTCGTTTGATTTCCGACACCTTGACATCGCAAAGTTTTTCCCGGCGTTGCACGTAGGCATCAAAACCCAGCAGGGCCAGCCCATCAAGACGGGACTCGAGTTCCGTCAGTTCGGCGGCACAGGCGGGATCTTGCAACTCTTGGGCGAGTTCTTCCCGGATTACGGTCTTCAACACAAAAATGAACGCCAGGGCCCGGGAGGGAGAGGCGTCCTGCAGGGCTTTCAGCCTTAACACTTCATCGAGTTGAGCTAAAATTTGGTCGGTTTCTGCCTCGAGGAGAAACCCATCTAAAATTCCGGTCAAGCCCCGGGTGAGTTGGTAGGCTATGGGATTGGCGAAACGGTCCTTCTGGGATTTAAGGAAACGGGCGGTCTCGGGGGCGTAAGTATCGAACACCAAATCTCGCCACCGTTCCAAAATTTCAGATTTTTTTTTAGAGAGCAGATCAACTAAGGTCATAGCCACATAATTCCAGGGAATTTGATTGTGAAAGATACAACATTCTCAAAAAGGTTTCAAGGGAAAAATGCACTATCGCCAAGAGGCTTTAACATACTGATACTACATAAAAATAATATTTAATTCAGGCTTGGTTCCGGGCCAAGGGCATTATCATACTTGAAACCGCCGCCTTCCGCCTGATCTCACCTCTAAAACTGATAAACCGCACGGTACGGCCAAAATCATTGATCAGCCTTGGAGGGTGGCAGGCGCAACGGTCCGTCGGCGGTCTTGTCCTTTTGTTCACGATCGTCGGACCGCCAGGGGGAGAACCGATCGCGGTATTTGGATAAGTCAAACCAATAGAGGTTGAGGGTGAATAATAAGCTCAACCCCATGAGATATCCCACGCTGTCCGCCTCCAGGGCCCGCAGCAGTAATTTGGCGGCCACAAAACTACAAAAAAAGCGCAGGCAGAACCCAAAAACCATTTTCATACTCTTCGTTTCAAGCAAACGAGTCAAGCAATTTTTTTACTGTTAGGGCATCAGGGGATTAACCAGATGCACCGGCACGGGCGACTGAGCCAGGACCTTACGGGCGACGCTGCCAAACTCGGCGCTTTTCTGATCAAGGCCGTCATGACCCTTGCCATGGGAGGTCATCACCAAGAGATCCGCTTTTTCTTCTTTGATGGCCTTCAGGATTTCAGCGGTGGGATCGCCTTGAACCAGTTTAATCTGCATCAAGGGGCAGGCCTTGAGATCTTTTTCACAGATACCTTCCATCTGCTTTTTCGCCTTGTCCAACTCCCAATCTTGAAAATGGCGCAGGTGTTCCTGGCTGGGGTAGCCGTAGGACTGGTCCATGGCCGTGAGATCGGTGCCCACAAACAGCAGGATGACTCTGGCCTTATATTTATCCGCCAGAGAAACCACGTGTTTGGCAGCTTTTAAGGAATTTTTAGAAAGATCGGTGGGCCAAAGAATGGTTTGCACTTCCATAAAAACCTCCTAAGTTCAAGCCTTAGCTACATTACAATAGATGACAAGATAACACATCCGAAAATATCTAGGGAAGCATTTTATGTGAAAAATATTTTTTTTGCCAGGGGTCAAAAATATTTCACGTGGCGCGACACCCATTTTAACCCTTATATTATTGGAATTCTGGCGAGAAGAGCATCAACAAGAATTTCTTGACAGATGTGCTTGTGAAGGATAATTTATGATATTAATATGCTAAGGCAATATTTTTAAGGAGGATGAATCTCTAATGGGTTGGAATGTTGACATTGATGTGGAAAAATGCACTGGTGACGAAGAATGTGTTAATGTTTGTCCCTCTGGCGTTCTGGAAATGCAAGACGACAAGGCCGTCGTGGTAAATATCGATGAATGCTTAGGCTGTGAGAGCTGCGTCGAAGTTTGCCCCTCCGGTGCCATTACCGTTACCGAAACTTAATTCTGGGAATGAAGATGCAAAACGCTGGCTGCCTTGCTGGAGCCAGCGTTTTATTTTTCTGCATACCCGAATGTCCGGCCTGAAATCTCAGGTCGAGCAACTCTCCACGCCGCTGGTACAGGCTTCACAACTCTGCAAGGGCTCCAATTCCTCGGGGGTCGCCGACCGCACTTCCAGGATCTGCACGGCATAATGCAGATCTTCCCCGGCCAGAGGATGGTTCTGGTCAATAACCACCATCTCATCCTTAACTTCCAGGACTTTATAAGGATAGTCTAACTCAATGGCGCAGGGGTAAGGCATGACTGACATTCCTGGACGCAGCTCGACATCGGCGGGAAACCGGTTCTTTTGCCATTCCTGAACCAACCAGGGATCACGCAAGCCGAAGGCTTCCGCGGCCGGAATAACAAATTGGCGCGCATCTCCAGGTTTCAGGCCCAGGAGTTGATTCTCCAAAGCCGGCAGGAGTTCTTTATAGCCGGCAAGATAGGTTAGGATTTCAGGCTGCTTTGCCGAGCCACGGATATACTCTCCGGAATTGAGCTGGAGGCGATAGTTTAACCTGACAAAACAGTCACGATGGATAATCATGAATAATACTCCTTGAAATTCATGCAAAAGTTTAGGTTATTATTATATCTGAAAACCACCTACCCAGCAATCGCCCCCGGGGCAGAAAAACGACGGCGGCGGTGGCGGCAGCTAAAAAAGTTTAACTTATCAGTGGGGATAGTATACGTTAAGAGATACCGTAGTTCTGGCCAAAAGTTTTCATTATTTTTAAACCTTTTGGGTTTTTGTCTCAATAGCTGAAAGAGTGACGATGGGATTGATCAGGAAAGCGCGCATCGCCGACATAGGAGAAATTCGGAAAATTCTTCAACTATTCGCGGCTAAAGGAGAGTTGCTGGCCCGCACCATGGCAGAATTATACAGCCAGGTGCGAGATTATTATGTGTATCAGGAGAACGATCACAGCCCCATCATCGGGGTCTCGGCCCTGCACGTGTGTTGGGAGTCTTTGGGAGAACTCAGGTCGGTGGCAGTGTTGGAGCAGTCCCAAGGCAAAGGTGTGGGCACCCGTTTGGTGGAGACCTGTCTTTCCGAGGCCATTACTTTAGGATTGGAGCAGGTCTTTGTCCTGACCTACCGTCCGGATTTTTTTTCCCATTTCGGCTTCGAGGTGGTGGATAAAAATATCTTGCCGCATATTGTGTGGGCCGACTGCGTACGCTGCACCAAATTTCCGGAATGTGATGAAATTGCCATGCTCTTGAAATTCTAATAGTACTTCGCAGGGTTTAGGCCTCTAAACAAGCCCCCACGGCATTTCTTGACAAGCGCCTCCAGGGGGACTAAATTTTTAGTGGGGATATTTATAATACTAGAGACCAAAAGGATGCCTTCATCTCAAGGTATTCAAGGTTTAGATTCTACATTTCTGTGCCACCAACAAAAACTTTTCAAGGCAAAGAACTTTTCGGAGTAGGAGCTTCGTTATCAATCGGAGTTCCCAAGCGGGCGTTGGGGGACCAGTTTTCCAGAGCGGAAGCTAACAACCAAACGATATTTTTGTTATAATATTCTTACCACCTATCTCATTTTCTCAATGAAAAATATATCATCTTAAAAGGAGATCAACTCTGGGGAAGGTTCCGTTCAGCGTCACCCCCCAGGGAGGATTACTATGCTCGGATATTTTCTAAAAAAGATTTTTGGCACCCAAAATGACCGGGAACTGCGGCGTTTGGCGCCCTTGGTGGACCACATTAACAGCTTGGAGCCGGACCTTCGTCAGTTGACGGATGATCAACTGCAAGCCAAAACTGCTGTTTTCAAAGAGAGAGTGGACCAAGGGGAGAGCCTGGACGAATTGTTGCCGGAGGCCTTTGCTGTGGCCCGGGAGGCCTCGCTCCGGGTTTTGCGGATGCGTCCCTTTGATGTGCAGCTCATCGGCGGTATGGTTTTGCACAACGGCACGATCGCCGAAATGAAAACCGGGGAAGGTAAAACCCTGGTGGCGGTGCTGCCGGTTTATCTCAACTCCCTGAGCGGTAAGGGTGTGCATTTGGTCACGGTGAATGACTATCTGGCCAAGCGGGACAGCGAGTGGATGGGCAAAGTTTACCGGTTCCTGGGTTTGACAGTGGGCACCATCGTCCATGGACTCAATGACCCCGAAAGGCGGCAAGCCTACAATGCCGATGTCACCTACGGCACCAATAATGAGTTCGGTTTTGATTATCTCCGGGACAACATGAAATTTTCTCTGGAGGATTATGTCCAGCGCGAGTTCAATTACGCCATCGTGGACGAAGTGGATTCCATCCTCATTGACGAAGCCCGGACGCCACTGATTATCTCGGGTCCGGCGGAAGAGTCCACCGAGTTGTACCACCGCATCAACCGGGTGGGCGGCATGCTGAAAAAAGAGCGAGATTTTACCGTGGATGAAAAGTCCCGGGCCGTGGTGATGACGGAGGAGGGCGTGGCCCAGGCAGAGAAGATCATGAATGTGGAAAACCTTTATGATCCCCGGAACATTGAGTTCCTGCATCATTTGAATCAGACCTTAAAGGCACATGCCCTGTTCAAAAAGGATGTGGACTATATCGTTAAAGACGGTCAGGTCATTATCGTGGATGAGTTCACCGGCCGGTTGATGCCGGGTCGGCGCTACTCTGATGGTTTGCACCAGGCCCTGGAAGCTAAAGAAGAAGTCCGCGTTGAAAATGAGAATCAGACATTGGCCTCCATCACCTTCCAGAACTACTTCCGCATGTATAAAAAACTAGCCGGCATGACTGGAACCGCGGATACCGAGGCCGAGGAATTTAAAAAGATCTATAATCTGGATGTGATGGTGATTCCCACCCATAAGAACATGATCCGGCTGGACAACCCTGACGCGATCTATAAAAACGAAGCCGAAAAGTTCCAGGCCGTGGTGGAGGAGATCAAAGAGTGCCACCAGCAGGGGCAGCCGGTGCTGGTGGGGACCACGTCCATTGAAAAGTCGGAGCGCCTAAGCCGGATGCTGAGACTGCAGGGCATCAAGCATGAGGTGCTCAATGCCAAGCAGCACGAAAAAGAGGCTCAGATCGTTGCCCAGGCCGGACAGTTGGGTACGGTTACCATTGCCACCAATATGGCCGGCCGGGGCACCGACATCGTTTTGGGGCCGGGGGTGGTGGCAACCGGGGGACTTCATATCATCGGCACCGAACGTCATGAGAGCCGCCGCATCGACAACCAGTTACGGGGCCGTTCCGGACGCCAGGGCGACCCGGGCTCGTCCCGGTTTTATTTGTCCCTGGAAGACGATCTGCTCCGGATTTTCGGGTCGGACCGCATCAAGAGTTTAATGGGACGGCTGGGCATGGAAGATGGTCAGCCCATCGAGCACCGCATGGTCAGCAATGCCATTGAACGGGCTCAAAAACGGGTGGAGGCTCACAACTTCGATATCCGCAAACATCTCCTGGAATATGACAACGTCATGAACAAACAGCGGGAGGTCATCTACAGCCAACGCCGGGAGATCCTGGGCGGCGCCAACCTGTCCGAAGAGATTCTGCAAATGATTCAGGATCTGACCGACGATCTGCTGGACCAGTTCACCGATGAACGCACCATGCCTGCGGATTGGGACCTGACAGGACTAAAGGAAGCCCTTCTACTGCGCTTCGGTCTACGTCTCGACCTGAACGGGCTGGACATGGAGAATCTCACCTTAGATGAGGTGCAAGAGGCAGTGCACCAGCAGGTTCAGGCGGCCTATGGAGCCCAACGTCAAGCTATTGGACCAGAGACCTTTACCCCGCTGCAACAACAAATTATGCTGCAGATGGTTGACACCCAATGGAAAGACCATCTGCTGGCCATGGATCATTTACGGGATGGCATCGGGTTGAGGGGTTATGCCCAAGTTGATCCCTTACGGGCCTATCAAAAAGAAGGCTACGACATGTTCATGAGCATGATCCAGCGGATTCAGGAAGATACCGTGCGGACGCTGTTTCTGATCCGTCTCCGGCAACCGGAACAGGCGCCATTGTGGGAGCCGCGCCGGACCCAGATGAGTTTTAGCCGCGGCGGGGAGGGAGAGAGTCAACCGGTGAAGAAGGATGCCAAAAAAGTGGGACGGAACGAGCCTTGTCCCTGCGGCAGCGGCAAGAAATATAAAAAATGCTGCGCCAATAAGTCAGTGGGCAGTGGGCAGTGATCAGTGGGCAGTGGTGGGCAGTGCCCACCAATCATTTTTACTTTTAGTGCTTTCAGAGCAGGGCTTAAACTTGGATACAGCATTTTAGGACAGTCCCATGGAGCATACGAAAAACCTAGTAGTGCCTGGATTTCGGGCCGCGGCGGTAGAGGCCGCCATAAAAAAACCGGGTCGTTTGGACCTGGCCCTTATTGTCGCGGATAAGCCGGGGGCCGCGGCCGGGGTGTTTACCACCAACAAGGTGAAAGCCGCCCCGGTCCTGCTCTGCCAACAAAGACTGCGCAGCGGAAAAGCCCAGGCTATCCTGGTGAATAGCGGCAACGCCAATGCCTGCACCGGGGAAGCAGGGTTGGAGGCGGCGGCGGCAACCTCCCGGACGGCTGCCAGACTGCTGGGAATACCGGAACCGCTGGTTTTGCCAGCTTCCACGGGAGTGATTGGCCAGCCGTTGCCCCTGGACCGGATGAATGACGCCCTCCCTGCCCTGGCGTCCCGGCTACGCCCCGAGGGTCTGGCAGAGGTGGCGGAAGCCATTATGACCACAGACACTTTCCCGAAAACCTCCCAGATCCAAGCTAATATCCAGGGGTGTAATGTCACCATTGCCGGTATTGCCAAAGGGGCCGGCATGATTCATCCGGACATGGCCACCATGCTGGTTTTTTTGCTCACCGACGCGGTGATTACCCCCAGGGCCTTGAAAGCTGCTCTCAAACAGGGACTGAACACGAGTTTTAACCGTATTACGGTGGACGGCGACACCAGCACCAATGACTGCGTTTTGGTCTTGGCCAGCGGCACTGCCGGCCACACACCCATCGAGCAGTTACACTCTCCGGAGGGAGACCTGCTGAGCTCCTTGTTGCAGACGGTCATGGCAGATTTGGCGGCTCAGGTAATCCGCGACGGCGAAGGCGCCGCCCACGTCTTCAAGGTCATTATTGAAGGTGCGGCCAGTCCTGCCGATGCCGTTAAAGCAGCCCGGACAGTGGCCTTGTCGCCCCTGGTCAAAACCGCCGTGGCCGGAACCGATGCCAATTGGGGCCGCATTATGGCCGCTTTGGGCCGGGCCGGGGTCAAGCTGGACCCAAACCGGGTGGATATCTTCTTTGGTCCTCACCAGGTCGTCAGGCAAGGCGCCGGCGTCGGTCCAGCAGTCGAGCAGGCAGCCCACACGGTGATGGCAGCCGGCAGTTTCGACTTGCGCATCCTTCTGAATCTTGGAGCATATACGGATTACTACCTGACCTGCGACCTGACCGCCGACTACGTTCACATCAACGCCGACTACCGGAGCTGAGATATCGGTTCCGGTGGTATGTCCCACCAACTTAATTTTCTGGAATATTGTGTCGATTAGCATTATGATTCAGATATACAGTTGTAGGTGGTGCTAAATCAGCAGGCAGCCATGGGGTCGCTGGCTTCGCCGGTTGGCTAGTTTCTGTCCGGCAACGGCTATTTTTCACAATATCGGCGTCAATCTGCAGGCTTATTTGTGCGGCGAACAAATGTTCGCCTCCGCAAAAGCCCTTGATTTCCTTGATCTTGCAGAAAATATCTCGTTTTCAGATCAGAAACGACATTAGTTCTCATTATAGTTTCCGGATAGTTTCAGAACTAGCTAAAGTCGAGTATTTATGAGCAATCCTCAGATTAAGGCACATTATGCGAAATTTTAAAAAGATTTTTCTGCTCTGGCTCTGTTTGACAATCTGGACGAGTCCGGCAGTGTGGGCTCAAGATAATCTCCCGGCCATGGTCAAACGGATCTCTCCAGCAGTGGTGGTGGTGGAAACTCAGAAAGGAAATAAAAAGGGTCTAGGAACCGGTTTTTTTATCAATTCCCAAGGACATATTGTCACTAATTATCATGTAATTTTCGGGGCAGATCAAGCAGTAGTAAGAACCCAAGAAGGCAGGCGATATCCGGTAAAGCGGATATTGGCAGAAAATAAAGAAGCTGACCTCGTCCTAATCGCCACTGACATCCCGACAAGTGCCGTTACTCCCGTAGAAGTGACGGGGAAATTGCCGGAAGTGGGCGAAAAGATTTATGCCATTGGTCATCCCATGGGTTTAGAAAAGACGGTATCCGAAGGAATTGTCTCGGCCATCCGGAAGATGCCCAAGCTGGGTGATATAATCCAGATAACCGCCGCCATTTCGCCAGGTTCCAGTGGCGGTCCGGTTTTTAACGCCAGTGGCCGCGTCATCGGGGTTGCCAGAGCCACTTTTCGCACCGGCCAAAATTTGAATTTCGCCGTACCGGGACAGAAAATATTGGAGTTAAAAGGTGGGAGCGGACATAGCTTCACGGAGTTCTCCCGGGAAATGCCCGGGGCCGCCTTGGAAATGTTTCAACAGGGCCGCGATTTCCATGCCAAAAAAGATTATAGTAAAGCAGTGCAAGCTTTCCAGAAAGCCATTAAAACCAAACCGGACTTTGCCGAGGCTTATCACGGCGCCGGTATGTCTTATGGGGCTATGAGAAAGACTGATTTGGCTATTGAAAATTTTCTTGAGGCGGTCAAGCTGAAGCCGGACATCCCGTATTTCCATTACCACCTGGCACTGGCGTATTATGCTGCGGGTGGCAAGGATCAGGCCTGGGAGGAATACCGCACCCTGAACAGATTAGACCCTAATCTAGCTGGAAAATTGAAAGGGATGATAAGTAAATGAATTGGCTGACCCCTCCGACCACTTCAGGTCCTCCTTCCTCCAAGATATCCAGGGAGTTTAACATGAGAACTTTGCTGTTGGTTATTTCACTCATTCTGGCAATAGGGTTGGGCGGCTGTGCCACCGCCCCCCGTCCGAGTCAGCAGGCTCTGGACGAGGAGTGGCCGACTGGGATCGGCACCATACCGCCTTCATGGTATAATTATGACCCTGCCCTCAAGCATTGGTTTGATCCCTGGTATCATAACCCTTATATCGCCAGGTAGAGTCGAACTTCCGACTGGCTGCTAAGACCCCGAATAATATTGAAATAAAAAATGAATTTGATATATTACCGCGTGACCACCCACCTTTTGCCGGTAACAAGGAACAGTCTCCGACAGCCTCATTGGAGCTTAGATAATGATCTCAAAACCTGGATCCAGTAAAACCGGTTTGGTTTTCAAACCGGCCCTGATATTGATCGTGCTGGCAGCCTTGGTCGCCACCGGTTGCAGTCCCAAAGAACCACCTCTCAGTCTGGAAGCCCAGGCCTTTAAAAAAGAGGTTGGCATGATAATGGGCAACATGCAGCAATCTCTGGCTGAGCCAGTGGCTCGGGGCGACATTCCGGCCATTGATGCTGTTTTAAACGGATTTTCTAAAACGACCGCCAATATCTGTGTCGATTGCCCCTACAGATCGGGTGTGCTCAATAAGGATGGCGTGTTATTGACCACCTTTCCCAAAAATGAGTTTATCGGCCGGAATTTTTCCTCATATAAGACCATCTCAGAACCAATACAAAAGCAGAAGATCTCCCAGAGGCAGATGTTTCAGGCTGACGGTGTAAAAATCTATTACATTTCGGCCCCTTTGATGAAAGACAATAAAGTGGCAGGAGTTGTCATTCTGGCCTTAACCCCCAATGACGTTGAAAAAAAATGGCACATGAGCGAAAAAGAATTTTTGGCCATCGACCTGAATACGCCATGATAATCCAGATCCGGCGCCGGGCTCAGGATGACAGCGTTTTTTGCAGAGCCTCAGAGAAGTATGAATAACAGTCTGTCAGCCGCTAAACGCTTTAGCCTCAAAACCGAAGTCCAGGCAAACGGGGTTAGAAAGCTTTCTCTTGCCGGTCATCTGGGGCTACAGGAGGTGGCGAGTTTTGAGAAAGAAATACCAGCGGATTGGCCCCAGACTACTTCCTCCCGTCTGTCGTTGGATCTCAGCGGCCTGGAATTCATAGACAGCGCCGGCGCCGTGGCCATTCTAAGACTGTCCGAAAAAATTAAAGCCCAAGGCGGCAGTTGTTCCCTCGAGAATATCCCCACCAAAGTTCAAGACATCATAAATCTCATCGACATCAAGGCGCTTACCCAAGCGCCACTTATCGGCGGCAAAAAAACCGATTTCGTCAGCCAGGTGGGGAATGGGTTCCTGGAATTCATCCAGGACATGAACAAGGTGGTATCTTTTACTGGTGAAATCATTATTGATCTGGCTGCCACCTGTTTCAATCCCCGTCTGGTCCGCTGGTCCGATGTCATCTTCTATATGAGGCGGGTAGGGGTAGAGGGCCTGCCCATTATAAGCCTCATCGCCCTGTTGCTGGGATTGATACTTGCTTTTATGTCCTCCTTGCAGTTGAAACAGTTTGGGGCCAACATTTATGTGGCTTCACTCCTGGCCATCTCCATGGTACGGGAATTGGGTCCGATTATGACGGCGATTCTGGTGGCTGGCCGTTCCGGCTCGGCCTTTGCCGCGGAGATCGGCACCATGAAAGTCAATGAAGAGGTAGACGCTCTCACGGTGATGGGGATGGAGCCCATGTATTTCCTGGCCCTGCCCAAGGTGATCGCCTCCATAGCAGTGGTGCCGTTGTTGACCATTTATGCCGACCTCCTGGGAATCATTGGCGGACTTATTGTCGGTATTACTATGCTGGACCTCACCGTGTATTCCTATATTCAAGAAACCAAATGGATTTTAACGGTCTTTGATTTCACCTCTAGTTTTGTCAAGTCTTTAGTTTTTGCCTTTGTGGTATCGGTCATAGGCTGTCAGCGGGGGTTCCAGGTGCGTGGCGGGGCGGCGGCGGTGGGCACGGCCACAACTTCGGCAGTGGTGGCGGCAATCTTTCTCATTATCGTGGTGGATTCGGTTTTTGCCATTGTTTTGACCTATATACCAAGGTAAAAAGACAAGACAAGACTTATAGCAGTTGCCAAGAATACTGTCTCACCCCTCACCCTGACCCTCTCCCCTTGAGGGGAGAGGGGTTCAGAGGAATGAGATCAATAGAATATAAAGTTGTTCGTAAGGGATGACCTCAACACATTTTTGCTTAACTTTTCTGAAAGAGCAGGACTTTGCCACCAGAGAAACCGGAACCGATCATCGTTATTGAAGATTTAAGGGCTGAATTCGGCGACAATCTAGTTTACAAAGACATAAGTTTTCAGGTGAACCGGGGGGAAATTTTTGTTATCTTAGGCGGCAGTGGTTGCGGTAAAACTACTTTGCTTAAGCAAATTGTCGGCTTGTACCCACCTATGACCGGCAAGGTGATGGTTAATGGCGTGGATATCGCCGAGCAAGATCCAAAGCTCATGCAACAGGTACGGATGGGGACCGGTATGCTTTTTCAAGCCGGAGCCTTGTTCGGCTCCATGACCCTGGCGGAAAACATCGCTTTGCCCCTACAAAAATACACCAACCTATCGAAAGATATGATTGACCTGATTGTGAAAATGAAACTGGGTCTGGTCAATCTCTCGGGATACGAGAACCATCTGCCGGAGGAGATTTCCGGTGGCATGAAGAAGCGGGCCGGTCTGGCCCGGGCCATGTCATTGGACCCTGCCATTCTCTTTTTCGACGAACCGTCGGCGGGCTTGGATCCGATTTCGGCCGTGGAACTGGATATGTTAATCAAGAGTTTGAATGCCGGCCTGGGCACAACTATGGTCATTGTCACTCATGAACTAGAATCGATCTTTCTCATTGCAGATCGGATAATTATGCTGGATAAAGAGGCCAAAGGGATCATTGCCGAAGGCGACCCCAGATATTTAAAAGATCACGCCACCGATCCCCGGGTGGTTAATTTTTTCAATCGTAAGCCGATGGCAGATTAAGGAGAGGTAGTAATCAGATGGCCAAGAAAACGTCGAGTTTTCTGGTTGGACTGTTCGTCATTATCGGGGTGGCGTTGTTAGCCGGCGCCATCATTTGGATAGGCGTCACCGGTTATTTTCAGCCGGGTACTACATATGTTACATACTTTAATGAAACGGTCCAGGGTTTGCAAAAGGATTCGGTGGTCAAGTATCGCGGGGTGGATGTCGGCCGGGCGGAGGCAATACGTATTGCCCCGGACAATAAACTGGTGGCCATCATCATGAAGATCGACATGCAGGGCGACCTCTCCAAGACCGCGGTGGCCCAATTATCCATGGCCGGCATCACCGGCATAATGTTTATTGACCTGGATTACCGTAAATATGATGAACCAGATTTATCTCCTAAGATCACTTTTCCTTCAGAATATCCGGTGATCCCTTCCAAACCTTCGGAATATGCCAGGATTTTATCGGGTATCAATGAAGTCATCACGAAATTGAATGCCATTGATGTCAAGGGTATCTCGGATCAACTCCAAACCACCATGGCTGATATCGCCGGGGTTTTTAAGGGTGAACAATTACAGTCGATCCTGACCCGGGTAAACCAGGCCTCGGCCAATCTCCAGTCCCTGACCGCCAGGGCTGATTCTGTCCTGGGTAAGGTGAAAGTCGACGGCATCATCAAAGAGACCGCCGCCACCATCGCCGAGACCAGGGCCGCCGTTAGCGAAGCCAAAGGATTTGTGGCCGATTTGAAGAATAAGCTCGATGCCATGAAACTGCCGGAAACCATGACCAGGACCCGGGGGGTCATCATGGAGGCGCAGTTAATCAGCGAAAACTTGAAACGCACCACCGAATCTTTGGAAAAGTTCTCCGAAAGAATCTATGAACGCCCGCCGGATCTGTTGTTCGGCAAACCGCCCACACCAAGATTCAATGAGACCGCCCGGGAAGCCAGACCGTGAAAACAAGGGAGCGACAGGTGGTAAAGCAGATGAAACGATCATACCAGACAGCCTCGGCGGTAGTATTGATTCTATTCTTCCTCATGATAACAGCAGGTTGTGGCAAACCGCCCCTGGTCACGAACCGCTTTCTCCTGGAATACCCGTCTCCGGTTTTCGGCAGCAAACCCACCCTGAAGGAGAGCATCCGGGTGGAATTATTCGCCGTGGCCCAGACCATTAACAGCACCGCCATGATCTATCTGCCCCGGCCGTTTGAGACGAGTTCCTATGTCTATAACCGCTGGCAGGTGGACCCAAGCCACATGGTGACCGATTATCTCCTGAGGGATCTACGGAACTCGCGTCTGTTCCAGGGCGTTTTCGGCCATCAGCAGTCCGGCGTCGGCCGGTTTAAGGTTGAGGGCGCGGTGCAGCAGTTTGCCGAAGTCGACGACCCGGACGGCTGGAAGGCGGTGCTAACCGTCAGTGTGACGCTGCTGGACCTCAATGAGGCCGAGGTCACCAGGCGGGTGATTATGCAGAAGAATTACCACCAGGCCGAATATATGCCGGAACAGAACGCCCACGGCCTGGCCCAGGGCATGAGCCGGGCCATGGCAGTGGTGTCGGCGAACATTATCAATGATATTTATCAGGCCGCGGCGGCGCGGGTGGGCCGGTGAGACAAGAGAAGCAGGCGTTCAGCTCACCGCGATCAGCTTGCAGCAGTAATAAAGAGTTATTACCGAGGGCAATAAATAGATTACCTTCCCCCTCACCCTGACCCTCTCCCCCAGAGGGGGCGAGGAGAATAAGGAGCAAAGTATTTTATGCTCCTGGTAATAATTAGTTTCTGTCCGGAAACGGCTATTTTTCACAATATCTGCGTCAATCTGCAGGCTTATTTGTGCGGCGAACGAATGTTCGCCTCCGCACAAGCCTTTGATTTCCTTGATCTTGCAGAAAATATCTCGTTTCCAGATCAGAAACTACATTAGTTCTCATGATAGTTTCCGGATGAGAACTAACTAATATGCCAAAATTCAGGGATCAGTCGTATTCTCCTAACTATTTGATTTTATTTTTAATCAGCTTACTGAAAGCTGACCGCTTACCATTTCCTTTGACTCTGTCCTCCTGCCTCAGTCCTCAGTCCTCTGTACTCAATCGACTTCGCCCCCCTGCTGTCATTCTGTGACAATTGTCCCAGGTGTTTTAGCTACTTCCCTCCAAATATGGTATATACGCAAGAAAAAACACTTTATGGCCATTGCCAAAAGTATTGTCTTA
>CAWAEI010000026.1:0-144258 GCA_963780995.1 uncultured delta proteobacterium
TTCCCGCAGTCAATATGTCTTTTTCAGCCTACCGAAGAAACAGTGGCCTTGTCAACCAAACTAATTTAGATATTTTACAATGTTATATTTAATTACTGTTATATCAATATGTTGAACTTATCGTGACAAGATAGTCAGTTGCCTCAGATCGTCAATGGCAAAATAGTTATGTATGAGTATATGACGCATGCCGATTATTTTCGACCAGGGAATGGCGGGAAATTGTTGTTGGGTTTTAGGGGATAGGGGACCGGCCGCTTCGCCAAGAATCCGGAGATGATTAACGATCCAGGATTGAATCAGTTCGTCGGTGTCGAAGGCATGTCGACCTTGAGAGGCATATTTTTCGATTTTCTCGATAGCTTCCAGAATATCTTGCAGTCGCTCTCGATCGTCTCTCATAAGGAAACCGCCTCTCGAAGCACCCTTTCCTTAATTCTGGGGCGCAGACCTTTCTCGGTGACCACGTCCACGGGGCAGCCCAAGAGTTCTTGCAGGTCCATTAATAAACCTCCCAGGTCCAGAAGGCTGCGGCCGGGCTCCAGATCAACCAGGATATCGATATCGCTCAAAGCATCGGCCTGCCCACGGGCGGCGGAACCAAAAAGGCGAACGTTACGGGCGCCATGGCGGGAGGCAAGGCGGAGGATGTCAGTGCGTTTTTGGATTATAAGGTCAGGCCTTTTCATAAAAATATTGTACGCAGTTCGGTTATTAAGTCAATTTATAAATTTTATCATTTGGTTAATCAGCGACGGTAACGATTTCCCAGCCATCGGCATCTCTTCTTTATCAGGTCAATGTTTCTTACATGTGAGGGCTGGTGGCTTATCTGGCCCGCCGAAATCGCCCGCCTGGAAGGCGTCAAATATCCTTCCGAAGTCCGCGGCCTGATTATCCGAGTATCCGATCAATTAAGGTGTGGAGAGATAAGTCTTTTCGAGGTAGATCAGGATGAAGCTGAAGTGGCCATAGCCCGCCTTGAGGGCCAAAGGAAAAAGCGGCGGAAGATCTACTCAATTAAGATGTAATATGTCTCTATGAGTTGAAATCCATACTTTCCGCCAATGGGCCGGAAGGCACCCAATCGGGAGCGTTTTCGGTCCATGCCGCTGTTAACTTGGAATGTCTGAAAAGTTCAACGCTGAAATCGGCTTCAACTATTTGGTTCTGATTGAGGACTGTCAGTGTCTTTATACACGCGAATATACCCTTGGCTGCGGATGCATAGTCCACCTTTCTCCCGCCATGAAGTGACTGGTTACGAGTCCTGTTAAGCCAATCCAATGCCTTTTCTGACCCTGGCCACATACTGGAAATGTCTTTTCCAATGAGTACTTTCAGTAGTGGTCCCAGGAATATTCTCAGGCGCTTCTCTTTGATTCCTCTTAGTAGCTCCTCTCTTTCGTCCTTAGAAGCCATGCCCTTCTCAGACTAGAAGTCCAGTCAGCATTTGTTGCACGACATCGTCGAGGACTGAGAAGGCCACAATAAACGCTTCTGTATAGAAACCGTGCTCCAACAATTCGTAACATCGGACATATCTCCGGGCAACCTTATAGGTATCAGAGGCGATGTGAGGTAGGGCCAATTGAGTGGTAGCTCGGGGGTCATCTGGATCAATCCCCTCTCTACCCGCCCAAGGGTAATCGCGGCCGTAGAATTTCATTCTCATATTGAGATCGCCAATGGATTGATCGTTTATGTGACTGAAAAACCACATAGTGTCATCTATACCGACAGTTCTGAGACCACAACCTTCAGAATGTCCAATCCTAACAAGCTTGAAGGCCAGCAGTATTTCATTGATCTTATCTATGGCTTCATAAATCGGCAGGTGTCTCTCGAATGTTTTGCTACGCAGTTGACGTGCCGTCTTACCATTTCTATCCTTCCAAGACACCGTAAATACGGTGCTTAGGCTCTTAGGCAAGTCAATGGGGCCAAAACCAAAATTGAACTGTCGGGGATACGATACGTGAACCTTGGCGTCACCGACATAGTAGTCGCCCTCTGCGATTGGTCCCCTTATGCCTACGCAAACACAAAAAGTAATGATGTCCATTTTCCAGTTTTCGCTACAAAGAACAAATAATTAACTGATTTCTAACTATCACACAATTGTAATGATGGCCGGGAAGGCTAATTTCAATAATATGGAAAGAATACCATGAATTATCCAGTTATACAAATGCAATATTTGCTTGTTACAGACAATAGGCCGCTCACTTATGGAGCGTGCAACCTATGACTTTTCAGCCTATCGCAAATCTACAACGGGGATTATGGGTGGGGTTCCCGGCCCGCACTCTCTGGCCCCAACAACCGCCACAGATTAGGCGATTCTTGCCCATCGCTAATCATTCTGTTTGCAACTTCGTTTCACGGGCTTATTAATTCCCTCCTGAGCTATTGCATCTGGATTCATGCGCGGGACATTCACAGGCAATTTGAAATAAAAAGGCAAGTCAGAGATGCCCTCTCCAACTTGCCTTTATCATTATCAAACTCTGGTCGGGACGAGAGGATTTGAACCTCCGACCCCCTGAACCCCATTCGGTTCAGGGGGGTTTCTTTAAATATTGAAACATTCACACAATATTGAAATTGCAGGACATTTGCTGTATAGATATTAGGAACAATAGGCTAAAGATAAACCTATATAGACAATAAATGGGAACATTTTGGGAACATATCACTATCTACTGGAAGGGAATTTGTTTGAACCCAGACCGAGATCAAACCCGATTGCACATCCACGACCTCTTTGAACCGGCCGGGATGGAAGACCAAAGCTCCCTGGGAATCTCCTTTTCGGTTTTTCGCTCGGCGATGTAACAGGCCTCGCCGGTCAGACCCAGATAGATAAACGTTGCTTCAATGAGCTTACTTCCGGACATCATGGGATTGGGAGAGCCAAACAGGTCCACCATCGGGTGGGTTTCCACCACCTTGGGGTCCTTACGGGGACCAGCCTTGAAGAGCAGGGGGACGCTGCTGAGGTTCTGGGCGATGGCATTAATGCAGGCTTAGATCCAGACGTGCTTTCGGTAGGGTTGAATCAGCTTGCCATTTGACAACCCGGTGAGCATGTGGGGCGAGAGAAAAAACAGGCGGATGACTTCTGGGAAAGAGGGAACTTCACGCTTTACCGTATAATCGGCAGACCACACCCATAATACCCTAACCCGAATTATTCATCAATAAAGCTGTAAAAAGCAAAGGGCATCTGCTAAGCTACTGTTATCGCCAGACAAACAATATTTCAGCGAGGATGCCCTTTGGATACAATGTGTCATAAACAATTGCATTTTGGAAGTCTCTTTTCCAAAGAAATTATCGCCGATTTTGAGGGTGGCCGTATCACCTCTGTTGACGGCGGTTTGCTGCTGCGCGAGGTTGATCAGCATTATCACTTGAGCGAGCGGCTGTCTTCCTGTCTCCATGATTCCCGTGTTCCCGAACGGATTACCCACGAGTTATCGACCCTCCTGAAACAACGCCTCTTCGCCATTGCCCTGGGTTACGAGGATGCCAACGATACTGCGTTTTTAGCCCAAAACCCGGCCCTCAAAACTATGGCAGAACGGTTACCGGAAAGCGATGCTGACCTGGCTTCTCAGCCGACCCTGTCTCGCTTTGAAAATAGTGTCAGAACCGCTGAACTCTACCGATTTTCAGAGAACCTGCTGGAACTATATCTGGCGACCCATCCCGGCCCCCGGAAGGTTCTGGTCATCGATCTGGACGGCACCGATGACCCGACGAACGGGCGCCAGGAGACTACGGCTTTCCTGTTGCATAATATTATCCCAATTTAGCTCATTAATTTAATTACTTATAGCTAATTTTGGGAGCAATGGCAATAAGCGTTTTTATTTTTAATTTTCCGACCATAGGAATAGATCTTCATTAACTATAACCTAATTTGAATTTCTATATTTTTGTTATAATATATTAAATTATAATTGAAAAATTTATTATAGAATGATATTAATGATAGGTAGTTTATTAATGAGTCATTTAAATTAGCTTGAGCCAAGAAGAGCAAGGACAGCCCCCCAAAATCGGGGGTGAACGAACGCATTGCTTCCAACCAACACCGGTACAGCAAGGATCATGACGGAATCAGAGCCTTTACGTGGCCGTGCCTCGAACCCATTAACCCAGAAGGGCAAACCGCCTCCAGACCGCAGCAGGATGAATTAATTCGCAAAGATCGTCATTGGATAATGTTAGACCATAAGTGATAGGAAACGCTCTTACCTCGAGCTAATCAAGGTTTAATCCGGGGCCTCAGATGATTTCACATGCCTTGACGATTGTCATGAACGAGTTGAACCGGCATCTCCATGATACCTATCAATCTCAACTCCCGCAGGTGGACTTGGGAAACCTGGCCGAAGGATTTGTTGCTGGTGCGGGCAGCAATGGTCTGCAGAGAAACCTGCTTTATCTCTCCATGGTTAATATCAAGGAAGAAAAAGCCCTGAAGAACCTGCCAAATCGTTTCCCGAATGAATCAACCCTCAAAGTTACGTATGAAAACCCGCCTGTCTTTATCAATTTTCTGATTCTCCTGGCAGCCACTCATACTGATTACTCCAATGCCTTATTGGTGCTGTCGCGAGCCATCCGTTTTTTCCAATTTAATAATGTTCTTACCCCAGAGAATGTGGCCCCGGAGTCTATCACGACCTCGGCGGTGCCTATTCAACCGCTCGATCAATTAGAATCGTTTAAATTTATTTTCGACTTATATTCCCCCACCCTCGAGGAAAGCAACCATCTGTGGGGCACGCTGGGAGGAAAACAATACCCATTTGTTTTATACATCATGAGGCTGCTCGACCTGAAGTTCAAAGCCGCCGACCGCGAAGGCGGGCTGATTACAGAAGTTGTCAGCAATTTTTCACATAAGACCGGGTAATACAGCAACATGGCAGAATCTATCAGCAACGTCTACAAGCGCTTGTTTGAAATACGCCTTTTGCACCATTATTGGTTAGATGAAGGCGCTACGATGTTCGATCTGATAGCGGACCAGGCAAAAAAAGATTCACGCTTGCTGTCTTACGACAGGCGCCCTTTTCTGACTTTAACGCCCACCGGGACTACTTCACGGGCCCTCAATGGTTTGGGTTGGGTGTATAAAAATACGGCGTTGGGTTGCCTGGTGGCTGTGCCGGAAACAGTTGCAATCCCGGCTTCGGTGGTGTTCGAGTTTATGGTAACCGTGTCGAATCTGTCTGCGGTGCACTACACGGCCCTGACGCTGCGGCCGCAGTCGATTTACGAAATCTACTATCTGCCTGCCAGAAAAACCTACCGTTACAAAGAAAATGTCCCGGTTTTGACCAACCAGACGGGGGCAGCCAGGGTGGTCGGGGGCAACAAGGTTCTCTATCTGTCCAAAGAAATTCCGGCCCTTGCCGCTGACGACAAAGTGGAATCGCTGGTTCACGTGGGCAGCTCGCTCATGCAATTGACCAGCGATCAGCCTAATGCTACCCTGCAGCAACTAAATGCCCAGGTCGCCAATCTGCCGGTCTTTGTCCACCAGGGCGACGTCCCGGCCATCGTTCCTCCTGCCGGCCTCGTGGGTGCGCCGCCACGGGGAATTCTGTTGGCAGATGATATTTCCGACAACGTCTTTGCGCTCATACAACTAGGGGCGGTACGGCCGGATGACGACGATTTCAGTTTTATCGACAGCCATGGTCACGCCAAAACGCCTTATCCGGTTTTTCAAGTCCGCTTTAAAAACCGCGCCACGGTTTGGCGTTACCTCAATAAGAACACCGGGGCCGTGGTTTCAACCGAAGCAACACCACTTCCCTTAACCCATTTCGGCAACGCCGGCACCAAGCAGAAACCTTCGGCAGATCTGGTCAAGTCTGAGATGAAGCGGTGGTAAAATAACCAAGCTCGTCTCAGAAATCTTTGTTTAACCTTTTCATGGTCAAATACCAAAGGGGGTAAAAAGCTATGGCACCACTGTATAAAATGCCGGGGGTTTACATCGAGGAAATCGTAAAGTTTCCTCCATCCATCGCCCCGGTGGAAACGGCTATCCCAGCTTTTCTCGGGTACACGCAAAAGGCCGATAATATCAAGCCGGGCGACCTGCTGCATGTCCCCACCAAGATCGGTTCCATTGCCGAGTATGAACTCTACTACGGGACGGGGGCCGCCCCAGCCGTTAGCAAGGTAATCCTGGACGACGGTAACAACTTCAAATCGGCAGACATCGTTAATGTTTTTTATATGTATGACAGCCTGCGGCTTTTTTATGCCAACGGCGGGGGCGACTGTTACATCGTTTCCACCGGCGCTTATAAATCTGCCGGCAAAGTGAAAGGTGATTTCATCGACACCGGCAAAGGGATCGACGCCCTGAAAAAATTTGACGAACCCACCATTCTCGTCTTTCCCGACAATTCCCTGCTTACCGCCGGCACTGATTTTTATGACGTCTATACTGCTGCCTTGAGCCAATGCGAAGCATTACAGGACCGGGTCGGTCTGTTTCATATTAAGGCAGCCGATCCCAATGGCGCAGATTTTCGTTCGGGGACGGGTATCAACAGTCTGAAATACGGCATGGCCTACTCCCCCTGGCTGAATGTCAATTTTCCGAAGAATATTCAATATCGTAATTTTAAAGATATCATCTTTAAGGGCACAACCCAATTCAAGCTGACCGACCTGACAAATGATGCAGCCATCAAGGCACTGATCACGGAATACGAACAGGTCATGGCGGATGTTGACGAAATAAATGACGCTACCGATAACCTGGCCAACCCGCAGGCGACTTTGAGAGACAAATTCACCACGCTGGAAGGCGCTTACCTGGCCGGTAAAACGGCTGCCAATTTTATGGCCCTCGTGAACCGTATGTTCGAAGTCGCGAGAAAACTGGACGTCCTGGTCGGCGCCGGTGCCGGCGCAGTCAGCAATGCCAAGATAAAAGCTGATCTGCAAAACCTGATTACTTCCACTCTTAAGGGAGTTTACCAAACCCTGATCAGTCATGACAAAGAACTTGATAGCAAGGTGGGTCCTTATACCGCCCAATATGCGGCGACACCGCCCGCCGCAGCCCAGTGGGACACCATTTTTGGGGCCAACGCCCCGGCAGACTCCAATGTCATAACCGGTGCTACCGATGCTGATAAAATGGATAGTATGCTGCCTCGCCTCCGGGACCTGTTCGATACGATTAACGGCGTCTGGCTGGGCAGTGTGGTGGGCGCCGCTCAGGAATTAGAACAACAAAAACACAATGGGCTGTTGGAATCTTTCCCGCTGTATAAAACCATCATCACCGGCATCCAGAATACCAATACCAGCATGCCCCCTTCAGGGGCCGTGGCCGGGATCTACGCCTATGTCGACCGCATCCGGGGTGTGTGGAAAGCGCCAGCCAATGTTAGCATCACCGGCATTATCGGACCTGCCTACACTTTTTCCCGTTCGGAACTCGATGCCCTCAATGTGGATCCCGGCAGTGGCAAGTCCATCAATGCCATCCGCAGCTTCACCGGCAAAGGTACCCTGGTCTGCGGCGCCCGCACTCTTGCCGGCAACGACAACGAATGGCGCTATGTCAATGTCCGCCGCTTCTTCAACTTTGTGGAAGAGTCGCGCAAAAAAGCCACTGAGTCGTTCGTTTTCGAGCCCAACGATGCCAATACCTGGGTGCGCGTCCAAGCCATGATCGAGAATTTTCTCACTGTCCTCTGGCGGCAGGGCGCACTGCAAGGCGTTAAACCCGAACACGCCTTTTACGTCGCGGTGGGACTCGGCAAAACCATGACACGCCCTCGACATCCTGGAAGGCCGCATGATCGTCGAAATCGGTATGGCTGTAGTCCGTCCGGCTGAATTCATCATCCTCAGGTTCTCCCACAAAATGGCGGAATCGTAAGATCGCAGGTTGAGACGGTGAGAAATCAACCCTGCAATGATCAACTAATTAAAAGGAGAATCACATGGCACAGGAATATCCCATTACCCCGATTCCATTTTCAGGTAGATTGGGGTGGCGCAAAAATCAGTTTCACGGAAGTGACGGGTCTCGTAATGGAGAGGGAAAAAATCGAATACCGGCACAGCGACAGTAAGGATTTCAGTAAAATCGGTATGCCAGGCATGTTGAAGAACAATAACATTACCCTGAAACGCGGCAAATTCGAGGGCGACTTCGACTATCAACACCTGGCTGGAGGAAGTTGCCAACGAGCGGGTGGAAGGTCGACGCGATGTCGACCATCAGGCTGTTAAACGAAAGACATGAGCCCGTGGCAGCCTGGCTGGCAACCCGCTGCTTTCCGGTAAAGATCACGGCCCCCGACCTTAAGTCGGATGCCAACGAAGCTAGCCATCGAGAGTATCGAAATAGCCCATGAAGGCCTGAAGTTAATGAAAATTTAAACAGGGTGAATTATGACCGACTACTATCCACCCTGGGGATTTTACTATAAAGTGGAATTCGGCATCAGCCGTAATAAAAACGACGTGCGTTTCCAGACGGTGTCCGGGCTGTCGGTGGAATTCGACATGGAGGAGTTCAGGGAAGGCGGCGAAAACCGCTTTGTCCATAAGCTGCCGGGGCGCACCAGGTACACGGATATGGTGCTTAAAACGCGGCATGTTAACCGATTCCGACAGTGATCGAGTGGTGCCTCAAAGCCTTCCGTGACCGGGAGTTTGAGCCGGCAGACGTCACCGTTATTTTGATGAACGAAAAAAGTGAGCCTTTGCGCACCTGGAAAGTAGCTCACGCCATTCCTAAAAAATGGCTTATCAGCGACTTGAATGCCAACGAAAATGCCGTAGTCATTGAAACACTGGAGCTGACCTATCGCTATTTCACGATTCAATAAAGGACAGTCGGTGTCTCAACAGTAACTTGTATAAACTTAATGATTGCCAAAAGTTGTGCCCTATTCCCCCTCTCCTCGAGGCGAGAGGGTCAGAGTGAGGGGTGAATGCAGCAATTCTTTTGGCACCGGCGATAGCAATGCCCATCGAGATCAAAGAACTGCATATCCGGGTTTCCGTTAGTACGCCCCCAAGTGGGCAACCGGCAGGAGAACGAACCCCTTCCGGCAGTGTCAGCAGTCAGGATGGTGAAGAGGCGAAAGATGCCCTGGTAGCCGAATGCGTGGAGAAGGTATTGCAGATACTGCACAATAAAATGGAGCGTTAATGGTCAGCGGAAAACTGGAGAAAATGCTGATTCTGGCTTACGCTACCTCCGAAGCGGCTGAACGAGGCGGCATCGCCGAGGCGAAAGACAGTTTTGAAGCCTTTATCAATCCGGAATCTTATACGCTCGAGTACAAGGTCAAAACCTCTGAGGGTCAAGGCCAAGGCACCAGCGGCGCCCAGGCCAAATTCGAATATATCCTGCCGGAAGAACTTACCTTTGAATTTTTGTTCGACAACACCGGCATCATCGACGGCCTGCCCAAAAAGGAAGGTATTTTTGATGAAGTCAACCATTTTAAGGATTTGCTGACCAAATATCAGGGGGAGTCACACGAACCGTATCACCTGAAATTGGTTTGGGGCAATCTGATATTCAAAGGCAGGGCCACCGAACTGGGCATCACCTATAAACTGTTTAATTCGGATGGCCAACCGATACGCGCCGTTGCCAAGGCCAAGTTCAAAGGAAGCATCGAAGAGAAAAAACGCGTCCTAAAGGAAGATAGGACCTCTCCCGACCTCACCCAACGGCGTACAGATAAAAGCTGGCGACACCCTGCCCTTGCTATGCTATCAAATCTACGGAGATCCGAAGTATTATCTGGAAGTGGCAAAAAAAAATAGGCTCAGCAACTTCCGAATCCTGCAACCGGGAACGGATCTGATTTTTCCACCCATTGACAAGGCAAGTAAAAAACTGTGAGTAACGGATCTACCATTCCAACCCCGGCCACGCCGGATGTATGTACAGCGGCTATTCTGGTGGACGGGGTGGCGATCCCGGGAGAGTTTCATATCCTGTCGGTCGCCGTGACCCGTGAATTAAATCGGATTCCGGTCGCCGTTATTCAACTGCGTGATGGCGAAGCTTCTAAGACAACCTTTACCGTAAGCAACAGTGAACATTTTATACCCGGGAAAAAGATTGACATTCAACTCGGCTATCGTTCCCAAAATAATTCGGTATTCAAGGGGATCGTGGTTAAACAGAGTATCCGAATTCGTCCAAACGGCAGTATGCTAACTGTGGAATGCCGGGACGAAGCCGTGAAAATGACCAGTGGCAAGAAATGTCGCTATTTTACTGATAGGAAAGACAGCGACATCATGACAGAGATTATCGGCTCATACCAACTACAAAAAGATGTCCAAACCACCACCCCCGAGATGAAAGAGGTGACCCAATACAATGCCACGGATTGGGACTTCCTCTTATGCCGGGCTGAAGCCAATGGGCACGTGGTCATGGTGCAGGATGGGAAGGTGACCATAGCTCCGCCGGTTACCGGCGAGGAACCGGTCGTCGCCGTCAGTTACGGTACGACCTTATTAGAGTTAGATGCTGAAATAGATGCACGCTGGCAAAGCAAAGGCATCAAAGCCAGCAGTTGGAATGCCACCGATCAGGAAGTGGTGAAAGTGGAAGCCCAAGAGCCCTCGGTCACAACCAGCGGTAATCTTTCCCCCGCTGATCTGGCCGAGATCATCGGGGGCGATGCCCATGAGATCAGGCATGGGGGAAAACTCGGTGAACCTGAACTGCAGACCTGGGCCGACGGTCGGCTCCTGAAAGAGCGACTGGCAAAGGTGCGTGGCCGAGCTAAATTTCAGGGCTTTGCCGGGGTGCTGCCCGGGAATGTCCTGGAATTAACCGGCATCGGCGAGCGTTTTGAGGGAAAAATATACGTGTCCGGGGTGCGCCACACGGTGGCCCACGGCAATTGGGAAACGGATGTGCAATTAGGCTTAAACCCGGAACTGTTTGCCGAGACCTATAACCTGCGCCCCCTGCCCGCCGAAGGTTTGCTCCCGGCGGTAAACGGCCTGCAAATCGGGGTGGTCACGGTGCTGGAGAATGACCCCGACGGCGAGGATCGCCTCAAAGTGCGAATGCCGTTGGTCAGTACGGCCGAAGAAGGTCTCTGGGCGCGTCTCGCCACCTTGGATGCCGGCAAAGAACGCGGCACCTTTTTCCGGCCTGAAATCGGCGATGAAGTCGTGGTAGGTTTTCTCGACGGTGACCCACGCCATCCCATTATCCTGGGAATGTGCCACAGCAGCGCCAAACCTGCCCCGGAAGCGGCCAAGGATAAAAACCCCCGTAAGGGCTATGTCAGCCGTGAGAAAATGCACTTCATCTTCGATGACGAAAAAAAAATCATCGTCCTGGACACCCCTGGCGGCAACAAGTTGACCCTCTCGGAGGAAGACAAGGGTATCGTCATTGCAGACCAGAATGGCAACAAGATAACCCTCGACGACAGTGGCATATCAATCGAAAGCACCAAAGAACTAACCCTCAAAGCTGCCCAGGATCTCAAAATCGAAGGCCTGAACACGGAGCTGAAAGCCCAGAGCGCCTTTAAGGCCAGTGGTACTGCCACTGCGGAAGTCTCCGGAGCCAGCACCACGATCAAAGGCAGCGCCAATACCGTAATCCAAGGCGGAATAGTTCAAATCAACTGATTCATTAGGAGAATACACAAATGCTGCCGGCCGCCCGTG
This sequence comes from uncultured delta proteobacterium, assembly GCA_963780995.1. Classification (GTDB taxonomy): domain Bacteria; phylum Desulfobacterota; class Desulfobaccia; order Desulfobaccales; family Desulfobaccaceae; genus Desulfobacca. The sequence continues at coordinate 11,725 of CAWAEI010000026.1, forward strand.
TCACCGATATGATTGTCAGCACCGCTACTCTCGGAGTGCCGACCCCCATAATACCTCCTGGGGCGCCCACCGTGTTAATCGGCGGGCTGCCCGCCGCCCGAATGGGCGACACCTGTGGAGTGGACGCCATTGTCAAAGGCTCCGCCACCGTTTTGATCGGCGGCTTGCCCGCTGCCCGGGTTGGAGATCTGACCGCTGCCGGTGGCGCTGTCATACCCTCCGGCACCTTGACTGTATTGATTGGAGGGTAAGAGATTATGGACCTGACATTCCTTGGTCGTGGGTGGTCATTTCCACCCACCTTCAGCCGTAGCCGCCCCGTCGTGGAAATGCTGGAGGAGGAAGCCGACATCGCCTCGAGCCTCGAAATACTGCTCAGCACCATACCTGGGGAGAGGGTCATGCTGCCGCAATACGGCTGCAACTTGACGGAATTGGTTTTTGAAAGTTTGGATACTCGTATGAAAACCCTCATGGTCGATAAGGTCGAATCTGCCATCCTGTACCATGAACCGCGTATCGACCCGGAAAGTGTCCGTCTGGATGACAGCCTCGAACTGAAAGGCGTGGTGTTGATCGAAATCGTCTATCGGGTAAAATCCACCAATTCCCGATTTAATTTTGTCTTTCCCTACTACAAACTGGAGGGAACGGACATCAACCTCACGACCACCGTTAACCTGTTGCCGGATAAGGTTTAATACCAGGTTCGATTTGCCCTACAACCAGCAAGAAATATAGCTAATAAATATTACCAGATTATTTTACTGAAAACTGAAAACGGTCAAACTATGACGCCCCCGACTGACTGTAAACAAAATACGGATGCCTTCAAACTCGTCCGCAACGGCACAACCCAGGCACAGCGTCTGTCCCCGGCCCTCGAACCCGTTTCGGCGCCGGTGGACGAACGTACCTCGGCCCACGGTATGGTGTTTGCCCAGGCGTATGCCGCGTATTTGAAATATTATAATCTGCAAAACGTCGCAGCCGGCGATTGGCAGCCTTTTTTCAGCGACGATGTTTCGGTGCTGGTGGCGGTCGCGGCAGTGGCGGATGTGGAGTATTACCGCCAGCAGGTTCGAGAGTATGCTAATTTTCTGAACGATCGCCAGAACGATGGAGATGAGGCAGGCCTGCGGGACCACCTGGATTATCTCTTCAGTTGTAGCGCCACGCTGGCCATCCACCTGAACCAGTTGCTGGAAACACTTCCCGCCGAGATTTCCCTCAAAGACTTAGTGCAAAACCTGGTACAAAGGCAACTGGCACCGGCGCTCCGGCGACTTATTGCCTATTACAAGGGCGGCAACACCCTGACGCCAAGGCCGATCAATGACAGCAGCTCCGAAAAGGCGGCCCCCCTCGACATCTTAGGCAAGGCGGCCGAGAAATTTTCTGCCCTGGCCCATGCCAACCTATCGACGGCCTGGACCGGGGGCGCGGATTGGGCGACCTATTACACCAATATTGCCGGTGATGCTTCCGTTTACGGGATACTCCCAGGGGCGACTGTTTTCGAATTCGCCAATCACATCGCCACCCACAATCTTTTCACTTCGATACTCGACCAATTCCTCAAGGTCTACGCCAAAACCGTCAGTGAGGCCAAACTGGCCCTGGAAGCGACGTTTACGGCCTATGACCACCACGAACCGCATTATGCCTTATTCCTGGCCTTTCTGCGCCTGTTTGTTTACGCCCGGACGGAATTGAATGCCCTTACGGCGCGCCATTTGGACTTTTATTACCGCGAAATCCTCCAACTTAAAGAAAAAGCCGCCCTCCCCGGCAAGGCGCATCTGTTGGTGGAATTGGCCAAACAGGCCCCAACCCACCTTATTAAAGCCGGTGGACTCTTCAGAGCCGGAAAAGACGACACGGGTCTGGAGGCTTTTTTTGCCAATGACCGGGATCTGGTGGCCAATCAGTCCAAAGTCGCAGCCCTGCAAGCGGTCTATCGGCAAGGGGAGGAGAAAGTGGGACTCACTTCGCCCACTAATATTCATCAAGGCAGGTTATACGCCTCCCCTAGTCGCCAATTCCGACGACGGGCTGGGTGCACCCCTGACCTCGGCCGATCAATCCTGGCATCCCTTTCACAATAAAATCTATCAGGATGGGCAACTGTCGGAAATCAACATGCCGACCGCTCAGATCGGTTTTGCGGTGGCTTCACATCACCTGCTCATGGCGGAGGGGTCACGCTATATTGTGGCCTGGATACATGTAACCGGCTATGCCGGCACCATTTTTAACAACCTTGCTGACAAAATTACCTGCTTGGTGACCTCGGCAGAAGGGTGGTTTGAAAAATCACCATCATTGTTTCTGCCAATTTCGGCCAATACCTTCGTGTTATTCCTCGAAGTTGCCGGCAGTGACGCCCCCATTACGCCTTACCTGCAGAAAACGCACGACTATGCTTTTGACACTGATTTACCAATACTGTTGGTTAAATTGAAACACGAAGCAACGGCTCACTACGCCTATGAGGCCTTGCAGGACGTAATAATTACCAACATCTTATTAGAGACTTACGTTTTTAATTTAAAAACCCTGGCTGTTGCCAATGATTTTGGCCCAGTGGATACTTCCAAGCCCTTCCAGCCTTACGGCGCCTCGCCGATGGCGAATAATGCCCTGGTAATTGGCTCGAGAGAGATTTTTCAAAAATCCCTTGTTTCTGCATCGGTTAATGTGGATTGGTTGGCTGCTCCTGCACCCTATTCAACCCCTCCTCAGGTCAATATTGATTTTCTCAAAGGTGGGCAATGGCTTTCTTCGCATACCAATGCAATCGATGTGGATTCAACCTATTATCCCTTAACGACAAATTTAGATTATCCCGTCGTCGACCAGCCGGATTTCGCCCCGAATGATTTCTATCATACAGCTTCCCGAAATGGTTTTATCCGCCTCAGGTTAACCGGGGATTTTGGGCAGAGCGAATATCAAACCTATCTGCTTAAATACCTACGAAAAGATGCTGATACAACCAAAGCGCCAGGGCCCCCTCCGGTCGGGCCGACTATACAGTGGCACTCCCAATGAACTATAGCGCTTCGCAAACCATAACCCTGAGTTCTACCTCGCCCGCTGGTTTTAAACACTCGCCAGGCCCGTTTTTTCCATCTGGCGCCCATTTGGCCAGGCCGAGCACCACCCGTGCGCTCAATTCGCCAGGAAGGTTTATCTCCTCCCCAAGTTCGATTTTCTGCGTGATAATGCCGACCAGAAGGCGAACGCCGAATTTTACATCGGATCAGCGGGCCTCAAGCCCCCCAAAACCTCGCGCTGCTCTTTCAGGTGGCCGACGGCACCGCCAATCCTTGATCAAAAAAACCAGACCCGCATCTTCATTGGAGTTACCTGGGCGGCAACGAATGGCTATCGTTTGCCTCCAATGAGGTGGCAGACCGAACCGGTGGGCTGCTTAACTCCGGCATCATCACCTTCGCCATACCCCGGGAGGCGACCGCCAGCAATACCCTCTTGCCCTCCGGGATGCACTGGATACGGGCGGCGGTGACCTCTGAAAGCGATGCCGTGTGCCGACTGCAGCAGGTCGCCGCCCAGGCCCTGGCAGGCCACTTTCACCGACAAAGGCAACGACCCGGCGTTCTCCGCCAAAGTGCTGCCGTCCGGCACGATCAGTAAGCTTGACCAACCCGACGCCGCAGTCAAAAAAATTACTCAACCTTTCGCGACCTTTGGCGGGCGGGGACAGGAAGCCTCCACGGCCTTTTATACCCGTGTCAGCGAACGGCTGCGCCACAAGGACCGGGCCATCGCCTTGTGGGACTACGAGCGGCTGGTTCTGGAGGCTTTCCCTCAAATTTACCAGGTTAAATGCCTCAACCACACGCATTACGAACCCAGGCGGAGGGAATTTATCGGGAACTGGCCTCTGGCCACGTCACTGTCGTCACCATTCCGAACCAGCAATCTCATAACCAACGCGATCCCTTACAACCCTACACGAGCCTGGGATTGTTGGACGAACATCAGTGCTTTTCTGAGCCGGCGGCTTTCCTGTTTTGTCAAACTGCATGTTAAAAATCCCTTAGTTTGAAGAGGTCCGGGTGGCTTTCAAAGTCCGGCTATCGGACGGCCGGGACGAAAGCTTCTATCTGAAAAATTGGAGGAAGCTATTACCCGTTTCCTTTCGCCCTGGGCCTTTCCCGGCGGCGGCAGTCCGTCTTTCGGCGGGAAGATCTATAAATCGGTGTTGATTAACTTTGTGGAAGAACAGCCTTATGTGGATTACGTGACGGATTTTCAACTATTCCACACCTTCCTGGACGACGCTAATGAACAGCAAACGGTCGAAAAGAATGAGGTGGAAGGCTCGAAGGCCGTGTCCATCCTGGTTTCCTGCCGCCAAGAAACATACTATCGTCGCTATTAAACCCGCTGAGGCAGCAACGCCCGGCGAGAAATGCCCGTGTGAAGCATGAGCCAGCACCCCGTAACCATACCGAAACAGCCTGCGCTGAAACCTGCCGAGGACTACTACCGCCTCCGCCGGGAAGGAATCGGCTTCATCGAACAGATGGGCAGCCGCCTGTGGACGGATTACAACACCCACGACCCGGGGATCACCATCCTCGAAGCGCTTTGTTATGCCATCACCGACCTCGCCTACCGCACGGGGTGGGATATCAAAGACATTCTGGCGCCCGCCAAGCCTTCGACGGATCCGAACCAACCTTTCCCGAACCAGCCATTTTTTACGGCCAGGGATATTCTAACCGTAAATCCCTGGACACCCGACGATTTCCGCCGCCTGCTCATTGACCTCGACATGGTGCGCAATGCCTGGGTTTTTTGTAAAGCATGCGCCTGCGACCTGCACTACTACGCCTGGTGCGAGAAGGACCAATTGATCCTTTCGTACCAAAAACCAGCCAATCCCGCTCCTGCAATCCAAAAAAGTCGAGCCGCTCGGCTTGTATGAAGTCCTCCTCGAGCTCGAATCCGACCCGGAATTGGGCGACCTGAACGACCGAAAAATCGAACACAGCTATGATCTGGTTGATAATGACGGTAAGCCGCACTCGGTCAAGATGGAGCTGCGGTTCCCGGAATGGGGGCTTGAGATGTGGGATGAGTGGAAACTGTTTCCTGGAAAGCGGGGCTCTTTCAACATAAAGTTGTCCAGGTTTGGAGCGACCAAAACGTACGATGTCCTGACGGACCCGGATTGGACGAAGCCGGGCGTAACCAATACTTGCGGGACCATTGGCGCCAGGTTTTTTATGCCAGTTTTGAAATCGAGCTCCTGCCCGGTGGGGAAACCATAACCATTGAAAATGCGGCGCTACGCGTGTTCGGCGATAATTTCGTCAAGAGTAAGGCAACGGTCGAGGGCTTGCAGACCATCCTCGAGGACAAAACGTCTGCAGGCTTCCTCCAGCGTTACCGCAACAAACTGCTCAAAGTGGAGCACGCTGTAGCAGAGGCCAAAAAATTCCTACGCCAACATCGAAATCTCGACGAAGACTATTGCCGCGTACGAGTCGTGGATGTGGAAGACGTCGCCGTCTGCGCCGATGTGGAAGTAGCGCCCGATGCTGACATCGAGCGGGTTCAGGCACGAATTTGGTTTGAGATTGAGCAGTATTTCAACCCGCCCGTGCCGTTTTACACCTTGCAGGAATTGATGGCTGCCGACGTTCCTGTGGAGGATATTTTCAACGGCCCGAAGTTGAAGAACGGTTTTATCAAAGCCAAAGAACTGGAGGCTGCCGGGTTAAGGACCGTGCTGCGCACGTCGGATATCATCAATCGGCTGATGGATATTGAAGGTGTTGTCGCGGTCAACGACCTGTTGCTTTCCAAATATGACTCCGAGGGCAATGTCATCAAGGGCGCCGCCGACCCTACCTGGAATAACGACAACCCTTTGTTCGATCCCGATAAAATCAGTGCGTCGTGGCTCCTGTTTGTCACCCCGGTGCACCAACCCCGGCTTTATCACAACCAGTCCCGGTTCCTGTTCTTCAAAAACGGACTGCCCTTCACGCCCCGCATGGATGAAGCCTACGATACGCTCACCCAATTGCGCGGCGAGGCCGAACGCCCGAAAATCAAGAGTGCGCCAATGACTTACCCATTCCGGCGGGGACCTTCCGTAGCCCGGAAGATTATTTTCCGGTGCAATATAGTTTTCCTTTAACCTACGGCATTGGCCCCGACGGACTGCCCTCTCATGCGTCCAACGAGCGCCAGGCACAAGCAAAGCAGTTAAAAGCATACCTCATGGTTTTCGAGCAACTCCTCGGCAACGCCTTCGCGCAGGTAGCTCACACGGCGGATTTATTCTCGCTCGATCCCGGCATCGCGACGTACGTATTTTGTCCGGGAGTTTAGCGACGCGCTTATTCAGGGTTACACGGATATGATCGATGGCCTCAACATGACTGAGCTCGACGCCATGACGGAAACCTTGCCGGAATTTCACGAACGCCGCAATCGTTTCCTGAACCACATCATGGCCCGGTTTGGCGAACAATTCGGCGAATACGCGCTCCTGCTTACCAATCTGCAGGGCCAACAGGTAGCGCTCGAGCCGGTTGATTGACGATAAGATTTCGTTCCTTGCAAAGCCTATCCGCTGATCAGTCACGACCGGGGTAAGGCCTTTAATTACAGGGAGAATCCCTGTTCCCCGGGCAATTTCTCCGGCCTGAAGAAACGTCTCAGTCTCCTCTTGGGATATCCCGACCTAACTTTTGTTTCCGACGTCGTGACTGCTTTGGGAGCCGGTCGCTATAAGGTGACCTTTCACCTACAAGATCGCCACCACCATGACTGGCTACAAGGAGATATCACTGTAATTTCCAGCAGTCCGGATAATGTCAGGTCTCTATCTCTGCGCAACCTCTTAAAGCAAATGGTCCGGGCCGATGCTTACCAAATTGCCATGGAGGACGGCCGGTTCCGGCTCAAACTCAAAGATGGCAACGGCGACCCTCTGGGCCGACATCCGGAATTATTTCCCCGGCAGGCTGATGCTCAAGCCTTCAAAGACGAATTGTTAACCTGGAGCAGCAATGAGCGCGCTATTGTCGTGGAACACCTGTTGCTGCGGCCCAAATTCCCCGGCGATGCCCTTTACCCCGCCTGCTCGGATGGTGCCTGCAAAACCTGCGGCGACGAAGACCCCTATTCTTTCCGACTGACCTTCGTCATGCCGGGCTGGACCTCACCATTCAATACGAACATAGACATGCGGGACTTTGCCGAACGCACCATCCGTCAGGAAACACCGTCGCACCTCCTCGGCAAGATCTGCTGGGTGGGTAATGACGGCTTTATTGCAAACCCCTGTGACCCGGTTATCAGCGACTTGGCGTCCTTATTGACAACGCAGGGTCTTACCGCGAGGCGGTGACAGGCCCTCGGATACCGAAGCCTGCGATTGCGCTGCGGCAATTTATTTATTTACAGTTCGGTTTTCGAAGACTGGTACGAAGATAAAACCTTAGTCTATTTTCACCCCGATGCCCTGGAAGCAGCCTTGAAGCAGGAATTTAGTACGAAGGTAACTCTCAGCCGGCATTTCTTGCTCCATTGTCTTAGACGCCACTTTGGGCGCAACAATTCAGACAATGCTGGTTTCATATTTCCACCATATCGCTCTCTACGGCTGGCAGTTTGAACGATTCGAAGCGGCCTGGTGCCAATGGTTGGAGGCCAACGCCGTTTCGACTGGACGAAGAACGCTTGCAGGAACGCGTCGAAGCCATCCTTTCAAGCCACGTGGAGACGATCACGGAGTACGGACAAATCCCCAAAGGACGAATTGTGCCGATGCGCCGCCGCCATTGTGACGAATTATGGGATGGACTTTTACCACTGGATGGAGAGCCAATTTTACAGCGGGCAAGCCCTAAACAATCTCACTGCTTTTACTCCTGCCTCGGTTGACCTTGCACCGCTCTGCCCCGGCTTTACTTTCAAACCCGGCACTGCTGCAAAATTAAAGGCTCTGTTGAAAGACCGTTACAAAGACATACAAGGAAGTCTCTTACCGTCTTTGGATTGTCGTGAATCTGCTCAGCAAATTGACGCAGCACTTACCCTGTCGCTACCTTGCACGATTGCGACGAAGGCAGTGATCAAAACCCGGTACGCCTGGGAAAAACGGCTTTAGGAAACTTATAAAGGTGCTGAACGATGGAACCTACACAAAGTAAGTATCCGATCTTCGAGGCAAATCAGGTACTTTCCAACTCGCATCTGAATCAGGTCTTCGATTATTTGGACGAGCAGGAACGTCTGACACGCGCCAATCTCATCGGCATCGGCATCGTCTGTGGCTTGGAGATTCGCTTCGAAGTTCCGGCAGAAGCTGCAGCGACCATACACCTTTCCAAAGGCTGCGGCGTCACGTCGGAGGGCTATCTCATCGTGGAGCCGGAAGACCTGACCTTGGTGTCGTACCGTGACTACAACCTACCGAGTGATCTCGATTATCCGCCATTCAAGGACAAGTCGGCACGAAAACAAACCGCAGTATCCTCTGTGGGAGACTGTTTCCGGCGGGCGAGCCGGAGACGACACCGTTGGGAACTCCCGTCAAATTTTCTGAATGATAAAGCGGTGCTGTTGTTTTACGAATTGAAAAAGGAAGGGTTGCGCAATTGCAGCCCCAACGACTGCAACGACAAGGGGTCGGAGGTGACCGCCACCGTGCGGCGTCTGTTAATAGAACAGAACCGACCTCGAATAGAATCATTGCCGCGGCAAATGCCTTACCGACCAACTCTCCGCCACCGACCTTGAAAAGGCCTTATTGGCTCAGTTAAACTTAGCCGATCTGCGCTTGCCCCGTTATGATGTCCCGAATACCAGCTCCCATCACCTCGAATGAAGTATTGGCGGCCTTTCCGCGCGGTTTTTCCCTTCATAAACTTGCGTTCAAACCATCGGCGAGGCCCTTTCAGCCGCTTACGAGGCCTTCAAACCGTTGGTGCAGGAAATCGTATCCCAATGATCCTTTCGCCGATTTCATACGAAATTCGGCTTCTTGGATTCCGTGCCGACAGAATACTGCCCAAGTCAGATTTTTAGCCTACTATTACGACTTTTTCGACGACATTATCAAAGCCTATAAGGAGTTTTGCCGGCAAGGTGTGGAGCTGTTGTGCGCCTGCGTGCCCCCCGGCGGGCCTGTTTCCGCGCCACTTGAGGTGGGTCTCTTGTTTCCGAGGTTCCGAAACCAAACCCGGTATCTATCGGCAACAGTTCCAGGCTTCACCGGCTGGGGTTGTGAAGAGGCCGCACCAAGGAACTCGAGCAATTATTCCAGCGTCTCGTGGAGATGATCGTCCTGTTTTTACAGATGATCCCTCCCTGCCCAAGTCAGTCCAGCGGTTCTAAAACAGACGAGCAGATTCGCCTCACGCCAAGCCACTTGGGCGATGGTGCCGCTGTCCGACAAGGCGATTCCGTATTATTATCTTCAGACTCGGTACCACCTCTGTACCATCTCTGGAATGTCGAAAAAAATCGTCAGAATCGGGCCAATCAAAATTTAAGTTACCGCTCCGACGAATATACGCCACGACTGCACCTGCTTTCGTCACCCAACGCTCTCAGTTACGATTTAGAGTCTTACAATTTTCTGCGCATCGAAGGACACTTGGGTAAAGACTATATCGAAGCGTTCTGAAAACTCTCCTACCTTTATAAGACCAATTACCGCCTGCCCATTGAAGTCATTGCCCTGCGTACCGGTGCTTTCGATGAAAACCCCAACCGTGGATCTGAGCAAAGAGACGTGCCGGTTCCAGGATTTGGAAACGCTGTTCGATACCCTGCGGGAAGAACTCCTCTCCTCCTTGTGCGAAGGCACGATGTATTTGTATGACCTTCCCATAGCAGGCTCGGAGTTAGCCGGTGGAACCCCCCAACATCCTTTGTTGAAAAAATATGCCCCTAATTTTCGCCACAAGGTTGGCACGTTGGGGGCCTGGTATGAAAAATACTTAACTGCTTTCCAGACAAGGCCTTATATCGATATTGATCAGGACAAGATAGACGCCAACGCCGTCCTCAACGTCTATTGTCTGCTGTTTACCGGTACTACTGGCCTGCCGGAAGCGAATTTTGCGCCTGTCGTCTCTATCTATTATCTGACCAAACTCTCCGAAGTCTTAACCGATAGCTTAGACACCCTCACCTATGCCGACTTTAAAAATAAATACGAAGACTTACTCGGCCTTATCCGGTTTTTCCGGAGTGATGCGGTTTCTAAAATATCCGATCAACTGAAGCCATTTATTCCCCAGGAAGACTTGATCGACCACTTCGATCAGGTGCTTTTTGCTTGCAAGCTTGAGCCCATCAAGGCCCTTCACGAAGAGTTCGTACCGTCGCCTCAATGAGGTTAAGCAAAACCAGTTCCTCAGTTTTTTCCAGCAAAAACATCCGGGCCTGCAGCATAAAGCCGGTGTGCCCCTGGGCGGTACTTTTATCATTCTGTATCACAGTACTCCAAAACCGAAGCCGGCCCCATCCGGTTCTGGTCTGATTGCTACTCCGGGAAGGCTCCCTGCCTCGACCTCTTTCAGCAGGGTTGGGATAACTCAGGCTGCCATGGAGGCTGCCTTCAAACGTCTCACCGCCAATCCATTATTAAAGGAAGATCAGGATGTTCGTGTCCTGATGAATACTATTACCGACAAGATCCCCGAATTCAGTGGGCTGTCGGTTCCTCCCCTCGGCGCCCCACCGCCTTTGAAAGACAATCCGGCCGCAGAAATCATCCAAAAAACGGTTGCTGATCTTAACGACGGCACGATCATCGCCGACTTTTTCCTGCCCTATCTATGCTGTTCCGACTGTCCGCCGATCCAGTTTGCTCTGCCTGTCCCCCCCCTGGGACTGGCTGTTAAACTTGGTTGCACCGACTCGGGCAAGGGTACCGCTGAAGTTACACTGACCCCCTTGAGCGGCACCCAGCCGTTCTTTTATCAGCTTGATCAGCAACCCTTTAAAGCACTGGCTGGGGTCATTGAACTTACCCCGGGTGACCATTCGCTCAAGATTCGCGACAGCGTCGGCACCGAGTCGGAGTTGCAGTCGCTGACTGTGCCGCTCCCGCTTACCATCGGGCCAGAAACTTACACCGACGATGTGGCGGCCTCGACCTACACAGTCAGCTTTGTTATTTTGGGCGGCACCGGTCCCTATACCTTCAACCCGTCTGGGACGGTATCTGGCCCTACCTATACCAGCCCGCCGGTGGCAAGCGGCGGTTCGATTACCACCGAGATCAATGATAGCGCCGGCTGCAAAACCTCAAAAGCATTCCAGCACACTGTTACCGCTCCCTGTAAGCTCCCTTGTGACGGCCAGTCCCGACGCTGTGCCTACCGCTTGTGGCTGCAGCCACCGGTTGCCGGGACAGAAGCACTTTACCGGGGGTATAAGCAGGAAAGCGAGATTCTTTTCCAGTTTAACGGGGAAAATATTCCGTTGTCTAACTCTAATACATTATTGCAGTTAACGGAAAGTCAACTTAACGGAGATTTCCATAATGCCGTTGGTGGTGCGGTCAAATTATTGAATGAAGCAATGAACCAGGCCCTTATCGCCAAGTTCGGGGCAGAACTGGGCAGTAATCGTCTGGTACTTTCTTACGAGCCTGCCGCATCCGACCCCTTTGCCCTTCTTAGGATAGAGTACTTTGTCTGCGAAACCTTCACTCTTTCGTTCAACTTCTCCTATGCGAAGCCAACACCGGCCTTTAGCCTGACGATGCGCTATACTAACGAAGCTTCATTCAATGGCGCAATTTTCATCAACCGGAGGTTGGACAATAAAGAAACGCGGGTGCCGGCCTTTGATTGTCAGGAGCGCAATCAATGCCTGAACACCGGTTACCAGAAAATTTGTAAAGGTCCCGATTTTAGAACTGCTGTTAAAATTGAGCGGCTTCAGGAAAACCTGTTCCAATTTGCCGGCGGGGTAAGCGGCATTTCCCCAAATGATATTGTTGCCTGGGTCTGGGACGTTCCTGCGGCTTTGCCGAATGAACCCTTTTATGAGGGTCAAAAGGTGCAGGCACAATTGCAGAAACCGGCTGATCCGGTCAGACTCACTGCTATTACTAAAGATGGCTGTTTCAGCGTTGGCCAGGGAAATATTTCACCGTGACCCATATCATCCGGCAGCACTACCTCGACGTCGAGGTGTATGGCACCGAATCTGACGGATTGGCCGTGCACCGCCGCCTGCCGGACTTGTGCCGGGATTGGCTGCTGCCTGCCCTCGAGCGGGTCCTGGAAGATTGTGCCCCGCCGGCCGGGCACCTCTGTATTGAACGGCTGGAAATAGACGCCGGCACCTTGTCCCTCGATCGGTTGGAGTATGACCTGGCCGAAAAGGTGGCCCAGACCCTGAAAAAATTACTCAGGGAATACCTCTCCCCAAGAACCGTAGTTGGTATTTCCCACGATGTACAACAAAAAACTGCTCAGCACGTCCTTCAGGAAGCATTTCTCTATTTTTTGCAAACCGGCAGCCTGCCCTGGTCATTCCGGCTGCCGGCCGGGCGCACCCTGGAGCAGGTTATCCTCGATTCCTGGCAGGAAGCGGCACAAGTAGGACTTAAACCTCTACCGGACAACGATACGGTGCTGCGGGCGTTATCCGATCCCGTGGTCCGGAGGCGCTTAGTCCAGCAATTCTCTTCAGGGTTCCTGGAAACCCTGCTGTCTCTGCTGTCGCCCGCGAGCCAAGACGTTCTAATTGCCCATCCCCTGTGGGAGACGATGTTTGCCAAGGTCGCCCTCAGTAAAACCATTATCGCCGAGCATCTGGTCCGGGAAGCCCGGGAACTTAAAACCCCTGTCATCGGCGGCAAACATCCCGATGCCCGGGAGGGTATCTATATTGACAATGCCGGCCTAGTGCTGTTACACCCTTTTCTCCCCCAATTCTTTGCGGCCTTGGGCCTCGCGGCCACTGATAAACTCCTGCAACCTGATCGGGCTTTGTGCTTGCTGCATTTTTTGACCACTGGCCAGACCCGCGCCCGGAATATGAACTCGTACTGCCGAAAATCCTGTGTAATATCCCCTTATCCACTCCGGTCGAGACCGATCTGGAACTGACCAGTCTTGAGTTGGAGGAGGCCGCTGCCCTGCTCCAGGCCGTCGTCCGTCACTGGGGGGCTTTGCGTAACACTTCCCCCGACGGCCTTCGGGGAACTTTTCTGCTCCGCCCCGGTAAAGTATCTCGCCGGGCTGGCGGCGACTGGTTTCTGCAAATCGAGACCAATGCCTTCGACATCCTTCTTGACCAGTTGCCCTGGGGTATTGCAATGATCAAGCTCCCCTGGATGGAATACCTGCTCAGGGTGGATTGGCGGTAAAGAAGTATTCCGTAGCCCATGACCGATAACAATAGCCCACATTCTATTTTTTAGTTATGAAAGCCAGCGCGGAAAAATCCACATCCTCCTCTTCGGCTACAGCATCGAGGGTGGTCTCCCAGCCCTTTTTTAGCAAGGCCGCGTCTGAAGGTCATTTTTTCGCCCCGCAAATGCCAACTGCCGCCCCAGCCGTCCAGGCCAGGTTAAATACTGGCCAGCAATCTGACCAGCACGAGCGGGAAGCGGATATGATGGCCGAACGGGTCGTCAGGCCCACTGAAAAGACCTGGAAGCAATGCTGCCCTCCCGAAGAGGAAGGGAAAATTCAGCTTAAACCGCTGGCTGAAAGTGTCACCCCTTTCGTGCCACGGCAAGTTGCAACAGAGAAATTCCCCCGGCAAGCAAAAAATTCCGCCGAAGAGACCCTGCCCCAGCCCGGATCCGCACCGCGCTGGGATGATGAGGAAGAACCGGTTCAAAAAAGGGAGGAAAGAGAGGAACCGGCTCAGGCGAAAAGTCTTGGCGGCGGTCCTGTGCAAATCTTACCAGCCATCGAAAAAAGCCTGCGGGCTAATCGGGGTCTGGGAAATCCGCTTCCTGACACCTTTCTTCAAACCATGGAAAAGGGATTTGGGGCTGACTTCAGCAGAGTGCGCCTCCATACCGGTTCGCAGGCTGCTGACTTAAGTAAAAACTTTCAGTCCCAGGCCTTCACGGTACGAAACGACATCTATTTTGCGCAGGGGAAATATAACCCCGCCACGACCGAAGGGAAACTGTTGCTGGCCCATGAGTTGACTCATACTATTCAGCAAGGAGCCTCAAAAACGCTCCCCGTGACCACCGGAGAATCATGGGCCCAACCAGCCATTGACCTGGCCGATGACATGCGAGCCCGGCGAACTGAACGCCTGCAAAAAAGCGCCAGACAGGAGAAAACCGCCTTACCGCCCGCAACCGCAAGGCCGCCGGTAGCAAGCGCAGCTGTGTACCCTGGCAAGGATAAAATGAGCGAGGGGAAGGAGGTTGCAGCCCCTGCCATCCTGGTAAAAACCGACGTTCCTACTCCCTCCGAAACAACTCCAAAGGATGCCGCTACGTCCAAAGGTCCCGCCTCTTTTCAGGAAAACCCGGATTTTCATGAAACTACAAAACAGGTGCGAACCGAGGCGAAGAAGCAGAAAAAAACGCATCCCACCGCCGGCAAAAAACGAGAAGAGGCTGAAAAGGCTTCGGCTTTAGGAGAAAAGGAGCAAATTGACCAAAGTGCACGGGAAAAAAATATTGCTGTAATGGAGGGGCAAGCAGAAAAACAAAATTTACAAAGGTTCAGCGCTGATGAATTTAAAGAAAATTTTTACAAGTTGGTCGAGAAACAAAAAAAACCGAAGACCGAAAGCGAGGTCAAGGGATTTGCCCAAAAGCCGCCAATAGAAGGTTTCCCAAAGGATATTTCAGATGGTCTAGCCAAAAAGCAGGGTGAGGTAACCAGACCTTTGCAAGAAAAAGCCACACTTGATCCAACCGGTGGAGTTGTGGAAAAACCAATAAAAGGGATTCCGGAACCAACGTATCCACCTGCTCCAAAGCCTGTTGATCCGAAACTGGCCATCCCGAAACCCAAAACTGATGCAGAAAGATCGCTTCAATCTGAAAGCAACCGCCTTGATAGCGCTATGCAGAAAAATCGTCTTTCCGAAGAGCAATTAGCCGAGTCGCGAGAACCGTCATTTTTGGAGACCCTGAAATTAAAGCAGGAAGCCCAGAAGAAAATAGCTGAAGCGCCCGGAAATTATCGGCAACGAGAGGATGAAATCTTAAAAAGGGCGGAAGGGGATATAAATACCTCATTGTCCACTAAATTGGCAGGCATGAGCAAGATTCACCATAAAATGGGAGGGAAAATCTTAGGTAGCCAAAAAGACACCCAATCAAAGACCAAAAATCGGCAAGGCGAAATAAAAGAGGATATTGACAATATTTATAACAAGACTGTTGTAGACGTGACCAACATCCTCAAAGGCATGGCAGAGAAGGTTAAAGAAGACTTTACCAACAGCCTGGAGAACCAAAAACGTAATTTTAACGAAAACATAACCAGCAGTCTCGAGAGCTATTATACCACCGGGAAAAAAATCAAACATTTTTTTCTGGGGGAGCCTAAAGTGGTTGTTAACGAGGATGGCTCGACACGACCATTAACTCCAGAAGATTATGATCCATATCCATTTAACTTAAAATCAGGAGTAGAATGGATAAATCCGGATGTCTATAAAGTCTTTTTAAAAGAGAAAGACAAATTTATAGCTACGATGGATGGCGAGTTGGAGAATATCGCCAACAATGTGGAACTGGGCTTAACTATGGCACACCTCCGAATCCAGTTAGGCCAAACAACCATTGCCATTTATAAAGCGGGCTTGAAAGGAGAAGAGCGGGTATTCGCTGAGACGTTGGAACAAGAGGTGAAGATGAAATTTGAAACCCTCGAAGGCAGCATCGACGATACCCGGGACGAATTGCTCCAAACATTGGCGGATCAATATAACGAGAATCTCAATGATCTGGAAACGAAGTTCAAAGAAATCAACGATGAGCTGAAGAAAACCTGGGTCGACCGCGCCATCGATTTCATCGAAACTGTCGGCAAGACCATTTACCAGTTGGCCGACCTTTTGCTGTCCATCCTGTTCCGCATCGCCGCCATTGTCTGGGACATCATCAAACACCCCATCAGATTTTTTGAAACGCTGGTGAAAGGTTTGATAAAAGGCATCGGCACCTTCCTTGACGATCTCGGGACGTACCTGGAAGAGGCCTTCTGGTCCTGGATCACCGGGGCCACGTCAGCCAAGGGTATCCGACTCGGGCCAGGTTCAGCAGTGGAGAAGCTGTTCGGCCTGGTGGTGCAGGTGGTGGGCATTTCAAAGGAAGATCTGCAAAAGCTGGCGGAGAAAATCTTCCAGATGGATGTCGTGGCGTTCGTGGAGAAAGGCGTCGCCATGGGTGAAACCCTCATGGCCGAAGGGCAGAAACTGCTGGCACCGGCTGTTATTTTATTGCGTGATGGACTGGGAGCCTTCTGGAACTATCTCAAAGAGACCATCGGCAGCATGGTAGAGGGAGTTTTTGCCAAAATCAAGGAAACGGTTTTCTTTGAGTTTGTCAAAAAAGGTCTAAAATGGATCGCCGGATTTTTCGTGCCGGGCGGCGGCTTTGTGAAGGTGGTGAAAGCCCTGTTCGCGGCCGTGGAGTTTTTGGTAAACAACATGGACAAAATCCGGGCCATTTTCGATTCCATATTGGGCTCGTTTGAAAAAGCCGTCCGCCAGGATGACAGCGGCGTCGCCGCCAAGGTGCTGACGGGCCTGAAAACCGGCGTGGTGTTGGCGCTGGATTTTTTAGCCCGGCAGCTTGGCCTCGATACAATCATCGGCAAGGTGCAGAAGTTCTTCCATGATCTTCGCAAACCCATCCTTCAGGTTATCGAATGGGTAATGCGGCAGATCCGCACTGGTCTTGAGAAGATCGGATTTTTCCAGTGGCTAAATACCTTGAAGAAGGCTGGGGCCAAGGTTTTGCAGGCCGGGTTGCCCAAGGATCCAAACGAGCGGTTGCGACTGGCGGCCAGAGCCGCAGTTGGGGTTGCACGCCACTTGCAAGGGAGAATTTCGCAGGCGCTACTCTCAAGGGTTCTAACTGGGATTAAACTCAGGTATGGACTAACAAACATAACCCCATATGAGAGTGGGGGTAAGTGGTGGGCGAAAATCACTATCAACCCAGAGGTCAATCAGGAACTTTTGGATTCCACTTCTGATGAAGACGCTGCCGAGAGTGAGGTTTTGGCCCTTATAGATAAACAGATTGTTATTCCTGCCAAAGAGGGCAGTCCAGCCTCTCTGAAGCTTCCCAGTGGCAAAATTTCCGGATATATTATTCACCTCGGCAGAGCCGGGGAGGAGCCTAGCATACAGAGAGCCCGTCGCCCTTCTGGCGCTAAAGAGCTGCCGGAGGTATATATAGACAAATTAGGTATTCTTAGAAAAGGCCGCAAACCAACCGCTCAATTTCGCAGTAGCGAAATTGATTTGTTTAAACAATATAGAGCCTTGGCGGAAAAACTTGGATATAAGAACCTCCTTCCTGAATTGGACGAGTCTAATGTTACCCCGGCTAATAATAGTAAGTTCCGAAAAACACTAAGAAATCATATTATTGACGACGAGAGATACTATAAACTTAGTGATTTCAATAAGTTCATCAGTGATAGTGCAAATCTTACCGGACCTGGTATGCAGGGAGAGCTATTTGAAGCCTGGGTAATAAAGTGGTTTGGCGATGAGCACGGAATCGATAATAAAAAAGTATCCTACAGGGTGCCTGCTGGTAAGGGTAACGTGGATCGCTATTCCGGGACCTCAATTGTTGAAATCAAGAGCACAGGCAAAGACCACCTGACATGGATAAAAAAGTGATAGATGATGAAATTCCTTCCGTAAAATTCGAAGTTAAAAAAGAAGATGAGGATCAATTCAACAAATATATTGAACTCCTAGAAGGTAAAGATATACCTGATGGCAAGAAGATCGGCTATATAAAAGTAGGTAGAAAGGTTACGACAGTGGGCCCATTCACTGGAGCAAAATATTATTTTAATTTTCTGGGTGTCCAGAAACGCTTCTCCGGGGAAATGCCGAGGGCTCTAAAGAACGTTACCGAATTTTTTGTGGGGGGCAACCCCGTACAGGAATAAATATGGACATGATGTGTACCCTTGAGTGGGAGCCGCTTGATCCGAAGTCGGGATCGGGAGCAATCTTGTGCGAAGTGCTTCGCAGCCTCGATGAGCAGGGATTAATCGCCGAGGACTCGATTCTTAGCATAAGTGGACGCCGCTCTAAACCTTTGAAATCCACTGCACATCTCATCGAATTGTGTGCACGGACTGGCAGGATGGAACGTCACCGTATTCTTTCGAAAAAACGCAAGCAACAGTATGGACTAACAATTAATCAAAGATTATCGACTCGAATTGATCTTTTCCTTTGCGATGAAGAATTCGAACTACGCCGTGGATCACTCATATCCTCTTTCTTAGCCGTCAGTAGGCATTTGGTTCAAGGACATGTTCATTCATTTTTATTTGGCCCTTACTGTGGAGTCGATACCAGTAATTTCTCATCCAAGAGTGCGCCCACCTCGCAACTGGCAGATATGCTCCCGATCGGGCCTTGTCGATCTGGTGGATGTGCGTTGTGAGTCTCTGCGTGGATATGCCGAGGCGGCGGAAAAACTTCTCCGCACTGATATTCCACGCGATGCGAAGAAAGAATATATCGGGGACGTGGTTATCATCCAGTGGATATCAGATGAAGATATGGCGGATGAGAACGTCATTAAGACACGCCTAGCGATACGGGAACAGTGGCTCGCCAAAGTGCTAGATGCCACCAAT
Organism: uncultured delta proteobacterium; assembly: GCA_963780995.1. Lineage (GTDB taxonomy): Bacteria > Desulfobacterota > Desulfobaccia > Desulfobaccales > Desulfobaccaceae > Desulfobacca. The sequence goes on from CAWAEI010000026.1 coordinate 30,573, forward strand.
ACGTGATAGTTGGAATGCCGACGGTGAGATTATGTCGGACCCGATTGCAACTCAACCGCATCCACCACTCACTCTCTATAGTCCTCCTCTTGGCGTGGGTTATAAGGCGGTGCACACAGCGAGTGGCGAGACTACGATTCAGCAGGAACTCCAGCGAATTGGAAGTTGGATTAGAAATAAAGCGCTTGAAGATGGAACTGATCTGGTTAACGTTATTCTCATTGTAGAAAGTCGTCAGGCTGCACATGCTCTTCGTCCTTTGGCACAGGCGGAAGGTATCCGAAATATTGTCTATGTTGGCTCGGACGGTCATATGTGGAATCCATTTCCAGAAGGGGAATGGCTATAGCGGGCTTTGTCCTGCATATTATGGCATTTATTCTGACGGAGCGCTTCTTTCATGCAACCTAACCCCGCCAACCTTCAACGAGCCTTGGACTGGCTGCACACTGTCGTTGCCGGTTGTCTCCAGCTATATTTCGGGCAGCCCCAGACCTATGAAGTCGGCCCCTTCGAGTTCTACCCCGAAGATTCCGGGCTGGCAAAATTCCTTGCCACGCACCAGCCTTCCTATGAAGAGTTGGTCTTAATCCTGCTCGCCCTGACTCCTCACCTGCAGCCCGATTTTTTCAGTAAGATCATCGCCGTCCACCTTCCCGAAGGCGGCGACTTTCCGGAATTCGGCGGCGCCAAAGGCTCCAGCCACCGGGGCATTCTTCCCACAGGCGAGACCGCCCAATTTATTCTGGCGGGCCATGACCTGGAAAAACGCCTGGAAATCCAATGGCTCCTGAGCAGCGAGCATTGGTTGTCGCAAAAGCACATCCTTTGGCTTGAGCCAGTGCCCGCCGGCGAACCAGTGCTGAGCGGCCGTCTGGTCCTGGATTCTGAAATCGTGGAACTGCTCACCCTCGGCAGGGTCAGCAAACCCCGTTTCAGCATTGACTTCCCGGCGGAGTACATTGAAACCTTGATGGAATGGGATGATCTGGTCCTCAATCCCAACACCTCCCAGCAGATCCGCGAAATCCACAATTGGATTACCCACAGCGGGACGCTGCTCTACGACTGGGGCATGCAGAAAAAAATCAGACCCGGCTATCGCGCCCTGTTTTACGGGCCGCCCGGCACCGGCAAGACCCTGACCGCCACCCTGCTCGGCAAACATACCGGCAAAGACGTCTTCCGCATCGACCTGTCCCGGGTAGTGTCCAAATATATCGGCGAGACCGAGAAAAACCTGTCCAGACTCTTCGATAAAGCCGAAAACAAAAACTGGATCCTGTTCTTTGATGAAGCCGATGCCCTCTTCGGCAAGCGCACCGACATCCGCGACGCCCATGATAAATACGCCAACCAGGAAATCGCCTATCTCTTGCAGCGCCTCGAAAATTTTCCCGGCCTGGTAATCCTGGCCTCCAACCAGCGCGGCAACATCGACGACGCCTTCACCAGGCGGTTCCAGGTCATTGTCCATTTCCCCATGCCCACCCCGGAAGAGCGCTACGAACTCTGGCAAAAAACCATGCCGCCGCAAATCGACCTCGCCGCCGACATCGACTGGCGGCAGGTAGCCGGCCGCTACGAACTCAGCGGCGCCGGCATCTTAAATATCGCGCATTTCTGTGCCATAGAGATCCTGGCCAACCAATCCCCCTGCCTCGATTTAAAGCGGTTGGAAGCCGCTATCTTTCGGGAATACATCAAAGAAGGAAAAGTCGTCTAGCCCGGTCCGTTCACCTCCGACAGCCATACAGCTTAAGTGCAACGTCTGCTGCAAGTCCATATTGCCTCTCAATGAACGAACGGATAAAGGAAATCGTGCCCGTTATGTGCACGTTTTTTCCATAACAAAAAAGGCAAGCCCGGGATCACCTCCCCAACTCGCCTTTATTATTCATTAAAACTGGTCGGGACGAGAGGATTTGAACCTCCGACCCCCTGAACCCCATTCAGGTGCGCTACCAGGCTGCGCTACGTCCCGACTTTATCAACCAACTGAGATCAGCCGGCCGCCGGCTGAACCCGTTACCCTGACGATCGCCTCACGATTTTTTCTCTATGATGCCGGATTTGTGTGCTTCGAAATCCCGGAGGCCTTAAAGGTATTACTGAAGAAAGTGATGGCGCTCAGTGACGCGGTGTCTGAAGAGTTGGTGACCATGCCGCAGGAATCAAGGGCTTGCTCTTAAGGCCGGAGGCATGTGCCACTTAATTACAATTCTCCCGCCAGTTTGAGGACTACATTGCGAGTCGCCGGACTGACTCGAAAGCGCAAAACCTGCAACGTATCAAGAATAGGAGCAATCGCCTTAATCAAACCGGCGCGCTTGGCAGCTAGCAATACTCCCAAAGTCCCGGTGAGCTGAATCCGCATGGTCTCAGCGACCCGTCTGGCCAGCAGATCGTCTAATACAACCAAAGTCCCAGGAATTTCCAACGCCAGCGCCAATACCTGTGATTCACCTGGCCCTAAATCAGTAATCAAGGGTAAGGCGGCGATACTGGCTGGACGGCGGATATCAAGCCATTTCAGGCTCGATACCTCTGGCAGATCGATTCCGGCTTTTTGGCCTGCTCTTAGTTCATCCACGACCGCCGGCGGAATTATAATCTTGTCCACCAATGCGGGCAATACCTGCAGACATCCGGCTTGATGCAGATACTGGAGAGGCGAGGTGTTACAGACAACCTCAGGCAAGAGAGACCTCCCGCTGTAAATCCTCCTCAGTCAATTGAAAGGTATCTACGCCATAATCGGCCAGACGAGACAAGAATACTGTTCGCGGAACCCCCGCTAAGGCCGCGGCGGCCCCGGAGGAAAGGCGGCCTAACTCGAACAACTTGACTGCCCCTGCCATTCTCAATTCCGCGGCTAGGGCTTCCGGAGTCAACTTCAAGGCCAACAGACTGGCCTCCGGTACTTCGATTGCTATCTGACTCATTGCCACTCCTCCAGGCATTTTGCTGCTAAGTTATGGTCATGGTGCGGCCTTTAATCTAAGAGACCGGAGCTGAGTTATACGAGTTTATTATATCCTATTATTATAACTAAAGATACCAAATGGGTAGAGAAAACCTTTGCCGTTTCGTTCACCGGGAAGGCTCGGGTCTTTTTAAAAACAAAAAGACAAGTCCGGGACAAACTCCCAAACTTGCCTTTATCATTATTAAAATCTGGTCGGGACGAGAGGATTTGAACCTCCGACCCCCTGAACCCCATTCAGGTGCGCTACCAGGCTGCGCTACGTCCCGACTTTATCTACAAATCACCTTCAGCCGGCAGCCCTACGAACGTGCTCCCCAGCTGAACGCTTCACAGTTTTTTACTATATCGTCCTTACCCGCGGCTGTCAATACCTTACTGCGCCAAAGCCGCCGCCGCCTCCCGGCCCAGATGAAAGGCCATGAGATTGGTCTCCAGGTGCTTGCTGGGCGTGCGGGATTCAATGATCCGGATGAAGCCGTCCACGTCAAAGGGGACCCGGCCGGTGCTCAACAGCGCCCCCAACAGCACCATGTTCACCGCCAGGGCGCTGCCGGCCCGTTCCGCCAGCTCATTGGCGTCCAGGCCGATCAACTGGCCCACCTGGCCCTGCATGAGTTCCAGCATCCGGCCCACCGGGGGATATTTCGCCTGGCCGGTGGCCACGGTATACGGCACGTTGACACCGGTGTTGGTCACCACCAGGGTCCCGGCATGGCACCGGTTCAAAGACCGGAACGTCTCCAGGACTTCAAAACCCAGGACAATGTCAGCTTCACCCAACGACACGATGGGGCTGGCCAGGGAGCCCAGGACCACGGTGGATTCCACCACCCCGCCTCGCTGGGCCATACCGTGGGTTTCCGACACCTGAGCCATATACCCCGCCTCCATGGCGGCTTCCCCTAAAAGCCGGGTGGCCAGCAAAGTTCCCTGCCCGCCCACGCCGGTGCAAAAAATCCGTAATTTTAGTTCATCAGACATACTATTCTCAAAGTTAGTTTTGATCTACAGCCGGGCGCCAGAGCTGCCCCCGCCGCGATGTTAGCCAAAGTTTCAGTTCCCGAGGCTGGCCGAAGTTGTTATATGAGAATGCCTTTTTACTGCTCTAAGCCCCTACCCGTAGGGCGGGAAAGCGCAGCGCATCCCGCCTTTTGTTTTCATCTGAGGCTTAAGCATTCTCATGCTTCGTTGTAATGTTAACCTTAATAAAAATGTGTGACACCTGACCCAGGTGTGCTGTCATTATTCGGCTGACTTCGATATGATCAGCGCATTAGGTGATCGGTATTCTCCGGAACCCTGCCACGGTGGGGCGGGTCTCCGTGCTGTTGGGGCGGGCCTCCGCGCCCGCCTTGCCGGGAAAAACCTTCTCCCCCCCGGCAAAACTTCACCGGGAAAAAGAGTGAAAACTTAGCGCCAAACAAGCGCGAAATTACCGCGAAATTGGCGCGAAAAATACGAGTTAACCACAAATAATATAAACAATAACAATAAGATGCAAAATGATAAAATTTATGCGCGAAAAGGGCCTTTCCCTATACCTCCAACCTGTAGGGCGGGACCCGCAGGGCGGCGCAAGCCAAAGCGAAACGCATCCCGCCTTTGGGCTTTCACCCTCATCCCCCGCGCCGCCTCACCGGGAAAAAGTGGAAAATCAACGCGAAATGACAACGAAATCTTAGCGCGAATGCGCGAAACGCGCGAAAAATACGCTTGAAACCAAAAAATTTAAACAATAACAATAAGATGTAAAATGATAAAATTTATCGCGAAAACGGCCTTTCCCTATACCCCAACCTGTAGGGCGGGACCCGCAGGGCGGCGCAAGCCAAAGCGAAGTGCATCCCGCCTTTCGGCTTTCACCCTCACCCCGGCAAAACTTCACCGGGAAAATGAGTGAAAAACAAGCGCGAAAAATACCGCGAAATTAGCGCGAAAAATACGACCCAACCACAATCAATGTCAACAATAACAATAAGTTAAAAAATGATAAAATTTATGCGCGAAAAACGGCTTTCCCCACCGGACTAATGATCCTGATCGCCCAAATTATCTTTAGCTGAAAGCTGACCGCTGACCGCTGATAGCCCAAATCAGTTTTTACTTTTCGCCCGGATCGCCTTCTTGTCGCACAACTGCAGACAGAAGCCGCAAGCCGCGCACAGGCTTTCGTCAATCACCAGCGGCCCTTCCCCTTCCAGGGGGGTTGCAGGGCCGGGCAGCCGAAATAATCCAGGCAGTGGCGGCAATCCGGCATTCCGGACCCACTACAAAGGTTTTGGCCCGTTTTTTGCCCCCCAGGCGCTGCATGTACAGGACACACGGCGACCGGGAGATGATGACCCGCAGCCCGGTGTCATTCAGGGCGTTTTTGACTGCCTCCAGAGTCAGGCGGTATTGCAAGGGGTTGACCACCTGAACTTTTTCCACGCCCAGGGCCTGCACCACGTCTTTAATATCGATGTTCTGGCCGCCGTACCCGGGAGGCGCGGGTTTGACGCCCGGGTGGGGCTGGTGCCCGGTCATGGCCGTGGTGCCGTTATCCAACACGATGAGCAGAAAATCGTGGCGGTTGTGCACTGCGTTGACCAGACCGGCGATGCCCGAGTGGAAAAAGGTGGAGTCGCCGATAAAGGCGATGACCTTCTGGCCGGTGGCCCGGGAGATCCCGGCCGCGGTGCTGACACTGGACCCCATGCACAAAAGATAGTCCGCCACGCTCAACGGCGGCAGCAGTCCCAGGGTGTAGCAGCCGATATCCGTGGGAAAGATCCCTTCGGTCCCCAGGTCCCGCAGGGCGATTTTCACCGCGTAATACGTCGCCCGGTGGGAGCAGCCGGGACACAGGTTGGGAGGCCGCTCCGGCAGCGGCCTGCCCAGGAGCGCGGCCGGGTCCTGGGGGGCCGGGGCCTTATAGGGGACGCCGAAGTAATCGGCGATTACCTGACGTACCAACCTAGGATGATATTCGAACAGCCGGCTGAACCGGCCGGGGCCTTTGCCCCGAATGGCCGGGGGCTTGCCCATGGCCGCGGCCAGGGACCGGACGCCTTCCTCCAGAAAGGGCTCCAGTTCCTCGACCACCAGGACTTTTTCCACCCGACCCAGGAAATCCATGATCAAACGGGAGGGCAGGGGATGGGTGAATCCCAGTTTCAGGAGGCTGACCTTATCCTTGATACCCAGATCCGCCATGGCGTCTTTGACGTAACTGTAACTGACGCCGCTGGTGATGATGCCCCAGGGGCCCTCACCGGCCACCGTGTTAAAGGCACAGGATTCGGCGTCCTCGGCGGCTTTGGCCTGTTGCTCCAACAGAATGCCGTGGGCCTGGCGGGCCACCGCCGGCACCATAACGTAGCGGAAAGGATTTTTTTCAAAGTGGCCCTGACGTCTGCCCGGTTTCACTTCGCCCAACACCACGACTCCCCGGCTGTGATTGATGCGGGTGGTGGTGCGCAGGATCACCGGCAGGCCCAGACGCTCGGAGAGCTCAAAGGCATACCGGGTCATATCCTTAGCCTCCTGGGCGCTGGCCGGCTCCAGCATGGGCAGGCCCGAAAGCTTCGCGTAATAGCGGTTGTCCTGCTCGTTCTGGCTGGAGAACAGCGACGGATCGTCGGCCGAAACCAGCACCAGGCCGCCTTTGACGCCGGAATAGGCCAGGGTCATCAAGGTGTCCGCGGCCACGTTGACGCCCACATGTTTCATGGAGCACATGGCCCGTAAACCGGAAGCCGCTGCACCTGCCGCAACTTCCAGGGCAACTTTTTCATTGGTGGAATATTCGAAATACAGCTCGGATTCCCGGGAGATCTGATAAAAGCGGTCGCCGATTTCCGATGCCGGGGTGCCGGGATACGTGGCTGCTAGCGCCACCCCGGCTTCCAGGGCCCCTCGCACAATGGCTTCATTGCCCAACAACAGGCGCCGTTCGCCCGGCTGACCACTAAGGAGTGCATGCATAACCAACCTCAAAACCAAGGCGGTAGGTTCAGATGCGAAATCGGCACCAGGATTATCCTGCCGGCATCCGGTGTCCAAAGACCCCGGCCTCCCGTAAAACATCCTGGTGCAGGCTTCTCAACCCTGCCTGGCGTCGCAAACTTTTTTTTCGGTTGCATGTTGCCAAACCGAGTTTTTGAATTACCATATATAAAGTATGGTTACAATAAAAAATTGCGCATCCCTTCGAATGCCGGAGTTATCAGGAGCAACTCCGGAAAAAAGTCTTGCAAATTAAAGAGGAGACGTTTATATATCACTTTCGTCAGCCTCTAATCGGAGTTTACGTTTAAAAAAGGGGGATTGCAGTGAGAGAAGTAGGGCAGCTCCGTTTTAGCCAGGACCACCTCTGGGCTCGATTGGAAAATGATGGCCGCGTCACCATCGGCATCACTGACTACCTGCAAGAAGAACTGGGAGAAATTTATAACTTTAAGTTGCCCGACGAGGGTGAGGAATTGATCAAGGACGAAGCCTTCAGCCTTGTTGAGGCTCAAAGCGGCAAAGAAGGACTCCTGGCCCCGCTTTCTGGTGAAATTGTCGAAGTTAATTATGAACTTAGTGATGTTCCTGAATTGGCTAATGAAGAACCCTATGAAGATGGCTGGCTCCTGCGTCTGGATATGACCGCGCCATCCGAATTTGATGAACTCCTTACCGAGGCTGAATACGAAGAGTTTTTGAAAGAGGAAGAAGACGATTTCGAATTCGACGAGGATTATGAGGAAGATTATCCTGAGGAAGACGAAGAAGACTAGGTTAGGACTGTTACTAAGTGGATTCCTGCCGCCTTTTTCACACCTCCTGTTGCTTCCCAATTTTCGGCCTCAATTGTTTGTCTTACTAAACCAAAGTTCTTTCCCCTGTGCAATCAGCAGACTCCAATGATAGGCGTATTAATACCATGTTGTCTAAACTGTGGAATGGCTTAACCTCCATTCGCTTGGCCCTCCTTTCCCTCTTGCTGGTGGCGGTGGGCTCTTTAATCGGCACCCTGTTGCCGCAGCAGCAGCCGTTGGAGTATTACCATGAGAGGTTCGGAGGGCTGCTGGCGGACATCTTCTGGCGTCTAGGCCTGTTCGATATCTATCGCAGCCCCTTGTTTCTGACCGTCATCGGCCTGCTTATCCTCAACCTCATGGCCTGTTCGCTCAAACGGCTGCCTGAAGTCCTGCGCCTTTTTCTGAGTCAACCCGGTCTGGATAGCTATAAAATCTTGCCGAAACGGCTGCAGCGCACCTGGCCCCATAAAGGTTTTCCGCCGACTCAGTTCTTGAAAAAAGCCCTGCACCATACTTTGGGCCGCCCCACTGTGGTGACCGAGAAGGAAACCACCTGGTATTTATATCGGCGGGGTCGTTGGGGGCGTTTTGGACCATACCTGATCCACCTGAGTATCATTATCATTGTGCTCGGGGGGCTGGTTGGCAAATTTTGGGGCTTTCAAGGCCAAATCAACCTCGTGGAGGGGCAGTCTGCCGATACTCTTACCCTCACCGAGCCCGACGGCCGGAAGACCCTGGACTTTAGCGTCCGGCTCGATGCTTTCCAAGTGAAATTCTATCCCAACGGCACTCCCCAGGAGTTTCGCTCTGACCTCACCTTTATGAAACAGGGGCAGGATATCAAGCACGCCGTCTGCCGGGTCAATGATCCGGTTACCTTTGGGGATTTGACGTTTTACCAATCCACCTACCACGCGGTGCCTAAAGGCCCCGTTACTTTGCAGGTGACCCTGGATGGCAAAAGCTTTAATGTCGATGCTACGTTGCGCCAGCGGGTCAATCTGCCGGATAATAAAGGGATGGTTATCCTCTGGCGGCTGGAAAGCAATGTCGGCGGCTTGGGTCCGGCCGTGCAACTGGCTTATCGCCCCGAAAGTGGCGGCCATCCCATGTTGTTCTGGGTTTTGGCCGATTCCTCCCAAAAACAACCACCCCAACCAGGCCCCCATATGTTTCGCGTCGAAAAGTTAGAGCTGGCCTACAGCTCAGGTCTGCAGGTCAAATACGATCCCGGCGTCTGGTTGGTGTATGCCGGTTTTCTCCTGATGTTGCCGGGTTTCTGGCTGGCCTTTTTTGTTCCCCGGCAGCGCTGGGCCGTGGCAGTTCAGCCTCAGGGGAAGGGGAAATATGGTCTTGCGGTGTACGGCGTCGGGGATCGACATAAATATGCTTTCCAGCAGCGTTTGGCCCGGCTACAGGCCAAATTAGAGGAAATGGCATGAGTTCCAATCTTTTGGGATGGGTTATTCTCCTGTATTTCATCGGCAGCCTCACCTATCTGGTAGCCGCGGTCTTCCAGCAAAGCCGGCTCAATACCCTGGCCCGGGGGGCTACCCTCCTGGGTTGGGGCCTGCATTCCCTGAGCCTTATCTGGCGGTGGATTGAATCCCACCAAATGAATATCGGCCATGCCCCGCTCGCCAACTTTTACGAGTCCCTCCTGTTTTTCTCCTGGGCGGTCATCTGTATCTCGTATCTGTCCTTCTGGCGCCAGGTGCGGGATTATGTGGGCAGCTTTATTGCCATATTGGCCTGTATGCTCCTGGCCTACGCCTCCTTCGGGGGGCATGCCAGTCAGATCGCGCCCCTGATGCCGGCCCTGAAAAGCAACTGGTTGATCATCCACGTGGTTACCTGTTTTCTGGCCTATGCCGCCTTCGCCCTCGGGTGCGGCGCCGCCGTGATTTATCTTTTCGTGGCCCGGTCGTCGCAGTCGCCGGCCAAACAGAAAAAATCCCTGACTGTGGTTCAAGAAATGGATGACCTGATCTATCGGGCCATCATGATCGGATTTTTTCTGCTTACCTTAGGAATTCTCACTGGGGCCGTCTGGGCCGAATCCGCCTGGGGACGCTATTGGAGTTGGGATCCCAAAGAAACCTGGTCGCTCATTACCTGGCTGATTTATGCCGGACTGCTCCATGCCAGGTTAGCCCGGGGCTGGCAGGGTAAACGGATCGCGGTCCTGGCGGTGGTGGGCTTCCTGGCGGTAATGTTTACCTATTTTGGCGTCAGCTTCCTCCTGCCCGGTCTCCACGCCTACTTGACCTGAGCAAGCGAGGGCCGCTCCGCTCCCGCTATTTAAATAACTGGTTCCCAAGCTCCAGCTTGGGAACCCCATTGTTAGCGAAGCTCCAGCTTCGCATCCCTAAAACGCTACTCTTAACATACTTTTGATTGTTTCGAGTGTGCTCCAGGCACATGAAAAACTGCCCTGCCAACGAGCAGGAAAAATGTCGGCTGGGCCCCGCCCACCGTAAATTCTTGAAAAACTGGTTCCCAAGTTGTACTTGGGAACCGGATAAACTGGAAACGGCATTAAAGCACCGTACCTTCCTCCCAGCTCATTTCCCGCAACTCGCCGACTTCCTTCATCTCATGCACCAGATGCCCCCAGGGCATATCCATCCTGGATTGGAGGCGCAGCTTATAGGTCACGGTATTTTGCCGTTGGTCCAGATAATAATTGATGAAATTGATGATAACCTTATGAGAGCTTAAAATGGCTTTTATCTGCTCCATCGGCCCCTGAGGCTGGTCAAATACCAGCGTCAAAACAGTGTGTTCATCTTTGGGAAGATGCAGTTTGATCTGCCGAAATCCGTACAACACTATCAGACTGAGCAACATGCTGGCGAGTGCCGGCACAAAAAAACCGGCCCCGATAGCCAACCCAATGCCGGTAACCAGCCACATGCTTGCCGCCGTGGTCAGCCCTTTCACCGTGCCTTTGCCCGTGATGATGGCCCCGGCCCCCAGAAAACCCATGCTGGCAATGGCATAGGAGGCTATCCGGGCCGGGTCCAACCGTATGATTGATTCCGTCGTATTTACCTCGCGATACAGATGCGCCATGTGCAGGGAAAGCATCATCAGCAAACAGGCGCCGGTGCACACCAACACATTCGTCCGCAGACCCGCCGCCTGGCCATGGGTTTCCCGTTCGAAGCCGATGATACCGCCTGCTACTGCGGCAATTAGTAATTTGATGACCTCACAACTTAGCTCGGTGCAACTCCACATAGTCTTGTTCTCCTGGGAAAACCCAAACCTGGTACTGGTTTTTATGAAAACGCCTCTTGATGGCAGACAATTATCCGACCTTCATTGCACCTGGAAATGCTTTGCTACAAATACCTTTCCTGGTAGAGGTATATTTTTCGCTGGCGAGTTGATATAATCATTTATTGGTTGAAACGTTCCGTGCCGAACTGCTGCAATAATGTACTATTAGCAAACTACCAATATATTATTAGCATATTGTTCTAGTATGGGAAACCCCCAAGATTCTAAAGGCTTAAACTTGAGAAATGACGACTCTGAAAAAATTATTTATGGGGTCCATCCTGTCCTGGAGGCTTTGCGGCAGCAAGGGGAGGCCATTGAAGAAGTCATCGTTGCCAAGGGCAGCCGGGCTCGCTGGTTTGAGGAGGTCAAAACCTTGGCCCAAAAGCACGGGGTGCGTTTTCGCCTGGCCGAACCAGCCTGGCTGAACCGGATCGTCGGCGCGGTCAATCATCAAGGCATTTTGGCTCGTACTTTTGGGTACCGTTATCTCAGCGAGGCCGAGTTGTGGGACCGTTTACATGAGGCCGGGAATACCGCCCTGGCAGTCATCGCTGATTGTTTGCAAGACCCCATGAATCTGGGAAATTTGCTGTGTACTGCCAACGCCGTGGGCGCCCAAGGCGTCATTATTTCCAAGGATCGAGCCGTTGGGGTAACCTCAGTGGTTGCCAAGGCTGCGGCCGGAGCCCTGGCGCATGTGCCGGTCTGCCGGGTGACAAATCTCACGGCAGCCATCAACCGTCTGAAAGAAAAAGGTCTTTGGGTGATCGGGGCTGAAGCCTCTGCTCCGCAGCATCTCTATGCTGCAGATTTAACCGGACCTTTGGCGTTGGTTATCGGCAGTGAAGGCCAAGGGCTGCGCCCCCGGGTGCAGCAGGCGTGTGACCTGATTCTCGCCATTCCCATGGCTGCCGGGCCTGTTGGGTCTCTCAACGCCGCCACGGCCGCGGCAGTTTTTCTCTATGAAGTCTATCGCCAAAGAATTTTGACCGGAAAATGACGGGCTGATATTCATCTCATTGAAAACATTAAGCATAGATCTAATATTTTATTGTAAAAATGTCATTGACTTCCCTACTATTTATTGGTATTAATTAAAAAATCAAAACCTCTTGGTTCACGGTCGCTGAACACTTTCAATCAATACTAAGATTCAAGACAACCAAAGGAACGAGGTCTTTTATCTTTCGGAAAAAAATATCTTTTCTTTCGCGCCCGCCGCGCTGGAAAAAAAGACTCCTCTATTCACTTGCTTTTTTCGGCGTCGTGGCCTTATCAGGTTTAACGTTCATGGTCTATCTGGCCTTGCAGGTGTCCGAAGAACAGTTAAACGCTGGCATTCCATTTCCCAAACTTTCAACAGCTGTTGATAAAACCGAACCAATCCCCGATCTTAAAACTTCTGTCACTGAAAAGCCCCCTACGGTAGGTGAAGTTCCAGCTTATGCATTATTTTATTCCACCAAATCCGGCGGGGAGGACCAGTCCAAGCTTGGGACGAGCCGCCTGCGACCTCGTCCGAAACCGGCCAAACGAACTCCAGGCGCTGTAAAAGCCAAGAGATCGTCCTAACCATCTCAAAAAATACGTGAGTGCCGCCGCCTCGAGCCAGACCGGAACCATTGCCCGTTCCGCCAGTACGGTGGGTTTTGCCGTATTTTGCAGCCGAATCCTGGGCCTGATCCGGGAACAGGTTCTGGCCAACTTCTTTGGCGCCGGGATGGCCATGGATGCCTTTGTCGTGGCTTTTCGGATCCCCAATCTCCTTCGTGATCTCTTTGCCGAAGGGGCCCTGAGTGCTGCCTTCGTAACCGTTTTTACCGACTATGACCAGCGTCAGGGTCGGACTTCCACCTGGCGGCTGGCGAATAATGTCCTGGTGACCCTAACCATCCTGGTGGGTGGCATCTCCCTGGTGGGGATAGTGACGTCTGGTTCTCTGGTGCGGCTCATGGCGCCTGATTTCGACCAGATAGGTGGCAAGACCGCGCTTACCGTCATCATGACCCAGATCATGTTTCCCTTCCTCCCCCTGATCTCCCTGGCGGCGGTGGTCATGGGTATCTTGAACACCAAGGGGAAATTTTTTATTCCGGCCATGGCCTCCACTTTTTTCAACCTGGGCTCCATTGCCAGCGGGGTGGCTCTGGCCCTGATTCTCCCTTATTATGGAGTTTCGGCCATTATCGGCATGGCCATCGGTACTCTCTGGGTGGTGGGTTGCAACTGGCGGTGCAGCTGCCTTCTTTGTTTCGGGTGGGTTATCGCTGCCAGTGGGTCATGGACTGGCGGGATGCGGGCCTGCGCCGGATTTTCTGGTTGATGGTGCCAGCCATCATCGGGCTTTCGGCAACCCAGATCAATATTTTTATTAATACCTTTTTTGCTTCCAGTTGTGCCCAAGGCAGTGTCGCCTGGCTCAATTATGCCTTTCGGTTGCTGCAATTTCCCATCGGCGTGTTCGGGGTGGCCATTTCCATCGCCACCATGCCGGTGGTGTCGCGCTATGCCTCTCAGCATGATCTCGAGGGTTTAAAGATGGCCTTTACCTCTTCGTTGGTCATGACCCTGCTCATTACAATTCCAGCCTCGGTGGGGTTGGCAATTTTGGCCGAGCCGATCATCGCCCTGATTTTCCAGCACGGCCAGTTCACGGCCTTTGACACTGACCAAACTGCTTCTGCCTTGGTATTCTATACCTTGGGTCTATTTGCTTATTCCGGGGTAAAAGTCGTAGTGCCGGTGTTTTATGCCCTCAACAACACCAGATTCCCGGTGATCGGGAGTTTTTTGGCGGTGGCTGCCAACTTGTTGTTCATCACTTTGACCTTGTCTGATTTGCAGCACCGGGCTATCGCCTTATCCACGTCGCTGAGCATGATCTTAAATTTTGGTTTTTTGAGCGCCGCGCTCTATTACAAAGTGCAGGGTTATCCATTGCAACACCTCGTATACTGTCTGATAAAAATCTGCCTGGCGGCCGGAATTATGGGGGGCTCCGTTCATCTTCTATCAGGATGGCTGCAGCCACTTTTCCACGCCGGGATGGGCAGCCGCTTGTTGGTCTTGTTTGCCGTCATGACCGCTGGCCTGTTGGTCTACGCTCTCATGATTCATGTCCTCAGGATACCGGAATTTCAAGAATTAATCAGTCAACTGCAGAGGTTTAAAAATAAAAAATAATGGTCCCTGGAAACTGAAATATGACTACTGCGAAAAGTACCAAAGCTCAAGTCATCCTGAGACTTTTGGAACAAAATTATCCCACCGCGCATTGCACCCTGGATTTTGTCAATCCCTTGGAACTGCTGGTGGCCACGGTGTTGTCCGCCCAATGTACCGACGAGCGGGTCAACAAGGTGACACCTGAGGTATTCAAAAAATATCCTACCGCCGCCGACTATGCCGCCGCGCCCCTAACGGATCTGGAAGAGGCGTTTCACTCCACCGGTTTTTTTCGGCAGAAGGCCAAGAGCATTAAACAGATCTGCCAGACACTGGTGGAAAAATTCGACGGTCAGATTCCTGCCTCGTTGGCTGAGTTGGTCAAACTGCCGGGTATCGGCCGTAAAACCGCTAATGTCATTTTGGGCGACACCTTTGGCATTCCCGGGATAGTGGTGGATACCCATGTCGGCAGGGTGTCCCAACGACTGGGCTTGACTACTAATAAAGATCCGGTGAAAATTGAGTTTGATCTTATGGAACTGGTGCCGCAAGCACAGTGGACAAAATTTTCCCACCAACTCATCTTACATGGCCGGCAGATCTGTACGGCCAAGAAACCCAAATGTCCGGCCTGTTTCCTGCTGCCGCACTGCGACTTCGGGCAGAAACAGCAAAAATCCTGAGTTGTCCTAAAAATAAGCGTGACCAGACGGTCAGTGGCAACCTTTCTCTTAAGTGATGTTAGAGAGGCGGCCGAAGGCGTCCCTCACCGCGGTTAAGCTGGGAAATAAACCCTGGTTTTTCCCGCCTTACAGTTGACAAATCTGAATTTTAGATTTATAAATTACTATTGTTGGGGGATCGTCTAGCGGCAGGACAGCAGACTCTGACTCTGCTTACCGAGGTTCGAATCCTCGTCCCCCAGCCAAGCTAATAACCCCTGTCCCTGGCCGGTTTCAGATTTTCGGCATTAAATTGAAAATCTGGTGGCTAGAGACGGAAAATCAAGATATAGTAGTTGGCACTACCACATTCCCCGGTAGCTCAGTTGGTAGAGCAGGTGGCTGTTAACCACTTTGTCGGCGGTTCGAGTCCGTCCCGGGGAGCCAGAAATTAATAAACCCCTTGATACTTCAAGGGGTTTTTTTTTGCCTAAGCCCCGTCCGTTTTTGTCTCGGTCAATATCTAGTCATTGCCATAAGGAGTCTTATACACCCCTCACCTTGACATTCTCCCTGCCAGCGGGGCAAGGGGATCAAGACAAAATCTTTTAGTAAGTAGTATTTAAATAAGTTTTCGTATTTATTAGGATCTTGTGTTACAATATGCCTATTATGAATCATAAAGATATCAATTAGTTAACCTGGCATAAGGTGCGAATTGATCGATTTGGCAAGCTATTCGCCCAGTGTCTTAATCAGCAGTAGAAATACGGTGACGGTTCAGAGGTCGGGGGAAGATAACAGTGAAAGTCATTATTGTCGGGGCCGGAGAAGTCGGCTTTTATTTTGCCGAGTGGTTGGCGGCGGAACGGAAAGAAGTGGTGGTCCTGGATACGGACGCACAAGCCTTGCAGGAGATGACGGATCATTTGGACGTGCAAACCTTGCACGGTTCAGGCTCCAATCCCCGACTTTTGGAAGAAGCGGGGATCAAAAAGGCTGACCTCCTGCTCGCCGTCACCAACAGCGATGAAGTCAATTTTATTGCCTGTTTTTTCGCTAGCTTGCTGGCTCCCCAGATAGAGAAAGTGGCCTTAATTCGCAATGATGATTTTGCGGCTTTCCAGGAAAAACATTCCCAGGATTTGTTCAGTATCAGCATGGTGATCAACCCCGAAGTGGAGGTGGTGCGAGCCATCCTCCGGTTGGTGCAGGCGCCGGATGTGGAGGAGATCAACGATTTTGTGGGAGGGCGGATAAAGATGGTGGGCAAAAAGCTGCCGCCCCAAAGCCCTCTGAACGGCTTGAGACTACTCCAGCTTCCGGAAAAGATAGACCGAAACCGGATGATTGTGGCCGCTTTAATCAGAGAGGATCAACTCATTATTCCCAAAGGCAAAGATCTCCTGCGGGCCGGGGATTTTGTCTATTATGTCTGCCAGCAGCATGATCTTGAGACAGTACAAAAGTTATTCGGGGGGAAGAGCGGCAGCGCCAGGAACCTCATGATTGTGGGGGGCGGTCGCATCGGCTTCCAGTTAGCGCAATTGCTGGACAAAAAGAATTATCATGTCAAATTAATTGAGATGGAGGCGCAGCGGTGCCAGGAAATATCCGCCAAGCTGCACCGGGTATTGGTGCTGCAAGGATATGCCACGGATCAGGCCTTCTTGGAACAGGAGAACGTGGGCAGCATGGACATGGTCATCGCGGTGACCAATGATGAGGAGATGAACATCCTTGCCTGCCTGCTGGCCAAAAGAATGGGGGCCCAAAAAACCATCTGCCGGGTCAACAAGTTTGCCTACATCCCGCTAGTACACGCCATCGGCATTGACCATGTGGTCAGCCCCCGCCGGTCCGCCATTAACTCCATCTTCCCTTACATTCGCCGGGGGAAGATTATCTCTACGGTTTCCATTAAGGGTAAAGAGGCCGAGGTCCTGGAAGCCCAGGCTTTGGAGAATTCCGAGATCATCGCCGGCCCTTTAAAAGACTTGAAATTTCCCCGAGAGGCCCTGATCTTGTGTCTGGCCCGAGGGGAAGAAGTGTTTATTCCAGGTGGGGATACCGTCATTCAGCCTCAGGACAGGGTGATCATCCTGTCCAGCCGGGCCCATATCAACCAGGTGGAGCAACTCTTAATGAGCAAAAGGCGGTTCCTCTAGATGCGCTGGCGCTATATCTTCCACACCATTGGAGTGTTGTTGGTCGGAGTCGGGTTGTGTATGCTGGCCCCCATAGGATTCTCTTTATATTATCGGGATGCCGGCCTCTGGCCACTGCTGGAGTCGATGGCCCTGACCGTGGGGGTGGGATTAATCATGGCACTGGCCTTGCACAGCCGGGGCGCGGCCAGACCGCTGACTCACCGGGAAGGCATCGCCATTACGACCTTATGCTGGCTGGCGGCCGCCCTGTTCGGCGGCCTGCCGTATTATCTGGGAGGCATTCTGCCGCAGCCGGTGGATTGCATCTTTGAAACCATTTCAGGTTTCACTACCACCGGGGCTTCGGTGATCACGGATGTGGAAGTAGTTCCCAAAGGCATCTTGTTCTGGCGCAGCCTGACACACTGGCTGGGGGGCATGGGCATCGTCCTGTTGGGACTGGCAATTCTGCCTTTTTTGGGATTGGGAGGGATGCAGCTTTACAAGGCGGAAGTACCGGGGCCGACACCGGATAAGCTCAAACCCCGGATTAAAGATACGGCCATGATCCTGTGGAAGGTGTACCTTTTCCTGACGGTGATCCAGACCATCTTTCTCATGTTCGGGGGGATGGACCTTTTTGACTCCCTCTGCCACACCTTCGGCACCCTTGCCACTGGCGGCTTCTCCACCAAAAACGCCTCCATTGGGCACTATAAAAGCGTCTATATCGATGCCGTGGTTACCCTGTTCATGATTATCGGGGGGATCAATTTTGCCCTGCACTTTCAAGTCTTTCGGGGCAATCCCAAGGCCATGTGGCAGGACCCGGAGTTTCGGTTTTTCGTCAGCTTTGTCGGGGTGCTGACCGCGATCATCTCACTGAGCTTATTAATCCATCACAATTATACTTTGGGAAAAGCGGTGCAGTATGCCTCCTTCACGGTGGCCTCCATCGTCACCACCACCGGTTACGCCACCGCCGATTTTGAGATCTGGCCGGCGCTGCCCCAGTGTCTGTTGCTATTGTGCATGCTGGTGGGGAGTTCAGTCGGCTCCACCGGGGGGGCGGTGAAGTGTATGCGGATTATGGTGTTGGTGAAACACGCCTACCGGGAGCTGATTCACGTTATCCACCCCCGGGCGGTGACCCGGGTGAAGATCGGCCGGCAGGCGGTGTCGCCGGAGGTCCTGAGCGGCATCTGGAGCTTTATCATTCTCTATTTGGGCTTGACCACTCTTTCCACTTTCCTGGTGGCCGCCACGGATGTGGATATCGTGACTTCCTTCACTTCGGTGCTGGCCTGTATCGGCAATGTCGGTCCGGGTTTGGGAGCAGTGGGTCCCATGGATAATTATGCTCATATGCCGGAATTTGCTAAATGGGTGCTCAATTGGGACATGCTGCTGGGACGTTTGGAGATCTATACGGTGATCATCATGCTGGCGCCCCGGTTTTACAAGAAATGATCTGAGATGAATGATAGGAGGGGAGGGGTGGGGACAATGCTTTGGAATTAAGCAGGCAGTGAGTTGGTAACTATTTATACCAGTTGCCCAAAGTCATCATGTTTGAAAATCACACCGAAGTATGAAAAGACGCCCAGGCGAAGGCGCCTATACCCATTAAAATATCCTGTTGACACAAGGCGGGAGGCGCTTCGCTTTCCCGCCCTTTCGAACTTTCAATTTAAATTTCATTTTCAATTCGTTTATTAGATGGATATCCGGGAAAAATCCGCCATACTTAAAAATGTCTGACTGATCCGGACCAGCAGCGCCAGGCGATTAGCCCGCACTTTGGGATCGTCGGTCATGACCAGCACTTCATCAAAGAATTTATCCACCGGAGTTTTCAGCGAAGCCAGGGCTTTAAAGATCTCCGGGTAATTGCGGGTCGGCAAAGCCTGGGCCACGGCCTCTTCCATGGCCTGCGTGGCTGCCAGCAGATCGTGTTCCGACTGGTGTTCGAAGAGTCTCTGATTGTACCTGCAGAGCGCCTGAGCGCCCCGGGAAATGTTGATGACCCGTTTAAAGGCCACCGCCAGGGCCGGGAAGTCCAGGCTGCGGCGAACCTCTTCCAGGGCCTGGGCCTTCTGCATCGCTTCCACGATGTCAGTAAAAGAGGTGGTCAACACCGCCTCCACCACCTCGGCGCTCAGGTTCTCACCGGTCAAGAGATGATGCACCCGGGTGCGGAAGAACTCCATCACTTCATCGTGAGTCTTGTCCGCGGGTTCAGTCAGTTTGTCCTTTAACAGGGTCAGACTGTAGGTGATGGCGCTACTCAGATCCAAATAGAACTTTTTGTCCCAGAGAATGTTGATGATAGCCAGGGCCTGACGCCGCAGGCCATAGGGATCGGCGGCGCCGGAAGGGATCAGGCCAACCCCGAAACAGCCGCAGATACTATCCAGTCGGTCGGCCATACCCACCATGGCGCCCACCAGATTGTCCGGGATCTGGTCGCCGGCATGGCGCGGCAGATAGTGGGCCAGGATAGCCTCGGCCACTTCCGGGTCTTCACCGGCCAAACGGGCATATTCACGGCCCATGATACCCTGGAGGCTGGGGAATTCCCCCACCATGCCGCTCACCAGATCGGCTTTGCACAGGGTGGCGGCGCGATACACCTGATCGATCTTGTCGGGCAGCAAACGTTCGGCCAGGTAGGTGCCGATGGACCGGAAACGGGTCATCTTATCAAACGAAGTGCCCAGCAGGGAGTGATACACCACGCCCTTTAACTCTTCTACCCAGGTGTCGAGCTTTACCTTGCGATCTTCCTGGAAAAAGAACATGGCGTCGCTTAATCTGGCTCTAAGGACGCGTTCGTGACCTTGTTGCACGATGAGCGGGTCACGAGCCATCGTATTGTTCACCGCGATAAAATGGGGTAACAACTTGCCGCCCGCATCCCGCAGGGAAAAATATCTCTGATGCTCCCGCATTGAGGTGATGAGCACTTCATCCGGCAACTGTAAAAATCGATCTTCAAAATTTCCCAAGGTCAGGTTGGAGTGTTCCACTAAAAAGGTATTCTCTTGCACCAATTCCGGATTGGGCACTAGCTGACCCTGAACCGAGGCTGCCGCCTGCTCGAGTTGTGTGTCCAATTTTGCCCGGCGCTCCTCGGGATCCACCAAAACATACGCCTGCCGCAGAGCTTCCAGGTAAGCAGACGCTGAGGCTGAACTCATCGTGATGGCCTGGGGGGCCTGAAAACGATGGCCGCAGCTGACCGCGCCAGAGTTAATGTCGCCCACCGTAAAAGGAATGATCTCTGGTCCGAACAAAGCCACAATCCAGTGGATCGGCCGGGCAAAAGTGATGGTCAGGGCACCCCACCGCATGGATTTCGGAAACGACAGACTCAGGATCCACTCCGGCAGAATTTCCTGCAGACGGTCCTTGGTAGGGAGACCGGCAGCATGTTTCTTGACCGCCAGATAGGGACCTTTATCAGTGTCCACCACGATGAGATCTTGGACCTCGACGCCTTGGGAACGGGCAAAACCGGCCGCCGCTTTGGTGGGCTGGCCCGCCGCATCATAAGCCACAGCCTGGGGCGGCCCGACAATTTCAGCCGTGCTTTCTGCCTGGCGTTCTGCCACTCCCGGTGCTATGAGGGCCAACCGGCGAGGCGTGCCCATAGTCTTAATGATCCCGACGTTAATCCGCTCCTGCTCCAGACGTTTCTGCAGCGAGACCTTCATTTCTTCCAATACTGGCGGGATAAATCTGGCGGGTATTTCCTCAGTCCCGATTTCAATCAAGAGATCAGCAGCCATGGTGTCCTCAACTTTTTTTCTGGTAAGCGTTCAGCGGTCAGCTTGCAGCCGTCAGCTAATTAGGATAGTCAGGGCAAAGAATTATAGTTAATTCATCAATAGTATAAGCAGACGCCTAACTTATTGTTTTAGCTGAAAGCCGATTCTGAAAGCTGAAAGCCTGCTTTTTCTGATTCAAGCGGATTGCTTCAGGAGCGGGAAACCCATTGCTTCCCGCTGTTTCAAATACCCCTCGGCGCAGAGGCGGGCCATCTGCCGCACCCGTCCGATGAGGCGACTGCGTTCCGCCACACTAATGGCGCCCCGGGCGTCCAACAGATTGAAGGTATGAGAACATTTTAAGCAATAATCATACGCCGGCAAGACTAACCCTAAACCGATGATCCGGTGCGATTCTTTTTCATATTGCTCAAAAAGATTAAAGAGCATGGCCACATCGGCCTGCTCAAAATTATACGTCGAAAATTCCACCTCGCCCCGATGATGAATATCGCCATATTTAATGCCATCTCGCCAGACTAGGTCATAGACATTATTAATGCCCTGTAAATACATGGAGATTCGTTCGGGACCATACGTCAGTTCCACGCTGATGGGGTGCAGATCAATGCCGCCCGGCCTGCTGGAAATAGGTGAATTGGGTGATTTCCATCCCATCCAGCCAGACTTCCCAACCCAGCCCCCAGGCGCCCAAGGTCGGGGATTCCCAGTCATCCTCGACAAAACGGATGTCATGGGCCAGGGGGTCGATACCCAGAGCCTTCAGGCTATCCAGATAAAGCTCCTGAATATTGAGCGGCGACGGTTTCAAGATCACCTGGTATTGATAATAGTGCTGCAGCCGGTTGGGATTTTCACCATAACGGCCGTCCGTGGGGCGGCGGGAAGGCTCCACATAGGCGACATTCCACGGCTCCGGCCCCAAAACCCGCAGCATGGTGGCCGGATTAAAGGTGCCGGCCCCCACTTCAAGATCATATGGTTGCTGGATAATGCAGCCCCGGTCGGCCCAGAAACGTTCCAGGGTCATGAGCACATCTTGGAAATGCATGCCAGCTTCTCCTTTTATGTCATCTCATACTAAATTATTAAATATCCGTGAAACTTAACATCTGGCCAAGGTTCTGTCAAGCCGATTTCAACTGCCTTGCCCCAGGGCTTTTTAGCCCTGCACCAGGTATTCCCGGGCCTCGCCGATGGTGAACAGCGACCCGGTGACCACGATGAGGTCATCTGCTCCGGCCAGACCTACTTGCCTTTTGGATGGCCTCACCCAGATCAGCAATGACATGGGTCTCCTGGGACAAATTTTCGGCCAAAGACTTTAACCTTTCCGGGGTGGCCGCCCGTTCATACCGGGGCCGGGAAAAAATGACCACGTCGGCCAGGGGCAGCAGGCGGCGTAAAATGCCGTTGATGTCCTTGTCGGCCATGATACCCAGCACCAAAATCAACCGGCGATACGACAGGTCCCGTTTCAAAGCCTGGGCTAACAGTGGTGGCCGCGGCGGGATTATGCGCTCCATCCAAGACCACTTGCGGCTGCGAGGCCACCACCTCCAGGCGTCCCGGCCACCGGACCTGCTCCATACCTTGCCGAATGACCGTCTCCGAAATTTCGAAACCCTGTTCCTGCAAGAGTTCTACTGCGGCCAGCGCCACCGCGGCGTTGCGGTATTGATGTCGGCCCACTAAATTGGTTTTCAGGCCAGTAAGAGTTTGCTTCAGGCCTTGATAGCGAAATCGTCCCTGACTCTGGCCCCGCGTCTGAAAGTCCTTGGCCGCCATAATAAATCGGACTTTTCAGGGCTACGGCCGCCGCCAGGATGGGAATGATTGCGGTCGGTTGGCTGACAAAGGTGATCACCGGCACCCCCGGCTTGATAATACCTGCCTTTTCCGCGGCGATGGCCTGAATCGAATTACCCAGGAATTCCCGATGATCCAGGGCGATATTGGTAATAATCGACAACAGCGGCTGCACGATGTTGGTGGCATCCAACCTGCCTCCCATGCCGGTTTCCAAGATGACGGGATCGGCCTTTTTTTGGGCAAAGTAGAGCAGGGCCATGGCAGTGACAAACTCAAAAAAGGTGGGCAACTCATCTGTATCCACCACCCGCTTCACCTGATTGATCAAGGAAAGGACCTCGGCATCGTCAATATCCCGGTCTTTAAGCCGAAATCGTTCCGTGAAAGCTAATTAAATGCGGAGAACTGTAAAATCCGACCTTATATCCCGCCAGGGTCAAAATCGACGACAACATCGCGGCCACGGACCCTTTGCCGTTCGTCCCGGCGATGTGCAGATAACGGCAGTGGTGCTGCGGATTATCGAGTCCGGCCATAAGTCTGGCCGTCGATGAGAGCCCGAACTTGATGCCGAACTTCTGCAGGTCATAGACCCAGTCCAGGGCTTCGGCCAGGGTCTGGAAATCTCCCTGGGGTATTTTTTTGGAGCTTTTTAACTTTTCCATGGTCTATTGAGATTAATTCCTGAAAATTATTTTTCTTCGGAGGCTTGCCCGTTGGGGCGGCTCTCGGACACGCCCCAAATCGATATGAAATTATTTAAAACTGGTTCCCAAGTTAGCTTTCAACGATATGCCTCGGCGCTCCAGCTTCGCCTCACCTTGCCGCACGGGATTCAGGCGCCGGAAAGGCCAGAGCCTCATCAATAAAGCGGCACATCACCTGCACCTTTTCGGTCCGGAGTTCGATAGCCTCCTTTGTTTCAACCCAGGTTTCCAAAAGACTCAGAACAAAGGTGAGAGAGTTGGCCGCAGAGGAATGAATTGTCGGCATGACGTCCAAAAATTGTCGGTAGCGATTTTCGATATCGCCCTGAGCGGTATGCACCAAACACCAGGCCAGATAACGGTACCGCATATAATTGTAAGGCCGGGGCGCCACCTGCCAGCCAACGACGCCCCAGCGGTCTTCGGGAAGGGACAGGAGATGCTCCGGAGTGAAGCAGGTATGGGCTAAATTTGACCCATGCGCCGCCAGATGGATGGAAGTCACCGTTTCGACCCGATCGCGCAAAGCCGACCACCGCGGGGCCAGACCGGAATCGTCCCGGAGCCACCTGGAAGAGCAATACGGCACAATTCCCTGGGCCCAGGCATAACTCTGGGAAGCCTCCCACCGGCGTATGGCTAATCCGTCTACTTGACAATCAAAACCCGAACCCAAGGCTGCTAACCGCCGGGCTGCCCCTTCCTGTGGGTCTTGCTGCCGTGCCCCATGGTCTTGCAGACCCTGAAACATCGGCGCTAACCTGAGGCTGCGGAACAGCGCCGAGATTCGGCCGCTCAACTCAAAAGCCGCGGCCAGACTAGCCTCCGCCTCAAACTTCCCCTGAGCTCAGGGGAACTCCGGGTATAAAGTCATACACCAGGTAAAAACCAGGCTGGGCTGAAATTATCCGGGGGTAATCAAAAGGTGGATACAGACTCTTAAATTTTACCAAAAAATCCAATAAGTTCGAGGAAACGCCAGGACCTGTTTTAAGCACCACGGGGTTTCCGGCTGGTGTCAGGCCCCGCCAGGCCCGGTGACCAAGTTGTTCCTCCAGGCTGAGGTTCAAATGGCGAGCCAAGGCGATATAATCGGTGTGTTCCGACGGGAGATTATGCAGCTCCGAGCAATGTGTCATGCTACCCCGAAAAGTAACATTAACAGGCGCCCCAGCTTGTGCCCGGATGATCTGACGACCCAGCTTATCCAGTTCTCCCTACGCCCGTCAACTTCCTTTAACGCCTCAGAAAGCGCGCCAGTTGTTGTCCATAAAATTCTCGGGCATCCTCATCCTCCGGTCGGCTGAAAGTGGTGGGTTGTTTGCCTTCTTTAGCCTTCTTCAGGATGACACCCTTTTCGCCAAAAAGTTTCAGGGCGTTCCGGAAGTTGGGATCTGAAAGGGCCTCAGCCCGTTCCACTTCTCCAACTTTATGGAGTTTCGTGCCAATAGACTGAATCCGTTTCAGGAAATCTCGTTCGTTCCGGGGGCGCTTCTTCAAATACTTAATGGATCGCAGGGTTATCCAATAGGACTCTAGATAATTGTGCAGTAAATTAGCGAAATAAGACAATTCCTTAAAGCCGGAGGCTGATAGGAGGTAGGTATCAGCATCCCTGTCAATGATCCCGATGACCCCCCGTTTGCTGAAATATTTCAACATCCGGGCCACATTGGCTTCCGAGCCCAGATCATCATAGACGAATTCATACTTGAAGAGATCCTTCAAAAAACGATAATCCACCAGGATCTGATTTCCGGTGAATTCAACGCCCTGAGTCGCCAGAATGGACATGGCCACCAGCGACACCGGGATGAAAAAATGGATGATGTTGTCCTTATAATATTCCAGCACTAAACGCTTGCTTTCATCAATGCTGTAAGCCCCTAAGCCCAATTCATCCGCCAGTTCTTCTTCCTTTTCGATGGGAGTAACAAGCTTCCGGGCTTCACACAAAGCCAGGGCTTCCTCCACGGCCTGGGGGAGATGCGTCAAGGTTTCAGCCAGATGTGTCTGTCGTTCTGCCAAAAAATCATTGAAAACATTGATGATTTCCAATAGTTCCTGCCGGTACACACCCTTGCGGGGATAGGTCAACAAGGCGGCACAGACTAGTGAAAAAGGGGTGACCACCGAAACTTCGTTGATTTTTTGAATGATATTAAAGGCCAGATCACGACCGATGGTCCGCCGTTCTTCCTCGGATAACTGGCGGTTGTCCAGCTGATGCTGGCGAAGATATTCCGAAAAGAAAATAGGTTCGCTAAAGCGCAGGTAAACCCGGCCGTACCGCTTTTTGAGAAGTTTGCGGATATGAAAAAGCTGCCGCCAGGATTCGGCTTTTTTCTGGCTGCCTTTTAATTCCGTTAAATAGGCCTTTTCCTCGATAACCTGGTCATAGCCGATGAAAGAGGGAATGAAGATCAGGTCCTGGGTTACCCCCTCCTGGTAGGCCCGTAAAATCATATTGAGCAGACCTAACTGGGGCAATACCAACTTCCCGGTCCGGCTGCGGCCTCCCTCAATAAAAAATTCGATATTAAAACCTTCTTTGATGAGGGTCTTCAGGTAGGTGGCAAACACTTCGGCGTAGAGTTTGGCCCCGTGAAACCGCCGGCGGATAAAAAAAGCACCTAATTTGCGAAAAATGGTTCCCACCGGCCAGAAGGCCAGGTTCTTGCCCGCGGCTATGCGGGGTGGGTGAAGATTATTCTGATAGATTATATAGTTGAGCATCAAATAATCTATGTGACTTTTGTGGCAGGGCACGTAGATTAAGGTTCCATGGGGTGAGGCCCGTCGTATCCGTTCAATGCCAGCCTCGTCCAGGGATATTCCCTCAAAGATATTCTGCCAGACCCAGGTGAGCGTCTTGTCAGCCATATGAGTGAGTAAGGCATTGTAATCAGAAGCGATTTCCAAAAAATAACTCTGAGCTTTTTTCTTGATCTTGGATATTTTTTGGTTTTCTGCCTCGGCCATGTGCTCCATGATATTGTTGAGACCCGGATCGGTGAGAGTCAACTCCATAAACTCTTCCATGGATTTGATCACCGGTCCGGTGATGACCCGCCGACTACGATCGATGCGATTGATTAATTCTCGACGAACATTTTGGGCCACTTCTTCTAACAAATATTTTTCATTGGCTGGATCGTTCAGCACGTCTTGCAGATTGAGAGGCTCCGCAGCCTCTACCACCGCCTTCGTGCCCCGAAAGAAGAACAGGGCCAGTTTCCGCAAACGGCCCGGATGTTCGCTGTCTCCAAAAAAAAGATCTAAAAGACCCTTTTCCTCCCGCAGGGACTCTTTTTCCATGACCATCTGAGGTACCAGGAAAATGGGGAGGGGCTGTTCCTTCTGGATTTCCAGAAGATGTCGGATCGGGTCCTCTTTGGGTTGGTAAAATCGTTGGCGGAATCCCACCTCATCAACCAGGAAAAACAGGCCCGCGTTCCTTTGTCCGAGAATCCAGCGAAAATAGCCGTCCGCGTAAGGGTTCGGCCAGTGTCGCTTCTTGGTGAAATAATTGATCGACGCGGTAATTATCTGGATCAGATGGGAAAATGGTTGCCACATCCAGAGGTTCAGGTCAAAGGCGAATTCCGGTGGAGGCGCCCCGGCCTCCCGGTAGCGACGATTGAAAAAAAGGAAATCCAGGTGACTGCGATACTTGAGGGCGTATACGACGATGCCTTTCTCCCCCAAGTGCTGCAATTCCTCTAACTGCCGGGGAGAAACATTGACCCGGGCAAAAAAGCGATCCAACGTGTGGCGCAACAGAAAATTGGGGCGGCTGGGAAGATAGCCATAATAGTGGTAGTCTCGGCCACTAAAAGTTTTCCCAACCCAATTCGTTAGACGTTTCAGCCAGCCCTGAGGTTGGCTCGGCTGAGTCTCAGGAGCATTCATGGAACGCAACCTCATTTAGATAACAATACGTCAAGAGAGAAAATCCACAACCCAGCAGGTCGTTGCCCCGGCGATGGGCGCTCATGGCAAAATGGATAATCCCCTGGATCAGATGATAAATTCTTCTATTAAGCTTCATAAAGGACAATACCTAATTAATTGTAAATGAATGAATATATCGGTAACCCAAAGGGTTGTCAAACAGATTAATCTTCAAGTCGGTTCAGGGTCTCATGGTTCCTGCATTCTGACGTTGCTGATGGTGACTGACCAGACCCACGCCATGGTGGATATTATAAAATGCCACCGGATGAGCCTGGATTCCCGGTAAGGCTTGAGGTCATCTAAGTTGCCATGGGCTACGAACAATGCCGGATCAGACGCAGACTCCGTGCAGACAAAAATCCCGCAATCAGGACTTGACTTATACGCCTTAATTGGGAAAATATGAGCTTACGGTTAAAATTGGTTACCAAGGCTTTTGATCTAACTTTAAGTCTTGAAGTTTATTAAATTGAAAACCTTCGAGGAGGGGCAAATTAACGGCCTGTCGGGAAATTAAAGTTAATTAAGGAGGACTGCTGATGAAAAGGGAACTGTTATTGCAAAATCCGCGCCCGGATGGCTATCATCTGATGCTCGAATTTTTTGGTTGTGATACGGGAAAATTGACTCTCTTCCCTTTCTTCGTCAAGCAATCAAGACCGCCGTTCAAACAGCCGGACTGACCAATTTAGGATCGCGCTTTCATCAGTTTCATCCCCATGGGGTCACCGGTTTTACTCTTCTTTCCCAATCCCACATCTCATTCCATACCTGGCCGGAATACGGCTATTTGGTGTTGGACATCTTTACCTGCGGCCCGGAAGAACAGGCTCAGCAAGTGGCCGAGGTTTTGTTGGATCGCTTGGGGCCGTGCCAGGTCAAACGCCAGGTAATTCGTAAGGGTTTCCGTTACCAGAAAGATTCGACTCAGAACTCCGAGTCATCGAGATCTGCCAGGAGAGCTTAAAAACATGGCCGGAAAATCTATTGACTCGGCCATTTTGCATGCGATAATTAACGTCAACCTTTATTTCGACAACTGACAGCAATATCGGAAATTTAGAACTGTATCTACTGGTTGATTGTCTAAGAAAAGAAACCACGTTTAAGGATTCGTTTATGCCGACATTGGTTCTAGTGATAATTTGTTCGACCCTGCTATTTCTCGGCTGCGGCGGCAAACAAGTAGTGGAGGTGGAAGAAATGCCCACCCAAAAAATGACAACTCCAGTTCAAGCCACCTCCGGAAAAATCCACTCCGAGTGCAGATCTAAAAACCGTTCAGGAACTCGCCAGCCGGAATACGGTAAGCTCTGAAGAAGCAATCAGAGTGAGTAACCGGTTGCTCCAGGAAGATATTGCCTCCGCTCTGGATGAACAGACTTTGAATAATTTGGAGAAATTATTACTGGCAGCCCTGCCCCAAAGCACTAAAGATAAGCAGTCGGTGATACAAAGAAACTTGGGAATCGTCAATTATTACAGCAAAAAGTATAATAAGGCCCGTCAGGCGCTCCAGTCGTCCAACGAAACCAATCCCCGGGACGCCCGCACCCATTATTACCTGGCCTGCCTGTTTAACCACCAGGCCAAAATTTACGCCGCCAGGGGAGATCAAACCAAGGCCCAACGACACCAGAAAAGGGCCCAGATCGAAATCGACACCGCCCGGAAACTGGAACCGGGAAATCCCTTGTATCGCAAAGGCTTAGCTTTAGCGGGAGAATAACATTCAGATATGAGAATTTCTTGCCCCAACTGCGGCAATGACTCCGAATTTTATGAAGTGGCAGAAGAAGTAACGATCACGACATTTTATGCGCAAAACGAGGATGGCAGTTTTACCGCAGTCAATGACCGGTCAGAAATCTTAGGTGAGGTGCGTTTTTTCTGCGGGGAATGCCACCAGGAAATCAGCCAGTTCCACGACCGTTTTCTCCAGATGCTTTTTTAAGACCTGCTGTCAATCGCCTGCCTTGCAGACTCAATGGGTGCATCCCCCGTTCTTGAGAGGTGTGTTAAGACTCGGTGATTGCTTTCCTCTTTTACTCAGTCCCCAGTCCTTTGTCCTCTAAAGTATGATCCAGATTCCCGTCTATAGCACCAAAGCCAGGCTGCAAGCCGCTGCGGTGCTGGCCATGATCACCCTGGCCATTGCCGCGGCTCTGGACTTTTCCGGTCTGCTGGTACCATACTCCCTCAAGACCATGGATCTCATGTTTCGCCGACTGCCGTTGCCGCCGGCCTCCCCGGACGTCGCCCTGATTGCCATTGATCAAGCCGATATTGATTTCTTCAAGGACCAGGGTGTCGGTTGGCCCTGGCCCCGGGAGCTGTATGCCCCCATTATCGATTTCTGCCGCCGGGGTGGCGCTAAGGCCGTTATCTTCGATATGCTCTATACTGAAAGTTCGGTGTACGGCCAGGATGATGATCAAAAATTTGCCCGGTCCATGCGGGAAGCCGGCCAGGTCATTCTTCCCTTTTTCCTCTCCCGGAGACCCAAGGAACCTGAACCGGGTACTACAGAGGTTTTGCATAAGAGCAG
The DNA here is from genome assembly GCA_963780995.1 of uncultured delta proteobacterium. Taxonomy (GTDB): domain Bacteria; phylum Desulfobacterota; class Desulfobaccia; order Desulfobaccales; family Desulfobaccaceae; genus Desulfobacca. The sequence goes on from CAWAEI010000026.1 coordinate 60,435, forward strand.
CCTGACCATCACCGGTCTGCCTCCGGCCTTTGCCGGGGGCTATCTATCCATCTTGCCCCCTATCCCCCCGCTGCTGTCGGCAGCCCGGGGTCTGGGGAATGTGGAGTCCTCCCCGGATTCTGATGGTACCTTTAGGCGATTGCCGCTGGTGGTTCCCTTTCAGGACCGGTGGCTGCCCACGCTGGCTTTTGCGGCCTTCCAACTTTCCCGGCCGGCCGGACCCTGGGAGTTTCAGGAAGGCGACCTGGTCCAGGGATCTTTCCGGGTGCCCCTGGATCGTCAGGGTCGTTTCCTGCTGAAATTTCGAGGCCCCAGCCGTAGTCATACCCGGTATAGCGCGGCCAATATCATCCAATCGGAGGTTCGCCTGCAACATGGCCAGGCCCCCATCTATCTGCCGGAAAATCTGAGGGAAAAATGGATTTTTGTGGGCGCCACGGCCCCGGGTCTGCTGGATCTCAAACCTTCACCCCTGGCCCCGGTCTATCCCGGGGTGGAACTGCATGCCACCTTGTTGGATAATCTTCTGCAGGGAGATTTTTTTAAGACCGGTCCCCGTTTGGCTTAACTGGCTCTGGACGCTTGCCTTAACAGGAGGCATGATAGTGCTGGTCCTCTTCGCCAGCCGGCTGTGGCTGGTATTATCCGGCCTGGTTCTGTTTACCCTCCTGCATCTCGGGGTGGCCGGGGCCCTTTTTGCCAAAGGTTGGCTGCTGGCCACAGTCCTGCCGGCCACTTCCCTGGGATTGGCTTTTGTGTTGACCGCAGCTTTTAGTTATGCCACGGAAGGAAGGCAAAAGCTGGCCATCCGGACCATGTTCTCCCGTTACATGTCCGAAGAAGTCATCCGGCACATGATGCAGCATCCGGAAAAAGTCCGGTTGGGCGGCGAGCGGCGCCGGTTAACCCTGTTCTTCTCCGATCTGGCCGGTTTCACCACCCTTTCCGAAGGTCTGCAGCCGGAGGTGGTGGTCCAGCTTCTGAATGAATACCTGTCGGCTATGACCGAGATTATTTTGGCAGAACTGGGAACGGTGGATAAATATGAGGGGGATGCCATCATGGCCTTTTGGGGGGCGCCGCTGCCCCTGGCAGACCAGGCGGTGCGAGCCTGCCGGGCGGCTTTGCGGCAACAGGCGGCGCTGCACGATCTTAACCGGCGTTTTCAGGAAAAAGGCTGGCCCGAACTTCAGTGCCGCATCGGTCTGCATACCGGTGAAGCCGTGGTGGGCAACCTGGGCTCACGGAAACGCTTTGACTACACCGTTATCGGCGACACGGTCAACCTGGCTTCCCGGTTGGAAGGTCTGAACAAATTCTACGGCACTGCCATTCTGGCCAGTGAAACCACGGTGCAGGAATGCCAGGGGGTCATAGAATTCCAGGAACTCGACCGGGTCGCAGTCAAGGGTCGGGAAACTCCGGTGGGGGTGTATCAAGCCCTGGCCCTGAAAGGCGAACTTACTTCCTCCCAGGAAAAGGCCAGAGAGGCTTTCACCGAAGGTCTGGCGTTCTATCGGCAGGCCCGTTTTGACCAAGCCGCCCTGGCTTTTGAAAAAGCTCTGGAACATTGGCCGGAGTACGCCCCCGGCCTGGAGTTTCTCCGGCGCTGCCAGGCCTGGCTGGCTGAACCGCCTCCGGTGGAATGGGACGCGGTTTTCCGTCCTGATAAAAAATAAGTACATGAAGCAGCGGCTAACTTATTCTTAACCCAAAAAATGCCGATGTCTTACCAGAACTGAGATTCCCCTTGCTTCTGGCCGGCCATTGGTGGTAGAGATGAGAGGAGAGATTAAACCTTGATTGTTCTCTATGCAACTCTATTCTCTATCATCCACTAGCAATAACCTTATTTGAACCTTTACAACCAAGGGAGACGTGTGCGTGAAAACGGTGAAAATCTGGCTAACCTGCTACCCCGGCTGCTCTATCCTTGGGACTAACGTTGCTGTGGGCCACGTCCCGGAATCGGCCTGGCCCAGAGCTTTAAGGTGGTGCAGTCCAAACAACAGCTTTATGCCGGTCCTAATTTTAGTGCGAATTCATTGGGATCGGTTCCAGAAAGCACGGAAGTACAGAATTGTCCAGCAATCGGGCGAGTGGTATCAGGTAGAATACCAGGGCCAGCAGGGCTGGCTGCCTCAGCAGGCCTTCCCCGGCGCCAAAAAGTTTGACCTGTCCTCGGTCCTGAAAGGCAAGGCGGTCCAGGAATCCAAAACCGATGAAGTGGCCCTGGCCGGCAAGGGTTTCACCCCCGAAGTGGAGGCCGACTATCGCCAGAAACACCCGAATCTGAACTATGCCCAGGTGGATCAGGTGGAGAAATTCGGGGTCAGCCCCGGCGAACTCCAGACGTTTATCCGGGAAGGAGGGTTGCAATGAACTGAAAAGCACAAACTTGCGGCCCTGATTCTTTGCGGTTTACTCAGCAGCCGGCTGTTCCCAGATCGCTTCCACCGTTTCGTCCATCCCCGGCGTGCCTGACAGCGTCAAGCCGGCCATGGATATCGCCCAGAAGACCGGGTCCAAAGCCATTGACGCCTCCAAGGAAATCAGTGATTCCGAAGAGTATTTTCTGGGCCGCGGGGTTGCCGCCCGTATTCTGTCACAATATCCCCTGAGTAAAGACCAGGCACTGAACACCTATGTGAATAAGGTGGGGCAGACGGTGGCCCGGAAATCCACCCGGCCCCAGACCTATAAGGGGTATCATTTTGCCGTCCTGGACAGCTCCACCCCCAACTCCTTTGCCTGCCCCGGGGGCATTATCCTCATCACCAAAGGCATGATCAAAACCTGCGGCAACGAAGAGCAACTGGCCGCGGTCCTGGCCCATGAGGTGGGGCATATCGCCAATCGTGACGGCATCAACTCCATCAGTCAGGCGCGCTGGACCGAAGTGGCCACCACGGCCGGCGCTGAAGCCGCCAAACAGTACGGCGGCAGCCTGGGTCAACTGGTCAGCCAGTTCGAGGGCTCCATTGACGATGTGTTCAAAACCGTCATCGTCAACGGTTACAGCCGGGCCGCGGAAGAGAATGCCGACCGGGCCGGGGTGGAAATGCTCAAGCGGGCCGGGTACAATCCTGCTGCCATGACGGCAGTCCTCACGGCCATGAGTTCCAAAGGCGGCTCCGGCGGAATTCTGGGCACCCACCCGGCGGTGACGGACCGATTGGACAACATCAAGGTTATCGCCCAGGAAGCCAATACCCAGATGGAGCCGGACGCGGACCAAACGGTTTCAGGCTCAGAAGATTTAGGATAGCGGAGCTGGGTTCGCGATCATTGGGTTCCCAAGCGGGAGCTTGGGAACCAGTTTAAAACATTTTCTGCCAATTATACGGTGGCACAGGCTTCCCGCCTGTGCCCCAAAAAACTCTGGTTTATCAGCTCTGAAAGCTGTGAACTCAAAAAAGTAGGGTGGGCCTTGCCACCAAATCTTTTGCTCCCCAAGGCATCATGACGATTCCAGGCGCCAGTACCCGGATTTTACACACCAGTGCCGAGCTTCAGGAATTCCTGCTGACCCAGCCGTCCGGCGCGCTCATCATCGTCCCGCACATGCGGCTGGCCCACCAGGTCTGGCGGCGGCAGCGGCTGGCGGCCCGGGCTGTCGGCCAAGCGGCCTGGGAGCCGGTGGCTCTGACCACGCTCTCGGGCTGGTGGCAGCAGCTCTGGCGCCAGCTTTGGCTGCCGGTGCGTCCGGCCTCAACCCTGCAACGCCTGGTGCTCTGGCTGCAGGCCGTGGAAGCAACTCCTCCGGAAGAGGGGGTTACGGCTGGATCTGTCCTGGGCCGCCGCCCTGGATGAAGCCTATGATCTCTGCCAGCGGTATCAGATGCCGCCGCCTGACGATCCGGCCGGACAATCTTCCCTGATTCACTGGCGTCAGGCCGTAACGCCACAAGTTTGCCGCCCTCCTGGCCGAGCCACGGGCTCATTCCTCCGGCGGCCATGCCGCAATTCCTCCTGGAAGCGCTCCATCACGGGAAGCTTAAGGTTGCCGGCCCAGCTCGTGCTGGTGGGGTTGGAAACTCCGGCCGCGGTGGAGGAGCAGTGGCTAAGCGCGGTAGCCCGACACCTGCCGGTGCAGCAGGTGCACCTGGCGGGCCGCCCGGAATCGGAGATAACCCTCAGGGCAGTGGCCCTCCCGGACAGGCGCCAGGAAATGGAGTGGGTGGCCGCCCAGGTCCTGGACCTGGCCCACGATCAGAACATTCCTTTACATCGGCTGGCCATTACCGCCCCCAATCTGGAAGACCTATCTTGCCGGATCTGTCCCGCATCTGGCAGGAATTATTAGGGCCGGCGGCCACCGAGGCCGGGGGCTTGTACAATTTTTCCCTGGGACCCACCCTGGCTGAGACGTCGCTCTTTCAGGCGGCGCTCCTGCCCCTGAAGTTTATCCTGGCGGGAGAGCAGCGCCAGGATCTCATCTCCTGGCTGCTGTCGCCTTACTACGGCGTTTTTCAGCGTCATCAGCAAACCTTTCTCCACTGGGACCTGGCCTGGCGGCAGGCCGGCGTCGCGTACGGCTGGCAGGCCTTGAAAAAAGCGGGGGCCAAAGCCGGTACGCCTGAAACCGGTGCGACCGTGTGGTCCGTAATCGACCAGGCGCGCTCCCTGTTGCCGGCTGGACCAGCCCCGGCTTCTCTCTGGCAGAGCCGGTTACTGGAACTCTGGAAGCTATTAGGCTTTCCCGGTGGTCTGGAACCCGGAAGAAGCCGGGCCTGGCAGGCTCTCCTGGACCTGCTGGCCGAGTTGGCCGGGGCCGGCGGCGAACGTCTTTGGAGTGCCGCAACCCTGGTGGAGTGGCTAAACTGGGGAGCCGGCCGCCTGGACCTCCCCGGCCGACGGGTCCTCCGAAGCCGGAATCCAGATCCAGGGTTTGCTGGAAATGCGGGGCCTGGACTTTGACGCCGTCTTTTGTCTGGGCATGAACATGGGCGTGTTCCCGCCGCCGCCCCGGCACCTGCCGCTTCTGACCTCCCAGGAAAAGGCCCTGGTGTCTGGGGGGAGATTATCAGAGTCAAGGGGAGTTTGCCGAAACCAGTTATACATACCTGTTGGCCTCGGCCCCACAATTGATCTTGACCCGGCCCCTGGTGGATGAGGACGAGGACCGGCTGGCCAGCCCGATCATTCCCCCGGATATCTGGGAACCGGACCCGGTCAAATTTGCCGCCCTGAGCCAATTTCACCCGGCCTGGCTGCGCTCGCCGGCCGTGAGAGCCGCTTTTCTGCCTCCCGCGGCCCAAGCCGGACACGGCTCAGGGTGAATTCATCACCATCCCGCTGCCGGAGGTGATCTCGCTGTCCGCCCTGGAGACGGCCCTGGCCTGTCCCTGCCGGTTTTATCTCAATGTCCTGCTGGGCTTGCAGGAATTGCCGGACATCGACCCCGGCCTGTCGCCGCTGGAGCGGGGCAGTGTCATTCACCAGGTGTTGCAGACCTTTACCGGCCGGTTTTTAGAGGTCTTGCAGGATACGGGCGTCTGGGATGACTGCTCGGCCTGGCAACACCTTCAGGCGGTGGTGGCGGAGTACCTGCTCCCGGGGCCAGGAGAACCCGCATTGGGAGGCGGAAATGACCAGGTGGCTGGAAGGGGAGGGGGGAGTGCTCCGGGAATGGCTCCGACAGGAGAAACAACGGTTCAGGCGGGCTGGCGCTGGCTGACCATGGAAACCTCTTTTACCGGGTTGCAGCCTCCCGGGTTGGCCCACCAGAGTCAAGGGACGCCTGGACCGGGTCGATGCGCATCAAACCCAGGGCTTAATGCTCTGGGATTATAAAACCGGAGCGGTGCCCGGACTAAAAGAGCTTACCGAAGACCGGAGTCAGTTTCAATTGTCCGGCTATCTCCTGGCCGTGCAGCAGGGTTTGATCCCGGCGCCGCCGCACCCCGAGGCCCGGGCCGGCCTTATCGGCTTGAAATCCAGCCGCGCGGAGCATCTCAAATTCGAGGATTTCAAGCTCAGTGCCGACGACTGGCAGGAGATCCTGCAAGCTAAATTGACCGAGGTGGCCAGGTTGGGGGTCAGGGTAGGGGAGGGGGATTTTCATCCGGACCCCAGTCTGCCGCCACCCGCCCGGAATAATTCCTGCCAGTATTGTCCTTTTACCCTGTTGTGCGGCCACCGCCCCGAAACCGAGGGAGAAGAAGCCGAATGACCTGCGAACCCCTCGATAATCCCGTAGGGCGGGAAAGCGACGCGCCCTCCCGCCTTTAGACATTCACCTAACCATTGATGTTCTTTCGAAGATCTTAGCCTTGAATCTTGAACTTTTCAAACCAACCGCCGGAGAAACTTAACGAATGACCTGGAACCCCCCCGAGGATCAGCCGGCCAGAAACCAGGCCATCGCCCCGTCTCTCAGCGTCCACGTGGAGGCCCCGGCCGGCTCCGGCAAGACCACCGTGTTAATGAAGCGGTATCTCACACTGCTGGCCCGGGTTCGGGAACCCGAAGAAATCCTGGCCCTGACCTTCACCCGCAAGGCCGCCGGGGAACTCCGGGCCCGGATTCAGGAAGAGCTAACAGGCTCGCATCGACGTGGCTGACACCCAGACCTTCGTCCCCGCACAAGGCCGAACTTCAGGAGCTGGCCCTGGCTGCGGGCCGCCAGCCACGTCGACAAGGGGATTTCCCTCCTGGAGCGACTTCAGGTCAGTACCTTTCACGGTTTCTGCGCCCAACTCCTGCGGCTGCTCCCCCACGCCGCCGGGCTGCCTCCGGACTTTGGTCTGCTGGAGGAACAGGAAAGCCAAGCGTCTGCAAAAAGAGGCCGTGGAACTCATGCGCCGGCGACTGGCGGCGCTGCCGGGCCGCGACCCCGCCCGCCAGGCCCTGGTGCAGCCGGCTGGTCCGGCTGAACAACAACTGGCCCCGGCTGGCCGCCGAACTTCAAGGTCTGCTCTCTCGCCGGGATATTTTAGGCGATTTCCTTACGCTGGCCCGGGAGAGCCGGGACCCGGCCGCCTATGCAGCCGTCCTGCGGGATCATCTGAGTCGCGCATGATCCTGCCCGGGTTGGCGCAGCCTCTCCCAGGAGTTCCGCCAGGCCGACGTCGGCCGCCAGTGGCCGGACCTGTACCGCTGTCTGGCCGACAGCGGGGCCGGGCTGGCCGAGACCCTGCCGGAGGACCTGCCCGGGGCTAATCTGGACGATCTGAACGGCTTGGCGGGACCTTGCCGACGGCCTTTTAACCAGTAAAGGTGAATGTTATAAACAGTTCGCCAAGCCCAGCTTTTCCAAAGAATTCCAAGATTCTCCCTGGTGCCGGCTGCTGCAGGACCTGCCGGCCGGTCTGGTGGCAGCGGCTCAATTTTTTCCGGGGCATGTCCTCTATCCTGCTGCCGGAGGATGAAGTTGCCGCCGTGCAGGACCTCATCATCCTGTTACACCAGGCGTTAAACACCTACGAAGAACTGTGTACCTCCCGGCGGTCCCTGGACTTCACCGCCCTGGAGCAGGTGGCCTTACGGGTGCTGACCGATGATGACCTGCCGGAACTGTTCCACCGTCTGGACCGCCGCCTGACTCACCTGCTGGTGGATGAGTTCCAGGATACCAGCGTTAACCAGATAAACCTCTTGTGCCGCCTGCTGGCGGGCTGGCAGGGCGACCGGCGGCACAGCCTCATGGTGGTGGGAGACCCCAAACAATCCATTTACGGCTGGCGCCAGGCCCGGGTGGAGCTGTTCTTTCAGTCCCGGGACGACCAGCGGCTGCCCTGTCCCGAGTCGCCGCCTTTCGAAGTCCTGACTCTGGAAACCAATTTCCGGTCCACCACGAAACTCATCGAGTGGGTCAATCAAGTGTTCGGCCTCACCATCATGCCGGATAAGGATACGAGCGGGGTGGAATTTCATGCGGCCAAACCCAATCCTGGAGCCGAAATCGGCAGCCCGCCCCAACTGGCCCTGTTTCATGGCCCGGACCGGCAACAGGCCCGGGAGCGGGAGGCCGCCTGGCTGGCCGGGGAATTAGGCCGGCTCCAGAAAAAATTATCCCCAGGCGAAACCGTGGGCGTCCTGATCTTTGTCCGCACGCACCTGCCCAGGTATCTGGAGGCCTGCCGCCAGGCCGGCTTGAACCCGAAGGTCCGGGATGGTCTCCGTCTGGACGCCAGCCTGTCGGTGCAGCATCTGCACAATGTGGCCACGGCCCTGGTCCGGCCCCATGACGACGTGGCCTGGGCGGCGCTCCTCCGGGGCTTCGCCGGGCCGCAGCCCCTGAGTCTGCTGGCGGCGATCGCCGCGGCGCCCGGAGACTTCTGGTCCGAAAAAATCCGCCAATATGCCGCCTCTCCCGCTGGTCTGCCGGAGGTGCGCCAGGTTTTATCAGTCCCTGGACCTGGCCGGCAAGAGGGTAGGGCGGGAGCCCCTCCATGACATTCTCGCCGCCTGGCTGACCCAGGTCGATGCCTGGCCCAAGGCCGCCGCCTGGGAAGGCCCCCAGGGAGTGGCCAACCTCAAAGCCTATCTGGACCTGTTGGCTGCCGCGGCCGCGGCCACGCCGGAGGCCACCCTGATCCAAACCGCGGATTTGCTGGCCGAGGCCTACCAGCCCCCCGATCCCCGGGCCCAGGACTCGCCGGTGGAGATCCTCACCGTGCACGCGGCCAAGGGCCTGGAATATGATCATGTCTATGTGCCGCACCTGGATTGGGAGCCACTCAAGACCGCCAAACATGACGCCCCCTTTTTAATGGAAGAGGTCTCCGGGACCGGCAAGGCCGTCATCGCCCTGAACCGCCCCTTTCTCCAAACCGAGCAAAGTGCTCTCTACCAGATCTCTGAATAAAAAAGCCCGACAAAGGTCCCTGGGGGAAGCCCGGCGGCTGTTTTACGTGGCCGTCACCCGGGCCCGAAAACGCCTGCACCTGTCCGGGGTGGTTAAGCCGAATAAAGCCGGGGACTGGCAGTTCCCCTCCAATAGCCCCCTGGGCTGGCTGCGCCAGCATTATCCCGCGGCTGCACTGCCTCCCGGCACGGCCAACCTCTGGCCCAACCCGCTCCTGACCGTCTCCTTAAATCCCGAGATTCCGGAACCGACCGCCCAGCCAGTTGCGCCTATAACCACCCTGGCGCCCTATGACTTCCACCCGGAACCGTTTCCCTACGAAATTCGGTTTCCCTCCCAGCTTGTCGGGGCGTCTGGAAATGAGGCTAGTATCAAAATCCTTCCCGCCTCCCTTCATCCCCCTGGGAGCGCCTCCGACCTCGAAGATTCTCATCCCCAGCGCCGGACTCGCCCCGGCATTCCCCTCGCCTTCCTGGGAACGTCTCCGGCCTCTCAGATTCCGCCTCTATTAAACAGGGGTCACCAGAGGCTGATGCAACCTCGCAGTGTCATTCCCCTCTCCCCCTTGGGGGAGAGGGTCAGGGTGAGGGGGTAAACCAATCTCCCCTCGACCCCGCCGCCCGCCGGCGCGGCGAAATCAGCCACCTCCTCCTGGAAACCCTGTCCCTGGGACAGCCCGCTCCCCGACCCGGCCGAGCTGGCGCCGGCCCTGCACTCGGTGGCCCCGTCAGCGGCCGCGGCCCTGACCCTGGCCGCCGATATCCTAGCTGAAATCAGGGCCTGCCAGGCAGACCCGTTTTTAGCGCCCCTCCTGGCCCCGAACCTGCCGCTGGCCCACAGCGAATGGGGACTAGAGGCCTGGCACTCCCCCGACACCCTCTACCGGGGCCAGATCGACCGCCTGGTCTTTGACGGTAACGAGTGGTGGCTCCTGGACTATAAAACCTCCCGCCCGGCCGCTGACACCGACTGGGAGCTCTTCATCCACCAGGAAACCGAGCACTACCGCCCCCAACTCCTGGCCTATCGGGATATGGCCGCCAAGTTCTTCCACCTGCCCCCTGAGGCCATCCACACCGTTCTCTATTTCACCGCCCGCCGCCGCCACGTCATCCTCTAGGGTGGGCGCTGCCCACCATCAACGGACCCCTTAGACTTCGTAGGGCGGGAAAGCACCCGCAGGGCGGCGAAGCCCAAGCGCATCCCGCCTTCTGAAGCTCATTAGCCCATCAAAAGGGCCACCAGCTTTTCTACCACGTGACGAAAAAAATGGGGCCCAGGCGTCCCCGCCTGGGCCCCCCTGGCCTTACCCCGGTGGGGCGGGCCTCCGCGCCCCCCCTTTATCTCTCGTTCCCAAGCTCCAGCTTGGGAACGCGGATTTCATGCGAAGCTCCAGCTTCGCCACCTTTGATTTACTCTCCCGCCGCCCGCCTCAATCCCCCCACTTTTTTATTCCAACCGGTATGTATGACATCTGTCCCACCTGTTCTGTGATTATCCGGTGATTTCGGATATAGCTGATACCAGAACACCTTTTAATCTTTAGCTGATGCTGAATGCTAATCTCTGCCCGCTGACAGTCTTTAAAAGCTTTGAAGATTTAACCGAAAACCGAAACAAAAACCAATAACTGTCTTTTAAAACCGGAGTGTATAATGTGTACCATCTGCCGACATAATCAAACCAAAGACATCGACCGCGCTCTCCTCACCGGCGCCACGCTATCTTCCCTCAGCCGGAAGTACGGCTTCAGCCCCTCGGCCCTGCACCGCCACCGGGAGCACCTCAGGCAGAAAATGGCCCAGGCCCAAACCCGCTTCCAGGACGGCCTGCACCAGGGTTTGTTCTGCAAACTTAATCTCGTCCTGGAACTGGTCCTCGGTGTCGTCCGGGGCGCCAAGGCCGGCGAAGACTTCAAGTTGTTCCTCCAGGCCACCCGGGAGACCACCCGCATTATCAGCCTTATGCACAAAATGCAGGTGCCCCTGGAGCCGGAAATGATCTATTGTCTCATGGCCTCCCCCCAGTGGGATCTCCAGGACAGCCTCCTGCCCAATGCCTTCCAGGCCCTGGCCCAAACCCGCCAGACCCTGGCCGTGAACCTCTTCGCCCCCTGCCCGGAACCGGAAGCAGGACCAGACCTGGAAACGGCTCAAAGTTCTTCTCTCGAAACTCAAAACCCGAAACTCGAAACTCCTGAGCCCCAAGCCATCCAAACCTGTACGGCAAACCGAAAACCAAGAACCGAAAACCGTTCGCGACAGAAGCGCGAAATTAGCGCGAAATTAGCGCGAAAAATGCCGGACGAGAATAATATTAGTGAGAAAAATCAAGAAGATATGGTTAGTGAAAAAAATATTCCGCGAAAACACGAAAACCTCTTCCAGAAATTATTTCACAGGTGGTAAAAAGGCGGGAAAAAAGTGGGAAATTACCGGGAAAAACGCCCCTTACTGAAGATATTAATTAATTATATCAAATAGATAACTATAATGATAAATATTTTCCAAAAATCCCGCTTTTCACCCTTGCCTAGGTTCCGAACAATCAGCCAACCAGGGTGAGAAAGCAGAACATCTCTACCGATTATCCCCTCTCCCCTTGGGGGAGAGGGTCAGGGTGAGGGGGAAATCAGACCCTACTTCTGCCAACACCGTTAGGCTTTTTTTCACTCGTTCCCAATCTCCAGCTTGGGAACGCAGAGTTACCGTGCAGCTCCTGCTTCGCCTCACTATACTTTGTCTGAAAATGGCCTGCCTGACTGGTTCGGCTGACCGGGGCTGCCGTTGGGCTTTACTTCCAGGTTTTTTTGATTAGAATATTGCATCAATACTTCAATTACCAAATAGCTGGCCAAAAAGGAGAGTCGTGATGCAATTACCTGATTATATTCCCATCGCCGAAGTGCAGCGGGTCTGCCGGGAGCTGGGTCTGCGGGATTGGACCCAATTGACGGACCCCCCCAAGGTTACTGCCGAGGAGGCCGGGAAAGTGCTGCAGGCGGTCAATGTGGCAGGCATGGACATCCCGGTGGAGGATTTTATCGCCGGGCTGGAGGTGGAACTGGAACACGGCACCCGTTTTAAAGATGCCAACGTTACCAACAATCATCCCCTCTTGACCGGCAAAATCGTCCTGGCCCACCTCAAGGAAACCATGGACTATTATCATCGGCTGGAAGTTGCGGAACTGGAAGGGGATCTGATGCACGCCATGGCCGCCGGCAACTTCGAGAAGGCCGCCCGGAAATACACGGCCCTGTTAAAGGCCCGGCAGGAACTGGCGGCCGCGGAGGCCCGGCAGTTTTCGTAACAGGTAGGGACGGAGAAGGTGAACGGTGTTATACCTGCTCGAAAGTCATTATGCCGGTGGGGCGGGCCTCCGTGCCCGTTCGAAGTCAGCAATGTAGGGCGGGAAAGCACCCGCAGGGCGGCGAAGCCCAAGCGCCTCCCGCCTTACGGGTGCTGAGACCCACCCCGACGGATGGGGCCAAGAGAAGGGGCGAGGCGCGCCTCGCCCCATGAATTTACTAGATGATTTTTTGGGATTGCGCTAGTATCGTCCTAAGACCTGCCCCCGACTCAACAAAAACTACTAACTGATCCTGAAATTCGGAAAACTGCATTGACTTAAAACCATTTCTTAGTCAAGATATCGGCAGTTATGAATCTTGGGGGGAAGTATGCTTCTGACCGTGTGGTTCTATTTCGTTCTGGTTGTCACCACTATCATTGCCTCCACGGCGGTTCTGATTGTCACAATTTTTGATCCCGAGGGCAATTCTCCCCTTAAAGTCACCAAGATCTGGGGTATGGGCCTATTAACCAGCCTCGGCATCAAACTAGAGGTGTCAGGCCTGGAGAATATTGAACCTGATCGCCCTTACATCTATGCCGCCAATCACCAGAGTGCCTTCGACATCTTCGCGCTCCTGGCCGTGCTCCCCCCCACGGTGAGATTCCTGGCCAAAAAAGAGCTTTTTGCCATTCCTCTGTTTGGTCCGGCTTTAAGAAAGGCGGGCAGCCTGCCGGTGGACCGCAGCAACCGGCAGACCGCCATGAAGAGCATTGAGCGGGCCGCCCAGGCGGTGCGCCAGGGCAGTTCCATTATCATCTATCCGGAAGGGACGCGTAGCACCACCCGGGAAATGTTGCCGTTTAAAAAGGGGGGCATTGTCCTGGCCATCAAGTCCGGGCAGCCCATTGTCCCGGTAAGCATCAGCGGTAGCCGCGCGGTTTTGCCCCGGGGGTGGGGCCGGGTCCACTCCAGCCCCATCAAGGGTAATTTTTGGCCGGCCCATTCCCACGGACACCTATAAAAGCAAAAACAAGGATGACCTCATGGCCCTGCTCCGGGAGGCCATTGCCAGCAACTACGATCCGGATTTTCCCTATAATGCCGGCGACTCCTGCCAGGCCGGGAACGCCCCCCAGTCCGCCGCCGTGAGGACCCCCTGACGATTATGGATTGTCCCGAAATCATCGCCTTGCCCTTGAGCCAGGCGGAAGAGCCCTGGGTGGACCTCATGTTTTTGGGGGGGCTGGGCGAGATCGGGCTCAATGCCATGATCTTTGAAACCGCGGACAGCCTGGTCCTCGTTGATGCCGGCATCATGTTTCCGGAAGATTATATGCTGGGCATTGATATGGTTATCCCGGATTTTTCCTATCTGGCCGCCCGCCGGGATAAAATTGCCGCCCTGGTCCTGACCCACGGCCACGAGGACCACATCGGCGCGGTGCCTTTTTTGCTCAAAGAATTTGACCTGCCGGTGTATGGCACGGCCATGACCCTGGCCTTGCTCCGGGAAAAATTAAAGGAGCACCGCCTCCTGGAGCAGTCCCGCCTGCACCTGATCAAACCCCGGCAGCACCTGGTCCTCGGGCCGTTTACCTTCGATTTTATCCGGGTGACGCACAGCATCGTGGACGGCGTCGGTTTCGCCCTGAACACCCCGGTGGGAACCTTTATCCACTCCGGTGATTTCAAAATCGACTCCACCCCCACTGCCGGAGAGGCCACCGACCTCAACTGTTTTGCCGGCTATGGCAATCAGGGAGTTTTGGCCCTGCTCTCCGATTCCACCAATGCCGAACGCCCCGGCTACACCCTCTCGGAGCGGGAGATCGGCCATACCCTGGAAAATCTGATCCGGGAGGCCGCCGGCCGGGTCATCATCGCGGTGTTCTCTTCCCACATTCCCCGGTTGCAGCAGATTGTTGACATCGCCGCCAAGCAGGGACGAAAAATTCTCTTCCACGGCCGCAGCATGGTGACCAACGTCGGTCTGGCCCGCCAGTTGGAGTATCTCACGGTCCCGCCGGAACAGGAGATGACCGCGGGTGAGTTGAAAACTCTGGCCGCTGGGGAGATCATCATCGTCACCACCGGCAGCCAGGGTGAGCCCATGAGCGCCCTGGCCCGCATTGCCCTGGATGCTCACAAAAAGATTCGCATCAAAGACGGGGATCTGGTGATCCTGTCCTCCAAGTTTATTCCCGGCAATGAAAAAGCCATCAGCACGGTGATTAACAACCTCTACCGTCTGGGCGCCGAAGTAGTCTATTACGAAGTGGCCGATATCCATGTCTCCGGCCACGCCTCCCAGGAAGAACTGAAACTGCTCATGCAACTGACTAAACCCCGGTATCTGATCCCCATTCACGGCGAATTGCGGCATCTCATCAAACATGCCCGCCTGGGCCGCTCCCTCGGGCTGGACGAGGAGCGCCTGCTGCTGGCCCAAAACGGCGACCGCCTCCGTTTTGATGCCGCCGGGGTGCGCCGACTGGAGCCCATCGAGGTGGGGCGGATTTTCGTCGACGGCAAAGGCGTGGGGGACGTGGGCAAAATCGTGCTCCGGGACCGGCAGCACCTGGCCGCGGACGGGCTGGTCCTGGCCGTGGTGGCAGTGGACGCCACGGGAAAACGCCTCGTTTCCGGCCCCGATATCATTTCCAAAGGCTTTATCTTTGAGGAAGAACAGGCCCCGATGCTGGAGGCGGCCCGGGAAATCATCGGAGAGATCATCTCCCGGGCCCTGGCCGAACCCACCCAGGACTGGCTGGAGATCCAGGTCCAAATCGGCAAAGCCTTGCGCAAATACTTTTTCAAACTGCTGGAGCGCCGGCCCATGATCTTGCCGCTGATTCTGACGTTGTGAGAGGGCTGGTCAGTTCCCGACCGGCTTCAATAGAGACAGGGAAAAAGGAAAGGCAAAAAGGGTACGGTAGCGCCGCGCCTCCCGCTGTTTATGAAAAAACGACTGGGTTTACTTGGTAAAAAAGTATTCGCTTAATCGTCATGAATGTGTATAATAAAAAGTTAACATCAACCCGAAAGGGTTGTGTGGACAATTGATACGCGCCCATAGCTCAGCCTGGATAGAGCAACGGACTACGAATCCGTGTGTCGGGAGTTCGAATCTCTCTGGGCGCGCCAGGAATATCAAGGGGTTAGCTGAAAATCAGCTATCCCCTTTTTTCTTTTTGAGCTGTTTTTGCCAAAAATTGATCCGGATGTGCCCGGATTGGAGTTCCGCTTCGATACGGATGATCGCTGGCCGTATCCCAATCCCACCGGCCTGACGGGGATTATGGCAGGTTGCTGTCCGCCCCATTATCCGGACATGTCGGCGGCAGTGGAGGCTCTATGCGACCGTAAATTCGGTCCCGTAGGGCCGTTTCACCCGGAAACCCCTGGTCCCTGGAAAGATTCTCCCCAGGTCAGGTCTGCGGCTCAAGTACATAGCCCGATTTTTCGGGAATGTGTGGCCTTGCAGGCCCAATACATCTTTGACACCTTTGGTAAATTTCCAGGCACCATGCCCGCTATTTTTGTTATTATGCACCTACAGGCGCAGCATTTGGATGTGGAATTCTATGACCGGTTTTATCGGCCTGGGGCCTATCTGCAAACTCACGCCGATCACCTGCGGCGCTGGCATGGCATAGAATAATATGGCCAGGAAAGTTCTCCACCATCAGCAGGGCCATTTAAAGGTTATGGGAACAGTTCAGGATCATTTTAGCATCAGAGTCTTTACCCTGCTGGACGGTCGGGAAATGCGGCTCTATTGCCGGTTACTCAAAGTTCGACAGGCTTATGTTGCTGCCTATAGTCTCTATGAAGACTACCGAGGCGGGCAGTGGCTGGAGATTATGGCCGGCGGCCGCTCCCATCTGGAGGAATTAATCGGGGAATCTTTCGAACAGCGGGTGGCGGCCGACCTGTTGGCCCTGGGCCTGAATAAGTACAGTGGCTGACATTTCACCATCTATAACCTGGGCAGACGGTTACACAGACAACTGGAGGCAGCGAAATCTTCAGCAACCTGGTTTCGCCGCCCGGACTAAATTTTTTTAGCCAGGGAAATATAAAAGGTTACCCCTTTGTCAGGCCCGTTTTCGGCCCAGGCCTTGCCGCCGTGCTTGCTGGCGATTTCCTGGACAATGGCCAATCCTAAACCCGTCCCCTCCTGGCCCTGGGAGGAATCGCCCCGCTGAAAGGCGCCGAAAATCTTTTCCACCTGGGCCGCGGCGATGCCGACCCCATCGTCTCTGACCGAGAAAATATGAAAGTTCTCGGGTCCCTGATAGCCGATGGTTATCTGCCCAAGTTCTGGACCGCCGTATTTCAGGGCATTATCGATAAAATTCCGGAACACCCGCAGCAAAGACATCTTGTCGGCTTTGACTTCGGGAATGACATCAGGTTCCGACCATTGGAGCCGCCGGTTGGTAAGGGGGGTTTGAAATTCCTCCCGGACCTGAGCCAGTATCGCCTTGACATTTAGGGATTCGAAGGTGAGGGGAGTTTCTTTGGTTTTAATATAAGTATTGATTTCCTCGATCAAAATCAAGGCGTGTTGAGATTCCTGCATGATCTGATCGCAGAAGAGTTTTCCTTTATCGTTGAGGCGGTCCCGGTACTGCTTGTGCAAAAGGTTTGTCAGTCCGTTGATGGAGATAAGCGGATTTTTCAGATCATGTGAGACCGAGTAGGCAAAACGCTTGATTTTCTCGGCATAATCCTGGATTTCTTCCTCCAGCCGCTTGCGCTCGGTAATGTCCAGGGAATATTCGATCATCTGGGCCACGTTGCCCTGCTCATCAAAAATGGGATAGGCGTGCACTTCCATATCTCTTGGGTTCCCATCTTTGTCATAATGAACATGCTCGACGATGACGGGTTGCTTGGTTCGCTTCACCTCCTGGAGAGGGCAGATATGCTCCTTGCCATCGCACGGTGTATCCCGGCGGTGCGTCAGGGCGTAACAGGTGGGTCTGGCGGATATGTTGCCTAAACGCGCCGCGGAATTTGCCATGACAATGGTGTAATTATTGGCATCCAGAACATAAAAAGGATGGGTCAGGGATTCCAGCACGTGGTGAAAAAATTTATTTTGTTGCCTTAATTCCATTTCAACGACCTGGCATTTTTGTTCCAGGGATTCCAATTCGGAGATCCGCTGTTGCGTCTGCTCCAATTTAGCCTGGAGTTGTGCTGGGCTCTTGTCCTCAGGCGCCATGGTGAAATTCCTCCTGCGGCTCGGCAGTCCTGATAGTGGTAGGTAAAAAAAGTCTTGGTGATGCCGGGTTACAATGGTTTTCAAATGATTATATTAAAATTTATAATAATGATGCTAAAAAATATTTCCTGATACCCTGATCTATTGCCATGCTACCCATTGATCCGGCCCGATATCCGAAGTTAGTCATTGCCTTGGGAGGCAATGCCTTGATCCGTCCAGGCGAGGCCGGCACGTTGGAAGAGCAGTACGAACGCATCAGCCAGGCCATGGCGGCAACCGCCGATATGCTGATATCTGGTTTCCAGGCTGTCCTAACCCATGGCAACGGACCGGTAGTGGGCCATTTGCTCTTGCAGATGGAGTGCGCTCACAACCTAGTGCCGCCGATGCCCTTGTTTATTTGTGATGCCGACTCGGAAGGCAGCTTGGGATATTTAATCCAGCAATGCCTGGTCAATGAGCTGCACCGGAGAGGCCGAGCCACGGGAGTGGCCACGGTGATTACCCAGGTTTTAGTGGCGGCAACCGACCCTGCCTTTGGAAATCCTGACAAACCCATCGGTCCTTTCTATTCCGCCCAGGAAGCCGAACGCTTCCAGAAGGAACGGGGTTGGCGGCTGCGGGAGGACGCCGGCCGCGGCTGGCGGCGGGTGGTGCCTTCCCCGCAACCTCAGAGCATCATCGAACAAGAGGTAATCTCCTATCTTTTGCGGGGGGGGTTTATCGTTATTGCTGCAGGGGGTGGCGGGGTGCCGATCATCCGTCGGCCCAACGGCGATTTGCGGGGGGTGGAGGCAGTCATTGATAAAGACCGGGCCTCGGCGGTGTTGGGCCGGGCCATCCAGGCCGATCTGCTCATATTCTTAACCGCGGTGGAATACGTCTATCTGGATTACCGGAAACCGGGGCAGCGCCCTTTGACCGAGCTGAGCCGCAAGGAAGCTCAAAAGCACCTCCGGGACGGGCACTTTGCTCCCGGTAGCATGGCCCCCAAGATAGAAGCAGCCCTGGATTTTTTAGCCGGGGGAGGTCGCCGGGTTCTTATTACCCAGCCGGAAAGCCTGCCGGAGGCCCTGGCAGGCCGCACCGGGACTCATATTGTGAGTGATGAGGACTGAGGATTGAGGACTGAGTAAAAGACAAAAGATTTATCGTTACAAAACCGCCTCTCCGAGGCCTAATAGAGGAGAAAACGTTTGGCCTTCAATCTCCCCACCTATAATCCGCCGGATTTCACCCGACCGCCGCTCAAAGATGCCCCAGTGGTGTGTTTTGTCCCGGTGGCGCGAGCGGGGATGGCGCCGGAAGATTACCATGCGACGACAATTTTCCCCGAATATTTCCAGGTCGAGTCGCGGCCACTGGGTCTTGCTGCAAAATTCTCGGATGGATGGCGTGGTGGTGCAGACGACGGATAGATCTCTGATTGTCAAGGAGTTCAGCTACCTGCAGGAGGGAGATCAGGTGGCCGTCGGCAGAGGCGAAAGCGGAGAAGAGGGGATCTATGTCCACACCGACGGGTTTGCCCAACCGCTGGCGGTGGCCGAAAAATTTGCTTTTCGCATCGGTCTGTCTAGAGAGACCGCCTTTTCCATCGATTATGATGAGCTCTATGAACTATTAATCTATGAACGGGAACACGGCTTCATCCTGTGGGTCTTGGGGCCGGCCGCGGTTTTTGACCGGGATTCCCGCCAGGCCCTGGTATCCTTGATCCGCCAGGGGTATGTGCAGGGGCTCCTGGCCGGCAATGCCCTGGCAGTGCATGACCTGGAAGCGGCGCTGTTTCAAACGGCTTTGGGCCAGGAGATTTACTTCAAGCGACCGGCTCCCCTGGGACATTACAAGCACCTGGACGCCATCAATCTGATCCGCCGGGCCGGCTCCATGGCCGCGGCCATGGAAACCGGGCTGATTGCGAATGGGGTTATGCACGCCCTTTGGCAAAAACAGCTCCCGTATGTCCTGGCCGGGTCCATCCGGGACGATGGCCCGCTGCCGGAGGTGATGACTGACGCCATGCAGGCGCAAGGGGCCATGCGGGCCTTGGCTAGTCAGGCCACCACCGTTATTGCCCTGGCCACCCAATTACACAGCATTGCCACGGGGAATTTGATCCCCCTGTACCATGTTTTGCCGGGTGGGCAGGTACGGCCGGTCTATTTCTACGTGGTAGATATGTCGGAATTTGCCGTGGGCAAACTGGCCGACCGCGGTTCGCTGGCGGCCCGGGGAATTTTGACCAATGCCCAGGATTTTCTGGTGATTTTGGAGAGAGGCCTTCGGGGCTGGTGCCGGCCGGAATAACCAGAAAGTCGCTTTCTATAATCCCAAGTTGCGACCGAGCGCGAGGCAATGTCTTGGTTGTTATTAGACAGCAGGTTTGATGTTCTGGTTCACCCGGAAAAAGTTCTTGGGATCGTATTTGTTTTTGATGGCGACCAGACGCTGGTAGTTATCGCGGAAGGTTGCCTTGATGCGATCTTCGCCTTCTTCCATGAGAAAATTCACATAGGCACCTCCGGCCGAATAAGGATGCAACGCTTCCCAGTACTCCTTCGCCCAGGTAATGATCCGGTTTTTGTTCAATGGATCCGGATCAACTCCGACAATAACTTCGGCCCAAGTGGCCTCGCGGTAGCTGAACGCCGTGTCGTTATTGCCGATCCGGTGGGCGGCGCCGTTAATCGGGTAAAGGTGCATAGCCGAATGCATGGTGGGGAGCTCTGAGCCATATTTTATGTGGCGAGTGATGGCCTCATCCGTTAATTCCTTAACAAAGTCAGCTTTCCAATACCATTGCAATCCGGGAGGATACAAAGCATCGAACATGCTCTGGAGCGCCGGGTAGGGTATCGGGCCTACCAGGTCGCAGGCCGGGGTTCTTAAGTTTCGAATGGAGTTGAAGGTTTCTTCGGCCTGCTGCTGCGGCCCGGTGTAACACCAAACCACGCCACACATCTTTTTGGAGTGGAGATGCTCCGGGAAGGGAGGGCCCGGTGGCACTATCAGAAAAGCGAAAAAGCCACTGATGTCTTCCGGTGCGGTGGTAATAAACTCACGATACCATTGCATGACCTCGGTAGCCTGGTCCAGTTGCCAAAGCATCGGCCCGCCAAAAACCGTGCTGATGGGGTACGCCTGAAACAGAAAAGAGGTAACGACGCCAAAGTTGCCTCCACCACCGCGAATCGCCCAGAATAGATCTTCGTTTTCTTCGATACTCGCAGTAACAAAACTCCCATCTGCCAGAACCATGTCTACGGCCAGCAGATTATCGATAGTCAGGCCAAATTTTCGGGTCAGATGGCCAAGCCCACCTCCCAAGGTGAGCCCCCCAACGCCGGTAGTTGAGATAAATCCACTGGGCGTGGCCAGGCCGAAGGCATGAGTAGCATGGTCGACATCTCCCCAGGTGCAGCCGCCTCCGACCCGGACTGTACGAGCCCTGGGATCGACCCGGGTATATTTCATGAGGGAGAGATCAATAACCAAACCGTCGTTACAAACACCAAGTCCGCCGGCATTGTGCCCACCGCCTCGAATAGCCACGAGCATATTATTATCGCGGCCGAAATTGACCGCGGCAGTGACATCCGCCACATCAAGGCAACGCGCAATCAGTCGGGGATGCCGGTCAATCATGCCATTGTAAACCTGGCGAGCTTCATCATAGCCCACATCATTTGGTTGAATGAGCAAACCGCGCAGGCTGGCTTCGAATTTTTTCAGGATTGCTTCATCGAGCATGAGGTCATCCCCTCGGCAAAATTATAATTGTTTTACTTACGGACCTAAGTGTTCGGTGACGGTATGACTATCCGAGACATTGGCTATCGGATACGTTGATAATAATTAAATAATATTGTTTTATCAAGTTAATTACAAAATAAATTATAAAAAAATATGACAATGAGGTTTGCGAGGCTAAGTTGAAAATTGTGGGCAGGCAGCCATCCTTTTCTCCAGCACCTCCCGCAGGGCGGGTTCCCCAAAATCTTGATACTCATAGCGGACCCTGAGAGTTGGTTTGTTACAGGAGAGTAGACGGCACAGATGGATGGGTGTGGAAAAGAGGACTAGATCGGCGGGGATATTGTTGATGGTGGCTTCCAGGTCCCGGATCTGCCCCTCACTGTAGCCCATGGCCGGGAGGACCGGCCCGATATGTGGATGTTGGGTAAAAACTTCTTGCAGAGCGCCTATGGCGAAGGGGCGGGGATCGATGATCTCGGCCGCGCCGTATTGTTGGGCGGCCAGCAAGCCAGCTCCGGACGCCATGCCGCCATGGGTCAGGGTGGGGCCGTCTTCCACCACCAGCACGGTTTTGCCTTGAATACGCTCCGGCCGGCTGATTAACACCGGGGAGGCGGCCAGGAGGACGTCGGCCCGGGGGTTGAATTTTTCGATATTGCGGTGCACCAGTTCGACATTACCGGAGGGGGCGGCATCCACCTTGTTGATGATGGCGATGTCAGCCATGAGCAGGTTGGTCTCCCCGGCGAAATACAGCAGTTCATGCCCCGGCCGCAGGGGATCAAAAAGCACCACGTGGATATCGGGTCGAAAAAATGGGGTATCATTGTTGCCGCCGTCCCAGACGATGACCTCAGCCTCCTGCTCCGCCCGGGACAGGATCTGTTGATAATCAGCGCCGCCAAACACTACTATACCCTGGTCCACCAGGGGCTCATATTCCTCTCTTTCTTCGATGGTAATTTCATGCCGAGAGAAATCTGCCAAACTGGCAAAGCGCTGCACTACCTGGCGGCGCAGGTCGCCGTAGGGCATGGGATGGCGCACGACCACCACCTTTTTGCCGACCTCTTTTAATAATTGGCAGATTTTACGGGTAGTCGGCGATTTGCCGCAACCGGTGCGCACGGCCGCGACGGCGATTACCGGCCTCCGGGAGCGGAGCATGGTCCGGGTGGCCCCGGGGAGCGTAAAATCAGCCCCGGCCGCCATGACCCGGGAGGCCCGATGCATCAGGTCGATATGAGAGATGTCGCTGTACGAAAAAACCACCTGATCGATCTGGTAGGCTCGAATGAGCCCTTCCAGTTCGGCTTCGGGGTAAATGGGGATGCCTTCCGGGTATAAGGAGCCGGCCAACTCCAGGGGAAAAAGCCGGTGGTCAATCAGAGGAATTTGCGCGGCAGTAAAGGCCATAACCTGGAACTGAGGATTATCTTTGAACAAAACCTGGAAATTATGAAAATCTCTCCCTGCTGCTCCCATAATGAGGACTTTTTTTATCATGGCTATTTCCCCGCCGTTCGACCGTTTGTGCCCTGATATTGTTCACAAAATTAAATTATTATGGTCCTGATTTCCTTCCGAGGGGGTGGAAAAATCAAGGATGTGACCCCTCGGGCGATTGAGAAAAATTATAAAAATATCCAGGCAAAAACTCAAGGAGCCGATAATAACATTATGATGCAGGTAATAGAAATGAATTAGGCGCTTCCTGATAAAACTTTGGTGCAGAATTAAAAAATTATTACGGTTACCGAACATATGGTCAGATTCTCCTTTTTCACAAAGCGGGAGGCCCATTCACTTTCCCACCCTACGGAAGAGGAGAACTTCTCGAAGCAGAACTTTGGATAATTTGTGTAATCGCTTGAACTGATTATCTTTATGGCTCAGGTCAAAAATAATTGATTTCCTAATTAAGTTTGTGCTAAGGTTAAACAACTAAAAAAATTGGTTTATGGCTGCAACTGCCTATTATATTCCACACACAAACTTACAGACTACTGAATATTCCGGGTTCGTAAACCGGGAAAAGAAGACATTTCTTTTCTTGGATACGCGTTGGCCACGGTTTTCCGACTGCGGGTTGGTGGACCGAAGGTTATTGCAAGTTTCGTCAGCGATTTCTTGAGGTTAACCTTTTCGGCGGGGGGAAGCTCTCTGGGAAGGGGAAACAAAATCACTTTGGGGGATAGGTTGATGGGGTTGAAATTATTTCATCTTCTGAACTTTAAAAACAAGGTAGCCAATAGGGAGGGGGTATGGGACGAAAAACGATAACTTGTTGGATTGCTTGCCTGGCTTGGTTGGTTATGATGCCATCCGGAACCAGGGCCGAGATGTACGTGGAGGGGTATGCCGGGTATGTTAAGGCGGCCACCGTGTTTCGGGATTACCTCATCATGACTACACACCACCCCAGTCTGGGGACTTATGAGGAACACCATACTCGGGGGACGTTCAGGCCATCGGTTATCGGCGGGGCAAAAGTTGGCACCTGGTTTACCCAACAGGGATTTCTGGGGGCCTCTTATCCGGAATGGATGAAATATCTGGGTTTTTACCTGGATTTCAGTTATCACCCCCAGAATTTCAGGACCCGGGTGGGAAACTCCATTATTCCCGGCAGTGAGCTCAGTACGCGCAATACCTTTTCGAGTAACGGCAATACGTTCACCTTGGCTTTTATGTTTGCCGGTCGCTATGGTTTCCTAAAGGATGACGAGGTTCCTTTCGGGCGTTTGCAGCCTTATTTTGCAGTGGGTCCGGCCCTCATGTTCACTACCCAGGACGTAACTTTGGAGAGCAGCGCTCTGAGCGGCGGAGTGTCTGTCCCGTATAAAATTAACCCAAGTGCAGAGACTGCCGTAGTGCCCGTTCTGGTCATAGAACCGGGTCTGAGGTGGATGGTTCTAAAAAACGTCTCCTTGGACTTCTCCTTTAAATTCCGGTGGGCTCATCCTTCCTTTACCTACAAGTATACCGATCCAATATCCGCCACGACTGAAAGCTTTACTTTACACCCCCAGTATCTCATTCTTAGCTTCCAACTGGGCGCGGCCTATCACTTTTAGTTAGTTTCTGTCCGGAAACGGCTATTTTTCACAATATCGGCGTCAATCTGCAGGCTTATTTGTGCGGCGAACAAATGTTCGCCTCCGCAAAAGCCTTTGATTTCCTTGATCTTGCAGAAAATATCTCGTTTCCAGATCAGAAACTACATTAGTTCTCATTATAGTTTCCGGATGAGAACTAGTTAGAATTCTTGCGGACCGGTGGGAAAATATTTTCTCTAACGGTCCACACAGTCAGCAGCCCCGGCCGGCATCCTCGGACGGGTGCTGCTGACTGGAAATGCCTGGGTGTGTGCGCCCCCAAACCAGGTCGGACACATGGGTCGGCCCCTACATTTAGATACCTCACCTGTTTGAAGAAAACGAGATCAGAGAGGCTAAGTAAGAAGAATTAAAGATAACCTGGAATATGCCGAATAAAAACATACCTGTCATCTTCAGCGTGAGGAGGGATATTCTCCAAAGACTTATCCCGAAATGATTTTCCACTATGAGGAGCCGGAACCGGACCAATGAGCGATTCCCCGAAAATACACATGGATGACGTGCATGTCGGCATTCGGCCGGAAGAAATTGACAGCATTCTGGGCTTAAGGAATACGTTCGATTACTTCGAAGTTTTGGGAAATTATGTCGCCTCATATCTGGAATTAGGCTGGATTGTTAAACTAGTTATTCCTCATCTTGATATAGCTCTGGATTTAGATTTTCGCCAGGTCCGGGAAGTCTGGAACCAGGGATTGACGGACCTGGCTGTAAAAGGAATCCATGCCAGTCTTATGGTTTACACGGGCCCGGCCTCTAACCTGATGGTAATGGAAGTTGAGGGGAGAAATGCTGAAAAAGCCTTGGTCTTTGGACGAGATTGGCGCGCCCAATGCGTAATGCAAGCCGGAGAGGAAAGGGAACAGCACTTTTTCACTTGGCCCCAGGCTTTGACATTACCGAATCAGACTGCTTTTGAAAACCTGGATATCCAGGTTTTTGGCGATGGTGGTAAGGTCACGCTGCCACCGTCCCTGGCACCCGGCGCCGGGGACCCGATCCGGTGGCTGGTCCCGCCTTGGGAAAATCCACCCTGTCCGCCGACGCCCCGATTATTAGATTTCTTGACAGGGCATTTTCCGGCAGTAGACTTAAGAAACCAGCCAGCGGAGCCCGATATTCCCACCTGGGAAGAAATTTTCGCCCACATTGCCTCCCAGGCCCGCCTCATGCAAACTCTGCTGACGCCGGTTACCGGCTCCGAAGACTATTATCGAACCCTGTTGCAAGAAGCCCGAGCCACCGGCTTACAAGACCAGCGCCTGCTCTTGGGTCTATTATGGCATGCTCCCTTGGGAGAGGCACGTCACGAGCCGAACAGACTGCCATGGCTCAAAGACCTCCTGAACGATAAGAATAGTGAGGAAATTCCGGATCCCTCCCAGACCCAGAAACAATTGGCTGATCTGATCAAGGAACTCTCCCGGACAGTGGCCGACCTCACGAAAGAGAGGGAGAGCACCCTGAAAGACACACTTAAAACTCCCCCTGCTTTCACCTTACGACCGGATAATTTCAGTTTGGATAACAAATCCTGGCCGACGTTGCCTAAAAACTTTACTCCAGAGCACCTTCAAGAAACCAACCCCCTAAGCGCGCCATCAGGCGCGACAACCGAAAAAGCATCGATGTTTTTTATCCACCCATCGAGTTATCCTCAAAGTGAAATTCCGGTTAATCGGAAGCAATATGAAGCTATGATCTATGAGTTGGGGAAATTGGGGGCTTTGGAGAAATTTAACAATCGGTTTGTCCGGGAGGCAAACTCTTTAAAAGCAAAAATTGAGGCCCAACGGCAAGAAGAAATTGACCATCTGCGCCAACTGGTGCGGGAGAAAAAAAATAAAAAATGGTGGTGACGATGATGACTGGACAAACCTCTCAGACAGATCCGGCAAACTGCCTGGATCCATATAAGGCATTGTCTTTTCAACTGTTCAATGATGCCGGAGAGGAAACCAGCCACCTCCCGGTGGCAGTGAAAAGCCTTACCACTGCCGGGGTTATTCTGGAGATTCTCCACCAGGACAACGGTTTGAAATTTGAGAGTCTTAAAGGACGCGATGGTCTTTTTACGGTAATTACCCAAAATGACTGCGTCAAGATTGAAGTACCCGGAAAAATCTTATGGACTCGAAATCGTGAAGGTGATTCGGGGATAACTCTGGGGCTGGAACTGTTGGAACCCCTCCCCCTGCCAGTGCGCCATATTTTGGAGGCCAATATGTCCATTGGCGCCAAAGACATGAAAGTTTTATGGGATTATTGGGATGAGATCCAAGAATCAGCCGGCTCTGCCGAAACAGCCGGACCGGTGGCGCTGCCCATCTTTGTTCGGGAGAACCCCGCAGTATCAGATTGCGAAGGAGAACCCGTTGGTAACGGGAACTGGTTGTATTGGCTAGGTTTTGGGGCAATTATCTGTGGCATCGCTCTGCAATTTTCGCCATCGGAACAACTTGGGTTTTCCGGCTTGATAGTGATTTTTTTAGGTAGTCTGATGGTAGCCTGGAAAAGTGTCATAAGCATGTGGCAGATTTCCTCTTCCGGGGCGGGTAACTAAAGTTTGGTGCCTGGAATATCGTGAGGGGAATGAAATCTGGCGGGAGAGCTGGAGAAGAAATTATAGTGGTTGCCAAAAGCAATGTTTTTTTCACCCCTCACCCTCTCCCCGCCAGCGGGGCGAGAGATAAAGGAAAAATTTTTGGCAGATAGTATACTTTACTCACGACTCGAAAACGCATGATGGACCTGGGAAAAACATGTCAATGAAAAAATTGTGGAGCATCGGAGGCGGCAAGGGGGGCATCGGCAAAAGCATTTTCACGCTGGGGCTTGGCATTACCATGGCCCAAATGGGGAAAAAAATAATCCTCATCGATGCCGATCTGGGAGGCGCCAATCTCCACACCCTCATGGGGGTGAGGTATCCTGCTTTTACGTTGGAGGATTTTATTCTCAAGCGGGTCGAGCGCCTGGAAGACATCGTCATTGAAACGCAGGTTGAGGGCATCGGGCTTATCTGCGGCGCTGATGATATCATGGGGGCCGCTAACCCTAAATTTGCCCAAAAGATACGGTTATTAAATCAACTGGAAGACCTTCCGGCCGATCTGGTGCTATTGGATCTTGGTGCCGGCACTTCATTCAACGTGCTAGATTTTTTTAACTATTCAGCCGGAAAAATCTCGGTTTTCACCAATCAGTCAACTTCACTGCAAAATGTTTATGGGTTTATCAAGAGCGCTCTATTTCGTTTTGTCAGCCGGGAATTTGCTCGTGATGAAGAAGTCCTGCACCTCCTGCACCGCGCCGGTAACCGTCATGCCAAAATAAGTTCCATCGATGAAATCCTGGCCCATCTCCAAGGGAAAGCCCCTGCGAAATATGACCGCCTCAAAAATATGCTGAACCACTTTGAGATTTTCCTGGTGGTTAATATGGTAAAGACCGAGTTGGATAGAAAAGCGGGCCAGATTATCCAAAAGGTCTGTACCGATTTTTTGGATTTGCGAACACAGATCTTCGGTTCCCTGGCGTATGACCCAGAGGTGGAAAAGGCGGTTAATCAGATGCTGCCTTTCCCCATGCGGAGCATAAATAGTCCTGCGGCCATGGGGCTGCAGCATATTGCCTTGCAGGTATTAAAAGAATCAAACCTGCCGGAACTGAGTGCATCTCCTAAGTTGGCCGCCACCGGAGCCTTTGGTTAAAGGTTTATTTATAATTGTTGTTAAAGTATTGTTTTATTCTCAGCTCTCTCACCGAGGGAAAAAAAGGGATTCGAAGCCATATTCCTCTTGTGCTGCCATTTTTGCTTGTCATTATGGCTAGTTTTCCTGTTATGGATACTCGCCACTTGAAACTCTAAACCCCAGCCTGACACTTTTGCCTTGCAAATTCAGCAAAATTATCTGAAAATACAAAAACTCTTAGGTTATTAATTTCGAGGCTTTGAGCCTCGGCTCGTTGACAACTTTAGGGTTCCGACCCCAATACCAAAGGAGGATGAGCATGAAATTCAGAGGGACTTTCATAGTGATGATTCTTGCCGCTTTCTGCCTGATCCTGACAGGAATGGCCCAGGCCCAGGCGCCGGCTGCTAAAAATGTGGTTATCGGCTTTACCGCCTCTCAGACCGGCAAGTTGAATGTGGAAGGCATGCGGCAGATCAATGGTTTGAACCTCTGGATGGAGAGGGTGAACGCGGCCGGCGGCGTTAAACTGGCAGACGGTTCAGTGGTCAAATTCGCCTCCAAGTTCTACGATGACGAAAGCAACAAAGGCCGGGTGCAGGAACTCTACACCAAGCTGATCAACGACGACAAGGCGGATTTTCTGGTCAGTCCTTACAGCAGCGGTTTGACCGACGCGGCCGCGGTCATCGCCCAGCAGAACAATAAAATTATGCTTACCGCCGGCGCCGCTTCCGATTCCACCTACAAAAAAGGCTTCACCCTGGTCTTTCAGACCTATACCCCGGCCAGCCGTTACCTCACCGGCGCCATTGACCAGCTGGCCAAACTCGATCCCAATGCCAAAAAAGTTGCCATTGTCCATGAGAAAGACAAATTCTCCACCGACGTGGTTAATGACCTGAAGAAATACGCCGAAAGCAAGGGCTATAACGTCGTCCTCTTTGAAGGGTATGATAGCGGCACCACGGATTTTGCTCCCTTCATCAACAAGTTCCCGCCTGATGTTGACGCCATTATGGGTGGCGGTCATTTTGCCGATACCAGCACCCTGGCCAAACAGATTTTTGAAAAGGGCGTCAAGCCCAAAATGGTGGCCCTGTTAGTGGCCCCGCCGGAACCAAAGTTCGCCGAACTGGGCGGAGCCGCGGTTGGGGTCATCGGCGCCAGCCAGTGGGAACCGGCCGCAAAGTATTCTCCCGAAGTCGCCAAAACCAAGAATCTTGAGTGGTTCGGCCCTTCCGTAGAAGAATTTGTCAAGGCCTATAAAGCGAAATTCAATGAAGATCCTTCCTACCATAGTGCCGGCGGTTTTGTAGCCGGGTTACTGTTGGAAAAGGCTATTGCCAAATCTGGCGGCATTACGACGGATAAAGTCAAGGCAGCCTTGGATGCCATGGACATCATGACTTTTTACGGACATATTAAGTTTGACAGCACCCCGGCGGCCCATGGCCTCCAGGTCGGCCACGATATGGTTTACATTCAGTGGCAGAAAGATCCCAAAGGCGCCTTGGTCAAAGAAGTGGTCTGGCCCGAAGATGCTAAAACCAAAGCCGCCATGCTGATGCCTAAGAAAAAATAAATGAGAGATCAGCTTTCAGCACTCAATGTAAAAAAAAAGCCAAACTGGGCATAATCTGCACAACAAAATTTTTGTTTGGGCTGAAAGCTGATCGTTCCTAACTTGAAACTCAAAACTCGAAACTAAAAACTATGCAATTCCTTTCTTCCCTTATTGATGGTATCCTCATCGGGTTTGTGTACGGCGTTGCGGCAGTGGGCCTCACCTTGATCTGGGGGGTGATGAGTGTCATCAACCTTAGTCATGGTCCGGTCATGGCCCTGGGCATGTTCAGCACCTACCTCCTGTTTACCAACCTGGGGATTAACCCTTACCTGGCACTCATCGTGGTGGCCGGCTTTGGTCTCCTGCTCGGCCTCCTGATTTATGTCGTCGCCGTGCACCGGGTAATTTCCGCACCCCATCTCTCCAGTCTGCTGGCCACGTTTGCCGTCAATATGATCATCATCGGCATCGGCACCGCGGTCTTTAGCACCTCGCCGCACAACATTGACTACTCCCTGGGATCCCTGCATTTGGGTCCGATTATCCTGCCCACTACCAGGCTCCTGGCGGCCCTGGCCGCGGTGCTATTTACGGTGCTGCTCTACCTGTTCCTCTATTTTACCCGGCCGGGGAAGGCCATCCGGGCTGTGGCCAACAACCGCACCGCAGCCGAACTGATGGGCATCCCGTCGGCCCAGGTGCTAGCCCTGAGCTTCGGCATCGGCACCAGTCTGGCCTGTGTCGCCGGCGGCCTCATCGCCACCTTTTTCCCCTTCACCATCCTGAGTGGCGGCCCTTATGAGTTGAAGTCGTTCGTCATCTGCGTCCTGGGAGGGCTGGGCAACCCCTTGGGAGCCTTGCTGGGGGGCCTGGTCCTGGGTGGCCTGGAGGGGCTGATTCCCACCTTTATGCCGGTGAGCTGGGTGCCGGTTTTGGAGTTCGGGCTTTTTATCCTGGTGCTGCTGGTCAAACCCAGTGGTTTGTTAGGAGCTAAATCATGAAAGCCTGGCGCCAACCCGGCTTTTGGATTCCGGTCCTCGTGATCTTAATCTGGGGCCTCTATGTGATGATTGTCCGCCAGGACAGTACCCGGGAGCACGCCTTCACCCTACTGATGTTCGTAGGTCTGGCCTCCAGCCTCAACATCTTATTGGGTTACACCGGTTACGTCAGCTTCGGTCATATCGTCTTTTTCGGGCTGGGGGGCTATACCGGCTTTTATTTCTTGAGTCAACATAATTTGCCCTTGCTGGTTTCGGCCGTACTTGGCGGCCTGATGTCAGCCGTGCTGGCCGGACTCATCGGCCTGGCAGTGCTGCGGCTGCGGGGTGCGTATTTCGCCCTGGCCACCATCGGCGTCAACGAAGCGGCCCGGGCTTTTGTCAGCAATTTTGAGCCCTTCGGCGGCGCCACCGGCCTGTTTGTCAATTACTCGGTATATCAGGCCTTTGGCGGTCCCGGTCCGGCCCTGTGGATCACCTTTATTTATCTATGGGTCACCGTCCTGATTACGGTAGTAATAAGCTATTTTGTCAAAAACTCCCGTTTCGGTCTGGGGCTGCTGGCCATCCGGGAGGATGAGGACGCCGCCATGGTCATGGGCGTCAAGGCCCCCCAGGCCAAGACCATCGCCTACATGTTTTCCGCCTTTTTCCCCGGCATTATCGGCACCCTGTATTTCTTCAAAAATGGTAATGTGGAGCCGGGTGACGCCTTTCACCTGCACATGTCCATCGAAATGCTGGTCATGGTCATGTTGGGCGGCATGGGTACGGTTTTGGGACCCATTCTGGGGGCGGTGACCTACGAGGGCCTGCGGGGGTATCTCCTGACCAGCCCCATCTTTAAGAACTTGCACCTGGCCGTGGCCGGCGTCTTTCTCCTGCTCATCATCCTGTTTGTGCCGGCCGGAGCGGTGGGCTGGCTGCGGGAACGCTTTTCCAAACTGCGGAAGGTATTGGAATGATACTGGAAGTCAAAGGCGTCAGTAAACGTTTCGGAGGCCTCCAGGCCTTGACCAATGTCACCTTTAACCTGGAACAAGGGCGCATTCTGGGGCTCATCGGCCCCAACGGCGCTGGCAAAACCACTTTGTTCAACGTTATCAATGGGGTTTATGCACCGGATGTGGGTCAGGTCAATTTTCGGGGTGAAGATATCACCGGAAAACCTTCTTTTGAGGTGGCCCGGCGGGGACTGGCCCGCACCTATCAGGTGGTGCGGCCTCTCCAGGAATTGACCGTCCGGGAAAATGTCATGGTGGGGGCCTGCTTTGGCCGGGAGAAAAAACGCAAAGTCCCGGCTGCCGAAATCGCCGGGGAAGTCTTAGGGACAGTAGGTTTGGGAGATCGGGCCGATCAGCTGGCCGGCAGCCTTAACGTAGCCCAGAAAAAACGACTGGAAATGGCCCGGGCGCTGGCGGCTCGGCCGTACCTGCTGCTGCTCGATGAAGTCCTGGCCGGCCTCAATCCCTCGGAAATTGCGGCCATGATTGACACGGTGCTCCTGATCCGAGAGCGGGGTATCACTATTCTTATGATCGAACATGTTATGCAGGCCCTGATGACACTTTCCGACGAGGTCATCGTTCTGGATTACGGCGAGCTAATCGCGGCGGGGACGCCTGAAGAAGTGGTGCATAACCCTCAGGTTATCGAAGCCTATCTGGGCGACCCTAAAATTGCCCAACGCCTGCTGTCCCAGGATTCGTCCGATCAGAGGTAATGCATTGCAGGGGCGGGTCTGAGACCGCCCCTAAAGAAAAGTATAATCTTCGGAGTTAACGCATGGCTGTCCTTGAAGTTTCCAATCTCGCCTCCGGTTACGGCGAAGTCCAAATTCTTTGGGGTGTGGACCTGGCTCTGAAGCAGGGCAAACTCACTACTCTGGTGGGCTCCAACGGCGTGGGCAAGACCACCCTGCTGCGCACCATCATGGGCCTGCTGCGCCCCACCCAGGGATCAGTCACTTTTGCCGGCCATGATGTTACCCGTCTGTCGCCTCATTCCCGGGCCAACCTGGGTTTGGTCCTGGTGCCCGAGGGTCGTCAGCTTTTCACCGACATGACCGTCCATGAGAACCTGGAAATGGGGGCCTTTTCCAAACGGGCCCACGCGGATCTCAAACGTAATCTGGAGCGCGTCTTTGAACTTTTTCCCCGTTTGCAAGAGCGGCGGCTCCAGAAGGCCGGCACCCTCAGCGGCGGCGAGCAGCAAATGGTGGCCGTGGCCAGGGGCCTCATGGCTGAACCTCAGATCCTTATTCTGGACGAACTTTCCCTGGGACTTTCACCTTTGTTGGCCCTTAATCTCTTTGAATCCCTCCTGACCTTGAAAAAAAACGGTTTGACCATGCTCCTGGTGGAACAGAACGTCCAGATGGCCCTGGCCGTCAGCGATTACGGCTACGTCCTGGCCGAAGGCAAGGTCCAAATCCAGGGCGAAGCCCGCTCCCTCCTTAAAAACGAAGAAGTCCAGCGCACCTATTTAGGGATTTAAGCCGCGGTGTGCAGGCCGGGAAGTAAAGGGATTGATTTCACCCCTCCCCATACATAATAAACCCGGCCCAGAACAGCGGATCAGGGTATGCCATTCTCAGGTCGAATCTGGCCAAACGTTGAGCTTCGGTTCGAGTTTTACCGTCCTTTAAATACCCGTAAAATTTTTTCAGGAATTCCAGAGTCACCGTGGGATCGACTTCCCAAAGGTTGACCAGCACGCTTCTGGCCCCGGCATACTGGAAGGCCCGGGCCAGGTTCACGACGCCTTCGCCTTCCATGGCCTGGCCCCGCCCGGTGCGGCCGTTGGCAAGCACCACCATCTGGGCCCCCAGGTCCAGATCCAATACCTCGCTGAGCGTCAAAAAGCCGTCATCCGGGGGGGTGTTATCTACCTGTCCCAACAAGATGAAGGGCTCCAGCCGCCCCTGTACTTTGTCGGTTAAGTCGGCATGGGTGGCAAAGTGCAGGTAGCGGTATTCCGGCAAGGGGGCTTGGCGCAGTTGGGTCTCATTAGCCTGCCGACCCAAGAGCACATCCGGCGGTTCGGGCTTAATTTCAAAGAGTTGGGCAATTTCCTGAATCGCTGCCTCGGTTCTCGGCAGGGGAGGATAGAGCAGTCCCTGGTTCCCTGTCGTTCCCCTGGTGGTTGGACCCCAAGCCAGTTTCGTGGCCAGGGCTTTATACCCGAGTGGTACTTCGGCCTTATCAGACACTGCTGGGGTCGTCGCTTTCCCTGTCTTTTTCTTCTTGATTGCCGGGGAATGCTCCTCCTCAGCATTATAAATCGGATTCCCCAGGGCCAACCAGGGCCGCGTCGTTGGCTTTTCTGCCCGCCCCCTTTGTTGAGCCAGAACGGCAGCCGAGGGATAATACCGCAGCGTTCGCAGGTCTCCCACAAAAATGCTGGTTTCGGGGTCACTGCCGGCTGCACTTACCAAGGCCTCAAAGGGCAGCAGACCTAGAATCCCGTCCGGGACAATTATTACCTGTTCGCCCGGGGCCACCGTGGCCAGGGGTTTAGCCAGGAGCAGGTCATACAGTTCTTGGCCTTTTTGTGGGGAAAAACCGCCGGCCTGGGAATTAATCAAAGGCTCCATAAACTCCCGGACCCGGGCTTCCAAAGCTTTCCGCCCCAAAGGCAGAGGATGCAGATACTGCACCCCATCTTGGCGCACTACAAAGATAGAGCCGGCCTCTTCACCTACCGCAAATTCTAATAAAACCTCGTTCGCGGCCAGGGGCACATCTTTGACCGGCAAAGGTTTGGGATAGGTACAGGGCCGCATAGAGTGGTTGGGTTTGCCGTAGTTCGTCGGTCAGAGCCTCAAGTCCGGCGATGAGCTTTTTCCGGTATTCAATGGCCTCCCGCAGTCCATCTTTGCCCCCCACGACGGCCTTCTCCCATTGGGCTTCGTTGGCCGCCAGGCGGAAGTTCAGGGTTTCCTGACGCTGGCGCAGGTCTGGGGGAAGTTCGGCGCGACTGGTATTCCGGGGGGGCTGGGCCAGGGCCTCCAGCATGACCTGGGCCTTGGCGGCTTCAGACAGAGAAAAAGCTGCCGCCCGGGGGTCGGGACCGAATTCCTGTAATTCTGGGGGCAGATCGGTGCCGGTTAAGGAGAGTCGGGCCAGGACCTCCACCAGCCCCTGGTACGGCCGGATATTTTTTCTCGTCTGGAGGAAATCTGTCCGATTTCCTGGCGTCCGGCGAGATTTTTTTTCAACCCCCTGCACCGCCTGCCAGAGAGCCACGGCCGCGTCCGGCAGCCGGCCCACCCCGGCCAGTGCCAGGCCTTTCTGGGTATTAAAGTGTACCTGGGAGGCGGGAGAGGAAACCAAGGGAGGGGTCATGCCGTCCAACAACTCCCAGGCCTCCTCTGGGCGGCCCCTGATGAGGGCCAATTCGATGAGGGCATCTTTGGACTTAACCAGTTTAAAAAACTGTTCCGCCTTCTCCGGATCATGTTTGGCCAGGCGACCTAATCCTAGATTGACCAAAACCCTGGCAGTGTCAGGATGCTCTGGTCCCAGAGTCTTCTCAAAGATTTTTGCAGCCCGGTCATAGAGGGGGAGGGCTTTATCTGTACTCACCCATGGCCTGATACAGGGTCGCCAGCTTCTGCAGACTGGCGGCAGTATCTAGATGGGTGGCGCCTTTAGACTTTTCCAGGATCTTCCAGGCTCGGTCATAGAAGGGCAGGGCTTTATCGTAGTCACCCATGGCCACATACAAACCCGCCAGATTATCCAGGCTGCCGGCAGTATCCGGGTGATCGGGGCCCCCAGCCTTTTCCCTGATTTTGACGGCCCGGTCATAGAGGGGTTGGGCCTTATCATAGGCTTCCGTGGCTTGATACAGGGACGCCAGGTTCATGAGGGTTCGGGCAGTGCTGGGATTTTCAGGTTCCGGGACCGCTTCCTTTATTTTTAAGGACCTTTCGTACAGAGGCAGGGCCTTGTCATACTCTCCCAGGCCTTGATAAGCCAACGCCAAGTTGTTGAGGCTGATGGCAGTGTCGGGATGGTCGGGCCCCGGTGTCTTTTCCCTGATCTTCAAGACCCTTTCATACAGGGGCAGGGCCTTTTGGTAGGCGCCCATGTCAGAAAACAGCGCCGCCAGACTGTTGATACTGGCCAGGGTGTCAAGATGCTCTGCCCCCAGGGCCTTTTCCTTGATCTTCAAAGCCCGGTTGTACAAGGGCAGGGCCTTGTCATACTCCCCCAGGCCCTGATAAACCAGCGCCAGGTTGTTGAGGCTGATGGCGGTGTCGGGATGGTCGGGCCCCGGCGTCTTTTCCTTGATCTTCACAACCCGTTCATACAAGGGCACGGCTTTCGCAGACGCCCCCAGGTCCTGATGCAGCGCGGCCAAGTTGTTGAGGCTGGTAACCGTATCGGCGTGCTCTGCTCCCAGGGCCTTTTCCCTGACCTGCAAAGCCCGTTCAAATAAAGGCAGGGCTTTATCAGGCGCTCCCATGCCTTTATAGAGGGAGGCCAGGTTGTTGAGGCTGGCAGCAGTATCAGGATGCTCGAGACCTGCGGCCTTTTCCCGAATCTGCAAGGCTCTCTCATACAGGGGCAGGGCTTTGTCATAGTCTTTCAGGTGAAAATACAGCACCCCCAGATTATTGAGGCTTTGGGCTGTGCCCAGATGTTCTAATCCCAGGGCTTTTTGCCGGATCTGCAAGGCTCGTTCATAGAGGGGTTGAGCCTTGGTATAAAATCCCATATCATGAAAAAGGGTCGCCAGGTTGTTGAGGCTCAAAGCGGTGGTCGGATGCAGCGGTCCCTGGACCTTTTCATTAATTCGCCAGGCCCTTTCGTGCAGGGGCAAAGCCTTGTCATAGGTTCCCATAATACGGTGCAGTTCCGCCAGGTTGTTAAGGCTGACCGCAATGTCCGGATGGTTGGGACTTAAGGCCTTTTCCCGAATTTTCAAGGCTCGGTCATAGAGGGGCAAAGCCTTATCAAATTCTCCCTTGTCCTGATAAAATGCGGCCAGATTATTGAGGCTGGAGGCGGTATCAGGGTGCTCCGGCCCCAGGACCCTCTCCCTGGTCCGCAAGGCCCTCTCAAAGAGGGGTAAGGCCTTATCATGGGAGCCCATGAGGCGATAAAGTTCCGCCAGGTTATTGAGGCTGGCCGCAGTATCAGGGTGTGACGGACCCAAAGCTTTATAACGGATCTGCAAGGCCCGCTCCAAAAGGGGCAGGGCCTCGTCCGAAGACCCTATTTCCTGATACAGCAGGCCCAGAGTGGTAAGGCTGAGGGCGGTCTCCGGATGCTCCGGGCCCAGGTCCTTATAGCGAATCTGCAGGGCCTTCTGAGCCAACGGCAGGGCCTGTTTGTACTTCCCGGCCCGATACAACTGCCCCACTTGCTCGTTTAAATTCCAGGCCTCCTTCAGTTCATCCGGACTCCCCCAACCCGGGGCCGGGCTGAACCCCAGGAGAAAACAGGCCAACACGAGGGCCAGCACCTGTTGATTCAGCATAGTGTCAATTCCTTATAGGAAATTCCTTCTGCCATCAAAATATTCTTGTCTCCAGTCTGTTATGGTATCCTTATTCTTGGCAATTGCCTACTATCTTAAACATGAAAAATAAATCCTCAATAGGCTATCTCCTTAATTTAGAACATTTTTTTCATTTCCCCCAAGATCAGGTTTGATCCGGCTGGCGGGCCGGGAAATCTTGTCTGCCTCCTCCAAATTTTTGCCCCTTAATCTAAAAATTGCTACAATATAAAAAATTTTCAACGTGCTTCAGCTAAAGATGATTTTTACTTATCAGCAGGGGACCAAAGCCTTTCAAGTCCCTCTTTTTAAAGGGGGATTTTAATTGGCTAAAGCTTAGGTCAACAGCATTACACCTCATCACCCCAAGGTCGCACCAAATGCGTATTCTCATAGTGGAAGACGAGAAAAAGGTTGCCAATTTCATCAAACAGGGGTTTGAAGAAGAAGGCTACGCCGTGGATTGGGCCGCGGATGGCCAGGAGGGCTTATTGCTGGCCCTGGATGGGGTCCATGACCTGATCATCCTGGACCTCAATCTTCCCAAAATGGATGGCCTGAAGGTTCTCCAGGAGCTTCGCAAAGCCAGGGTGAAAGCCCCTGTCCTGCTCCTCACCATCAGAGCCATGATTGAGGATAAGGTTCTGGGTTTGGATACCGGCGCCGATGATTATCTCACTAAGCCCTTTTCCTTCCAGGAACTCCTGGCCCGGGCCCGGGCTTTGCTGCGCCGTCGGCTGGAAGCGGAGCCGACCCTTCTCCAGGTGGCTGATCTCACCCTCGATCCGGCCAGGCGCCTGGTCCGCCGGGGAGCTGAAAAAATTGAGCTCAGCACCAAGGAGTTTGCCCTGTTGGACTATTTTATGAGAAATCCCGGTCGGGTGCTCACCAGAACCATGATCGCCGAGCATGTCTGGGACTATGATTTCGATACCGCGACGAACATCATCGATGTCTATGTGAACTTTCTGCGTAAAAAGATTGACGCCGATCGTGAACCCAAGTTGATCCACACGGTTCGAGGGGTGGGTTACGTGATGCAGGGGGACTAACCATGCGCCTGAGATCCATCGGTGCCAGGCTGACCTTGTGGTATAGTGGCATCTTCGGCATAACCTTGCTGCTGGTGGGGACCATGGCCTATGGACTATTAACGTATAGTCTGTCTCACGATGTTAATGTGGCTTTGCAAGGCCTGGCGCAGGTAATTGCCTCCCAAGTCCGCAGTGAGGGCCGGACCTCCCACCCTCCTGACCTCGATGAACTTTTCCGGCGCTTTTTCGACTTCACGCCTTCTAACCGTTACTTTGAGATGCTTGATCCCTGGGGCCGGCAGCAAACAGGCCGACCCCCGGCCTCCCCACCGTTACCCATTAGCCCCAAAGCCCTGCAAGCTGTCCTGCGAGGTGTCGCCACCTTTGAAACCATCGACAGACCTGGTTCCTATCCTGTTCGGATTTTGATCGCCCCCGTATTTGAGGCCGGACAGGTAGTTAACGTGGTGCAAGTGGGGATATCTTTGGAAAATATGATGAAAACGCTGCGTCGGTTTGACCTGATCATGGCTGCGGTCTTTCCTCTAGGCCTGTTGCTGGCCGGCGGGGGCGGCTGGTTATTGGCCCGGCGGGCCCTCAAGCCTGTGGACCAGATGACCCAGACCGTTCGCCGCATCAGTAGTGAGCATCTCCAGGAGAGGCTTCCGGAAACCGGCACTGACGATGAATTAGACCGGTTAGCCGGGACCCTTAACGCCATGCTCATCCGACTGGAGGACTCCTTCCGCCAGGTCCGTCAGTTCAGCGCCGACGCCTCGCATGAACTGCAAACTCCGCTCACCATCCTCAAAGGCGAGATCGAAGTTGCCCTGCGCTCAACCCGGACCCCTCAGGAATATCAGCAGGTCCTCCATAGCAGCCTCGAGGAAATTGATCGAATCAGTCGTCTCGTCGGAGGCCTATTGCTTCTGGCCCGAGCTGATGCCGGGGTCCTGCGCCTTGATCTGCAGCCGGTGGACCTGCTGGAACTGGTGACCGAGGTCGTCGCCCGGATGCGGCGGCTGGCAGATGAGAAGTCCATTAGCCTGCGCTCTGAATTCGAGGCGTCGGTCTCCATCCCCGCGGATAAAGAGCATTTGCAAAGGCTGCTGCTCAACCTGGTGGACAACGCCATCAAATACACCCCGCCAGGCGGCAGTATCACCCTGTCTCTCAAGTGTGCCGCCAATCATGCCCGGATCCTTGTTGCTGACACAGGTATCGGTCTTTCGCCCTCTGAGCAGGAACAGATCTTTACCCGCTTTTACCGGTCTGCCGAAGCCAAGTCGCAAGGCGGCGGCGCCGGCCTTGGTTTATGCATTGCCCAATCCATTGCCGCGGCCCACGGCGGCAGTATCGAAGTTGACAGCACCCCCGGCCAGGGCAGCGCCTTCACGGTTGTCCTGCCGGCCCATTGCCATGGCTAAAGTAGGCACTAATCGCCAAGAATTTTTTTCAACTGGTCAGGAAAAATATCAGGATGGCCACCGCCCACCATAATTTCATCTTCGAGTCTGCCCAAGATACATGAAGAACTCGTCCCCAAGCTCCCGCTTGGGGACTGTACATTTCCCGCGCAGCTCCAGCTTCGCCACCTCTAATCTTTCAACCTTTCTATGCCATTTTTTCCTCACATTAAAACCTTTTAATCTTGGATTAATGTCTCATTAATCTTGCCTGATTATTTTAATAATCAATCATCCGGCTGCCCTGCTCAGCATCAGCTGAGAATCCTAAACCGGTGGTCTTAAGTCCTGCCTTCCCTATCCCTCTACCGAGAGGAATACGATGAGGGGGCAGACAAGAAATTGTTCCGGCTAACGCCTAAGTCACCACTGAGAGCTAAAGGAGAACAAAATGTGCAAGAGCTTGAAAAAATCCTGGCAGAACCAGCAGGCCACGGTGACTGTGATCCGCAACGGCCAAAAACTGCAGCTTCCCGTCAAGGTGGGGCAGCTTCCTTCTCAAAGAGCCGATAATGTCTATACTGCTGCCTCAGTGCAACCTACCCGGGAGAATTGGGGCCTGCACCTTTGCGACCTCAACCCCCAACTCGCCGCCCAACTTCGTCTCAAGTTTGATCAGGGTCTGGTTGTCGTTGGTGTGCAGCCCGGCAGTCGGGCCGAAGCCACCGGACTGCACCTGGGCGACGTCATTGTGGCGGTCAAGTCAGCTCAACAGCTCAATGGCAGATCTTATGGTCAGGCTAAACGGCTCCAAAGATAAAGATCACCTGCTGTTCCTGGTACAGTGGCAAAACGGCAAATTCTTCATCCCTCTCCTTGAAAATATTAAGTTAACCTCAACCTGCCATGAGGGTGGCCGCTTTCTCCCCGGCCGCCCTCTGACAAATCCGGGGCAGGGTTAATCTTCCTAAACAGGCCCTGGAACCACAGCGGCCGCCAAAGAAAAAATCTTCCCGCGCAATGTAGGGCGTGAAAGCGAAGCGCCTCCCGCCTTTGGCAATCTCTCATCTTTAGTGGGTAAGCCAACACTCATGTTCTACCGCTTCACCACCCCTAATCTTTCAACCTTCCTAAACCATTTTTTCCTCACATTAAATCCTTTTAATCGTGGATTAATGTCTCTTTAATCTTGTCTGATTATAAATAGAAGCATCAACCGGCTGCACCGTCAAACAGCAGTCGATTCCCTTAAACCGGTTGCCCAAAGTCCCTTGCTCCCTTATCCTCTCCTCTTTCACCTCCTTGGGGGGAGGGGATAGGGTGAAAGGGCAACGAAAAGCGACTTTTAACAATGTCTCACTACATCATGTCGACGAAGGAGTATAAAAGGTGTTAACGAAATTACCGCAATTCTGGCAGAATCGGCAGATCAGGGTAAAAACCTTGTCCATCATCGCCGCCTGCTGCTTTGCCATGGGTCTGGCTATCCCGTCAGGTCTGCATTGGATCAAACCCTCAGTGGCCGAAACCTTGCCGGCGCCGCCACCCGTGGCCCTCACCTCAAATCCGTCCACCCCGGGATCGTTCGCGGCAATTGCCGAAAAACTGAGTCCATCGGTGGTCAATATCAAAGTCGTCAAAAAAATTGCCAACACCGCCTTTTCGCAACCTGAGATGCCGGAGGGCCCCTGGGGTGATCTTTTCGAGCGATTTTTCCAAGGGACACCCATGCCGCAAACTCCCCCCAGGACCCAGCAGGGGATGGGGTCTGGAGTTATCATCAGTAAAGACGGGTTTGTCCTCACCAACAACCATGTCGTGGTTGACGCCCAGGAAGTGACCATCACCTTAGCCGACCATAAGGAATACAAAGGCCGGGTCGTTGGCCGCGATCCCCAAACCGATCTGGCG
Source organism: uncultured delta proteobacterium (assembly GCA_963780995.1). Taxonomy (GTDB): domain Bacteria; phylum Desulfobacterota; class Desulfobaccia; order Desulfobaccales; family Desulfobaccaceae; genus Desulfobacca. The sequence goes on from CAWAEI010000026.1 coordinate 101,785, forward strand.
GTTTTGAAGATCGAAGCCAACCAGTCTTTTCCGGCCTCGATCCTGGGGGATTCCGATAATCTCAAGGTCGGAGATTGGGTGGTGGCCATCGGCAACCCCTTCGGCCTGGACCATACCGTCACCTCCGGCATTGTCAGCGCTAAAGGCCGGGTCATCGGCGCCGGACCCTATGATAACTTTATCCAAACGGACGCTTCCATCAATCCCGGTAACTCCGGTGGACCCCTTTTGAATCTGCACGGCGAGGTCGTGGGCATTAATACTGCCATCATCCCCCAAGGTCAAGGGATCGGTTTCGCCATTCCCGTCAATACCGTCAAGCCCCTGATCCCTCAGTTGGAGACCAAGGGCGAGGTGACCCGGGGCTACCTTGGCGTCAACATTCAGTCACTCACGCCTGAACTAGCCAAGTCGCTGAACCTGCAGGATAAAAAAGGCGCCTTAATTGCTGATGTCGCCGCCGACGGTCCCGCGGCCAAGGCCGGCCTCAAACGCGGCGATGTCATCGTTGCCTTTAACGGCCAGGAGGTGGCCGATAGCCACGCCCTGCCTGCCCTGGTCGCTGCCGCCCCCGTGGACCAGCAGGCCACCGTCACCGTGATTCGCAACGGCGACACCCTGCAACTTCCCCTCAAAGTCGGACAGCTTCCTTCCCTAAGAGCTGATAAGGCTGCTAACGAGCCGTCGGTTCAGCCGGCCCGGGAAAAATGGGGCCTGCAACTGCGCGACCTTAACCCCCAAATCGCCGGCCAGCTTCACCTTAAGTCTGACCAGGGCGTCGTCGTCGTCGCTGTCCAGCCCGGCAGTCGGGCTGCTGACGCCGGGGTCCGCCAGGGCGACGTCATTTTAGAAATAAACCAACTGCCCGTCAGCTCGATTGCGGATCTGACGGCCAAAATAAACGGCTCCAAAGCTAAAGATCAACTGCTGCTCCTGGTACAGCGGCAAAATAGCAAGCTCTTCATACCTCTCCTTGAAAATCTAGGTTAACCTCAACCTGTCAGAGGGCGGCTGCTTACCTTACCCGGCCGCTCTCCGGCAGAACCCCAAACATCTTGCCTGCCTTTTAATATACCCGCCCCGATCCTTCCTCCAGGCGGCAGCTAGAAGCTCTCAGCTGCGCTCCACCCCCATAAAAAAAAATATACTGACAATTTTGCCTCAGGTCCTGATTAATCCTGTTCTTCCTTGATACGAGGCGTATACGAATTATTCGCAGGATCACCCTCTTCGTCCTGATCAGTTTCATAACTGTTCCTGCGGCAATGTTTCAGAGTTTAAACATTTTATGACTGATCTCTTCCTTCTCCTCTGAAAGTTTCTTGAAAAAATGTTTCATTTCTTGAATTTTATAACTAATTGAAAATTCAAAGATTAAAAATTCTTATTGGATTTATGTTCAATTAATTAAACACAAGGGTATAATTAAAAAATATAATTTCTAATATAATTAAAAGCTTACAAATAAGGCACAACTATTGCATATTTATTACATTTGATATTGCATTATTATGGACGTCGCAACCCGAAGCTCTGGCCAGGATTATGGGCAAATCTTTATAACAATGACTAGACCTGTGACCCAAATAATCTTCTCTCCCCCTGCCTTCCTCTCCTCAGCGTCAGGGGTGCTGAGGCACAGTTGGCTTGACTGGCGGAAGACGACTGCGACTTGCGTGGCTGACGCTGCCGTCCGATAACCTGGGCTCCCAGGGTTATTACTTCTTTAACGACCAGGGAGGGAGGTGCTATTCCATCTGAACATTATCGGGAATTTCATGAGGTAGAGGTGTAAGGTAGAGGCGTGCCTGGCCCGTTCCTGGAGCAGGCTCAGGGCTGAGGAACCCTCTGATGCAGGACCAACCGTGAGAAGGAGGAAATATGAAGGTATCCAAAATTGTGATCTGGACTCTGGCCCCCTGTCTTGTCTTAGTCTTGGCGGTGGGGGTGGCCCAAGCAAATTTGACTAAGGGCACCAATTTTACCGCTCAAAGTATGGTGGATTTACCGGCCTTGAACAGTGGCTATACCTTTATCCCGCCCGACACCGATGGCGCCGTGGGGCCCAACCATATCGTGCAACTCATTAACGGCGCCTACGCCGTGTACAACAAAAGTGGGACCCCCGCGTCACTTCCCTTGGGGTTGGATGCCTTCTGGGCGGCCGCCGGGGTAACCCCGAGCGGTGGTTTTCCCACTACCTTTGACCCCCGGGTGGTCTATGACCCCGTTTCCACCCGCTGGTTTGCTTCGGCGTTGGATTCCGGCAGCGGTACCGGTCCCAACTTTGTGAATAATTTTTTGCTGGCGGTCTCCATATCCAGCGACCCCACCGCCGGCTGGAAGGGTTTTAAGATTGCCGGCGCTCCCGGTACCAGCACCACCGATGGCCGTTTCACCGACTTCGACACCCTGGGCTACAACCAAGACCAGGTCTATCTGACGGCCAAGAACTTTCCGGGCAACTTTGCAGATTCAACCACCATCCTGGCCGTACCCAAGGCCAGTCTGCTGGCGGGCAATACCAGCAACCTGACTAGGTTTGATCTCATTAATCCTAACGATACCGGGTATACCATCCAGCCGCTCATCGATCCCAATGGCACCGGGACCGCCAATTTCTATTCCGATTATAATACCCCAGCCGGGTATTTAAAACTCTCCCAACTTCTCAATACGAATACAAACAACCCCACCCTGGCCCCCACCACCAATGGTCAGTTTATTGTCGTAACTGCGTATAATGAGCCCCCTAATGCCGTCCAGAAAAATGGACCCAACAATATTGAGACCGGGGACAACCGCTTCAGTGGCAGCGTGGTGAAGGGTGGTGACGGCAAGGTCTGGGGCGTGCAGAGTGTGGACTCCAACGGCCATGCGGCCCTGCGCTGGGTCCAGATCGACCCGGACTACCAATGCGCTTTTGCAGGAGGGCCTCATTGCCAAAGCGGGATTTGACTACTATTACGGCTCCATTGCGGTCAACTCTAAGGGCTGTGTGGTCATCGGCTTTTCCGGTTCCAGCGCCACCCCAGACACCGGGAGGCGGGTTCATCAGCGCCTATGCCGTGGAAGGGACCACCACGGGGGAACTACCACGTTTGGTGATACCATTCTTCTCAAAGACGGCATCCATAAGTTATGATGTCGAATTCGGCGGCGGCCGGAACCGCTGGGGCGATTACAGCGCCACCTGGGTTGACCCTGAAAATGACAATGTCTTCTGGACCATCCAGGAGTGGGCCTCTCACGACGGCACATTTTGGTGAAACTGGCACGTGGTCGACTCAGATCACCGAATTGATTTGTCAAGCCTCACCTGTACCACTGCCCTCGACTCTGCTGCTCCTGGGCTCCGGTCTCCTGGGTCTGGTGGGATTGCGTCGTCGGTTCCGTCAAAACTAACCCTCCGCCGATTTATCGGCTTAAACCAAGGCAGGCTCCAGAAAAGCCTGCCTTTTTTGTCTCGATACTCCCAGGCCTGCCTTTTTTCCTGACATCTGTTCCAGGTGTTCTTTCATTTTCCCGCTCCTTTAAGTATGCTTAGACTATGGTGCACAAATTCAGACTCGACCTTGGTGCCGCGCTCCAGGGCCGACATGCACCCGAGGCCAAAGAATCCGGTTTGGCGCTAAAAGTAGTCGTAGCACCTGTCCAGACAACCATCAGTAAGCATATTCAGCAGCGGGATTTATCGGCGGGTAAATGACTGGCAAACCGGCGGCGAAAAAGCAGCGAGACAATGAGGAAAGGGCGAAAAATTACCGGCAAAAAAGCGAAAAATTACCGCGAAATTAGCGCGAAAATCACCGCGAAAAGCGAGCGCGATATTGCCGCGAACTAACCGCGAAATTAGCGAAAAATCACTGGGAAAAAACCGGGAAAAGGCGGGAAAAAATCCGCTTAAAGCAAGTTAATAACAATAAAATTATATACTTGTCTATAAATCAATTTTTTCCCAATAGTCTTCAGATTTCCCACTCCGAAAACCGAAAAGCAGAAACCGACCACCAAGCGCTAATCATTGCCTTCCTGAGGCTGGCACCTGGGGCAGAAAAAAGTGCTGCGCCCGGCCATGACCAGGCGTTCAATAGAGCTCTGGCAGACCGGGCAGGGCTCGCCGGCCCGGCCATAGACCTTGAGCTGGACGGCAAATAAGCCCGACTGCCCCTCGCAATCCGCGAAGTTGGCGATGGTGGTGCCTCCGGCCCGAATGGCCCGGTGCAGAATGCGGCGGATGGCCTTGAGGAGCGCTTCCCAGGTCTGGAGGCTTAATCGACCCACCGGCGTCTGCGGGTGTATCCGGGTTGCAAATAAGGCTTCCGAAGCATAGATGTTGCCGATACCCGCGATGATGCGGCCATCCAGGAGGAAATTTTTGATGGGCCGTTTTAACTTTGCCGTTTTCTGGGCCAGCCATTCTGGCGTCAGCCGCCGGGACCAGGGCTCTAAACCCACCTGCTCCAGGGCCGGCGGGGTTACCCCGGGCGGATAGAGCAACACCTGGCCGAAGCGGCGCACGTCCTGATACACCAGTTTGTGGCCGCTCCGAAGCAGGAAGACGAGGTGCACGTGGGGCAGGGGCGGGCAGGAGTCGGTCAAGAAGAACAGGCGGCCAGTCATGCCCAAATGCACCAGCAGCGTCTGGCCCTGGTCCAGGTGGACCAGGAGATATTTTCCCCGGCGGGACAGGCGGCTGACGGTGCGGCCTGCCAATGACTCCAGCTCGCCGGGCTCCGCCTGCCGCCGCAGACGTTTGTCGCCCCGGCTGACCCCCGTAATGGTTTCGCCTACCAGTTTGCTGGCCAAACCCCGGCGAATAACCTCCACTTCAGGCAATTCCGGCACGGTCTCAGTCTACCTCATGTATGAGCCCAGCGCTGGCTGGCCCATTTGCTTTGTCTGAAAGCTGAAAGCTAAACGCTGCTAGCCATTATCTGTATCTGCCGCCCACCTTGCGGCGCACCCTTCAGGCTTCCAGCCAGTCCTGCACGCGGGGCATCTCCTCCTGCTCCCAGGCCGGGGACAGCCGCACCTGCAGGAATTCCCGGAACAGACCGTCGATGATCGCGGAAATTGCTTCTACCTGGTACATCTGGTCGAAGAAAAAGGCTTCCTGATCTTCGTCGTCTTCTTGGGGACCCGCAGCGCTCTTGCTCTTCAAACCCTTGATTTCCAGGGTGGCGGCCTTCAGGGTGAGCTGCCATTCATCTTGGCCCCGGATCAGCTTCAGGTGCATTTCTTCCGGCAGTTTCCCCTGCATCAGACCCAGGCGGGCCTCCCGGTGTTCCGAGTGGCTGCCCTGCAGTACCAGGGTCTCCCGATATTCACCGTCGCCGGTCTCCAGCGTCATCTTATCCCCCACGGCCACGATCACGGGTTCTTGCTCTCTAACTTTAATAAGTCCGTCCAACTCTGCTTCGCTTTTGAACCACAGCCAGGTGAGAAATTCCCGACCCAAAAAGCGGTACGCGTAGAGCAGTTCAACTAAATCTCGCATGTATCACATTCCCTTCCTATTCCTTCCCACTAACCATTAATCATAGGCCATTGGCCCCTATTCCCTGTTTTCAGTTCCCAGTTCCCTGGCAAACACCGCCGGCTCCACCGTTTCCAGCCGATCCTGGGTCGTCGCGTCCAGGACATCCTGAGCCAGGGTGTAAGGAAACAGGAGATAGATATCCATTTCAAAGGTCTCCCGGAACAGGGTTTCAAAGGTCTCCCGGACTTTGGGGCTGGTGGCGAAAAGCCATAAACGCTGCTGGCCCGGATGCCAGACAATGTCGAATAATGCCGGTTGCGGCATCTGCCGCCGGAGCAGGTCCGCCATGACCGTTTTCTTCAGCTCCAGTTTTTGCTGGCGGCTGAGCCGTCGGAATTTTTGCTCCTGCCTGACTTTGATCTCGGCCAAGAGATAGTGTTTGCGAAATACGGCTGCTGGCACCTTTCTGGTGTCGATCCGCAGCGATAAGGCCAGATATTCCCCTTTATGGGCCTGGCCGCCTTCGAAAGACGTCTGCAGCAGGTTGTCCAACTCCACCCAACCCCAGGCTTTTTCGTCGTTAGTGTCGTCGATCTCGTGAAACAGAAAGGCTTGCAACCGCTCGTCCACCCAGGTTAAAAAGTCCGGCGGCGTCTCCCCCCGGACAAAATAGCGGGTGCAACTCAAGGACTTTGCATAGATACCCATAGTGTGCTCCTCAGATTAGCTGGTAATTTCTAACCAATATCTCTTCCAAGCGCAAGCCCTTTTGATAAATGACCAAGGCTCAGTAGTCAATTTCCCTTGTCCCCACAAAACTGGTTCCCAAGCTCCCGATTGGGAACCCTGATTGAAAGCGAAGCTCCAGCTTCGCCTCCCTCACTCGTTCTCAAGGTGTATTGGGAACGCCAGATTTTCGCCAGGCTCAGCTTGTCAACTTTTCTGGTCTAGCTGACCGCTGCAAGCTGACCGCCCTCTTACAACCTGACCGGCAAAGTCCCGGCCAAGGTGATCTGCGGCGGTTCTATCTCGGTCGTGAACACCACAATCTTGACGCCGGCGTTGGCAGCCAGAGCCAATTCTTCGGCATAGGCCGGGTCTACGTGCGCCGCCGGGGCCAGCACCAGGGCATCCTGACGCTGCACCACGAAGACATTCCAGGCCGAGTGGCCCTGTTTCACCAGGGTGGCCAACTCCTGGAGGTGACGGCGGCCTCGGCTGGTGACGCCATCCGGGAACAGGGCCACCCCATTTTCCACCCAGGTGACGCTCTTTACTTCGATAAAAATGAGCCTCCCGTCTTTTTCCACCACAAAATCAAGGCGGCCCCCATGGGGCAGGGATACCTCCGGCCGAAACCGCCAAGGCGGCGTCAGGCCCGGCAATCCCGGGCCCTGCAGGGCCGCAGCCAGTAGCCGGTTCGGGGCCAGGGTGTCAATGGATATCCAGCCGCTGGCCACCCGGCAGAAACGCCAGGTAAAGGCAGTCTTGCGGCCCGGCCGGGCATCGTCGGTCAACAATATTTCCATGCCGGGAGTCAGGCAACCGGTCAGAGCCCCGGAGTTGGGCACGTGTACCCAGGTGCGGCTGCCGTCCGGCAGGTCCACCTCGGCCAAAAAGCGCTTTTCCCGGCGGCGGAAGCGAGCCGTAATCAGGGGGGCGTCGAAACGGATGCAGGGCCGGGAGATCTCAGAAGGAAGCTGCGGGGGCATGATCAGAGGGGATGAGGCGATACACTTCCAGCAGCGGCAGGTTATGTTTCACTGCCAGGGCTCGGCAGGCCTCGTATTCCGGCAGCAACCGCCGGCGCCCGCCGATTTCGGCTACCTTCACTTGCAGCGGGCCATACGGTGTCTCAATGGTCTCCAGCCAACGGTTCACCGCGACTCGTTCCATTTCCAGCAGCCGCACTCCCAGGGTGGTGGACTCGGCAAACAAGGTCTCCAGGACCGTCTCCCGGGAATCCAGGGGGGCCACAATAGTCAATCCCACACCTGGCCGATTTTTTTTCATCTGCAAAGGAAAATAGGCCACATCCAAAGCTCCGGCCTGGAACAGGGCGCCCATCAGATACTCATACCATTCCGGAATCATATCATCCAGATGGGTTTCCAGGACCAACACGCGCTCGCGGCGGCCGACGGGCAGGGTAGGGCGGCCTAAAATCAGGCGAAGCAGGTTGGGCTGGGTTGGGAGGTCCAGGTTCCCGGCTCCATAGCCCACTTTTTCCACCGTGCAGGGGGGCAGGGGGTCAAAACAGGCAGACAGCCCCCGTAAAATCGCCGCGCCCGTCGGCGTGACCAACTCGGCCTGGACGTCAGCCCCATACACCGGCGCCCCTTGTAACAGCAGAGCCGTCGCTGGAGCCGGATTGGGCAGCAAACCATGGGCGCAGGCAATCAGACCGCGTCCCATGGGCAAAGGCGAAGCATAGACCTTGGTGATACCCAGGGCGTGGCAGCAGTATGCCGCACCCACCAGATCCAGTATGGAATCCACCGCCCCAATTTCATGAAAATGCACCTGGTCCAAAGGTTGTTGATGCACCTGGGACTCAGCTTCGGCCAGAAGCCGGAACATCCTGCTGCTTAGTTCTTTGACTTCGGGGGGCAAATTCGCCTGGTCAAGCAACGCCACTATGTCCCGATACCTGCGGTGGGGTTGGGGCGACGTCACCTGAAAGCTGACTTTGGTCCCGAAGAGATGGTGTTTGGGCACTCTTTGACAATGGGCGGTATAGCCCTGCACACCTAACTGCTCCAGGGCTTCCCATAAGGAATCCGCCTCCAGTCCCAAATCGAGGCAGGCCCCCAGGGTCATATCCCCGCTCAAGCCGGAAAAGCAGTCAAAATACAGGAGCCGGTCAGTTACCGGGGCTGGCGGGTTCGACATGCACCTCCACCTCTTTGATTGCTCTGGCATCAGCGCTTCGGATATTAAAAAGAAGATTATGATACCGGATCCGTTCACCGGTGCGGGGGATATCTCCCACCTGTTTAATCAAAAAGCCGCCCAGGGTATGATAATTTCCCGGTGGCACATTCAGGTTCAGATTCTCGTTGACGGCTTCGATCTCCATACGGGCGTTCACCAGATAGACTCCTTCCCGTATTTGTTTAAACTGGTTGAGGTCAAGATCAAATTCATCGGCAATCTCGCCGACAACTTCTTCCAACAGGTCTTCCAGGGTGACAATACCCACCGCGCCGCCGTATTCATCCACTACCACGACCAAATGGATGCCCATCTGCTGCATTTCCACCAGGAGTTGATCAGCCCGTTTGGTTTCCGGGACAAAGCGGGCCGGATGAATAAATTTCTCGATGCTTAACGAGGCATTCTTTTCACCCAACAGATCAAAACTGTGCAGGACGCCGATGATATTGTCTATGCGCCGCCGGTAAACCGGCAGTCGGGAGAAGCGGCCCCGGCGAAATTCTTCCAGGGCCTGGGAGATGAGGTACGTTTCCGGTACCGCCACCACTTCAATGAGGGGGATCATGGCCTCCCTGACCATGGTCTGGCTAAAGTGGAGTATCCGGTTAATGATCGTCCTCTCCTCGGTCTCCAGATCAACGTCGGCGCCGCCGGCTTTAACTACCATCTGAAGTTCCTCCCGAGTCACAAAGGGCACCAGGCTGGTGCCCCGGGATCCGGTCAGCAACAGCACCAGGCGGCTGAGGGAGGCGAAGATCCAGGTAACGGGCGAGAGAATCCGGGAAGCCGGCCAGACGAAGAAACTCACTTTTTGCGCCATCCGGGTGGGCCTGAGACGGGCGATGGACTTGGGTAGGATTTCAGCAAAAAGTAGAATCACCGGAGGCAGGATAAGCATCGTGGCAATCTCCCCGGTGGGTCCGTACATATCAATCAACAGCGCCGATACCAGGACTGTGTTGACTGTTTCCGCCAGATTTGATCCCAGGAGGGTGGTGGCGAATAGTTTTTCCGGGAAACGCAACAGCTTTTGAGCCAACATGGCGCCCTTGTTGCCGTTTTCGGCCAAGTGCTGCAATTGCCGGTGGTTGGCCGAAACCAGGGCTATTTCAGAACTGGTGAAGAACCCCTCCAAAAACAAGAGCACCAAAAATATACCGAGGTATGCCAGGATAATCATGCATCTTCCAACGACAGCAGTAATTCCAGAATCCGGGTGCCTTTCATGTGGACTACTTCAAACTTCAGACCGTCGTAGGTGATGCTGTCCCCTTCGTGAGGCAGTTCACCAAAAAGGTTGAACACCAGGCCGCCCAGGGTGTCAAATTCATCCCCGGGCAGGGACAGGCCCAAAGTATCATTGAGTTCGTCCAGGGGCATCCAGCTTTTAACTAAATAGACCCCGGGAGCCAACTGTTCCAAGAGCCGGTCGGCCTCCTCAAATTCTTCTTCAAATTCTCCGAAAAGCTCCGCCAGCAGGTCTTCCACTGACACCAGACCGGTTAGACTGCCGTACTCGTCCACCACCAAGGCTACCCTGATCTTACGAGCCTGTAATTCCCCCAACAGATCAAAGGCCCGTTTATTTTCCGGCACGTAATAGGGTGGCCGCAGCAGTTTTTTTAAACAGGATTGTTCACAACCACCCTCGGGGGAAAGGCTCAACAAATCTTTGGCATGCAGGATGCCCACGATATCTTCCAAGTCTTCACCGTAGACCGGCACCCGGGAGAACCTGGCCTGTTTGATGGCTTTTATCAGGTCGGCCCCCTTCATGTTCAGAGGCAGACAAAAGATGTCCGGCCGGGGGACCATAACCTGCCCCACCGTGGTTTCTCCCAAATTCATGAGGTTGAGAATCAGCTCCTTTTCTATGGGAGCGATCAGACCTCCTTTATGGCTGTCCTCCACCATCCGGATAAAATCGTCTTCCTGAAGTAGGGGCGTCTTGGGCTTGGGTTTAATTCCCATCAGGGACATCAGGGTGTGGCTCAGGTTTAACAACACAACCCGAAAAGGCGTAAACAGGGGTAATACCGTTGCCAGGGGCGGGGCGATCAGGCGCGCCCAACGCTCCGGGTAACGCAAGGCCAGAGATTTTGGGATGATTTCCCCGAACAGCAGCAGGGCCGGGGCCATGACCACCATGGCCACCCATTTCCCCTGGTCGCCCCAAATGCTCAGGGAGATGGAGGTGGCCAGAACGGTGGCGATGATAACCGCCACTTCGTTGCCGATAATAATGGAAGTGAGCAATCGCTGGGGGCGGGATAGGAGGCGGTCAATGCGCTCCCCGGCCTGAGGGTGCCGGTTTTTGAGTTTGAGGCGCGCCAGCGGACTCAAAGAAAAAAGCGAGGTTTCCGCCGAAGCAAAAAAACTGTAGCATCCCACGAGCACTGCCAGGGCTGCCCATTTTAACCAGAGTTGCTCAACCAGGGTCGATTCCAATTAAGTAGTTCTCATCCGGAAACTATAATGAGAACTTATGTAGTTTCTGATCTGGAAACGAGATATTTTCTGCAAGATCAAGGAAATCAAAGGCTTGTGCGGAGGCGAACATTCGTTCGCCGCACAAATAAGCCTGCAGATTGACGCCGATATTGTGAAAAATAGCCGTTTCCGGACAGAAACTAAGTAGTACCAATTACCGATTTTCTTCATCGCATCTCCCTTCTCCCTCTAGAGGGGGAGGGTCAGGGCGAGGGGGGTAGCTTTATAAGTCTGTAATCTAAAAATGGCGTATCAGATGGGGCGGTTCTTGCCGCCCGCATCCACAACAATCCGGACCTCTAGCTACGAAGGCAACGACGCAATGGGCCTGGTGGGTTTGGTCCGTATCCGGGGAGAGGATTTTTTGGTATCTTCCCAAGCCGGGGGGCGAACTAAGGCCACTTGCAGCACCTCGTCCATGTTCTGCACCGGGATGAATTTCAGACGTCGTTTAATATGTTTCGGGATTTCAATCAGATCTTTTTTGTTGGCCTCGGGAATTATCACTTTCTTCATCCGGGCCCGTAATGCCGCCAACGCTTTCTCCTTAAGTCCGCCGATGGGCAGAACTTTGCCCCGTAAGGTGATCTCCCCCGTCATGGCCACATCTTTGCGCACCGGGATTTGCGTTAAGGCCGAAATCAGGGCAGTGGCCATGGTAACCCCGGCGGAGGGGCCGTCCTTGGGAATGGCGCCGGCCGGGACGTGCAGGTGGATATCCAGCTTTTCGTAAAAATCATCCGGAAGATTGAAGATAGGAGATCTGGTCCGGCTGTAGCTTAAAGCAGCCTGGGCCGATTCCTTCATCACCTCTCCCAGATGGCCGGTCAAGGTAAGCTGACCTTTGCCCTTCATCAAACTGGCCTCCACGTATAACAGCTCCCCCCCGAATTCCGTCCAGGCCAGGCCAGTGGCCACACCAGTCTCGTCTTTTTCCTGTTCTGCTTCGGGAAGAAAGCGGGGAGGTCCTAAATAACGGTGTAAATTAGCCCGGGTAATAGTAAACGGGCCTTTTTCGTCCTCAGCGATGCGGCGGGCAACTTTGCGGCAGAGGCTCCCGATTTCCCGTTCCAGATTACGCAATCCCGCTTCCAGAGTGTAATGGCTGATGAGTTCCCGCAAGGTATTCGGGACGATGGTCAACTCGGCCGGTTTGAGGCCATTTTCCTGCAACTGTCGAGGCAGTAGATATTTTTGGGCGATTTCCAGCTTTTCTTCTTCGGTGTAACCGGCCAGCCGGATGATCTCCATCCGGTCTAGTAATGCCGAAGGGATGGGGTCCACCAGATTGGCAGTAAGAATGAACATTACCTTGGAGAGGTCAAAAGGAACATTAAGGTAATGATCACTGAAGGCTGAATTCTGTTCCGGATCCAAGACTTCCAGCAGGGCTGCGGCCGGGTCGCCTCGAAAATCCTGGCCGATTTTATCGATTTCGTCCATCATGAAAACCGGGTTATTGACCCCGGCGTTCTTCAACCCTTGAATGATGCGCCCGGGCAGCGCCCCGATATACGTGCGCCGGTGGCCGCGAATCTCGGCTTCATCCCGGATCCCGCCCAGAGAAATGCGTGTGAACTTCCGGCCCATGGCTCGGGCTATGGATTTACCCAAAGAGGTCTTGCCCACACCCGGCGGTCCCACAAAACAGAGGATGGGACCTTTCATCTTTTTGTTGAGCTTACGGACGCTCAGATATTCCAAAATCCGGTCTTTGACTTTTTCCAGGTCATAATGGTCGGCGTCTAAAACGGCTTTGGCCTCTTTTAATTCCAACTTATCCCGAGTATTTTTTGACCAGGGCACTTCCACCAACCAATCCAGGTAGGTGCGCACCATGGTGGCTTCGGCCGCGTCCGGATGCATCTGTTCCAGACGCGTAAGTTGCATGACCGCCTCTTCTTCCACCGTTTTTGGCATGCGGGCCTTGGCAATTTTCTGCTGATATTCTTCAATTTCATCGGGGCGCTCGTCGTAGTCGCCCAATTCCTTTTTTATGGCCCGCAATTGTTCTCTTAAGAAATATTCCCTCTGGCTTCGATCAATCTCCTCTTTGGCTTCAGACTGGATCTTGGCCTGCATAGTGGAAACTTCCAGTTCCCGGCGCAGGTAGTCATTAATCCGAATCAGACGGTGGATCGGCTCCTGCTGCTCTAAGATCTCCTGAGCTTCTTCGATCTTGAGATGGAGATTAGAGGCAATGAGATTGGCCAACCGTCCGGGTTCCTCAATGGACTCTAAAATTGAACTCATTTCCGGGGAGAGGATACCCTTCAGGGAAAGAATTTTTTCAGTCATTTCCCGGGCATTACGCATCAAAGCTTCGCCCTCGATGGAGAGATCTTCCAGGGTCGGTTCGGCGATAACTTCGTGAACAACTCTCAGGAAAGGCTTTTCTTGTTGAAAATTGAGAATCTTAGCCTTGGACAATCCCTGGACCAGTATTTTCAGACGTCCATCGGGAAGCTTGAGCATGCGCATGATGAGACAGACAGTGCCGATCTCGTAAATATCTGCCGGTTGGGGGTCATCAATCTCGGGATCGCGCTGGGTTACGAGAAAAATCAACCGATCCTGGGCCAGGGCTGCTTCGATAGCCAGAATAGAGGATTCTCGCCCCACAAACAGGGGGAGAATCATGTTGGGAAACACCACGATATCCCGGACTGCCAGAAGTGGTAATTCCTCGGGGATATTAATTTCCGGAGATTCGCCGTCTTCTGAGTCTGACAAACTCCGCTTAAAGTTTTCAGGCATTGTTACTCCTTATATTGCAATTTCTTCTGGAAGTCGTACCCAGTAAAAAAATCGAAAGGCATAGGTTTTATCAAGGCAATTAACCGTTGCCGGTCGACAAACCTGCCCCCGGAAGGCTGCACATCTGTTAATCGCAAACTATAATGCTTGATCATTAGTGTTCGGCACAGAAATTGAATAGTGATATTTGCTTATCGATAGAGGCTGGAGGACATTTTTTCGGGCAGATGATATCCCATCTGTAATGAATACCCATTAAAACGTAGCCTCCGGATTGTCAACTTTTACCACCGCAATAAAAGATGGTTGGTGACCTTTCCCTGAGTTTAACCCCAGCAAGGATCACCTCTTATTAACAGTAATTTCTTTGAAGAATAATAACACAAAGTTAGCAGGAAAAGAAATTTTTATTTAGATTTTGGGCATACCATATCTCTTTGAGCAGATTCGTCCTGAGTTAGCCACCTATTTAGCCTTGGCCGGCGCCTTCCGCTAAATCGAACAAATCATTCCTTCTCTTCGCCTGTCATTCAAAAACCCAGAGGTTCGATATTGGCCGGAGAAAAAGGTATTAACCACGCTTCCTAATGATTTTCCTGCAAAGCCGCAGCATATCCCTCAAAGGCCTGCTGTCCGAACAACACAAAGCGCACCTGTTCGATCTCCGGGTGTTCTTGCAAATATGTCTTGACGGCGCCCAGGGCGATCCGGGCGGCGTCGGCCAGCGGGTAGCCGTAAATGCCCGTGGAAATAGAGGGAAAGGCCAGGCTTTTGATGCCCCTGGCAGAGGCCAGTTTCAGGCTCTCCCGATAGCAGGAGGCCAAGAGGTCCGGCTCACCCGCCAAACCGTTTTTATAGATGGGTCCCACGGTGTGAATGACGTATTTGGCTTTCAAGTTGCCGCCGGTAGTGATCACGGCCTGGCCGGTGGGGCAATAGCCTATCTGGCGGGCTTGTTTTTGAATCTCAGGGCCCCCGGCCCGGTTGATGGCGCCATCCACCCCGCCCCCCACCCGCAATTGCTCATTGGCGGCATTAACGACGGCCTCGGTGTCCTGTTGGGTGATGTCGCCTTCCACGATTTCCAGGATGGTGCGGTTGATTTTCAGTTGCAAGGCGGGCCTCCAAAATATAGTGGTTAGTATTTGTTTTCCTGATTATTCAGTAAAGAAGGATTTTAGACCGCCAGATACTCCATGGGCGGAATTAGTATGGACTTTAAAGATAGAACTTCCGCGGCTGCAGATTGACGAATAACGTTTGACAGCTTATATTTTACCAGACACGAACATATTCGATCGACGAAAAGTTTCATGGAGGTAAAAACCTTGTCATTTCTCATCGCAATGGCCGGGAAAGGCGGCACCGGCAAGACCACCCTGGCCGGGTTGGCCGTCCGCTATCTAATTGAACACGGCAAAAAGCCGGTCCTGGCAGTGGACGCCGATGCCAACAGCAATTTTAATGAAGTCCTGGGAGTCACCGTGGATGCCACCGTGGGTGAGGCCCGGGAAGAGGTGAAAAAGGGCGGCGGCATGGTGGATATGACCAAAGATCAGCTGGTGGAATTCCGCATCAACCAGTGTTTGGTGGAATCGTCTGGCTATGATCTTATCGCCATGGGCCAACCGGAAGGGGCCGGGTGCTACTGCGCCGCCAACCACCTGATCACCCACTACATGGATGTCTTGTCGAAAAACTATCCCTATATCGTCATGGACAACGAGGCCGGCCTGGAGCACCTGAGCCGGTTGACCACCAAAAATGTGGATCTGCTGCTGATAGTCAGTGATCCATCGTTCCGGGGGGTCCAGGCCGCCCGGCGGGTGTTTGAGGTGGCCAAAAGTCTGAAGATCGTGGCAGGGCAATCCGCCCTGATTATCAACCGCCTGACCAACGGCATCCCGCCCCGGAGCCAGGAGGAGATTGACAGTTGGGGGCTGCCTTTGGCCGGCACCGTTCCCGATGATCCCCTGGTAGCGGAATACGACGGTCTGGGGAAACCTACCGTCACCCTGCCGGCGGAATCCGTGGCGGTGAAGGCGGTCAACGAGATTTTTAGCAGGTTGGTGAAGTAACGCGGGGAATAGTTTTAGAGGTGGCCAAGCAAGGCTTGATGGATATTAGCCCGTGCCCAAGTGCAACTTGGGCACGGGCGCGATAAGCCCGAAGTTAAAAGCTAATAATAATCCTCAATTTTAGGACTAACCACCTATCAATCTTAAATAATCCCTTAATGCATCTCTGGTGCTGGTAAAGGCGATCTCTTCCCAGGGAATTTCGTCCGGACGAAAAATCCGGGCTTCCAAGGTTTCATCGCCGTCGCCGGGTTGGCCCGAGATTACGTCGGCCACGTAGGCCACAATCACCGTCGTGCGGCCGGGATACGAATAGACGTTGAGAAGTCGGTGGATCCGCACGTTTAAATATACCTCTTCCCGCACTTCCCGGACTACGGCATCCTCCACCCTCTCCCCCACATCCACAAAGCCCCCGGGGGCCACCCAGAGGCCGTAACCGGGGTCGATGGCCCGCCGGGCCAGGACCAGACCCTCTTCCCAGGGAATGATGGCGATGGCCGCCAGTTTGGGGTCCAGATAAAAGACAAAGCTACAGTCCGTACAGACCAGCCGCGGCGGTTCCTTGGGCTGCAGGACTTTTTGCTGCAGCCGCCCGCCGCATTGGGGGCAGAATTTATAAAGTTCGGTTCGATATGGCATAGGCGTGGAGTTCCGGCATCATTGGATCAAAAATGGAGCCGGCATGAAGGTTAAAATAAACACGGCGATGGTGATGTAGCCGATGAGGCGGCGTTTCCGGTCTAAAGGAACCCAGTATTGCAGGGGTGGCGGGTGCACAAATCCCATAAAATATAATAACACCACCCACAACAACCAGCCGTACCAGGAAAATAGGCCAAAAATAATCAGTAAGAGATAAAATATCTTGGCGATTTGCTGCGACCTCTCCCCGAACAGGGCATATGAAACATGGCCGCCATCCAACTGGCCCACCGGAATGAGATTGATATTGGTCACCAACAGGCCGATCCAGCCGGCGAACGCCATGGGATGCATGATGATGTGGTGATTATCCGGGAGGGAGCCTAACGTCAGCCAGCAAATGACCTTAAAGAGGATGGATTCCCCCAGGACAATCCCCGCCAATTCCCCGGTATTGCCCGAAACCACTTGAATGTCCGATAACTGCAAACCGAAAACCAGCAACGGCAAAGTTATCAAGATCCCGGATAACGGCCCGGCTGCCCCGACGTCCAGAAGCGCCGGTTTATTTAAGATTGGGGAACGGATGCGAATAAAGGCCCCCAAGGTCCCGATGAGAAAGGGTATCGGCGGAGCCGGCAAAAAATACGGCAGGGATACATCTAAGTCATGGTACCGCGCCATCAGGTAGTGGCCCATTTCATGGCACAGCAAAATAATGAGCAGGGTCAGAGCAAAAGGCAACCCTTTATATAGTTGCCAGGGAGTCTCCCAGGGAATTACCCCTTGTTGCATGGCCCCGGCTGCCACCGTGGTCAAGCCGGTGGCAAAAAAAAGGATCAAGTGAATCCTGGGAATAGTCTGGAGAAACTCTTTGGGCGAGGTCGTCTCAGGGCCGGGCCCGGCCGAAGGAGTCAAGGGCTGCGACGACATAGTGGTCGGTTCTGTTGGCTCATCCATAAGTATTTTATTTGGTTACCTTTTTATCAACCTTGTCCGGGCGAGTTATCGTCTTAAAAAATATCCCATATTATCGTCTAGTTCTAACCGTTTCTGATTCTTGGTGGGGTGGGCAGCCGAGCCCCTCTCCTAACCCAGATCATTTTTTCTGTTCAGCGCTTGCTTTACCGATACCAATAGCCTCCTCCAAATCATGCAGTTCTTCCTGACTAAGTTCCCGGCAGGCCCCCGGGCCAAGCCGGCCCAGACGCAGGGGT
Organism: uncultured delta proteobacterium; assembly: GCA_963780995.1. Classification (GTDB taxonomy): domain Bacteria; phylum Desulfobacterota; class Desulfobaccia; order Desulfobaccales; family Desulfobaccaceae; genus Desulfobacca. Next base: position 119,391 of record CAWAEI010000026.1, read on the forward strand.
CCATAGGCAATGCGTTTCAACTTCAGCACTGGATGACCCGCCTGTTCGCACATCCGTTTGACCTGATGGTATCTGCCCTCCCGGATGGTCATTTCCAGGACGCTGCGGTCAGGCGATATTTTCAACACCCGCACCTGTTCCGGAATGGCCGGACGGCCATCAAGATCAATGCCGGTCAGCAGGCGTTTCCGGGCCGCCGGGGCAAACTGGCCGGCCACCGTCACCCGGTAGGTTTTCGCCACCTTGTAGCGGGGGTGCATCAGGCGATGGGCCAACTCACCGTCATTAGTAAGCAGGAGCAGGCCGGTGGCGTCATAATCCAACCGGCCGACGGGAAATAAGCGTTCTTCCTGATCTGCCAGCAGATCCGTCACCTTCCGCCGTCCCTGGGGGTCGGCCATGGTGGTGACATATCCGGCCGGTTTATTCAGCATCATCGTCCGTAAACGGGCTGGCAGCAGGACTTTACGGCCATCCACCGTAACGTGGACTTTCTCGGGATCGATGCGCATCCCCATGGTATCAACCACGTGGCCGTCAACCTTAACCCTCCCCTCCTGAATCAGCTTTTCTCCCTGGCGCCGGGAAGAAATACCGGCCCGGGCCAGAAATTTATGCAGCCGTTCCAAGGCAGGCCCGCCTTGGATCATATCTTTCTGGCGTTCAGTGGGGGACACCGGCGAAGCACCTTTTTTAGGGGCTTTGGGGGCAGCCATGCATCAACCTTATAATAAGGGCACTCCTCAATGAAGCCCTGTTAAGAAAACCGGTTTTCTGTCCTAAATCTTCATGGCCTCACGAACTTCCGCCATGGTGGCTTGTGCCACCATCCGGGCCCGGGCATTGCCGTCGGCAATAATGGCCCGAACTTCATCGGGATGATCCAGGTAATAACGCTGCCGTTCCTGAATCGGGGCCAGGGCCTGGACCAATGCTTCGGCCAACATTTTCTTACATTCCACGCAGCCCAGTTTGGCAGCCCGGCAGTCCACCTTCGTCTGTTCCAAAATATCCTCTGGGATATAGAGCGAATGATAGGGAAAGGCCAGACAGCGGTCAGGCTCGCCCGGGTCCTTGCGCCGGGGGCGCTGGGTGTCGGTCACCATGCTGCTCACCTGCTGGCGGATGACCTCCGGTGGATCGCTCAGATAGATGCAGTTCTGATAGCTCTTGCTCATTTTACGGCCATCCGTTCCCGCCAGCTTGGGGATTTCGGTCAGCAGGGCCTCGGGCTCGGGAAAGACTTTCCCGTACAAAAAGTTATAACGTCGGGCGATTTCTCTGGTCAGCTCCACATGAGGCAGTTGATCGATGCCCACCGGGACCCCGTGGGCTTTATACATCAGAATGTCCGCCGCCTGCAACACCGGGTAGCCTAAAAAACCGTAGGTGCGCAGATCTTTATGAGACAGTTCCTGCAACTGTTCTTTATAGGTGGGGTTCCGCTCCAGCCAGGTAATGGGAGTGATCATGCTGAACAAGACAAAAAGTTCGGCATGTTCGGGCAGCGCTGATTGCACAAAAAAAGTTGATCTTTGGGGGTCCAGACCAACGCTGAGCCAGTCGATCAGCATGAACCAGATGCTTTCCCGAATCCCCTCGGTCTGCTCATAATCCGTGGTCAGGGCGTGCCAGTCGGCCACAAAATAAAAACACTCATATTCTTCCTGCAATTTAACCCAGTTATTTAAAGCACCGTGCAGGTTGCCCAGGTGCAGCTTGCCGGTGGGGCGCATACCGCTTAAGATTCGTTTTTTCTCCATAGAGCCGATATTCCTTGGGTGCCGGCAGATTAGCTGCCTAATTTATCTATTCACAAGCGTTCAGTGGTCAGCTTAATGAGGGTAATCATTAAGCCGGGTACTATAAAATTGTGAGTTTAAACCTGACGTATGGTTTTTGCTGAAAGCCGATTGATGATAGCTGAACGCCTACATCTATTCTTTTTCTCCCAGGAGGTTTTCTCCCAAGGGGTGGGAGCCCCACCGTTCCTTGTCGGCCGGGAAGACCATTTCCGCAGCTTTCTCTGCCATAAAGGCCACGGTTCCCAGGCAGGTTTTGAGGCGGTCTCTGGTAAACCACTCGCCGTGCCAGGGTTTGGTAATGTCTCGGCACAGGGTGGTGCCGTATTTCTCTTGAAAAACGTTGGAAAGCCGGTTAAAGATGCGGTAAATGCCCGGATTGCCGTACAATTGGGCTTTTTTTTCCTCGGGCGTGCCGCTGGGAGACTGACGGCGGCCGTATACCAACCCCAGGGCGGCGATGGCGCCGTTCAGGGAGCCGCAGGTGCCGCCGAACAGACCGCCTCCGGAACCAAAGCCGGTGACCAGGCACATAATTTCCGGGGGCAGGTCGGTGTCCATCTCGGCCAGGATTGCCGTAAAGACGCTTTCCGCACAGTTCAGCCCGCTTTTAAAATTATCCACAGCCCGCTGCTTGACTCGGGCAATGATTTCTTCTCGTTCCACATGTTACTCCAATTAATTCAGTCAGGATTGAGGAAACTCAAAGTCTCCGTTAAAATGGCCTCCAAGGGTCTGTTGGTTTCCAGGATAAGCACCGGAACCTCCTGGAGGTCGGTGATGGGTTCAAATATTACCTGTTGGGACATCAGGATTTCCTGCCGGCCGTTGGAAATGGCCTGGCTATCCGCAGCCCGTCTGGCCAGTCGGCGGAGCGTTTCTTCCGCCGGACAGGAACACAAAATAAAGAAAACCTCAGCCTGGCACAACGCCGCCAATTCTCTGGCCTGTCGACGATCAGCGGCCCGCATAAACGAACCTTCCAGGATAACACTGCTGCCGGCCTGCAGGTGCTCCCGGGTCTGCCGGAACATCTCTTGATAGGTGCAACCGGAAATATCCGGGGCATAAATACCTTGACCGTACGGCACTTCAACTCGCTGGGTGGCCGGGATGCCAACCAGGGATTTGCGCACGACATCGCTGTGAACCACCAGCCAGCCCTGGCTCTGGCTCAAAGCCCGGGCCAGAGTAGTCTTGCCGGAGGCAATCAGGCCAAAGATGATAATGAGGCGCGGCTGCAGCACTACTTACCTTCCCGGCTGTAACGCCAGGCCAGAGAAAAATAGTCCCTGGCCAGTTGTAGGGCCTGTTGCTTGTCCTCAGGTTCCAACTCTGGTTCCTCGGCGGCAAAGGCTTGTATTTTCCCCCGCACCACGGCGCGATAACACTTATAAAAATTTACCAGTTCGAGGATATCCGGATCATCGGACTTCGCCGCAAACGTATTAATGAAATAATCACTCAACTCGCGATAGGAATGAAAATCTAAATCCATGGCCAAGAAGTCGATATCCGCTGCCACATCGCCGTAGCGAAAGCGGGGGTTGAACTCGATGCAATCAAAGATATAGACGCCGTCGGTCAAACAAATATTGCTCATGTGCAAATCGCCATGGCAATCCCTAATCTTCCCAGCTTTGATCCGCGCCGCGAAGAGATCGGCCTGCTCCTCCATGAAACTGTTGGCGTACTTTACCATATCGTGAAATGCCGCCGCTGACAAGACAGAGCCCACGAAGGGCTGAATCTGGGAAAAATTCTCTTCGTGATTATACCGGATAACCGCCAAGTCGCCAAATTTGTTTACCCGGGCCCCGGTAGCCGCCTGCTGATAAAAAGGGACCAGGCGGGCCACGATGGTATCGATCATTGCAGTGGTTAATTCCCGTCGGCTCGCTATTTCATCCATCATCAGATGCTGGGGCAGGCGGACCATCTGCAGGGCGTATTCAATGGCCTTGCCCTCGCCACCCATCTGCAGTTTCCCTTGCCGGACGACCAGAGGCAGCACCGCAAGATAAATTTCCGGGGCTAAACGTCGGTTGAGCACCAATTCCTGGTCTAAAAAATGGCGCCTTTTCCTCAGAGTAGAAAAATCCAGGAACCCGAAGTTGACCGGTTTTTTAATTTTATAGGCATGGCTTTCGGTGAGAAAAATATAGGATATATGTGTTTGGATACATTCTATCCGGCTGGCTGCATCCGGATAAACCTCGGGATCAAGCAGAGCTGCAATTAAATCCATAACGCTAAAGAATATAGCAAGAATCTGTTGTTCTTCAAAGTTTTTTCCGGCTTAAGAAGACGTCTCTTAGTTGCACAGACGAGGTATTATCTCAAGTTCCTCACCCAATAAAGCCTAACTGATACTTATACCATTTGCCAAAAGTTTTGTCCTTTTTTCCTTCGCCCCGCATGTGGGGAGAGGGTTAGGGTGAGGGGTGAATCAGACATTACTTTTGGCAACGACTAGACATAATATGATTCAGAGTCTTAAGCCTAACTTGTCTTATTCAAATGGGACGGAAAACACCTGTGGGCACCTGGAGAAGGGGAAGATAACCCTGGGTGATCCTGGCACTGCTCTTGACTTAATTCCCATTCTACCCTTACTGCATCCCCGCCGGATCCATATCCACCAGTAACCCAATCCCAGCCCCCCACTTTTTGCCAAACCAGCCCCGGATTTTCTGCACCACCTCGGCCAGGGGCCGCCGGCCGTAGCTTTTCAGCAGAATATGCCAACGGTAGTATTCTTTCAGGCGAGATCGTGGCGCCGGGGCCGGTCCTAACACCCTGAGATAGGCGTCCCAGTTCTGAGACATGACGATGGACTGCAATTGCCGGACCGTGGCCGCGGCGGCGCGCTCCACGATCTCGGGATTTTTCCCCTGGACGGTCATTAGGGCCAGCCTGGTAAAAGGCGGATATCCCAACAATTCCCGGGACTGCAGTTCCGCTTTGAAAAAAGCCTGGTAATCATGGTTTTGCGTGGCCGTCAGGGCAAAGTGCTCCGGGTGAAAGGTTTGGATGAACACCTCCCCGGGACTGTCTCCCCGTCCGGCTCGGCCAGCCACCTGGGTCAGGAGCTGAAAGGTGCGCTCGCCGGCGTGATACTCCGGAAAAAAGAGGCTGAGATCCGCGGCCACCACCCCCACCAGGGTGACCTGAGGAAAATCGTGCCCTTTGGTGATCATCTGGGTGCCAATGAGGATGTCCAGGCGTTGTTCTTTCAGATTTTCTAATATCTCCAGAGCTTTGCCGCTCCGGGAGGCGGTATCCCGGTCCAGGCGGCCCACTCTGGCTGCAGGAAAGAGCGCCTGCACCTCTTTTTCCAGGCGTTCGGTGCCCAAGCCGTAGTGCTTCAAGGCCGCGGACTGACATTCCGGGCAGACGGCCGGGACCGGTTCGTGATAGCCGCAATAATGGCAGCGCAGCCGTTCTTCCTGACGGTGCAGGGTCATGGTGACGCTGCAGGATCGACATTGCAGAATGTGGCCGCAGAACAGGCAGAAATAGACATTGGCATAGCCCCGGCGGTTGAGGAAGAGGAGCGCCTGTTCCCCCCGGGCCAGCGTTTCGGACAGGGCCAACCGCAAGGGTGTGGCGATGGTGGGCAGGCGGCGGCGCTCCCGGTGTTCTTGCAGATTGATCAGATGAATCCGGGGCAAGGTCTGGGGAGTGACCCGCTGGGGCAGATTCAGGTAGTGGTATTTTCCTTCTCGAGCCCGGTGGAAGGTGGTCACCGCCGGGGTGGCCGAACCCAACACCACCGCGGCCCGGGCCAGTTGCCCCCGGTACAGGGCCGCATCCCGGGCCTGATACGGCAGTCCCCCTTCGTTTTTATAGGCCGGGTCGTGTTCTTCATCCACCACGATCAGACCCAGATTAGCCACCGGAGCAAACACGGCTGATCTGGCCCCCACCACTATGTCCATCTTGGCCTGGGCCAGACGCCGCCACTGATCCAGGCGGGCACTCAAAGACAGACCGCTGTGCAGCAGGGCCACCCGGGGGCCGAAGCGCTGCCGGAAGGCCTGGCCCACCGGATTGGTCAGGGCAATTTCAGGCAGGAGCACCAGGACGCCTTTTCCCAGGGCCAGCGCCTCCTGGGCGGCCTGGAGATACACTTCCGTTTTGCCGCTGGCCGTCACCCCGTGCAGGAGAAACGGCGCAAAGTCCTGCTGCTTTAAGGCGGCGCTTATAGCCTGGCAGGCCCGTTCCTGGTCGGGACTTAAGAGCAGCGGCGCCTCCCCATCCAGGGACGCCGGGGCGAGTAATTCTTCAAAACGCCGGGGCCGGTCCTCCAGGCAGACCAATCCGGAGTGCGCCAGTCGGCGGAGGACGTCTTGTGGGCGTGGGATCTGGAGGGTCAGTTCAGCCAGCGAGCAACAGCCGGTTTGGGCTAAAAATTCCAGGATTAACTTCGCCTTGGGGCCGAGTCGGCCTGCCGCCGGGGTCTCACCGGGCGGCAAGGAAATCCAGCGTTCCTGACCCACCTTTTTGCCCATGGGAAGAGCGGGGATGGCGATCTTATAGACCTCGCCGATGGGATGCTGGTAGTAGTCGGCTAACCAGCGGTAAAAGGGGATGAGTTCCGGACCGAATCTGGGCCCTGGATCGATGACCGAGGCGATATTTTTAATGGCTACCGCAGGGGTTTCCCGGGCGGGACCCAAAAGATAGCCCACCACTCGGCGCCGGCCCACTGGCACTTGGACGGCCACGCCGGTACGGGCGGCGTCGGCCAACTCCTCCGGCAACCTGTAGGTGAAGGTCTGCCAGATAGGCAAGGTGACCGCCACCTCCACCAGGTCACCGGATTTGAAGGCGTTAGTGGTCGGATGATTTTGGTTAGCCAAAATAAGCCATGCGGCATCCTGGAAGGTATTCAAATGGCGAAAGGCGGGATGCGCTTTGCTTTCCCGCCCTACGGACCTTTAAGCTGACGGCTGAAAGCTGACCGCTGAACGCTTCCGTTAAAATGAACTGGATTGAATCCCGAACACGTCTTTATAGGCAATGGTCAGGGTGCACAAGGTCCAGGGGACGGTCACCAGCAGCCCAAAGCCCAAGAGGAGTAATCCGCCAAAGTTGATGAGACAGAGCAACATGAAAAAGCCGAAAACCTCAAAAAAGTGCTGGTGCACCGTTTTGCGGCTCAGTTCCATGGCCTGCCAGAAATCCAGGCCGCGATCCACGATCAGCCAGGTGGTGAACATATAGCCGATGAGCAGATATAAGCCTGGGACGATCAGCAGCACAAAACCGACGCTGATAAAGATAGAGGAGACGACACTATAGAGCAACAGGGGCAAGACGTACTTAAAACCGTTAGTAAAGTCGTTCACTTGGGTGGGTTGATTCAGGAGCAATTTCATGGCGACAATCAGGAAGCCGGCCCACAGCGGCGGACCGATGATATAGGCCAATACTTGCCCCAATCCTGCCTTGGCGTTCAGGGCAAACACCACAATCAGGGCCACCACGCTAAAGCCGATAAATCCTGCGGCATTCTGCTTGAATAATTCCCAGCCAGCCTTAAGATAATATCCCGGCCGGATACGATAATCGGGAGGAATCGTGTCTTCCAGCTTCATCAGGGTTTCGTCTGGCATGGCCGGTCTCCTTGGTTAACGGTGTTGTTCGCGAAATTGCCGGACCTGGTACATGAAGGCCTCCATCCGGGTGCGGGTGTTGGTCTGTTCCTGACCGTCGTAGGCCAGGTTTAAGAAGGGAATATTGTTATGCTCTTCCCGGAAGCGTCTGTACAAGGCGTTCACGATGGTGCCCGGCATGCAGGTGAAGGGCATGATATTTACCAAACCACTGACCCCCTTGCGGACAAAATCCTTGGATTTGCCGATGCTCAGGATACCTTCCCCTTCAAAGGAGGCATCCAGATAGCCCGAGGCGTTGGCGATCAGATCGGCAATAGGCGGCTCGGTGAGGTTTTTGATACAGCCCCGAAATATTTCCTCCAGCCGGTGTTCATCTTTGAGCTGTACCCTTTCCGTCAGAAAGACCTGGAGAAAGTTCTTCCACTTACGCATCTGCCAGGCCCGGCGCTTGGCGGTGAAATTCACATACAGCAGCCATTCGCCGATGGGCGCCATCCAGACCTCACCGCCCAGGGCTTCAATTTCCCGGATGGTGTTTTCATTGGAAAAGGTATTGGCCCGGGTGTAGATTTCTCCCACGACGCCCAACACCGGTTTATCCCGCAGGCCGTTGCGGGAGACGCCGTCGAAGGCCTGCCGGGACCGCCTGAGGGTAGCCTCCAGATCGCCCCGATCCCGTAAGGTTTCATAGACTTGTTGTAAAGACCGGGCATAGACCTGGTCAGCTTCTCCGGTATACCGCTCGTAGGGCCGGGTTTCCCGGACTTTTTTCTCCAGCAGGTCAATGGCTACCACACCCTGCCAGGCGATACGGGTAAAGTCGTCCCCCACCAGGCCTACTTCCTGGTATAAGGTTTCCGTTTGATTGGGAGCGATAATAGGAACCTGGGGAAAGCCGATTTCATCCAGAATTAACCTCTGGAGGCGGTTATATTGGCCAAAACGGCAGGGTCCGTCGCCGCTGGGCATGAAAAAGGCGCTGCGTTCCGGGTCGAAATCAGCCCGTTGGGTCATCTTTACCATGTCGCCGGTGGTCAAAATCAAGGGATAGCACTCTTTCCCAGAGGTCAGGCGGCGACCCCAGAGCAAGGTCTCTGCGTCTGATTCCGGCAGCAGTTCGGCGTCGGTGCCGCAGGCCTGGAATGCCGCCGTCAAAGCCAGGGCATGGTCAGTCATGGGAGGCAGAAAAACTTTGCGGCGCTTGGGGTTCGCCACTCTAATGGTAATGGATTCCCTGGACTGAATCTTTGTTTGCGGGACAACATTTTTCAGGCTGTCCAGGAAGGCCTCCAGCCGGGTGATGGCCCCCACGTCCGCGGAATGTTCATCAATCTCAATTTCCAGGAAAGGTTTGCCCCGCATCGTGTCTTTAAAAAAGTGTTGAATGAAGGAGTCGGGACCGCAACTAAAATTGGTGACATACACCGCGTGCAAACGGGGGTCTTGCCGAATCAGGTCGGCCGCGGTCAAAATCTTCTGCCCGAAGCGCCAGTACATGGGCTTAATTCCGGCCAGTTCCCCGGCCCCGTCCAACGGCAGGAAATCCATGGGGATGGCCAGCACCCCCAACTGCCGCAGTTTCCGGGGCAGATTGAGATTCATGCCACAGTCAAAGCCGTTGTAGGGCCGGCTGACAATCACCATGGCCCGATCTTCCGGTCCCAAGCCGGCTAAAATCTCCCGGCCTCGGGACTGCAGCTTCGCCGAGAAAGCTTCCTGGGCGGCTTCAGCGGCCCGCAGGGCCCGGTTCACGGCCCAGAAGGAGACGCCCAGCTCTTTTCCCAACGTCTGCAGGGAGCGGCGCAGGATCTGTCGTCCCCGACCAAAGTAGATCACCGGGGTATGGAGCTTGGCTCCATAGGCCGAAAAATTGATGGTGGACGGGACGGTATAGGAGAGGGTCTGCGCCAGCGGACAGACCGAACCCTGTTCGATGTCGGGATGGGGGTGGCGCAGGTCAATGATGCTGGGCAGAAAGATGTCCTTGACCCCGGCCTCCAACAGATCCAGGATGTGGCCGTGGGCTACCTTCACCGGGTAGCAGGTTTCCGCGGCCATGCACTCCACGCCCCGGTGGATCACCGCTTTGTTGGTTTTTTGGGAATAGACGACGCCGTAACCCAGGGACTCGAAGAAGGCCCGGAAGAAGGGCATGAGCTCCTGGAAGAACATGGCCCGGGGCAGGCCGATGACCCCCCGCTGGCCTGTGGCCTGCGGCTCGGGACCATAGAGCCAGTCATCCCGCTGGCTGAACAGGTCCGGCAGATCCAGCAGCTGCTGGTCCCGGCGCACTTCGTATTTTTCGCAGCGCCCGCCGTAAAAGAGAGGTTTTTCGCCGGTAATCTTCACCTGGCGAATCTCGCAGGTGTTGGGGCAACTCTGGCATTCAAAGGATGATATGGCGTATTCCCGGTTGACCAGGTCAAAACCCTTAAAGCCGGAAGTCTTCCAGTTCCGCTCCCGCATGGCCAGGATGGCGGCGCCGATGGCTCCGGTGACGTCGTGGTGCGGCGGCACGGTAATCTTTTTACCCAAAACCGCCTCAAAGGCCGCCACAATACCTTGGTTGGCAGCCGTGGCCCCCTGATAAAAAATGATGTCGCCCACCCGGCGTTCTTCTTTCACTTTGTTGAGGTAATTCTGCACGATGGAGTAGGCCAATCCCGCTACTAAATCTTCTTTAGCCGCTCCCTGCTGCTGGTGGTGCACCAGGTCGGATTCCATGAACACGGTGCAGCGCTCCCCCAGGGGCACCGGCTTTTGGCTTTCCAGGGCCAGGCGGCCGAATTCCTCTTTAATGGCGATACCAAGTTTTTCGGCCTGTTCTTCCAGGAAAGAACCGGTGCCGGCGGCGCACACCTTGTTCATCATAAAATCAACGATGGCGCCGTTTTCCAGGCTGATAAATTTCGAATCCTGGCCGCCGATTTCGAGAATAGTATCTACGGCGGGATTAATAGCCGCGGAAGCTGTGGCTTGGGCGGTGATTTCATTGCGCACCAGGTCGGCCCCGATAAAATCGGCGGTGAGATAACGGCCGGAGCCGGTGGTGGCCGCACCCAGAATCGTCAACCGGTTGCCCCACTTTTCGCCGATGCGCTTGAGACCGTCAGTGACCGCCTCCAAGGGTCGACCTGCGGTCATGAGGTATTCCCGGGCCAGAACCCGCATGTGAGGATCAATGACCACGATGTTGGTGCTGATGGAACCGACATCGATGCCTAAATACCCTTCGGCGGCTTCATCCGGATCCAATTCCACCACTCGGTAATGTGCTTCAGTCAGCCTTTCCGGTGCGGCCAGAGGTGGATGGTGCCGGGTCTCTTGTTGAGCCTGGGCCAGAAAGTCCTCCAAGCCCTTGACATTGAGCTGAAAATCGGCCGGAGGATTTTCCCGGGCCACCATTACTGCGCCGACGGCTCCCAGGGAGCAGAAATGCGGCGGAATAATGAGTTCATTTTCTGCCAGATCGAAAACCTTCCGAAAGGCCTGCCGGACGCCCAGGTTATGGGCGACGCCACCCTGGAAAACCACCGGTTTGCGAATGGTTTTCCCCTTGGCGATATTGCTCTTGAGATTACGAGCCATGGCCAGGCACAGACCGGCGATGATCTCATAGTCCGGAGTGGCCCCCTGCTGCAGGTGAATCATGTCGGTCTTGGCAAAAACGCTGCAGCGCCCGGCTACCCGGGGGGGCGTCGTGGATTTTAGGGCCAGTTGGCTGAAGTCTTCGATGCTGTAGCCCAAGCGGTGGGACTGCTGATCCAAAAAAGAGCCGGTGCCGGCGGCGCACATGGTATTCATGGCGAAGTCCTCAATGACCAGGCCGCCTTGCGGGTCCTCATCCACAAGGATAAGTTTGGCGTCTTCGCCGCCCATGTCGATGACCGTCCGGGCCTGGGGCAGAAACGTAAAGGTTCCCCGGGCCAGGGCGATGACTTCATTGATAAACAGGCCGCCTAATGTTTGAGCCAGTAATTTGCCGCCGATGCCGGTAAAGGCCGCCAGCCGGAAGTGATAATCGGCAAATTTACTGTTGAGTTCTTTTAAAAGGTTCAGGGCAGTGGGCAAGGGCTCTCCCCGGGTCCGCCGGTAATTCTCAAATAAAACCTCTCCGGCTGGGATTGAGAACCACCGTATTGATGCTCACCGAACCGATGTCCATGCCCAGATCAAGAAATTGTTCCATGAAACGATCCTCAGATATGTCGATAGTCAGATAATTCAAAGGCCTCGCCGGTGTCGATTAGAAAACCGGCCTGCCTGGCATGGTCAACCACTGGCAGCTAAAAAACAGACGTTGTCTATTCCCTTGGGTTGGGCTGGCCAGACTGAATATCTACTTTGAAATTTACGTATTTGGCACTGCAGGAAGAATCCCCGGAATTGTCTGCACGTATAGGTACATGCTCAATATATCTAATTTAGCCGAGTTTCTGCAAGGAAAGATTTACAGGTTTAATAAAAATCCCCTCAACGGATGAAGCTCCTACCGGAGGCATATCACCGGGTCGGCACCACAGAGAGGGTGATCCAGTGATTTTGTCGGTGCAATCAAACCAATCGGCTTCACAGGTCACGACCAGAATACTTTAAGACGGATGATAGAAATCCTTATCCTGGTGCTTTGAGCGCGTCACGTGTCCCTGCCCGATCAGGTAATCTAACCGCTTCACCACGACCACCACCGGTAGTCCTAACACCTCGGCCAAATCCCCGGCCGTCTGGGGTCTACGGGCCAGGGTGGCCAGAAAATCGGCATCACTCAACTCGAATTGGGGATGCCGGCTGCTGCTGAATGCCGCAATGACTTCGGCTTGTTCCCCCAAAAATGTCGCCACCTCCGTTAGTTCCGCAGTGGACAAGGGTAAGGCGTAGTGTTCCACGACCGGCCGCACCGCAGTGTTGAGATGTACCTTGTCCGGCCGGATTAGCTCCAGAGTTTCCTTCAGTTTGGCCAGTTCCTCGGGAGAATCATTCAGATGGCGCAAAAGCAGCACTTCCAACCAGATCTGACCGATATATTCTTCCCGCAAAGCCTTTAAGCCGGCGATCAGATCGGCCGCAGTCAGTCCGGCCACCGGGCGGTTGATGGTCTGGAACAGCTCCGGGCTGACTGCATCCAGCGACGGCAGGATGACGTCGGCCTGCCTGATCTCCCGACGGACCTCCGGATCATTGAGCAGGGCCCCGTTGGTCAGAACCGCTACTGGCGCAGTCGTAATTTCTTTGAGGCGGGCTATGATACGGCCCAAGCCGCTATTTAAGGTTGGTTCTCCAGAACCTGCCAGAGTGACGTAATCAGGCACGGGACCGGTGCCGCCAAAATAGTCTTCCAACTCCGCCAGAATAGCTGCCGCCGGAATATACTCCCGTCTCGCCCTGGTCTTGACCGTGGTCGGACCGACTTCACAATAGATACAATCAAACGGACAGGTCTTCGGGGGAATAAGGTCAACCCCCAGGGACAGGCCCAAACGCCGGGAAGGAACCGGCCCAAATAGATATTTCATGCGACCGGGTAGCTTAGGGAAAACAGCCAAGTTGGCATTGGATTATTTTGACGTTCAGTTCGTTAAATAATTCCCCCAAACGGCTGCGGGTGATCCCCAATTCTTCCGCCAGCTGAAAGGCGGCGGTGCAGGGAATTCTGCCATTTGGGGCAGCAGCCTGGATACGGGTCTTCACTTCTTGCATCGTCATGCCGGAATAACTCCTCATTTTTCTCGGGCTGGCGGAGAGCATCTTTTCAGCGGTGCAACCAGCCTGTTTCTGATATGATGTTATAGCTCATGGTTGTGAAAAAGGCAATAATGCTCCCTCGACAGGAATAACTCTTAATTATATTATCTTCCATAAATTTTATACTGCTTACCGGGGTTCGGTCAACCATGTCCCGATAAGTTGTGAAAGGTAGACGAATACCATGGAAGTTCCTCGTTTCCCACGGTTTCTGCCCCTTGGTCTGGAACATCGAGAAGGAGTGCATAAAATCTTGTGGGACTACCAACCCTCGACGTCGGAGTTGACGTTTACCAATCTCTTTCTCTGGCAGGGCCACTATGGTTTGTCCTGGAGTATGTCTGAGGACTGGCTGGTCTTGTTGGCAGACCCCCCGCACGGCGCACCCTGGTTCTTACCTCCCATCGGACCGGCGGGCCGGGGGGAAGTGTGTCGCCGGCTGCTGAACTGGTTGCTGGATGTCAAAGGCGCCGCCAATCCCTATATTGACCGGGCCGACGCCCGCCTGGCCGGGGAAGTCGCCGCTCTCCCGGACCTGCATTGTGAGCCGGTGCGAGATCATTTCGATTATGTCTACCGCTCCGTGGACCTCATCAACCTGGCCGGGAACAAGTACCACGGCAAACGCAATCACATCAACAGTCTGAAGCGGTCTTACCCTTTTGTTTACGAGCCTCTGCAGGAGGAACTCCTGGGGGCCTGTTTGAATCTGGCCGACCGCTGGTGTGAATTCAAGCGGTGCGATGAAGACCTCAATCTTACCGGAGAATGGGAGGCCATTCGCCTGGCCCTCCGTCATTATCGGGAATTGTCTCTCCAAGGCGGCGCCATCCTGGTGAGGGGCAAGGTGGAAGCGTTTTCACTGGGAGAACTGCTCAACCACCACACTGCAGTCATCCACATTGAGAAAGCCAATCCGGAAATCAGCGGGTTATATACCCTGATTAACCAGCAGTTCTGCGAGCAGGCCTGGAAAGAGGTGGAGTTGATCAACCGGGAGCAGGACCTGGGCGAAGATGGACTCAGGAGGGCCAAAATGTCCTACAATCCCGAACGGCTGGAAGAGAAATTCCGGATTACCGTCAGCCGATAGAGTTGTTCTGTTTAAAGAAATAGGAGCTGGGTCGGGGAGAAAGACAGACCAGGAAGGACTAAAACTTATATGAGGGGTTGAGGAGGAAATAGAATCATTACTTGGGGGCTGTAAATAATTATCGTATTGGCCTATTTCGTCGCTTCCACCGAAGAATTTATCTGCCGGGCCAACTGTCTTATTTCGTTCATTTTATCCATAATCAACTGCAACTGGTCACTGATATGTCTAATATCATCGAACTGGCTCGACTTGGGATCGGATTCAATCATCAGGAGATCTACCGTACCGGCCATTACCGACAAGGGCTGGGCCAGATCGTGTAGCATCAGACGCATAGATTTAAGATAGTTTGTCAAGTCGCCGTCCACGTGCCACCCGAAGAGAGCTGAATTCACATCAACAAAGAGAGCAACAAAGTTCACTTAATAATATCGGCAACCCATAGTAAAAAGATTAGATTATTTTCTCACTTGAGAACATTCTTCCTCTAATGATCTCTGGTTATTTTTTAGTGTGGGTGTTAACCACTTTCACTCAATAACTTTGCAATACTAGTGCCAATATGGATATTTATCTGGAAGCTACTTCAATACAGTTGTTATTGCCCTACTTTCCGGGTGATATGCACCGGTAGTTCGATAAGAACATTGGTGGAAAGAGTCTAGACTTTTGCGAACCCATTCCCAAGCATTGGCTTACCGGGTGGCAGCCCGCGGCCCCGGAAGCGGCCATAAAAGCTGGATAATTAATGGACGAACAGCAGGAAATTCTGGAGGTCTTTGATCGTCAGAACCGCCGCATCGGCCAGGCGACCCGGGGTACTATTCACCGTTTCGGACTGCGGCACCGGTCGGTCCATATCTTCGTTTTTGATTGCGCCGGCCGGCTGTATCTGCAACTGCGACGGGAACATAAGGATCAGTACCCGAGACACTGGGACACCTCTGCCGCGGGACACGTGTCCCCAGGAGAACATTTTACCGCCGCCGCGGCCCGGGAGTTGGAAGAAGAGTTGGGAATTAAGGAAAAGCTTCAGGTCCTGGCCGAAGTGACCGCCTGCCCCCAGACCGGCTGGGAACACGTGGTCCTGTTCGAATGCCGGACTGCCGTCGAGCCGACACCCAATCCCGATGAGATAGAAATGGGAGCGTTTTTTACCTTGGAGGAAATCGACCGGATGTTAGGCGATGCCAGCCTGGCCATCACCCCGGCCTTTCGGCTCCTCTACGGTCTCTGGAGAAATGAGGGGTGAAAAAGCCTACCTTTGGGCAACCGAAGAAGTGATTATCCTCCCGGTTCGCTAGTCCCGGGGCACCGCCAGCATGCGATTCACGGCCTGCAAGGCCCGGAGGCGGATCTCTTCGGGAACGGTCACCACTGGGGTCAGGTCCCGGAGGGCCGTCAACACGTCCTCGAGGGAGATTTTTTTCATGTCCGGGCACAGCATCCGTTCCGAAGGGGAGTAAAAGCGTTTACCGGGGTTTTCTTTGGCCAGGGTGTGGATAATGCCCTTTTCAGTGCCGATGATGAATTCTTCCTGGGGGGATTGGTTGACATAGGACAGCATACCCGCGGTGCTGCGGATGACGTCGGCCAGATCCAGAACCTCGGGTCGGCACTCGGGATGGGCGATAAACGGGGCGCCGGGATGGGCCGCCTGGCAGGCCAGCACCTCCTCCCGGCTCAGGGCGTCGTGGACGTTGCAACAGCCTTCCCAGAGGAAGATTTGTTTGGTGGAATACCGTTGGGTGTACAGGGCCAGGTTGCGGTCGGGCACCATGAGGACCCGGTCCTGGGGCAGGGAGTTGACCACCCGCACGGCGTTGGCCGAGGTGCAGCAGATGTCGCTTTCGGCCTTGACCGCGGCACTGGAGTTGACATAGGTCACCACCGGCACCCCCGGGAGTTCAGCCTTCCTGGCCTGCAGAGAAGCCGCGGTGATGGTGTCGGCCATATAACAGCCGGCGTCTACCCGGGGCAGCAGCACGGTTTTGTCCGGGCAGAGAATCGCCGCGGTTTCAGCCATAAAATGAACGCCGCAGAAAACGATCACCCGGGCTTCGGTTTTGGCCGCGGCCTGGGATAGTCCCAGGGAGTCGCCGGTGAGGTCGGCAATATCCTGGATCGCGCCGGGCTGATAATTGTGGGCCAGGAGAATGGCATCCCGCTTGGCCAACCACTCCCGGACTTCACGCTGTTTATCTGAAAAAGCCATCCGGAAGCCCTCCCTCAGGTAATAAGGTATAGATCCATCATCATAATTCTATAGGGGCGTTCACAAACCGCCCCTACCCATCGCCTAATCTATCGCCATCCTATATCTGACCACTGGCCACTTGAAATTACATCTTCTCCCGGACCACCTGCACTCCCGGCGGCGGGGTAAATTTGAAAAAGTTTGGGTCCAAAGAAACATTGAGTTGGGTGCCGCTGAAATTCATCCGGGTGAAATCACCGTAGGCGTTGGTGAATTCCAGGGTTTGCACCAAATACGTGTTGGGATCGATGGTCAGCACCAAGTCTTTCAAATCCGGCTGCGCCTTGGTGGGTTTTAAAAGGATGCGCATGGGCCCGGAGCCCTGGTAAGGGATATGCCAGGCTACGGTGAAGTCACGCTGCAGTTCGCCGATACCGGAAAAGAACCGCATGACCAAGTCCGAGCGCATTACTTGTTTCATGGGATAGACCATCACCGTCTTGTCCTGGGGAATATAGATGTGCACCTCCCGGCCGTCGGCGATTACTTCCTTTTTCTGGGCCGCAGGGGCTTGATAATCCCACCGCATCTGGGAAGGTTTTTTGAAGTAGAGCAATCCTTCGGCGCTGTCCCCGGCGCCTTGGCTTTTGAGGCGGGACTCCTGACGGAACCGGGTCTTGAAGACCCCGGTGGAGTCATATTGTTTCTGCACCTTGGAGACTACTTCTTCCGGGGTGACGGCCCACCCCGGGCCGGCCGGTCCCAGACCTAGACCCAGAGCCAGCAGCAGGATCGTTCCCCATTTCGCCAAAGCTTGCTTTAACCAACCGTTCTGTTTGCGCATAAAATCCACCTTGTCTCGTTGTCGTCAGGCCTTTTCCTATCTTAAATTAACTATTAACAATAACTAACAAACCAGTTTCTGTCAAGCTGAGCCAGATTTTACCAACCTCGATCTGGCGACTCGAACTCAGAATTCTGGTGGAGTAAAGATTAACCTTTGACAACCGAGGCTTATTGGTTTATTTCTTGAAAATTGGAATATGTAGAACTACGGCATAGTCGCATTACCCTTTCTGGAAGGGTTGGTAAGTAATGGCGCCTTCAGGCTGCAACCATATAAAACTTTTCCTGGCGCTGCTGGTCCTGGCCGCCCTGGCCGGCTGCACCAAGGTGGGACCGGATTACGTCCGGCCTGAAACCAGCATGGCCTCGGACTGGCTGGAGGCGGGAGATCCCCGGCTCAAGACCGACCCGGCGGAATACCGGAACTGGTGGAAGGTCTTTAAAGACCCCGTCCTGGACCAACTGATCGACACCGCTTACCGGGAGAACCTGGATGTTCGCCGGGCCGGGGTGCGGGTCCTGGAGGCCCGGGCGCAACTCGGCGTGGCCACCGGCCAATTCTATCCACAAACTCAGCAAGTCACCGGCTCGGGGGAAAGGATACACCAAAGTGCCGGGACCCCTATTGCCGGGGCTTCGGGAAGCGCCCCAAAATTCGGCGGGCTGAATTATTGGCAGTCCCAGCTTGGCCTGACGGCCAGTTGGGAGCTCGACTTCTGGGGCAAGTTCCGCCGGGCCATCGAGTCGGCGGACGCCAACCTCTTGGCCAGCATTGCCGATTATGACAGCACCCTGGTAAGTCTCACCGGTAATGTGGCGACTCTTTATACCTCGATCCGGACCCTGGAACGGCGTCTGACCATCGCCCAGGAAAACGTCCAGACTCAAAAGGAGAGCCTGACCATCGCCGAGGCCCGTTTCGAGGGCGGCACCACTTCCCAGCGTGACGTGGAACAGGCCAGGACGGTGTTGACCAGCACTCAGGCCACCATCCCGGTGCTGCAGATCCAATTGCGCCAAGCCAAAGACGCCCTCAGCGTGCTCCTGGGGATGCCGCCGAACCAACTGAAGGACCTGGCGAAGGGTCAGGGCGTCATTCCCGTACCACCAACCCGGGTAGTGGTGGGGATTCCGGCCGATCTGCTGCGCCGGCGGCCGGATATTCGCGCCGCCGAGTATAATGCCGCGGCCCAATGCGCCCAGATCGGCGTGGCCAAGGCCCAGCTGTACCCGGCCTTTTCTTTGACCGGGAACTTCGGGGTGATGTCAAGCGACGTCGGCCGGAACAGTCTGGGAGATTTGGTCAACTGGCGCAACCGCGTGGGCGCCGGGGGACCGGCGGTGCAGTGGAATATTTTGAACTACGGCCAGATCACCAATCTGGTGCGGGTGCAGGACGCCCGCTTCCAGGAGTTGCTCATCGATTATCAGAAAACCGTCCTCAAAGCCCAGCAGGAGGTGGAAGATAACCTGGCAGCCTTCCTGCGGACCCAGGAGCAGGTGCAGTCGCTGACCGAAAGCGCCAACGCGGCCCAGAACTCCCTGGACCTGGCCGTCATTCAGTACCGGGAAGGCATCACGGATTTTACCACCGTCTTGACGGCCCAGGTGAGTCTCCTGAATACTCAGGATAATTTGGCCAGCGCCCGGGGCAATATCTCCAGCAGTCTGGTGGGAGTCTACCGGGCTTTGGGTGGCGGTTGGGAGATCCGGGAAGGCCGGGATTTTGTTCCGGCGGCCACCCGGGAAACCATGGAAAAACGCACCAACTGGGGCAAATTATTGACTCCGCCAAGCCAGGCGCTACCCGAGCCGGACCAGCCCAGACCGCAGCTCCGGGCCCCGGATTGGTAAGAAATATTCAGGCGTAGCTAGACGGCAATCGGCTTTCAGCTACAAGCCATTAACAATGGTATCAGCGCAGAGCATCGATCGCTTATAAGGCACGCGGCAACTTAGGGATGACATGATCGTTTTCCTCGAGATTAGTCAGTGTGGAGCTCATGCTATGCCTACAGCTAAGCCAGTGTTATTCAAGTTGAAAAGGCTCGTCGGTTGGGCCCTCTTGGCCGGGGGCCTGGTCATGATGTCGGCCTGCGGTGATAAGAACGTCTATGCGCCGCCGCCGCCTCCCAAAGTTACGGTGAGTCAGCCGGTGCGCCAGTCGGTGACCGATTATCTGGAATTTACCGGCAACGCCCAAGCCTTTAATACCGCTCAGCTCAAGGCCCGGGTGGAGGGTTACCTGGAGAAGGTCTACTTCCAGGACGGCGACCGGGTGAAAAAGGGGCAATTGCTGTTCCTGATTCAGCCCAACACCTATCAGGCCAAACTGGAACAGGCAGAGGCGGAAATCATGAGGCAAAAAGCCGCCCTGGATCACGCCCGCATGGAATTTCAACGGTTTTCCCGACTGGTGAAACAAAAGGCCGCGGCCCAATCGGACATGGACAACTGGCGGTTCCAACGGGACTCCGCCCAGGCGGCGCTCAAGGCCGCCGAGGCCCAACGAGAGTTGACCAGATTGAACCTGGGCTACACCAAGGTTACGGCGCCTTTTGACGGTCGCATCGACCGGCGGCTCAAAGATCCCGGCAACCTGGTGGGCGCGGGAGAATTCACCCTGCTGGCTGAAATTAATCAGATTGACCCCATTTATGTTTACTTCACCATGAGCGAGGCGGACCTGCTGCGGGTCATGGGCAAGAGCGGCCGGTCGCCGTTGGAAACAGAGAAGATCAAGGTGCCGCTCTATCTCGGCCTGGCCAATGAAGAGGGCTATCCCCATCAGGGCTACCTGGATTTTGCGGCCATCAGCCTGGCACCCACCACCGGCACCTTGCAGCTACGCGGCGTTTTCCCGAATCCGGACAGCAGAATCGTGCCGGGGATGTATGCTCGCCTCCGGGGAGCCGTGGTAGGCCAAGCCAAGGAAGACCTCCTGGTGCCGGAAGTGGCCCTCGGCTATGACCAACAGGGCTCGTATGTCCTGGTGGTGGATGAAAATAACGTGGTGCAGCGGCGTCCGGTCAAGTTCGGCATCGAGGTAGGCGACCACCGGGTGGTTAAGGAAGGTTTGACCGGGAATGAATGGATTATAACCAATGGGTTGCTGCGGGCCTTTCCCGGGAAACCGGTGACCCCGGTCAAGGAAAGGCCCACCGCAGCCCCGGCCCGCAAGCGGCCCCACGCCTAAGCGGCAAGCCAGGAACAAACGGCCAATGATCTCCCGATTCTTCATCGAGCGGCCCATCTTCGCCAACGTCATCGCCCTCGTCACCATCATTCTGGGGATGGTCTGCTTCTACAATCTGCCGGTGGCGCAGTATCCGCCGATCGTGCCGCCCACCATTCAGGTGTCCACCCGCTATCCCGGGGCCAGCGCCGAGGTGGTGGCGGCCACGGTGGGCATTCCCATCGAACAGGCGGTCAACGGGGTGGAAGGCTCCATCTATATGTCTTCCACCAGCGCCAGCGACGGGAGTTACACCTTAACCATCACCTTCGACGTGGGCACCAATCTCAATACCGCGGTGTCCCTGGTGCAAAACCTGGTGGCCAGCGCCAATGCCCAGCTGCCCGCGGCGGTGCAGCCCCAGGGGGTCACGGTCAAAAAGGTCTCCACCGATATCTTGCTGGTGGTCAGCCTCTATTCGGAAGAGGACAAATTTGACGAAACCTTTCTCTCCAATTACGCGGTCATCAATCTGCAAAATCCCCTGGCCCGGCTGCCCGGCGTCGGCCAGATCAGGGTAGTGGGCGCCGGCCCCTACAGCATGCGGGTCTGGCTGGATCCTAACAAACTCAGCGATTACAGTCTGACCACCCTGGACGTCGTCAACGCCATCCAGGGCCAGAATGTGCAGGTGGTGGCCGGACAACTGGGCGGGCCGCCGGTGCCCCCCGAGCAGGCCTTCCAATTCACGGTCAACGCCCTGGGCCGGCTGGACGGACGTGGCGCAGTTCGAGAATATCATCATCAAGAGCCCCCGCGCCGAAAGCGCCCAAATCGTCCGCATCCGGGACGTGGCCCGGGTGGAACTGAGCCAGCAGAGCTACAGCAATTTTGCCGGCATGAGCGGCCACCAGGCGGCGCAGATGCTGGTCTTTTCCTTGCCCGGCGCCAATGCCCTGACGCGTCGCCGACAGAGGTGCGCCAGGCCATGGCGGACATGAGCAAGGACTTTCCGCCGGGTCTGACCTACACGACTCATTATGACACCACGAAGTTTGTGGAACAGGCCATTAACGATGTCTATACGACCTTGTTCGAGGCCGGCATTCTGGTACTCATCGTCATCGTCGTCTTTCTGCAAAATTGGCGGGCCATCCTGGTGCCGGCGACCACCGTGCCGGTGACCATCATCGGCGCCTTTGCGGCCATGACCATGCTCGGTTTCGGCATCAATCTGATGACCCTGTTCGCCCTGATTCTGTCCATCGGCATCGTGGTGGACGACGCCATCGTCATTGTGGAAAATGCCTCTTACCATATCGAGCAGGGGCTGCCGCCCAAAGAGGCCACCATCAAGGCCATGGGGGAGATGACCGGGCCGGTCATGGGCATCACCCTGGTCCTGACCGCGGTCTTCCTGCCGGCCGCCTTTCTGCCCGGCATCACCGGGCCAGCTCTTCCGCCAATTCGCCCTGGTGATCGCCTCCACCGCCATCATCAGCGCCATCAACGCCCTGACCCTTAAACCGGCCCAGTGCGCCCTGTGGCTGCGGCCCGCACCAGGAGAAGAAAAAGCCCAACCTGTTCTACCGGGGTTTCAACCGGGTGTACGGCGTCATGGAGGATGCCTATATCAGCCTGGTCACCCGGATGGTAAAGCGCCCCAGACTCATGTTGCTGGTGTTTATCGCCATCATCGCGGTCAGCGGCTTGCGGTTCGCCTACCATCCCACCGGCTTTTTGCCCACCGACGACCAGGGCTACGCCATGATCATCACCAGGCTTCCCGACGCCGCCTCGCAGCCCCGGGTGCAGGCGGCAACCCAGGAAATCAGCGCCATTCTCAAGAAAACCAAGGGATTGAAGGCCTGGGTGACCATTGGCGGCTTTTCCATCCTGGATTACGCCAACGTCTCCAACATGTTCACCACCTTCATCGTCTACGATGATTGGGACAAACGGGGCGCCGCCTTGAGCCAGGACAAGATCATCGCCAATCTGCGGCAAGCAGTTGGCCTCCATTGAGGATGCCATGGTCTTTGTGGCGGTGCCGCCGCCCATCCGGGGCCTGGGGGCGTCCGGCGGCTTCCAGATGATGGTCGAGGACCGCGCCAGCCTGGGGCTGGCCGAACTGCAGAAGGCCGTCATGGAGGTCATCAGCGCCGGCGAACTCCCAGTCCGGTTTGCGCAACCTGGCCACCACCTTCAGCGCCCGCAGCCCCCAGCTCTACCTGGATATCGACCGGACCAAGGTCGCAGTCGCTGCAGATCCCCATGAGCAATGTCTTTGACACCCTGCAGGCTTATCTGGGTTCTTCCTTTGTCAATCTTTTTAACAAGTTCAACCAGGTTTTCCAGGTTTACGTCCAGGCCGACGCCCCCTACCGCTTGCAGCCGGAGGATATTAAGAATCTGTATGTCCGGAATGACCTGGAGGAGATGGTGCCGATGGGCGCCCTGCTGGAGGTCCAGCCGATCCTTGGGCTCCGAACTGGTTACCCGCTACAATCTCTATCCGGCGGCCCAGATTTTCGGGACGGCGGCGCCGGGCTTCAGCACCGGCCAGGCCCTCAACCTGATGGAACAGGTGTGCGCAACAACCTGCCCCGGGGCATGTCCTACGACTGGACGGCCACGGCCTACCAGGAAAAGCAGGTGGGTCCCCAGGCCTATTTCATCTACGCCCTCTCCATCACCCTGGTGTTCATGGTGCTGGCCGCCCTGTATGAAAGCTGGACCAGTCCGGCCGCGGTCATCCTGGTGGTGCCCATGGCCCTGGTGGGCGTGCTGTTGGCCCTGATGATCCGGGGCTTTGACAATAATCTCTACACCCAGGTGGGGCTGGTCCTGATGATCGCCCTGGCCAGCAAGAACGCCATCCTGATCGTGGAATTCGCCCGGGACCTGCACGAGCAGGGCCTGTCCATCACCGAGGCCGCGATCGAGGCCACCCGCCGCCGGTTCCGGCCCATCGTCATGACCTCGTTTGCCTTTATTCTGGGGGTGGTGCCGCTCTTGATCGCGGGGGGCGCCGGGGCCGCCAGCCAACAGGCCATCGGCACGGTGGTCTTCGGCGGCATGCTCTCCTCCACCCTCCTGGCCATCCCTTTCGTGCCGGTCTTCTATGTGCTCATGCAGGGCTGAGCGAACGGCGCCGCGGGCAAGAAGACGGGGGACCAAGGCAAGGAGATCGGAGACCGAGGGAAAATCAGGCGACGGGGAAGAATGGGGACCGCCAAACCCGTACTCCTATGATTGCGGTTCCAGTTCCACTTTGAGGGCGAAAAATTGTAGTAGATCTTTCAACGACAAAATTCCCACCAGACGATCACCTTCGGTGACCAAGAGTCGGCTGCGGTTGGTCCGATTCATGATCTCCAGGGCTTGAGGGCATCGGTATCAGGCGAGACGTGATTTTCCGTGTTATAGGCATTAGCGAGTTCCCCCACCGTATGGTTGGGCCATTCCTCACGAGGGATGGTTTTACTTGCTGGGTGGGATACATCCTTGAAGTTTGCCATCGGCTACCACGGGAAACATTTTATAGTGGTAGGTGTAGATGTAGTCCTCCACCAGTTGCTTGAGGCTACAGATCGGGGGAGACCACCATGGGGTTAGCCTGCATAAAACGGCGCACTGGTTCGCCGTGCAGGACTTGCCGGGCCAGGAGTTGCTGGTAGGACGTTTGGCAGCCCCCTGGAGAAAGATCCCGATGAGGATCCACCAGATCCCACCGATGACATTGCCTTGCACAATCTGCAAAAATCCCGAGATAAGTAGAATTATGGCAAAGACCAGAGCCGATTTGGGAAGAGATGCGGGTGGCCCATCGGAGATCCTTTCTGACCCCCCACAGAATGGATCGTCAGTACCCGCCCGCCATCCAGAGGGAAGGCCGGCAGCAGGTTAAAGGCGGCTAAAATGCCGTTAATGGCCCCTAAATACTGCAGCACCCCATAGACAGGCGGGATACATGGGCTCTGTCTGAACCCGGAAGCCAAGCCGTAAAAAATCAGGGCTAAGATGATGCTGGTGATGGGGCCGGCAATGGCCATGAGAAATTCCACTTTCGGACTGGTGGGCTCATCTGCCATTCCCGCGACGCCGCCGAAGATAAACAGGGTTATGCCCTTCATGGGCATGACCATGGTGGCGGGCCACCAGGGAATGGGCGAATTCATGGATGACGATGCCGAGAAATAATCCCAGGGTGCCGGCGATCCCCATCAACCAGTAGGTCTGGTGGAGAGATCTGTATAGTAGATAGGGGAATAGCCGTGCGAGAGAGACCAGGTGATGAAAGCGGCAATAAAGAACCAACTCAGATCTAATCGGACCTCGAAACCGAGCAGTTTAAAAATGTTCACGCGTTTTTCGAACATTGGT
>CAWAEI010000027.1:0-142106 GCA_963780995.1 uncultured delta proteobacterium
GTCAATTATCAAGCTTCCACTCATCGCCTTCCCGGATGAAGGTTTGCCACTGCTGGTTGGCGAAAACGGCGGTGGCGCGGTCGCCCCTGACCACCACTCGTTGAAGACGCGGAAGCGAGTCCTGGAGTTTGGCGGCCGTCTGTGTTTGCCCAGGATTGGGCGGCCCGGCCAACGAGGACGGCGGTGACGGGCAGCTCGTGGAATAAGGGGGCACTGAAGCGGAGGGAGCAGGAGAGGGTGGGCCGGCCGGGGACTTCGGGTTGGGGCTCAGGGGGGCAGGCGATGGCGCCGCCCACCCGCTGGGGGTGCAGGCTCAGGTTGAAGGCGGGCTTTTCACCCCTCACCCTGACCCTCTCCCCTGGAGGGGAGAGGGGAAAATCAAGGGAAGAACTTTTGGCAGAGAAGGTAATCGTCCGGGTCAGGAGGGCTGCTCCCGGGGCCGGGGGTGGGTAGAGCAGGGTAAGCTCAAGACGCCGGTGGTCCTTGGGGTCCAGCCTGAGGAGCAGGCCCTGGAGTTGGCCGGCCCGGACCAGGGGTTCCAGGGCAGTCAGGGGGGCGAGGCCGGCCAGGGCCGCCTGGGGCACCTCCCGGTCGGTTAGGAGGAGGCGCAGTTCCCGGGGGCGGTCCAACAATTTTTCGGCGTTGTCGTGGAGGTGGGCGTAGGCCTGGGTGAGGGCGACGGCCTGGCCGTTCACCTGCAGGGTGCCCTGGACGCGGCCGGGGTCGATGGCAGAGGCGGATGGAGGGAGGCTAAGGCAGAGCCATACTAAAACTGGGAACAAAGGAAATATCTTTTTCAGACTTAGATTCACTGGATAGTAATCCCCCTCGCAACGATATCGGGTATATTATACCAGGCTGGAGGCAAAGAAGTATTATTAGGTTACCGGGATGTTCCGGCTAGACGGCAAGACTAGAAAGCTTAGGCCAGCAACCTAATACTTTGGGGCCCGGCACGCCGAGCCCCGGCGACAAGAAATTATTGGTTAAAACCGGACGATATTCATTGGAAAAAGGAAAATGACGGCAATGGTTTATTACGTAATGATGTGTCTTTTGTCGTTGTGCTGCTTGGGGACCGTGAGTGAGGGGTGGGCCAGGGATTTTCGGGTGGCCATCGATATCGGCCATAGTCCGAGTAGTGTAGGCGCAGTCAGCGCCCGGGGCGTACCGGAGTATAACTTTAATCGGAAGATGGCCCAGCTGCTGCTGGCGAGGCTCCAGCAGGACAACAGGTTCAGGGGGTCGTTTATCGTCAATGAGGCGGGGGATAAAACTTCCTTGTCAAGCCGGCCGGCCATGGCCGAAAGCCGGGGGGCGGACCTGTTTTTGTCGATCCACCATGATTCCGTGTACCCGGAGCAGCTATCGCAATGGGTCTACCAGGGGAAATTGTTGGATGTCTGCGACCAGTTCGCCGGACATTCGATATTTTACTCGGAAAAAAACGGCAGCCCGGCGGAAAGCTTTCGCTTTGCCAGTATCCTCGGGACAGAGATGCGGCAGGCAGGCTTCACTCCCACGTTGCATCATGCCAACCGGGGCAACAAGGTACTGGTGGATCGCACCAAGGGAATTTATTCTTTTAACAATTTAGTGGTGCTTAAATCAGCGGATATCCCGGCAGTGTTATTTGAATGCGGCATTATCAAGAGTAGTCTGGAAGAAGTCAAGCTTTGTGATCCCAGGCAGCAGCAGCGGATGGTGAATGCGTTGTATAAGGCGATCAGCACATATGCTGAGAGGCAGAGCAGGTAGCAAAGACTAATCTTTATGGTTGAGGGCTTCGTAGCCGGCGACGATGTCCAGGAGTTCTTCGGTGATGGCGGTCTGGCGCATTTGATTGAAGTTCAGGCGCAGGTCGGCGAGGCGGTTGGTGATATTTTCCTCGGCCACTTGCATGGCTGCCAGGCGGCTGGCATTTTCGCTGGCCAGGGATTCGGCGAAGGCCTGATAGAGCAGGACAAAGAATAACTGGCGGAGCAGGCCGGAGAACAGCGGTCCGGGGGCCATAGTGTAGGTGGGCAAAACCTTGGTGGGCCAGGGCCGCCGGCCCAGGGCCGCCAGCCACTCCGGGTCCAGGGGCAGCAAGGACACCTGGTGCGGCTGGAAGTGGGCCTTGGAAATCAGCCGTTGATGAAACAGGACGATCCTTTCCACGCCCAGTTGCTCCTGCCACTCGGCCAGCTTTAGGACGATGCCCTGGACCTGGGCGGCAATGCCGGCGACGGTGCCGGGGATGGCCACAAATTCCCGAACCTCCACCCCTGCTTCCTCAAGGCGGGCCAGACCCCGGTGGCCCACCACCATGTACAGGCGGTCTTCCGGCCGGGGAGCCAGCTGTTGCAGATTTTCCAGGGCGAAGGCGACAACCTGCTCGTTGAACTGCCCGCACATCCCCACTTCCGAACCGAAAAGAACCAGCCCCCAGCCGCCGGGAGCCGGTGGGCGGCGCCAGCGACCTGGGCCTCCTGGTGCCGCAGAAAAATTTGCAGGCCCATTTCCACGGTGCGGTGATAGTCGGACAGGGATTCCACCGCCCGGAGGTATTGGCGGATATTGACGGCCGCCAGAGTTTTCATGATTTTCACCACTTCCAGCAGTTCTTCGGTGACGGTGAGGCGCCGGCGGAGCAGATCAATGGTTTCCATGGGTATTGTCCGTGGCCAGAGGCTCTGAAGCTGCTGCAGCAGGGCGTCCTGGTCGGCTGCGGTCAGATCTTCCCCGGCTCGAGGACGCTGGCAGAGGTCGGGACAAGCCGGTCACTGACCTGACGCCGGAACTCCGGTTTTCGACCGCGGGGAGCTTGTCCAGGGGGATGGCATCAAAAAGGCCATGGGTGACGGCCAACAGGACGATGATCTGCTGGGCCACCGGCAGGGGGTCGGAGGGCGGCTGCTGGAGCATCTTCCGGACCCGATAGCCGCGCTCCAGGAGCTGACGGGTGCGCTCATCCATCCGGGTGCCGAAGCGGGAAAAGGCCTCCAGTTCCTGGAATTGGGAGTAGGAGAGACGCAGGTCCCCGGCCACGGCCCGGTAGGCCGCCAGTTGGGCTTTGCCGCCCACCCGGGAGACGGATTTGCCCACGTCCACGGCCGGGAGAATGCCCTTCTGGAAGAAGTCGGACCTGAGGTAAAGTTGCCCGTCGGTGATGGAAATGAGGTTGGTGGGAATGTAGGCGGCGATATTGCCGGCCTCGGTTTCGACGATGGGCAGGGCGGTGAGGGAGCCGCCGCCGTATTCCGGCAGGAGATGGGTGGAGCGTTCCAGGAGCCGGGCATGGAGGTAAAAGATATCACCGGGATAGGCTTCCCGGCCCGGGGGGCGCCGCAACAGGAGGGACAACTCCCGGTAGGATCGGGCATGGTTGGTCAGGTTGTCATAGATGATGAGGACATCCCGGCCCTGTTCCATGAAATATTCGGCCATGCTGGTGGCGGCGAAGGGGGCCACAAAATGCAAGCCCCGGCGGGGCT
Organism: uncultured delta proteobacterium; assembly: GCA_963780995.1. Lineage (GTDB taxonomy): Bacteria > Desulfobacterota > Desulfobaccia > Desulfobaccales > Desulfobaccaceae > Desulfobacca. The sequence goes on from CAWAEI010000027.1 coordinate 3,477, forward strand.
TCGCCGGGGGCCACCACCACGGTGCAATAGTTCAAGGCGCCGTGTCGGCGCAGATCGGCAATGAGCTGGGCCACCGCCGAATCCCGCTGGCCGATGCTGCAGTAGATGCAAATAACACCCTGGATCCCGCTGATTGAGGAGGGTATCCAGGGCAATGGTGGTCTTGCCGGTCTGGCGGTCCCCCAGAATCAGTTCCCGCTGGCCGCGGCCGATGGGAATCAGGGCATCCACGACCTTGAGGCCGGTCTGGAGCGGGACCGTCACCGGGGCCCGGTGCATAATGGGGGGGGCGTCCCGTTCCACCGGCAGGCGGGCCACGGTCTGAACCGGCCCCAGATCATCCAGGGGACGCCCCAGACTGTCCACCACCCGGCCCAGGAGGGCTTCGCCCACGGGCACGTCCAGGACCCGCCCGGTGCGCCGGACTTCGGCGCCGGCCTTCAAGTCCCCGGTTTCTCCCAGGAGAATAACCCCCACTTCATGGGCATCCACATTAAAAGCCAGGCCCAACAGATTGTCGGGAAAGCGGACCAATTCCTCGGACTTTATGCCCGGCAGACCAGACACCAGGGCGATGCCGTTCCCCACAAAATGCACTACGCCGATGCCTTCCGCCTGGAGATGAGCCTGGAAGTGGTCCAGCACCGTATTGAGGGCGGACTCGGCGGCGGCTACCAGGGTTTCCAGGACCGGAGGTTCAGCTGGCATGGGGAGTCTCCTGGGGGAGCGGTAATTAATTGCTGCCATTACTTGTTCTTCCAGGTTATGGAGGCTGCGCTCGGCGGTCCAGGAAAGCTTACGGGAGCTGGTTTTGAGTTCGAGGCCCATGATGAGACTCGGGTCGGTCTCAAACTGCACGGTCACCTGGGGGCCGAACTGGGCCTGTACTGCCGTCAGGAGCCGGGCCCGGTTCGCCTCATCTAATTGAAAGGCGCTGGCGACCACGGCAGCACCGCCGGACTCGGTCAGGGATTCCCGGAAAGCCTGCTCATCCTCGGGTGGCAACTGCCGCAGCTTGTCAAAAAAGACCTGGAGGAAACGCTCCTCCAGGGACAGGTCGCCCAGTTCCCGCAAGATCAGGCGGGCCAGGGTAAAGGCCTGGTGGCTGCAGCGCTCTTGCAGGGTTTGGGCAAAAGCCGTTTTTTCCCGGGACAGGGCCTGGAGCCAGCCCTGGCGATACTTTCCCACCTCCTGCCGGGCTGCTTCCTGGAGGGCCTTTTTTTGTTCCGCCACTTCGGCCTCTACCTGGGCAGCCAGGATCTGGCGTTTATCCTCCAGTTCCTGCAGGCGCTTCTGGACCTCGGCCTCGGTCGCGGCCGCTTCCTGCCGGCGAGTTTCGGCCTCGGTGATCTGGGCCTGAATTTTGGCCTCCCGGGCGGCCATGGCCTGGGTGATGGGACCATAGAGGAATTTTTTCAGCAGGACCACCAGGATGAGGAAATTGACGACCTGGGCGCCCACGGTGAACCAATCGATTAACACCGGCTCAGCCTCCGGCCTTGGCGATGACGTAGTTCCAGAAGGGGTTGGCGAAAATCAGGATCATGGCCACAACCAGGCAATAAATGGCAAAGGACTCGATCATCGCCAGACCCGACAAAGAGGGTGCGGGTAATGGTGGCGGCTTCGTCGGGCTGCTGGGCGATGGCGGACATGGCCTGGGAAATGGCCTGGCCCTGGGCCAGGGCCGTACAGATGGAGCCGATGGCGATGGTCAGTCCGGCAGTAAAAATGGAAACTGCGCCGATAATAAGGCTGGCGTTCATAGTGCTTAGTCCTCCTTCCGGTTTTCCGGGGAAGCCGGTGCGGGTTGATCGCCCTCGCAGGAGAGCTTGTGTCTTTTCGGCATGGGCCTGATTAGCGGAGGCGATATAGACGGTGGCCAGAACTGCAAAGATAAAGGCCTGGATCTGGCCGATCAACAGTTCCAACAGTTGCATGACAACGGGAAAGAACAGCGGCACCACGGCCAGCAGAATGGCCCCCAGCATGGCGCCGCTCATGACATTGCCGAAGAGGCGCACCGCCAGGGCCAGGGTGCGGGAGAGTTCGGACATCAGGTGAAACGGCAGCATGAAGACCGTGGGTTTAAGGTAGTGGCTCAGGTAGGCCCGCAGACTCCTGTCGGGTAATGCCGAACAAGGGGACCGCCACCAGGACGCATAAGGCCAGGGCCGCAGTGGTGGATAAAGAATCGGTGGGCGGATGGTAGCCGGGGATGATGCTCAGGAGATTGGAAAAAGAGATAAAAATAAACAGCGTGCCGATAAAAGGGAGATAGTGGCCGGCGGGCTGCTGGCTGATCTGTTGAATCTGCTCCGGTGATGGTGGCAATCAAGGCCTCCAGAAGATTCTGCCAACGGGACAGGGGCGGGTCCACAGCACAGCCGGCGGGTTACCAGCCAGGAACCGCCCGCCAGGAGCGTCATCACCAGCCAGGTGTAGACCAGGGTGGCATTCAGCAGGACCGGGCCCCACTGCCAGAGCACCCAAGTTATCGAGACTGATTTCCATATCTGATACCGTATGCTTTCGGCTGTCAGCTTAGGCAAAAAACAAGCACTTTTTGTTCCACTCGCAATTTATTATTTAGTTGACCATGCTAACGCTGCACCGCTTACCGCATCATTGTCCTTGTCGATCTTTTGGCGTTCCTGGCTGACCCAGCGCCAGGCGTTCAGGGAGCCCAGGATGATGCCCAGGAGCAGCAGCATCAGCGTCCAGGAATACCGGCTCGGCCAGGTGCCGGTCGATCCAGAGCCCCCAGGGCAACGCCTAAGAGGGCCGGAATGACCACGGACCAGCCGATCAAGGCCGAACATTCCCAGGCCGAACCAGACATTGCCCTGGCCCCGGGCCTTGAGCCTTGCAGCTTCCGGGCTTCTTTAATCTTGATCTGCCGGGTGAATTCGTCCCCGGGGCCGGTGGTATTCCGCGGCTTTTTGGGCTCAGGCATAGTCTTTCATCTTTAAAAATCGGCGGATGAAATTAGCTTCCAGATGGGCCAGGGCGGAGCGGGCCTGCTTTTCCTGGTCAGACAAGGTCTTGAATTGCCGGGTCACGATCTCCCGGAGTTGACCCAAGTTCGGGCCCCTGACCGCGTTGACGGTGGCCACCAGCACCTCGGAACCGCATTTGACCAAAAGGCCTTCGGCCACCGCCGAGAAATTCCTCGGACCTCCGTCCCGGTCTTTGACATAGGACAGCAAACCGGGGACCAGGACGCTCACCATATCGATATGCCGGGGCAAGAGGCAAAACTGGCCGTTGGGGGCCTCGGCCACTACCTTGACGACCTCCTCTGTCCAGCAGGACTTCGGTGGGCAGCAGGACTTTGAGTCTCATGGCTTTCTGGGCCTCGTCGATGGCGCCGATCATATAGAGGGCGCTTTCCGGATAATCGGTGAATTCGTCGTTCAGGATTCTTTCGCAGCCGGTCAGGGCGTCGGCCAGGGACACCATTTTCCCGGGGTGGCCGGTGAATTGCTCGGTGCTGAAAAACGGCTGCGTAAAAAAACGCTCCAACCGCCGGGCCCGAAAGACCAGCCGCCGGTCTTCCGGCGAGAGTTCCTCCAAGTCCCAACATGGCGATGATATCTTTCAGCTCCTCATAACACCGCCAGGGTCCGGCGCACCTCCTGGGCCACCTGGTAATGCCGGGAGCCGGCAATGAGAGGTGGCCAGCATTTTGGAGCCGGACTGCAGGGGGTCGATGGCCGGGATAGAGCCCCTCGCTGGCGCGCTTGCGGGACAGCACGATGGAGGAAGACAGGTGGGCGAAGGTATGGGTGGCGGCTGGATCGGTGAAATCGTCGGCGGGGACATAGACGGCCTGCACCGAGGTGATGGCGCCTGAAGCCGTGCTGCAGATGCGTTCTTCCAGTTCGGCAAGTTCCGTGGCCAGGGTCGGCTGATAGCCCAGGCGGGAGGGCAACAGACCCATGAGGCCGGAAACTTCCGAGCCGGCCTGGATGAAGCGGAAAATATTGTCGATGAGCAGCAGGACATCCTGATGGGCGTCATCCCGGAAATACTCGGCCATGGTCAGGGCGGCGTGGCCGACGCGAAACCGGGCGCCCGGGCGGCTCATTCATCTGGCCGAAGACCATGACGGTTTTGTCCAGGACCCCGGCGTCTTTCATTTCCCGGTACAGTTCTTCGCCTTCCCGGCATCTCTCGCCGATGCCGCAAAAGATGCTGATGCCCTGGTGCCGCCCCACCGTGTTGTGGATCAGTTCGGTAATCAGGACGGTCTTGCCCACGCCGGCGCCGCCGAACAAGCCTCCCTTGCCGCCCCGTTCCAGGGGGGCCAGCACATCGATGGCCTTGATGCCGGTTTCAAAGATCTCTGAGGTGGTGGTGCGGCCTGAGGAGAGGCCGGACGGCTGGTGGATGGAGCGCCATTCGCCGCCGGTAAGCTTCTCCCCCTGATCGATCGTCTGACCGAAGACATTAAACATGCGGCCCAGCAGGCTGTTGCCCCACCGGGACTTTCAAGGGATGGCCCAGGTCCAGCCAGGTCCGAGCCCCGGGCCAGGCCGTGGGTGGGGGTCAGGGCGATGCCGCGCACCACTTCGGCATTGAGGTGGGTGACCACTTCGATGACGATGGCACCCTCGGCCCCGGCGCGTAACTGACTGTTGAGGACGGGAAGCTGCTCAGGAAAGCGGGCATCAACCACGCTGCCGCGGATGGAAAGCACCGTGCCCGTATTGAGTTTTTTATCTGGCATACCGGGCCTGCATCCTTGCAATCATGGCCCCTCCAGAGTAGTTAACGGAGAGATTGGCTTAAATAACGTTCTGTTGAGTTAAAGCCGCTATTGAGAAGTAAGCTTCTTTGTATGCTAAAATAGCTTAAATCCAAAAAAGAAGTAAGTCAATATCATACTTCTAAAGCCATTAACTCACCACCACGCCTTTCCAGAAGGCCACATGGTCTTTGATTTGTTGGGCGGCCTCCTTAGGGTCGGGATAAAACCAGGCGGCGTCCTGGTTGATCTCACCGATCAATCTCGATATGATAATAGCTGGCCTGGCCTTTCCAGGGGCAGGTGGTATGGGTGGCGCTGGGCTTAAAGTATTGCATATGGACGGATTCGGGCGGGAAATAGTGATTGCCTTCCACGACGACGGTATCATTGCTTTCAGCTAAAAGAGTATTCTTCCAGATGGCCTTCATGACAAAATCCTCCATTTTTTTGGAACTACGGTTGTTTTCAGCCGCATTCCCCTTTCTTTAACATCACCAGAGAAAACCAGTGCTGCGCATCGGTGAACCATCTGTCGGCCACCAGACCGGCTTGCTGGAAGTCCTGCCGGGCCCTGTCCCGGCTGAATTTCTGGCAAGTTTCGGTCAGGATGGTTTCACCGGGTTGGCAGACCACCGACAGATCCAGATCGGCCAGCCGGGCGGAGGCGGGGCGGGTGGCCCGCAGGTGCATTTCCACCCGTTCCCTGGTTGGGTTAAACACGGCGACATGGTCGAAAGCGGCCGGGTTGAAGTCGCCATGCCAGGCTTTATTGAGGTTGAGCAGAATATTTTTATTGAACGCGGCGGTGACCCCCTGGCTGTCGTTATAGGCAGCTTCGATAATGGCGGCGGGTTTCAGCATATCCAGACCCAGAAGGAAGCGGTCGGCCGGGTTCAGGCTGGCGGCAATATTTCTGAGGAAAGCGATTCTGGCCTCATTGGAAAAATTACCGATGGTGCTGCCCAGAAAGGTGATGAGCTTCCGGCCCTGGGGCAGGACCTCCAGGTGCCGGGTAAAATCGGCGATGAGGCCGAGGATCTGCAGATTATCATATAGATAGAGAAGTTCCTGAGTTGACTCAAAAAGAGCACTGGCGCTAATGTCCACGGGGACATAACGTATCCGGCCGGAGCCGAGGCCGGCCGCACCGTCCAGCAGGAGTTTGATCTTGCGGTTGGAGCCGCTGCCCAGTTCCACCAGGTCGCCGTCTCCCTGGGCAAAGAAGGCCATGATGTTGGGGGCCTCCCGGGCGAGGATGGCAAGCTCGGTCCTGGTGAGATAATATTCCGGCAGACGGCAGATTTCTTCAAACAACCGGGAGCCGTGGGCGTCATAGAAGTATTTGCATGGCAGGCGCTTGGGAGATTGAGCCAGACCCTGGCGGATTTCGCGGGCATCTGCCTGCCTGCCATCGTCCTGGAGCCAGTTGACAATTTCCAGGCGTTCATGCTTATGGACGGCTCTTTGTGGTCGATGCATTGGCTGCCTCCAATTTTGGAGAGGTCAGAAAAGCTCTTCCCGGCTAAACATCTAGCGACACGGGACGAAACGCACGGTGGCCAACGAGTCGTGCTTCACTTGGTCAAAGGCGGCCAGGGTCCTGGCAATGTCTTCCCTGGTATTGTCCAGACCCAGGGACAGGCGGATGGTGCAATGGGCCTGCTCTTCGGAAAGTCCCAAAGCCAGCAGGGCGTGGGAAGGCTTGGGAGAGCCACTGCGGCAGGCGGAGCCGGAAGAAAGCGAGATGCCCTGCTGGTCCAGGGCCAGAACCAGGGATTCGCCCCGGAGGCCTGGTAAAGAAACGTTCAGGGTGTTGGGCAGCCTGTCCACCCGATGACCGTTCAACCTGGCCTCGGGAAAGATTTGCACCAGGCCCTGCCATAATTCCTCCCGCAGGTCCTGCACCACGGTGGCCATGGCGCTCAGGCGCTTTTCGGCCAGTGCTGCGGCAACTCCGAGACCGACGATGCCAGGGGTATTTTCCGTCCCGGCCCGCCGGCCCCCCTCCTGGCCGCCGCCATGCACCAGAGGCTCTAGAGCGATACCTTTTTTGATATAAAGGGCGCCGATCCCTTTGGGACCATGAAACTTGTGCCCCGACAAGGTGAAGAAGTCAACCCCGAGGGATTCCACATCCACCGGAATTTTGCCCACAGCCTGCACCCCATCGGTGTGAAAGAGGGCCCCGGCCGCGTGGCTTAAGGCTGCCAGTTCCTGGATAGGTTGAATGGCACCGGTCTCGTTGTTGGCCAGCATAATGCTGACCAGGCAGGTGTCCGGAGTAAGGGCCTGGGACAAATCTTCGGGCCGGACCCGAGCCGTCGGCAGTCCACCGGCAGGTAGGTGACCCGGAAGCCCCTTGGTTCCAGCCAGGAGCAGACTTTCAGGACGGAAGGATGTTCGATAGTGGAGGTGATAAGGTGATTTTTGGTCGGCAGGCTGGCCAGGGCCACCCCCTTGAGGACCATGTTGTTGGCTTCGCTGCCGCCGCCGGTGAAAATGATTCTCCGGGCCGTAGTTCCCAACAGATTGGCCAGTTGGCGGCGGGCCTCTTCCAGAGCGGCTTTGGCTTCCCGGCCCTCCCGGTAAATGGCGGAAGGGTTGCCAGGGCACTGCTCCAGACACCGGGCCATGGCTTTGGTGACTTCGGGATGCGGCGGCGTGGTGGCGTTGTGGTCCAGGTAAATCCTATGGATAGCCGGCGCGCTGGTCTGGGTCCGGGGCAATGGCACGGTTTCGCCGGTATCCAAGGCCAAGGTATCTTGTGAGTCAGGTACCCGGGCAACCTCACACAGACAGGGCCTTGTAAATGGGAAAACCGGAAATGGGGTCATAGCGCCGGTCGGTAAGATCGTTAATGTTACACTCCTGCCAGGCCTTGGGTCCCAGGGGACCGCCGCCCCCCATATTGGCTTCGATGGCGCCCGGGACAATGTCATCCGTGACAATAGCCCGCAGCCGGACCTCGCCCCGGGGGCTGGCGACGAAAACTGCATCACCGTGGACGATGCCCCGGACCAGGGCGTCGGCAGTATTAACCATTACAGTTGGTTCGGGCCGCTCTTTTACCAGCCCCGGAATACCATGAAACTGGGACCGGAAGTCAGTGGTGACCCGGGCCCCGGAATTGAACACCAGGGGAAATTTCTGCGCCAGCTCCGGTTGAGACAGGGGACTTTCCAGGGGTTCGGTATATACCGGCAGGGGGTCATAGCCGTGTTCTTCCAGGATGGTGGAGGCTATTTCAAATTTGCCGGTGGGAGTGTCAAAACCAGGCCGGCCATCCGGCCGCAACAGGCCCTTTTCCCACTTCTTGTACTGCATGATAGCGGTTTCCACCTGAACCTGGCCGCCGGCGGCTCGCACGTCTTCCAGGGTGAAGGGCGAGCCTCGCAACACATAGCGCAAAAGTTCTTCTTCGTTTTGGGGGTAGAGATGGCCGTAGCCCAGATGGCGAGCCAGTTCGGCAAAGATGAAAAAGGCATTTCTGGCTTCGCCCACGGGAGGAATGACGCGCTCCCGGAGGCGAAAAATCGGGCCGTAGGTCATGTAGGAGTCGATCTCGTACCAGGTGGCGGCCGGCAGCACCAGGTCGGCGTAGGCACAGTCGGCGGTGAGATTGATATCGATACAGGTCAGAAAATCAAGGCCCTCCAAGGTTTGCCGCCAGACCTGGGGCTGCGGCCAGGCCGTGAGCATGGAGCCGCCCAGGATGATGAGGGAACGGATGGGATAGGGCTGGCCCTGGAGCACGGCCGCCGGCAGGGCATTGGCGTGGGATTCACCCCGGTAGAGGCTGTATACCGGGAACCGGTCACGGCCCAGCGCTTTTTTGACGTCGGGGTTGGGAATTAAGCCGTCCCGGTTGACGGGAAAATAATTCTCCCGCATGGTGAAGCAGCGGCCGCCGGGCACGTCCAATTGGCCGGCCAGGGCCCAGAGGACCATGGTGGCCCGAATGGCCTGGACACCGCTGTCACTGTATTCCAGCCCGGAATACATCACCGGAGAGACGCCGTGGGCCTGGGTCAATCTCCGGGCCAGGGTGCGAATGGTGTCGGCCGGCACCCCGGTGATACTTTCCACGACCTCAGGGCGGAAATGCTGGACATATCGGGCAAATTCCTCAAAGCCATGGGTCCAGTCCCGAACAAAAGACTCGTCGAAGAGTTCCTCTTCAAGAAGCACCTGGCACAAGGCCAGGGCCAGGGCGCCGTCGGTGCCGGGACGGATGGGAATCCACTGGGCCCCGTCAATTTTGGCCGTGACTGTGCGCCGGGGATCAATGACCACCAGCTTGGCACCTCGCCGGGTGGCCTCGATGATCCTTCTGTAATCCAGGGGCGGACAGTCGGTGGCTGGATTGGCGCCCCAGACCACGATCAATTCGGCCTGTTCCAGATCGGAAAACATATTGATGAACATGCCGCCCATGGTGACGTGGGGGGCGATCATGGCCATGGAGACGTAACAGAGGGCCCCCACACCCATGGTGTTGGGCGAGCCGAAGGGAAACAGCAGGCTGGAGGCCGAGGAGACCGCCACGTCCCGGGGCTGGAAGACGTCGCACATGGCCAGTTCGAAGCTACCCCGGCCGGTATAAATGGCCGCGGCCTCCGGTCCAGACTCCGCTTTGATGGTCTGAAGCCGCTGGACCATCTCCGCAAAGGCCTGGTCCCAGGTTATCTGCTCAAAATCATAGGTGCCTTTGGGGCCTTTTCGCTTCATGGGGTGCGAGAGTCGGTTTGTGGAATAGACGATTTCCGGCGAGTGCAGGCCGAGCTTACAGGTGATGCCAAAAGGCGAGCTCTCATCGGCCCGCACCGCGGCCAGGCGGCCGGCATGATCATAGGTGGCGATTATCCAACAACCGGCCGGGCAGATGCCGCACAGGGCCCGGCGCTCTTTGATACTAGCCATATTTACACCAAAACTGAGAAGATGCTGTCTCTAAGCAGTGCGTTTAATGTAAGAGTAACTAAATATTCGCATAGCTGACGGTGAGGGATAAAGCCCGCAATGTCTGGTAGCTTAAATTATCTGATAAGGCATTAAGGAATAAAATTATGACAAGATGATGTTAAAAGAAGATTAATTATGGGATGAGAATGTGTCAATAAGCTAAAATACTTATAATATTTTGACAATAATTTTTGTTCAATTTTTTTTCCGATGGTTTGAATCACTAACCGATACCAGTCTTGCGTCCAGGGCCCGCTCTTAAACGGCCTTATAGTTATTACTCGGTGGGCCTGGGATTCCAGACTGACTCGTTGCAGGAGAAGGAATCTTTTTCCAGCTGATCCCACATCGGGGGCCGCAAGTCGTCCTAGAATAATATCGTCGGATTAACTTACCCCTGGTTCTTCTTATGGCGCTGCATTTCACGTTCTTGATCCCGGCGGCGCATGGTTTCCCGTTTATCGTATTTTTTTTTGCCCTTGGCCAGCCCTAATTCGACCTTGACGTGTTGATCCCGGAAATAGAGTTTTAAGGGGATGAGGGTATAGCCTTTCTCTTCGGTTTTGCCGATGAGGCGTTTGATTTCCCGGCGGTGCAGGAGAAGTTTGCGGGTGCGGGTAGGATCGTAGGACTCCAGGGGGGTGAAGGGGTAGGGGCTGATGTGGGCGTTGTGGAGATAGACTTCCCCCTTATGAATGCGGGCAAACCCATCATTAATGTTGGCCTTGCCCATACGGATGGATTTAACTTCCGGCCCGTTGAGAACAATGCCGGCTTCGATGACATCATCGATGAAATAATCAAAGTAGGCTTTGCGATTTTGACAGATTATTTTCACTGGGTCCTTTTCCAATCTGGTGGATTCAGCCGGCTGGAATGGGTCTCGTGACGGGAGCCGAACCCGGCTTTAGGCAGCGCTGGCCAGTTCCCGGCCGAACATGAAGACTTCCGGGAAACGTCTGGCCATAACCCCGGTGACGTAAGCATTAACATCATCGACGGTGCCGTATTGCAGGGCCTGACGGGCAAAATCCTGGGCCTCTTCCATGGAGGCATGCCGGACGATGCGTTTGATCACGGGAATGGCCAGGGCATTCATGGAAAGTTCGTCCACCCCCAGACCTAAGAGGACCGGAGTATATAGCGGGTCTCCGGCCATCTCCCCGCAGACGGCCACCGTAATGCCGGCGGCGTGACCGGCATCAACCACCTGTTTAATCATGCGCAACACTGCCGGGTGGAGTGGTTGATACATATTGGCCACGTATTTGTTGCCCCGGTCGATGGCCAGGGCGTATTGAATGAGATCATTAGTGCCGATGCTAAAAAAATCGGCCTCTTTGGCCAACAGATCGGCCAGCATGACCGCCGAAGGCACTTCGATCATCAAGCCCACCGGGATATCCGGATTGAAATCGTGGCCTTCCCGGCGTAATTCCGCCTTGATTTCCTCCAGTATCCGATTCGCGGCAGTTACTTCTTGAATCCCTGAGATTAAGGGAAACATCAACCTCACCTGGCCATATACGGAAGCCCGCAGGATGGCTCGCAGCTGGGTGCGGAAAATTGTATGTTCCTTGAGGCAGAAGCGAATGGCGCGCAGTCCCATGGCGGGATTGGTGCCGGGGGCATATTCCAGGTGGGAGGCAAACTTATCACCGCCGATGTCCAGGGTCCGGATGGTAACTCGATTGGGCGACATCATTTTTGCCACGGTTTTGTAATCTTCGAATAATTCTTCTTCCGTGGGGAGCTGCTGCTGACGTAAGTAGAGAAATTCTGTCCGGTACAAGCCGATGCCATCGGCGCCGTAATCTAAAGCTAGATCAACCTCTTCCTGAAACTCGATATTTGCCAAAATCTGGGTTTGATGTTCATCCAGGGTGATGGCCGGCAGAGAACTGGATTTACCAACGTCAAGTTTGAATTCTTCAAATTTCTTCTTGCGTTGCAGGTAAATATCCAACATTTTGGGGTCGGGATTGATAACCACCGTCCCATTCAGGCCATCCAGGATCAGGGTATAGCCCGTATCGATTTCCTGAGTCGCATTTTCCAAGGCCACAACCGCCGGAATTTCCAGCGATTGGGCCATGATGGCGGTGTGGGAGGTTTTGCCGCCGGTTTCGGTGATAATGCCCTGGACCTTATCCACGGACATCTGGGTAGTGTCCACCGGGGACAAGTCATGGGTCACGACAATGACCGGATCAGACAGGTTCCCCAAATTAAATGGATTTCCACCTGTGAGGTGCCGTAGCACCCGCTCACTAACGTCTTCAACGTCTAATATCCGGCTTTTGATGTAGGGATCGGCAATTTTGTTGAACAGTGCCTGGGCCTTTTTCACCGCCTGTTGTAAGGCCCATTCCGTATTTATCTTTTCCTGTTGAATTATACGTATGGTTTCGTCATAGAGCAGCTTATCCTGAAGGATGAGTAGATGCGTGTCCAAAATATAGGCATGTTCCTGGAACTCATCGGTTATGGAGTTTTTGATGGTGGTAATTTCCTGGCGGGTTTGCATTACCGCATCTCGAAAACGCTCGATTTCCCGGGTAACCTGATCAAAAGAAGCAAGATACGTATGATTGATGTGGACCTTTTTTTTATCGCCAATGACATAGGCCGGGCCGATGATGATTCCCGGGGACGCGGGTATGCCTTTTACCACTTTATTTTGCGGCCAAACTTCACGAGCGATCAGGGGCGTCATGAGTGTTCCCCGAAAAAATGAAAAAAGAGGTCTGAGATGGCGGCCACCGCCTGGACAGCTTCCGGACCTTGGGCTCGCAGCCTGACCTCCGTACCCTTGGGGGCAGCCTAAACTTAGAATATCCAAAATACTCCGGGCGTCGGCTTGGGTGCCATCTTTTTCCAAAACAATATCAGCCTGAAACCGGCTGGCCAGAGCCGCAATTTTTGCCGCGGCCCGGGCATGCAAACCCAAACGATTTAATACTGGCAACTTTGCTTCAAGATTTTCATTCATGGGAAGGTAAGCTGGCAACTCGAACTCATCAATTCTTGACGATAGTTTAATTATAATCTTGTTTCGGTTCTTTCTTCAACCTAGTACTGAGGATTTATTTTTATTTTTCGGACACCTGTTTGGCTGCTTTTAAGGCCAGATAGGCTTGATATGCCTCCCGCCGGGAGACCCCCAAAATTTCCGCAGCTTCCAACGCCAGGGCCCGTCCGGTTTTACGGCCGCGTTCGGCAGCTTCCAGGAGATAAGCTTTTACGTCCACGGTGGGCGGGTCATGAGCCGGGGGACGGGAAAGCACTAAAGTACATTCGCCCCTGATTTCTTTATCGGCCAATTGCGCGGCCACCGATTCCAATGGTCCCCGCCAGCACTCTTCGAACAGTTTGGTCAATTCCCGCACCACCAGGACCTGGCGGCCTCCCATGGTTTGACTCAATTCCTGGAGGGTCCGCAGCAAACGGCGGGGTGATTCATACATGATGAAAATGCGCGGTTCGCGGGCCAATTGGCCGAAAAATTCCAACCGTTTCTTGGTCTGTCGCGGCGGGAAACCGATGAAGGTGACATTCCCGGTATATCCGGACATGGACAAGGCTGCCAAACCGGCCGCGGGGCCAGGAATCGCCGTTACCGGGATGTCCATTTCCCAGGCCCGGGCTACCAAGTCGGTGCCGGGGTCGGAAAATCCTGGTGTGCCGGCATCACTTACCAGAGCCACGGACATGCCTGCCTGCAATTGACGTATCAGTTCCGGACCGCGCTCAGCCTCATTATGAGTATGGTAACTAACCAGTGGTTTGGATATCTGGTAATGATTCAGAAGTTTCCGGGTCCGGCGGGTATCTTCGGCAGCGATCAGATCCACTGTTTTAAGAATGTTAAGGGCTCGCAGAGTAATATCTTCCAGGTTCCCGATGGGGGTGGCTACCACATATAAACGGCCGGTACCTGCCGTTTGTGTTTGGCCTGGAATATTCCTGCTTTTCAACCTTCGATAGCTCCCGCAAAAATTTCAATCCGAGGCTGCTGTCCTGCCAGGGTGATGGCCACGACATCAAACCGGATCTTGATATCTTCGGCGCGCTGTTGCTGTAAATAATATTGCGCGGCGAGTTTAAGGCGCCGTTGTTTGGCGTTGTTGACGGCAGCTTGAGGCGGACCGAAGACTTCGCTGCGGCGCAGTTTGACCTCGATGAAGACCAGGGTGTCACCCTGCCGGGCGATAAGATCAATTTCTCCATACGGGGTTCGGTAGTTGCGGGTCAGGATTTTGTAGCCCTGTTGTTTAAGCACGTCCGCGGCCAGGGCTTCTCCTGCCTGACCTAGAAGACGGCGCTCCCGACTCATGAGCTACCTACACCATTCCTTTACGCCTCGAAAGGTCCGCCGGTGCAAGGGGCACGGACCCCAACGGCGAATGGAGTCAAGATGCTCCCGGGTGGCGTAACCCTTGTGACTGGCAAAATTATACTGGGGGTAAAGCTGATGGTAGGACTGCATCCGCTGATCCCGGTAAACCTTGGCGAGCACCGAGGCGGCAGCAATGACCAGGCACCGTTGGTCGCCTTTAATTACCGGCTGTTGGGCTGTGGCAATGGGAAGCCGCCAGGGACCGTCAATTAACACGAGTTCCGGATCTATGGATAGTTTTTGCACCGCCAGGGCCATGGCCTTCAGGCTGGCCTGCCAAATGCCCAAGGCTTCAATTTCTGCAACCCCAACCTCTTGCAGGGCAAAATCCAGGGCTTGTTGACGCAACTCCTGGTCGAAAAATTCCCGGCGAGCCGGAGTCAAAAGTTTGGAATCGGTAAGCCCCGGAAAGGTCGACCTTTCCGGCAAAATTACCGCGGCCGCCACCACGGGTCCGGCCAGGGGACCACGCCCGACTTCATCGACGCCGGCTAGTAAAACAATCCCCTGGCGACGGAATCCGGCTTCAGGGTCAGATTCTAACGGCAGCAACTCCAGTTGTTTGGTTTTGGTCCGGGTGGAGCCCAAGCATCAGTGCTCCATTAAGCGAACTGTTTTTCCTTGATCCGGGCCTTCTTACCAAAACGGCTGCGGAGATAGTATAACCGACCGCGCCGTACTTTACCCTGGGCAATAACACGCAATTCATTAATGCTGGGGGAATGCAGCGGGAAGGTCCGTTCCACGCCCACTTCATAAGAAATTTTTCTGACGGTAAAGGTGGCGCCCGTGTTGCTGCCCCGCTTGCGAATGACTGCTCCTTTGAAGACCTGAATCCGCTCCTTATCGCCTTCGACAATCCGGACATGCACTTCCACCGTGTCGCCGACGTGGAAATCGGGCAGATCTGCCCGCATATGATCTTTTTCCAAGAGATTTATTGTGGCGTCCATACTATCCTCATGTTTTCCAACCGCGCCGAGGCGGTCTAATTTCACGTTCTGGCTAGATTTATGCAAATGCTGCCTGGCTGCTGGCAGACCCTCATGACATATCCAAGGTTTACCTGGGTTAGGTATTATCTTCTGCCGATGTTTCTAAAATCTTTAAAAAAATACGGTCTGTTGCCGTCAGGGCGGCCTCCTCGAGCAAATCAGGCCGGCGCAGCCGAGTACGACGCAGAGCTTCCTGCCGCCGCCACTGGGCAATGCGTTGATGATCGCCGGACAATAACATTTCCGGGACACCGTGTCCGGCAAATTCCCTGGGTCGGGTGTATTGTGGTCCTTTCAACAGGTTGTCTTTGAAAGAATCTTCCGAAGCGGAGTCTTCATCACCCAAACTGCCCGGCAACAGCCGGGTCACGGCATCTAAAACCGCCAAGGCCGGAATTTCGCCGCCGGTTAAGATAAAGTCGCCCAAAGAAATTTCATCATCAATAAAGTACTGCACCCGGTCGTCGAAGCCCTCGTAATGCCCGCAGACCAGAAGCAAATTCTCCAGGTTTGCCAACTCGACGGCCAGAGGCTGCTTGAAACGGCGTCCTTGGGGACTCAGGAGAATAACCCGAAGGTTCGGGCGGCGTTGCCGGGCCCACTGGATAGCTGCGGCCAGCGGTTCGATTTTGAGCACCATACCGGGACCGCCGCCAAAAGGTCGGTCATCGGTAACTTTATGGCGGTCAAAGGCAAAATCCCGCAGATTAATAAATTCAATCTGAATGATTCCACCGGCCAGCGCCCGCTTTAGTATACTCTGGCTCAGCGGGGAAACGAAAAACTCCGGGAAAAGAGTCAGGATGTCAATATGCACCGCTTTGAGTCGCCAAACCTTCCGGGGCGATCAAGATACGCCCCTGATCCGGATCGATGGAGAGGATTACTTCTGCCACAGCTGGGATCAAGTATTCGACTTCTCCTTCCTGAACGACATAGACATCATGTGCCGGGGTGGGCATGATGGCCTGTACTTTCCCCAAATAACCGCCGGTATCAGCTCGAAATACCGCCAGGCCCAAAATTTCAAACCAATAATACTCTCCGGCCGGTAAGCTGGGCAACCGCTGAGGGTCAAGCCAGATATCTTTTCCCACCAACTTCTCGGCCTGTTCCCGGGTCTGTACACCTGCCAGACTCATCAGGAGGCAATTCTTTTGAAACCGGGCTGCCAGAATTTGGTACGAGACGGTGTCAAGTTCCAATTCACCCACCGCCTCCAGGGTCTCCAGGTCGTCCACCGCCGCCCGGGCTTTAACTTCTCCCTTAATGCCATGGGCGCTGGTTATGCGTCCTAGACAGATCCTGCGGGACGCACTGTCATTCAAGGATTTCCAACACCGACCGTTTTCTAATTTTGGTGGAGGCGGCGCTTAAAATGGTGCGCATAGCTCTCGCCGTCCTTCCTTGTTTGCCTATAACCTTCCCTAAATCTTCTTTGGCCACTTTCAGTTCGATTACTGAGGTCTGTTCTCCTTCGATTTCCGAAACTTCCACTTGGTCCGGATGGTCCACCAGCGCCTGAGCGATGTACTTGATCAAGTCTTTCATCTTGCGACCTCCGTTGGCGGATGACGACGTCAGATCTGGGGCGGATGCCCCTCGGTCATGGTCCTGTGGCGATATGGCCAGGTCGTTGAGATCAAGGCAAGGTGTCTTCTGATCCAATAACCCATTTCCAGGTGGTTTGAGCCATTGGAGTGCCTCTCCGGGTGTCGATGCGACGCCCCATTCCTGGCATCCCAAAGGCAATCACTCTGGCTTATTCGGCCGCCAAGGCTTTTTTCAAGAGGCTGGCCACGGTTGTGGAGGGTTTAGCCCCCCGGCTCTGCCATTGTTCCAACAAATCCTTCTTAATGGCAATCTCCGCAGGATTACGATTGGGATCATAGGTGCCGATGATGTCAATGAATCGTCCATCCCGCTTAGCTTCGCTGTTGGCCACGACAATGCGATAAAATGGATGTTTTTTGGCCCCATGTCTTGCGAGTCGAATTCGTAAAGCCATCTAAGAAACGTTCTCCTTTGTACCTGAATAACTGCAGGTTCTTTGTGCTTAATGCCTTAATGTATTATTATTTTATTCAATCGCCGGTTTTTGCTAGGTCATGATAAACCAAAGGGCATAAAACGACGCTTACCACCTTTTTTGCCGGACTGAATCATTTTCTTCATCATTTTCTGGGTCATGGCAAAATTTTTTAAGAGCCGATTGACATCCTGTACAGTGGTGCCGCTGCCGTTGGCAATACGGCGCCGACGGCTGCCGTCAATCACATAATGATTGGCTCGCTCCGCTGGCGTCATGGAATTGATAATTGCTTCCACCCTGACCAACTCTTTTTCGTCGGGCTGCATATCCTTCATGCCTTTTAACTTGTTTATCCCGGGAATCATGCCGATGATCTGCTCTAAATTGCCCATTTTTCGCACCTGCCGCAATTGATCCCGAAAATCCTCCAGGGTGAAGGTCTCCTTCCGAAGTTTCCGCTCCAGCTCTTTTGCCTGGTCTGTATCAAAAGTCTCTTGAGCCTTTTCAATCAGGGTCAGGACGTCGCCCATGCCCAAAATGCGGGAGGCCAACCGGTCAGGATGAAACACCTCCAGGGCATCCAATTTTTCACCCACGCCCAGGAATTTTATGGGTTTATCGATCACGGTCCGCATCGACAGGGCCGCACCCCCGCGAGCGTCACCCTCCACCTTGGTCAGGATAACCCCGGTGAGGTTCAAAGTTTCATTAAAATTTTGCGCCACCTGCACCGCATCCTGGCCGGTCATGGCGTCGGCCACCAGCAAAATTTCACTGGGGCTGGTATCGGCTTTGATGGCTTGGAGTTCCAGCATCAAAGGTTCGTCCACATGTAACCGTCCGGCGGTGTCGATCAGAACAAGATCATGCCCTTTGGACGTCGCAGCGGCCATGGCAGCAGCCACAATGGCCACTGGATTTTGCTGCGGTTGACTGGGGTAAACATCAACGCCGATTTCCGCCGCCAGCCGATGGAGCTGCTCTATAGCGGCAGGTCTTTGGGTGTCGGCTGGGACTAATAATGGTTGACGTCCCTGTTTCTTAAGTCGTAACGCCAGCTTTGCAGTGGTCGTGGTTTTACCAGACCCTTGCAGGCCTACCAGCATAAACACCACCGGGGTCTTGCCGGTCAGCTCTAACCGGGGAGCCTCGCCGCCTAAAAGGGTTACCAGTTCATCATGGACAATTTTGATGACCTGCTGGCCCGGGGTCAAAGAGGACATAACCTCCTGGCCCAAAGCCCGCTGACGGATCCCGTCGACAAAAGATTTGGCAACCTTATAGTTAACGTCCGCTTCCAGTAGGGCCAGACGGACTTCCCGGAGGGCGTCGTTGATATTAGGTTCGGTAAGCTTACCGTGCCCCTTTAATTTCTTAAAGACATTCGCCAGGTTATCAGAAAGGCGGTCAAACATCTGAATATCTCAATTTTAGGTTAAAGATTAAATTTAGCTGTTATTATTTTATCTTGTCAATATAAAAATTGAGCTATGGGGCAAGTGTGACCAGAAAATCCTCCTAAAAAGGCCAGGTTTTTTTAATCACGCAGTTCTCAGCCTTTGATTACTCCCAAAGGATGCAATTTAGCCACCTTGCGACTGATACCCGCACCGTGTACTACCTGCACCACCTGCTCCACGTCCTTGTAAGCTTCGGGTATCTCTTCAGCCACCGTGCCTCTACCCGCGCCCCGCACCACAATCCCCCGGGCTGCCAGTTCTTTTTCTATCGATCTTCCCTTGGCCACCTTCAGGGCCTGATGACGACTCAAAATCCGGCCGGCGCCATGGCAGGTGCTGCCAAAGGTCTCTTCCAGGGCTTTTTGAGTACCCACCAAGAGATAAGAATACCGTCCCATGTCACCTGGAATCAAAACCGGCTGGCCGGTCTGCTGATAGGCCGCCGGAACTTCAGGGTGATGCGGCGGGAAGGCCCGGGTGGCTCCCTTGCGATGGACACAAAGTTTCTGCTTCTTGCCATTCACTAGGTGGGTCTCGATTTTGGCAATGTTGTGGGCCACATCATATACCAACTCCAACCCCAGATCTTTGGGGCCCAATCTGAGTACCTCCTGCAACGTTTCCCGCACCCAATGGGTGATTATCTGTCGGTTGGCAAAAGCAAAATTTGCTGCTGCCGCCATCGCCCCTAAATATTCCTGGCCTTCCGGCGATTGCACCGGGGCACAGCACAACTGCCGATCCGGCAGATCAAAGCCGTATTTGGACGTGGCCCGCAGGAGCTTGCGGATATGGTCGTCACAGACCTGATGTCCCAACCCTCTGGAGCCGGTGTGGACAATCACGGTGACCTGGTCTTGGAAAATGCCCAGAGCCCTGGCCACCGATTCATCATAAATCTCTTCCACATAACCGATTTCAGTGAAATGATTGCCAGATCCAAGGGTGCCTAGTTGATCCCGACCCCGGTCCAGGGCATGGTCTGAAACCACTTCCGGCTTGGCTCCCGGAATTGTGCCGCCCGCTTCAATGTGTTGCAGGTCATCGGCATCGCCAAAGCCGTTTTTCACCGCCCAAGCCGCCCCGTGGCGCAGCACCTCCTGCAGAGTGGCGGTCTTGAGCTTCAAATCCTGGCGCCGGGAGCCCACTCCCGAAGGAATATGGTCAAACAAAACGTCCACCAGTGCCTGGACCCGCCCGGCTAAATCCGGCCGACTCAAATTAGTGCGCAGCAGACGGACGCCGCAATTAATATCATAGCCCACCCCACCGGGAGAAACCACTCCCTCGGCCAGATCAAAAGCTGCCACCCCACCGATGGGAAAGCCGTAACCCCAATGAATGTCCGGCATGGCGAGGGAAGCTCCCACTATACCGGGCAACATTGCTACATTGGCTACCTGCTGTAAACTTTGATCCTGCCGAAGCTCCGGGACCATCTCCGCCGAACAGTACACCACTCCCCGGGTCCGCATCTTTCCTTCCTGCGGCACCTCCCAGCGGTATTCATCAAGGCGACGAAGCTTTATTTCACTGGCCATGCAATGCCTGCACCAAACGGCTATCTACCCGGACCCAGATAACCAAAGAAAATTTTCGTTGTATGAATTGTATAGAAATTATTTATTAAAAGCTATACACGATAAACATCTATTTCAAGAAGGCTCGTTTTTTCAGGGGCAAGGAGGTGTGGACAGGAGCCTGTGCCAAGACGTCTTGTATTGCCTGAAGCGCCGGCCCCTGCCTTAAGTTGATTTTATTGCCAACCAAATAATCGCCAACAACGTTCTACAAATCAAAAATGATACTGGCTTCCCAGCTACCATCGGTCCGGTGTATGGCCAGGTGATGGTAGGTGGCTGCTTTGACGCCGGTTTTTAGTACGTGTCGCTGAGGATCCAGCTCTTCCCCCGCTAAGCGGGCTTTAAGTCTTGTGGTGGATATCTCCAGAATCTCTATCTCCCGGGCTAGAAAGCTCTTCGTATCATAGAGGTAGAGCAGGTGATTCAACCAATCCACGAGCAGGGCTTCCTGATCCAGGGCCTCAACCTCTATCTCCATGACCTGCCGCCGCCGCAGGCGGCGGCGGTCGGTCATCAGACCATACAAGGCCTGGGCCCCCTGGACAAAGATATCGGCCACGGTTTCGCCCCAGAGTTTAAAACCCACGTCCGCGGTGTGCGAAACGGACCGGAAACCGGAATGCTTGGGCAGTCGAGCTTTTTGGGCCACCTGGTCTTGTTAACCCTAAAATTTCGGAATCGCGTCGATCGCCTCTTGAATCATGGAATCAGGATATTCGAAATCTTCCAGTTTGCCCCCAATAAAGGCGTCGTAGGCCGCCATGTCCAGGAAACCGTGGCCGCTGAAACCGATAACGATGCACTTTGCCTCACCCGTCTCTTTGCACTTCAGGGCTTCGTCAATGCCGGCCCGCAGGGCATGGGAGGTTTCCGGCGCCGGGACAATGCCCTCCGTCCGGGCAAAGGTAATGGCCGCCTCAAAGACCGGATTCTGGGGGTAGGCCTTAGCTTCGATGACTTTTTCATGAACCAGGAGGCTCAACAGCGGGGCGTCGCCATGATACCGCAGGCCGCCGGCATGAATGCCGGGCGGCACAAAGCTGTGTCCCAGGGTATACATCAGCATCATGGGAGTCAGGCCGACGGTGTCGCCGAAATCATAGGTATAGGCCCCTTTGGTGAAGGTCGGACATGAAGTCGGCTCCACGGCCACAAAGCGGATGGGGTCCCCTTTTAATTTGTCCGGCACAAAGGGGAACACAAGCCCGGCAAAATTGCTGCCGCCGCCCACGCAGCCCACCAGTACATCCGGTTTTTCACCGGCCAACTGCAGTTGTTTCTTCGTCTCCAGACCAACGATTGATTGATGCACGAGCACATGGTTGAGCACGCTCCCCAAGGCGTATTTGGTGTCTTCATGCTTGACCGCATCTTCCACGGCTTCGGAGATGGCCAGGCCCAGGCTTCCCGGAGAATCAGGGTATTTCGCCGAAAAGGCCCTGCCGGCCTCGGTGCGATCCGTGGGGGAGGGGAAAACCTCAGAGCCCCAGATTTGCATCATGGAACGGCGGTATGGTTTCTGGTAGAAGCTGACCTTGACCATATATACCGTGCAAGCCAAGCCAAAGGCCTGGCAGGCGAAAGAGAGCGCCGAGCCCCATTGTCCGGCCCCGGTCTCGGTGGCCAGCCGGGTCACCCCAGCCATTTTATTATAATAGGCCTGGGGAACGGCGGTGTTTGGTTTGTGGCTGCCGGCCGGGCTTACCGACTCGTTTTTATAATAAATCCGGGCCGGGGTTTTCAGAAACTTTTCCAGGCGCCGGGCCCGATGCAGGGGCGAGGGCCGCCAGAGGCGATAAATTTCCAATACTTCATCGGGAATATCTATCCAGCGATCCTGGCTCATCTCTTGTTTGATAAGCTCCATGGGAAAAATGGGCAGCATATCTTCCGGGGTAATGGGTTTCCCGGTAGCCGGATGTAAATAAGGGGGCAGCGGCCTGGGCAGGTCCGGTTGGACGTTATACCACTGCTGGGGCATCTCTTTCTCACTTAAGATAATTTTGTACGAATCAGTCACTTTTTCCTCCTGGGGGAAAGGTTTTCTATTTCTTCATAGCATAATATTTACTTTATCTTAAGCTGAATTTTGGCTCAAACCAGCCGTCCAGCCAATCATCAGGGCTTAGAACTTGAATAGTGAAGTATCTAGATTAGCATGGAAAAAATAGCCTTGATCTCCGTCTCGGTCAAGAGATTTTTTTCCTTCACTAACTCCACCAACGGGATACCCCGTTCCAGGCTTTCGTGGGCCAGCGCCGCCGCCTGGTTGTAACCTAGATAAGGATTGAGTAAAGCAGCCAGGCCATGAGTTTGTTCCAGAAAATATGTGCAGCGGGACTTATCGGCCTTGAGACCCCGCACCGCCCGCCGGGTGAACATGGCCAGACCTTGTCTTAACAGGTCGATCATACTTAGGATTTCATGAATGACCAAGGGCATCATCACATTAAGCTCCAGCTGCCCCGCCTGCACCCCTAAAGCCACCGCCGTTTCCAGACCGATGACATGATAACAGATCATGTTGAGGGCTTCGCAAATCGATGGGTTGATCTTGCCGCTCATGATGGACGATCCCGGCTGCACCGCCGGCAGCACTAATTCTCCCAATCCAGTTTTGGGACCTGAAGCCAGCAACCGAAAATCATTGGCCACCCGGGTGAGGCTGAGCGCCAGGAGCTTGAGATGTGCCGCTATCTGTCCAAAGGGATTAAGATTTTGCATTGCCTCAAAAAGATCCGGTCGGGGTTGTAGCTCCAGAGCAGTAAGCCGCCCTAATTTCTCAATGACCAGCTCCCGATAACCGGGTAGGGCGTTTACCCCCGAACCCACCGCAGTGCCGCCAATTCCCAGAAACAGCAGTTCTGCCGCACCCTGTCGAATTCTTGCCAGGTCAGTGGCCACCGCTTCGCCGTAAGCCTGAAATTCGTTCCCCAAAGTTACGGGCAAGGCGTCGTTGAGGTGAGTACGGCCGGCCTTATAAATTTCAGAGAATTCCTGGGCTTTAGCCCGGAGCGCTTCCACCAGGGCTTCACCCTCCGGATATAGAGTCCGAAGTTCCATCAGAATAGCCAAACGCATGGCGGTGGGAAAAACGTCATTGGTTGACTGCCCTAAGTTAACGTGATCATTGGGATGAATCAGGTGGTAGGTGCCTCTGGGTTCGCCCGCCAGCTCTCCTGCCCGGTTGGCCAGCACCTCATTGATGTTCATGTTTAGAGATGTGCCGGCTCCGGCCTGAAAAACATCCACCACAAAATGCTCCCGCCATAACCCGGCCAGGATTTCCTGACCGGCCTGAATGACGGGCCGGGCCTTTTCCGGCGATAACCCTTTCAGTTCCAAATTGGCCTGGGCCGCAGCGATTTTAATGAGCACCAGGGCATCGATGAGTATGGGATGGGGTTTAAGGCCGCTGAGCGGAAAATTCTCCACAGCCCGTTGCGTTTGGGCCCCCCAATAAGCCCAGTCAGGGACTAACACCTTCCCCAAAGGGTCATATTCCTGCCGCCATGAGTCCGCCATGCCTTTATCTCGTTCTTGTGAAATTATTTTAGAATTGCTCTCCTCAAGGCTGTATTCTACATATCTTATTTGAATTTCACATGATTTGCAACGGAAAGAATTTTTTCCAACCTGCCAGTCACAATATTTGTCTATCTGAAAAAAATTCTGACACTAAATGGAAACCCATCCGGCCCTGAGAATATCAAGTCTGCCCAGATTTGTCCTTTATACAGATAGTTATCTGCCGAGCTGTAGTCCGTCTACCTGGCATGAGCATTGCTAAAGTAAGAACAAGCTGTTGTGACGCGTCGGGATTCGGCGGGTTAAAAGGAGCGGCCCTTTTTACTCCTTTGTGTCCAACCTATGGCTATACCTAAAAAAAGCCTATGATTCGTGTCGAATTGTCAGATTTCAACCTTCCCAAGGGAGACGCCTAGTCCCCAAAAAAAATTTCTTGACAGGGTATAACTATCTGCTATATAAAAAGATCGTGCTAATATTCACGAGCAATTTGATTTCTATATGGTGCCCACTAATCTTTCAGACCTTCGGCGCCAGTTTCCTGATACCAGGCATACCGGTCCAAACTGCCATTTCTCGCAGCCAAGCCAACACCTGTCGGAAATATAAGATTGCTGAAACCTGAGAAAGTGATTACTCTGTCGGATTAAATTTCAGAGATTAGATAAAGAAACCACATTTAGGAGGAAGTTTTCAATGGCTTTGGTAAACCCTCACGGTAAAGAAAAGAAACTTAAACCCCTGCTGCTTACCGGCAAGGCCCTGGAAGAAGATAAAGCCCGTGCTAAGTCTTTGACCGTTGTCACCATGAACTCCCGGGAAACCGCCGACCTCATCATGTTGGGTATCGGCGGCTTCACTCCCCTGGAAGGCTTCATGAATAAGGCCCAATGGGAAGGTTCCTGTTCCGATAAAATGACCCTGCCCGACGGCGTCTTCTGGCCCATCCCCATTACTATGTCCACCAACAAGGGCAAGGCCGACAGCATCAAGGTCGGTCAAGAAGTCCTCCTGGTGGATGCCGAAACTGAAGAAATGATGGGCACCATGAAGGTCACCGAAAAATACACCATCGACAAAAAATGGGAATGCATGCAGGTCTTCAAGACCGACGAAATGGCCCATCCCGGCGTCCAGATGGTCATGGACCAGGAAGAAGTCAACCTGGCCGGCCCGGTGAAGGTCTGGAGTGAAGGTTCCTTTCCCAAAGATTACCCCGGTGTCTATATGCGTCCCGAAGAAACCCGGCGGATCTTTGAGCAGAAAGGTTGGAGCACCGTGGCCGCCCTGCAGCTCCGGAACCCCATGCACCGTTCCCACGAATACCTGGCCAAGATCGCCATCGAGATCTGCGATGGTCTCTTGATCCATCAGCTTCTGGGCAAACTGAAACCCGGCGACATTCCGGCCGAAGTTCGGGTGGAAGCCATTAATACCCTGACCCAACATTATTTTGTCAAGGACACCTCGGTGCAGTGCGGCTATCCCCTGGATATGCGCTATGCCGGTCCCCGGGAAGCCTTGCTGCACGCCGTTTTCCGGCAGAACTTCGGCTGCTCCCACCTCATCGTCGGTCGGGACCATGCCGGTGTCGGTGAATACTACGGCCCCTTTGACGCCCAGAAGATTTTTTTGACCATCCCTGAGAATGCCCTGGAAACCAAACCCCTGAACATCGACTGGACCTTCTACTGCCATAAGTGTGACGGCATGGCCTCCATGCGCACCTGCTGCCACGGCAAGGATGATCGCCTGATGCTCTCCGGCACCATGCTTCGCAAGATGCTTTCCGAAGATATGGAAGTGCCGGATCATTTCAGCCGTCCGGAGGTCCTCAAAGTCCTGCGGAAGTATTATGCCGGCCTCACCGAAAAGGTGGAAGTCAAGGTTCACGGTTTCGCCACCGGCGACATAAAAAAGAAGTAAGCTAACACCTGCCGCCAGGCTTGACCACCCATAGTCGAGCCTGGGGCTTTTCTGGCCCCGAGCCAGAGGCTATAATATAAGTTAGTTGGTTTTAGGAGTGGGAAAGGAGGTGACAAGGGCAATTCATTGATCTTTCCCCAAAGTAAGCAGTTAACTTAGCATCAAGAACGATACAATCCTTAGGAGGTATAAGAATGCCCAGTTATGTAATCACCGAAAAATGTGACGGTTGTAAAGCGCTGGACAAGACCGCTTGCCAGTACATCTGCCCCAACGACCTGATGGTCCTGAATTCCGAAAGCAAGAAGGCTTTCAACCAGGAACCGGAACAGTGCTGGGAATGCTACAACTGCGTTAAGATCTGCCCCCAGCAGGCCATTGAAGTCCGCCACTATGCCGACATCATGCCCTTGGGCTCGAGCACCATTCCGCTGCGCGGCACCGACTCCATCATGTGGACCATCAAGTTCCGGGATGGCAAAACCCTGAAACGGTTCAAATTCCCCATCCGGACCACGGCAGAAGGTTCCATCGATTGCTTTAAGGGCAAAACCCTGCCCGCCAATGTGGCCGACCTCAAGAAACCCGGTTTCTACACTGGCCCAGCCCGCAGCGAGTAAGTCTACCTATCAGGGAAAATTTTTAGGAGGATTTTGAGATATGGCTCTGGAAAGAGAATTTTGTAAATGGTCTTTTTGTGCGAAACCGGAAGTAGTCACCGTCGAAACCGACCTGCTGTTAGTGGGCGGTGGTATGGCCTGCACCGGTGCCGCAGTTGAAGCTGCTGCCTGGGCTAAAGCCACCGGCCTGAAGACTATCATGGTTGACAAGGCTGCCTTGGATCGCTCCGGCGCCGTGGCCATGGGCCTGTCGGCCATCAACACCTACGTCGGTTCCGAAAATAAGATTGCTGATTACGTCAACATGGTGCGCACCGACCTTATGGGCATCATCCGGGAAGACCTGGTCTACAGCGTCGGCGCCCACGTCGACCAGTCCGTGCATGACTTCCAGGATTGGGGCCTGCCCATCTGGCAGAAAGACAACGAAAACCACACCGTCGACGGCCAGACTGCTCGCGACGAGGGTCTGCCTCTCCTGAAAGATGGCGGTAAATGCTGCCGTTCCGGCCGTTGGCAGTGCATGATCAACGGCGAGTCCTACAAGGTGATCGTGGCCGAAGCCGCCAAGAACGCCCTGGGGATGGACAACATTTATGAGCGCGTTTTCATCGTCAAGCTGCTCACCGACAAGAAGAACAGCAACAAGGTCTGCGGCGCCGTGGGCTTCAGCGTCCGTGAACACAAAACCTATGTCTTCAAATGCAAAGCCATGATCGTGGCCTGCGGCGGCGTGGTCAACGTCTTCCGGCCCCGGTCCGTGGGTGAAGGTCAGGGTCGTGCCTGGTATCCCGTCTGGAATGCCGGCTCCACCTACGCCATGCCCGCCGAAGTTGGCGCCAAGATGGTTCTCATGGAAAACCGTTTCGTGCCCGCCCGCTTTAAGGACGGTTACGGTCCGGTCGGCGCCTGGTTCCTGTTCTTCAAAGCTCAGGCCACCAACTGTTATGGCGAAGATTACATGGCCAAAAACTGGGATCAGGTCAAGAAAGAATACCCCGGCTACGCCGACGCTCCGGGCACCTGCTTGCGGAACCATGCTGCCATGATGGAAATGCGGGCCGGCCGCGGCCCCATCATGATGCACACCGACAAGGCCATGCAGGCGCTGGCCCAGACCTTGAGCAAGAAAGAACTCAAGCATCTGGAAGCCGAAGCCTGGGAAGACTTCCTGGATATGTCCATCTCCGCCGCCTCCCTGTGGGCCTCCTTCAACATGGAACCCGACAAGGTGCCGTCGGAAATCATCCCCTCCGAGCCCTATCTGCTCGGTTCCCATGCCGGCTGCGCCGGTCTGTGGGTCTCCGGTCCCGAAAAGAACTACATGGGCGCCCCCGACAGCTGGTTCTGGGGTTATGACCGCATGACCACCGTCGAAGGTCTGTTCACCGCCGGTGACGGCGTCGGCGCCTCCGGTCACAAGTTCTCCTCCGGGTCACACGCTGAGGGCCGCATGGCCGCCAAGGGTGCCTTGGCCTACATCATGGACAAGAAAGCCGAAGGTTTAGAAGCCGCCCAGAATATCGACGAAGTCATCGCCGAGATCTACCTGCCCTTCGAGATCTTCGAGAAGTACAAAGACTACAGCACCGCGGTAGAGATCAACCCCAACTATCTGATGCCCAAACAGGTCCAGACCCGTTTGCAGAAGCTGATGGACGAGTATGTGGCCGGTGTTACTCCCATGTACATGACCAACAAAATCATGCTGGAAGAAGGCCTGAAGCGTCTCACCCTGCTGAAGGAAGACGCCACCCGGTTGGCCGCCCGTGACCTGCACGAACTGATGCGGGCCTGGGAACAGTATCACCGGATCCTCTCCGGTGAGGCCCATCTGCGCCACATCCTGTTCCGGGAAGAGAGCCGGTACCCCGGCTACTACTACCGCTCCGACTTCCTGTCCATCGACGACAGCAAATGGAGAGTATTCACCATCTCCCAGTACAACAAAGACACCAACGAGTGGAAGTTCGAGACCGAACCCTACAAGCAACTGGTGAAGTAAGCCAGTCCTGACGCCCGGGGCGCTTCGGCGCCCCGGGTTTTACCATCTGTGGCCGTGGCCACGAACCGGCCGCGGCCATATTTTTGTATATGCAGTGAGACCCTCCAACCCCCCTTTAAGAATGCGGATTTTTCCCGAGAGACTTCCAGCCGCGGTAATTTCCTCATTCTTAAAGGGTGGGTCTGGGGGAATATCCGCCTGGGGTGATACTTTTTGGCCAAATGCAAAGCCTCTAACTCACCCCTCCCACGTTATCAAATGCATTTCCAGATGCTTTGGAACTCCTTATCCCATATCCGATGCCGGGAAGTTCTGAAGGAGGTCTGATGTGAACGCTAGCAATAAGAAAATTCTTGTCATCGGGGGCGGTATGAGCGGCCTGACGGCAGCTTTGGAAGCTGCAGAATCAGGCGCCCAGGTAGTCTTGGTGGAAAAGACTCCCTACCTGGGTGGCCGTGTGGCGCAGCTCAACAAATATTTCCCCAAGCTCTGCCCTCCCACCTGCGGTTTAGAGATTAATTTTAAACGGATAAAAAATATCCCGGATATCACCTTCTATACCATGACCGATGTTACCCAGATAACCGGCCAGGAAGGGGATTTTAACGTCACTTTGAATGTGCGCCCTCGTTTCGTCAACGACAAATGCGTTGCCTGTAATAAGTGCGCCGAGGTTTGCCCGGTTGAACGGGTCAATGATTTTAACTATGGCTTGGACAACAATAAAGCTGCCTATCTCCCCTTCGACATGGCATTCCCATATCAGTACGTCATTGATATGGACGTCTGCCTGGGCGACGCCTGTAAAAAATGTGAAAAAGCCTGTGAGTATGACGCCATCCATTTGGATATGACCCCCGAAACCGTCAACCTCAATGTCAGCGCCATAATCCTGTCCGGTGGCTGGAACCTCTATGACGCCACCAAAATTGATAATCTGGGCTTTGGCCAGATTGCCAACGTCATCACCAACATGCAGATGGAACGTCTGGCAGCCCCCAATGGCCCCACGGCCGGCAAGATCCTCCGGCCCTCGGACGGTGCGGAGCCCAAAAATGTTGCCTTTGTCCAGTGCGCCGGCTCCCGGGACGAGAACCATCTGCCTTACTGCTCCTACATCTGCTGCATGGCTTCCCTCAAACAGTCCACCTACCTGTTGGATCAAGACCCGGAAGCCAAAGCCACCGTTTTCTATATCGATATCCGCACCCCTGGCCGGTATGAACAATTCTACTGGAAGGTTCGGGACCGGGAAAACGTGGAATTAATTCGCGGCAAGGTTGCCAAAATCAGCCAGGCTCCCGGAGACAAGGTGGAGCTCGTGGCCGAAGATACCGCCACCGGCAATAAGGTGCGCCGCGTCTTTGATATGGTGGTTCTGGCTGCGGGTATGGAGCCTTCAACCAAAACTGATAAACTCCCCATGGCGGTGAAATATACCGACGAAGGGTTTATTGACCCCACCGGTCTGCCTGCCGGAGTTCATGCGGTGGGCAGCTTGAAGAGTCCCCTGGATGTGGCCAAGTCCGTCCAAGACGGCACCAGCGCCGCCATCAAGGCTCTTCAGAGCTTGGTAGGGAGGTAACCGATGGAGATGGAAGATAGAAAATACGGCGTCTATATCTGCCAAGGTTGTGGCATCCCCGATGCCATCAAGCTTGAAGGACTGGAAAAAGCTGCCCGCAAAGGCGGCAAGATTCCCCATATTAAAAACCATCCAATCCTGTGCAGTCCGGAAGGGTTGGAATTTCTGAAAAACGACATTGCCGCCGAAGGGATCAATTGCGTGGTCATCGCCGCCTGCTCCCCTCGGGTTAAATACGAAGAATTTGATCTTCCCGGCTGCTTTATCGATCGCGTCAATCTCCGGGAACTGGTGGCCTGGACCCAGGAACCTCAGACCGAAGAAACCCAATTGCTGGCTGAAGACTACCTCCTGATGGGCTGTGCCCGGGTGAAAAAGGCTGACATTCCCGAGGGTGTACCCACGGAAGTCGAACGCGCCATCCTGGTCATCGGTGGCGGCGTCACCGGCCTCACCGCCGCCCTGGAGGCGGCCAATTTGGGTCAAAGTGTAGTGCTGGTGGAAAAAGAAGCTGAACTCGGCGGCTTGGGCGCTGGTCTCTTTCAGCAGACACCCCGATCCTACCCCTACCAGGACCTGGAAATCCCGGTAGTCTTCAGCAAAATTAAAGCAGCCCTGTCCACCCCCAAAATTAAGGTCTTGACAAGTTCCGAGGTTGTCCTGCTCGATGGTCAGCCCGGTGTCTATGACGTCACCATCAAGACCAATGGTAAAGAAGAAATCTACAAAATCGGCTCCGTGGTTCTGGCTGCCGGTGCCAAACCCTATGATGCCACCAAATTGGGTCACCTGGGCTATGGCCTGTCTGATGACGTCGTCACCAACTGGGAACTGGAAAAAATGGCCGCGGAAGGCAAGATATTGCGTCCTTCCAACGGTAAACCGGCCCAGAAGGTGGTCTTCATTCAGTGTGCCGGTTCTCGCGATCCCGAACATCTGCACTATTGTTCCGCCTTCTGCTGCAACACCTCCTTAAAACAGGCGAAATATGTGCGGCAAATGAACCCGGATGCCCTGTCCTATATCATTTACCGGGATATGCGGACACCGGGCCAGTATGAATTATTCTATAAACATGCCCAGAACGATCCTGGCATTCTGTTAACCAAGGGTGACATTACTGGCGTCAACGTTGCCGATGACGGCAGTTTGGCGGTCATCGCCGAGAACACTTTGTTGGGCGAAAAGATCAAACTTGAAGCCGACCTGGTCGTTCTGGCCACTGGTCTGGTCCCGGCCACCCTGGATAATCCGGTCATTAACCTGAGTTATCGGCAGGGACCTGGATTACCGGATCTGGATCTGTACCAGGGCTTTGCCGACTCCAACTTCATCTGCTTCCAGTATGAAACCAGGCGGACCGGCATCTATGCCGCCGGTGCTGTCCGTCAACCCATGGATATGTCCACCGCCATGGAAGACGCAGCTGGCGCCGCCCTGAAAGCTTACCAGTGCCTGGATCATGCTGCCAGAGGTGTGGCGGTGCATCCCCGGGCCTGGGATCAAACCTTCCCGGATCCCTTTATGCAGCGCTGTACCTCTTGTAAGCGCTGCACCGAAGAGTGCCCCTTTGGCGCCATCGAAGAAGACGAGAAGGGCACCCCTTTCTACAAAATCAACCGTTGTCGCCGCTGCGGCACCTGTATGGGCGCCTGTCCGGAACGTATTGTCAGCTTCAAGGATTTCAGCGTTGACATCGTCGGGTCCATGATAAAGGCGATGGATGTACCCGATGAAGGCATCCGCATTGTGGCCTTTGTCTGCGAAAACGACGCAGCCCCGGCCATAGACGCCGCCGCTCTCAATAAACTGCGTCTGAGTCCGTTCATTCGCTTTATCCCGGTACGCTGCCTGGGTTCTTTTAACCTGGTGTGGATTGCGGACGCTCTGTCCCGAGGTATCGACGGCGTCTTGATGTTGGGATGCAAGTTTGGGGATGACTACCAGTGCCATTTTGCTAAAGGCAGCGAACTGGCTAAAGAGCGTATGGGCAAGTTACAGGAAACCCTGGACCGCTTGGGCTTGGAGTCTGAGCGAGCCCAGTTCATGGAAGTAGCCATTTCCGATTTCGATCGTCTGCCCAAGCTGTTCGATGACTTTGTGGCCCGGATCGACGAAATCGGTCCGAACCCCTATAAGGAGTTCTAGGAGGTTGTTGCATGGCTGAAGAAACCGTTATTAAATCTGATCTTGAATTTGTCAAACGCCTGCAGGAAAACGGCGGTGAGTCACTGAAAAAGTGCTATCAGTGCGCCACCTGCTCCGTGGTCTGTAACATCTCCCCGGATGACAAGCCGTATCCCCGCAAGGAAATGCTCATGGCCCAGTGGGGCATGAAAGACCAGATCGTCAAAGATCCTGACATCTGGCTCTGCTACTACTGTGGCGATTGCACTACCTACTGCCCCCGGGGCGCCAACCCCGGCGAGGTCTTAGGGGCCATGCGCCAGGCGTGTATCGAACATTACTCCTTTCCCCCCATGTTGGCCCGGATGGTCAGCCAGATAAAGTTTCTGCCGGTCCTCCTGGCAGTGCCGGTCTTGTTGATCCTGATGGTCATGAAAATGGTGGGCACCTTGGGGAACATTCCTGCCGGGACCATTAAGTATTCCAATATGGTGCCGCTTCTGGCAGTGGATGCCATGTTTATGGCCGCGGCTGGCTTTGCCGTTTTCGTCTTGGCCACCGGCGTCATGCGCTACTGGAAAGATCTGAATGCTGACGTCGATCCCTGGAAGACGAAACTGAGCAACAAGAGCGTTATCAGTGCCACCATTGAAGTGCTCAAGGATTTCATCCTGCATAAGCGCTTCAAAGAGTGCGTCACCAATTATGCCCGCTCAACTTCTCACCTGCTGTTGGTGTTGGGGTTCATCGCCCTGGGGATCGTCACTGCCTGGTCTGCCTATTATGAATGGGCTTCCAAGTTCGGGCTGATTCCTCACAAAGAATCACCGTTCTCCCTGGGAGAGCCCATTAAGTGGGTGGCCTTGGTAGGCACCGGGTTGTTGCTCTACGGCATTTATACAATCTACCAGGAGCGCCAGGCCAAAGCCAACTCTTCCGGCTTCGGCGGCTACTTTGATTGGCTCCTGATCTGGGTCATTATTGCCGTGGGCCTCACTGGTGTCCTGAGCTGGGTACTGCGGTTGGCTCATCTGGCCTCTTTGGCGTACCCGATGTATTTCCTCCATCTGGTGTCGGTCTTCTTTCTGTTCTTCTACGCCCCCTACACCAAGATGGCCCACCTGGTGTACCGGACCACCGCATTGGTTTTTGGCAAAATGCAGGGCCGGGAATAACCCTAATCTATAAACCTTGACCAGAAAGCCGGTCCCCTGCGGGACCGGCTTTTCACTGATAAACTTATACCAAGGTTCCGCCCCTCCTCGTTATCCCTTTGCTATCTGGAATAATTGTATTATATTTTAATAGTATGGCCTGCCTGCCTGATAGCCCTCACTCCAGTAAGCCGGCTGACCCATTTTCTCAGGAGTAGTTGATATGAAAAGTATGAAGGACGTTAAACCGGTCCAATTAGGTCTCAACAGCCGGTTCAAATTTAAATGCCACCCCGGGGTTTCCTGTTTCACGGAATGTTGCGGCCGTATTGATATTCCCCTCACTCCCTATGACATCGTCCGCATCAAAAAGCGTTTGGGGATAACCTCCACTGAATTCCTGCAGATCTATACCCGCTCGGAACTTGACGAGAAATCCGGCCTGCCCCTGGTGATGCTCCGCATGCCCCCCGAGACCAACAACAAGTGCCCCTTTGTCACCCCCCAGGGCTGCACCATCTACTCCGACCGCCCCTGCGCCTGCCGCTACTATCCCATCGGTCAGGCCACCTTGCAGCGGGAAGAGGGCCTGGAAGGCGTCGAAGAATTTTATTTCCTGGTCCAGGAGCCTTATTGTAAAGGGCATGAGGAAAATACCGAATGGACTGTAGCCTCCTGGCGGGTGGACCAGGAGCCGGACCTCTATGATGAAATGAACCGGGAATGGAAGGCCATGATGCTCCGGCGGGATGCCGATGCCCGCCAGGCCATTGATGAGCAAAAGCAAAAGATGTTCTATATGGCCAGCTACGATCTGGACAATTTCCGCCGTTTTGTTTTTGAAAGCAGATTTCTAGAAATTTTCGATATTGACCCTGAAACCGTCCAGACCATCAAAGACGACGATGTCGCCCTCATGAAGTTCAGCTTTCAATACCTCAAGTACCTTTTGGTCATTGAACAGAGCCTGAAACTAAAAGAAAAGGCGGAACCTGCTCAGCCCGCTGCTTCATAAAGGGTGGACAAATTTATCTCTGCTGGTGGGGTGGGCCTCCGTTCCCGCCCAAGTGTCATACGTATTTCCTCGTTCCCAAGCTCCAGCTTGGGAACGCCATTGTCAGCGAAGCTCCAGCTGACAGTCTCTGAGGCATTTTTTTCACCCTCGTGATAAAGTAGTCCTTGAACGCGGTTTTTTTGCCAAGATTGGCTTGGCCACCTCTAAGCCTCATCATGCTTATTCCCAAACTCCTGCTCCACCCCCCCCTCAAATGTCCTTTTTGTCCGGAATGCCAACTGATTCAAGGTAATGTCAAACAAATTGAACATAACGTTTCATATGATGAACAAATAATGATCTCTTTCAATTGAAACTTAATTTTAATTATAGTAATTACACGATATTAACTTACTTGGCGCAATTATTGCTTATTCATCGCTACAAGAATATGTCCTGATTTATCCTCCGAGAAAGGTAAAATTGCCGGAACAAAAGGGAACTCAGGTTTTTTTTATTTTCAACAATTTATTTAGGCTTGGAAAATCTTTAGAAAAAGGAGGGTCTTTTTTTATGCGTCGCATTGGTCTGATGATCTGTTTGGTATTTGCCATGGCTGTGGGCTCTGGCGGCCAGAGCTTTGCCGCCGGCACCGTTCAGGATTTTGACAATCCGGGGACCAACTATTCACTCTTTAATGCTTCTGGCGGCGTCAATGCCCAGGTGCTTCCGTTAGGACCGTCGGGCAATTTCCTGCGATTGAACTATGATAACACTACCAGCAACCAAAATTTCATCGCATTTGACCGCACCCAGGCAGGTTCGGTAAACACCATTGTGGCCGACTTCGATTTCCGCATGTATGCCGGCTCCCGGGCCGACGGCATCGGCTTTGCCCTGCTCAATACCGCCAATTACGGAAATTCCGGGACTGCCAGTTGGGTGACGGGCGAGGAACCCAACGCCACCGGCTCCTTGGGCATCGGCTTTGATATCTGGGACAACGGTGAAGTGGGAAGCAACAATCACCTCAGCGTCCATTTTAACGGCGCCTTACTGCTCAACATCCCGGTGGATCCATTTTTAGAGATGCAGTTGTGGGAATCTATCGAGATTCCCTTCAACCATGCCCATATTGCCGCGGACCTGGTGGCCGGCACGGTGAGCGTGGCATTGACGCCCTACGGCGGGTCCCCCATTCAGTTTATTAATAATCTTTTCGTACCAGGCCTGTCGCCTTATGAAGCCAGGGTCGCCTTCGGGGCTCGGACCGGCGGCGCCACTGCCAATCACGATATCGACAATATTAATGTCGCCTTCGGCGCGCCGCCCGTCCCTTTACCCGGGACCGCCTTACTCTTCAGTTCCGGACTTTTGGGGCTGCTGCCTTTCGTGAGAAGGAAAAAGTAGACTAAAGCGCGTGAAAATGCCGTCTTTTTGAAGGGGTGGGTCTCAGACCCACCCATAGCATAATCTATTTCAACTCCTTCCCCAAGTGCACTTGGGAATTGAATATGGTTTAAAACTTGACCATGACACTAATCCTTCATTTGCCAAAAATCCTTCACCCCCAGACAATCCCCATCTTACTATACGGTCTGCCCGTCGCCCGCTCTAAATTCTGCTGGGCCGGGCTGTAGTTGAGATCGATTTCCCGGGCCACCTGGTAATTGGTCACTGCCTCTTTGCGCTGGTCCCGGACCTCATACAGGCCCCCCAGCAGATTGAAGGCCTCCGGCCGGCGGGCATTCACAAACACGGCCTTGTGGGCATAGACAAAGGCCGCGCTGAATTTCTTGGCCGCGATACTTTTTCTGGCCAGTTCGAGATAGTTTTCGTATGTAAAGGCCGTGGGTCCGCCCGCGGGCAGCGCCAGCACCCGGCCGACAATCTCCCGCACCTCCAGGGGCTCGAAGGGTTTTTGTAAGAAGTCCACCGCCCCCAGTTTCATGGCATCCACCACCGCCTCCACGGTGCCATAGGCCGTAATAATAATCACTTTGGTCCCGGCAAACCGCTCGGCTACCTGGCGCAAGACGGCCAGACCGTCCATGCCCGGCAGGCGCAGATCCAGGATCATGGCGTCATAAGATTTTTCAGTCAGTTTCTGGAGAGCTTCCTCTCCCTGGAACACAGCGTCGACTGCCAGACCGATAGCCTCGAGAGCACCCTTGAGAGTGAGCCGGATATTGCGCTCATCATCCACAATGAGAACGCGTTGGGTTTCCATGTTTATCTAGTCTCCTCTTCAATTTTATGCCAGGGGCAGAGTAAAGGTAAACGTGCTGCCCTGGCCGGGCTCTGACTCCAGCCAGATGACACCCCGGTGCGCTCGGATGATTTCTTTGCTGATGGCCAGGCCCAGGCCGCTGCCGCCGCTCGCCTCACCCTGGTCCAAGCGGACAAATTTATCAAAGATGCGGGATTGCATTTCCCGGGGCACGCCGGGCCCGTCATCCTGGATTTTAAAATGGACCAGATCTCCCACCTTTTCCCCCCGGAGCCAGATATGGCCTCCTGGCGAGGCGTAACGCACTGCATTGGCCAGCAGATTTACCAATACCCAAACGATCTTATTGGGATCGGCCAGCACCTCCGGCAGGTCCTCCGGCACCTCCACCGCCAAAGTGATGCCCTTAGCCTCGGCCTGGGTTTTAATCATCGTACTCGCCTGCAGGCTCAAGAAATTGGGCGCCACCGACTCTACATACAGCTCCAACTTGCCGGCCTCGATTTTGGACAGATCCAGCAGATCGTTTACCAGGGCCTTGAGACGATTCACCTCTTCGTGGCAGACGTCCAGGAGTTCACGTTCCTGGTCGGTGAGCTTGGCCGCGGCCGACTCCATGAGCATGCTCACCGACATGCCGATACTGGTCAAAGGAGTTCGCAACTCGTGGGACGCGGTCATGACAAATTCGCTTTTCAACCGGTCCAGTTCCTTGAGCCGGGTTATGTCCCTCAGGACCAACACTGCCCCTGGAATAACTCCGGCTCGGGAGCGCATCGGCAGAATGGCCGCCTGATAGTGCTGTGTCTCCTCGTTTTTCTGAACCGTTAAAATATCCTCTCCCTCGGCCAGGAGGGGCGGTTGTCCCGATTCCAGGGAGGCTTTCAAACCTTGAAAGATTCTTTCATCCCGCACTATTTCCAGAACATGTTTGCCGAGTGCCTCTTCCGGATCAACTCCGAAGATAGACGTAGCCTTGGGATTGATGTTGGCAATCAGAAATTTTTCGTCCACTACCACCAGGCCATCATCAACACTCCGGATTATCGCTTCGCTCTTGCGCTTTTCGGCCAGGATCTGGTCAATATT
Source organism: uncultured delta proteobacterium (assembly GCA_963780995.1). Classification (GTDB taxonomy): domain Bacteria; phylum Desulfobacterota; class Desulfobaccia; order Desulfobaccales; family Desulfobaccaceae; genus Desulfobacca. The sequence continues at coordinate 40,919 of CAWAEI010000027.1, forward strand.
CATATCATGGAACTGCTTCAGCTTCTCGGCCATTGAATTAAAGGCTTCGGCCAACAACGCCAGTTCACCGCTGCCCCGCACGGGCACCTGCACGGCATAATTACCCTGGGCCAAATCTGACACGGCATTTTTTAGCTCCGTCACCGGCCTGGAGATAAGACGAGACAGGAAAAGGCTGAAAGAGACACCAACAATGATTGCGGCCGCGCCGATAAGGGAGATGAGTGGTATGGCTTGGGCCGCCAAACGCCGGGCCCGGTTGCTGGAGGCATACATGGCCTCATGATTCAGACTCTGAAGCTTAATACAGAACTCTCGGACCGTCCGGAAACGCGGGAGAACTTGGTCATGATAAAAAGCAACGGCCCGGTCATGTGCCGTTTCACGCAGGAGCCGCATTTGGGAGAACTCACGAAGATACTCGGTATAATTCTGCTCAATGGCCTCCACTACCTCTTTTTCTCCGGGTTCGGTAATGTTATCCTTGGCCCGGCCCAGCCATTGCAGGAAGCTGACTTCATTCTCTCGAAACTCTTTCAATCCCAGTTCCGGGAAATTGAGGAGAATCAGGAGCACCCCCGAATCCTGCCGTTCGAGGTCGTTGATCATTTTTTCCGCAGCCAGAATACTGCGGTAATTCTCCTGCAGGATGGCGTCCGAGGCCCGCCCCAGCCGCCAGAGGAGTACAATGGCCAGGGCCAGAATGACTGCCACGATCAACAGGCTGGCGCCGTAGCCCAGGAGTATTTTGGTGCGAAGGGTTTTCACTGATGTTGGTAAGGCATCCTATCTATGGCATTCGTATAATTCATCGAGGCCATTAAAGTTCCACTTGACTCCCCAATTCCACCACCCGTCCCGTTGGAATGCCGAAATAGGTGGAAACATTCCAGGCATTTCGTGACAAAAAGGCAAACAAGCCCTTGCGCCAGCGGGCCATCTTGCTGGTCCCGGTGGTCAGCAAGGACTCCCGCCCCAAATAAAATGAGATGGCAAAGATATCGAGGTCTAGACCGCTTTCATTGGCCAAATCGATAATTTCCGGAATGCTGGGGGTTTCCATAAACCCATAGGAAGCCACAATGCGGTGAAAACCATAACCTTTATCGGTAATCTCCAGTCTCTGTTCCCGGCGGACGTAAGGAGTATCCGAGGACACAATGGAGAGGATGATCACCTTTTCAGGCAGAGCTTCCACATGTTTCAGGAGGTGGAGCAAGACCACCGGCGTCCCTTGCGGCGATAAGGTCAGAAAAAATGCCGTCCTGGGGGTGCGCACCAGTTTATAGGTAGCAATGTCATACATCAGGACATCCAGCGGCACCTGGGCCTCTTCAAAGCGTTTCCTCAGAATCGCCCGGCCGTCCCGCCAGGTGACCATAATGATAGACAAAATGACCGCCACGCTGATGGCGAACCAACCGCCGTCCACAAATTTTAGCAGGTTGGCGCCAAAATAGGAGAGATCGAAAAAGAGGAAGATGCTGGAAGGCAACAAAGACTTCCAGAGCGGCCAACCCCAGTTATACCGGGTGACAAAAAAGTAGATGAGGGTGGTGATGGCCATGGTGCCGGTGACCGCAATACCGTAGGCCGCGGCCAACCGGCTGGATTCCTTAAAGGCCAACGCCAAACCGAGACAGCCGATCATCATCATGGAGTTGACCCAGGGTAAGTAAATCTGCCCCTTGGTTTCCCCCGAGGTATGCACGATTCGCAATCGGGGGCAATAGCCAATCTGGATGGCCTGCTGCGTCAGGGAAAAAACCCCGGAAATCATGGCCTGGGAGGCAATCACCGTGGCAATCGTGGCCAGGGCCACCATGGGATAGAGGAGAGCCCGGGGCACTAGTTCATAGAAGGGGTGGGCCGTTGCCTGGGGGTTTTCCAGGAGCAGGGCGGTTTGGCCGAAATAATTGAGCAGGAGGGCGGGAAAGACCAGGCTGATCCAGGAGAGGCGGATAGGCCCGCGTCCAAAATGGCCCAGGTCGGCATACAGGGCCTCCCCCCCGGTCAGACAGAGCACTACCGCACCCAGGACCACAATCCCGTGCAAGCGGTTGGTGGCAAAAAAGTTCACGGCATAACGCGGGTCCAGGGCCGCCAGAATTTCGGGCCGGCGAAATATCTGGGCCAGCCCCAGGACGGCTATGGAGGAAAACCAAAACAACATGATGGGGCCGAAGACTTTACCGATGCGCTCTGTGCCCAGGCTCTGAAACAAAAACAGGCCCGCCAGAACGGCGCAGGAAATGGGCAGGACCAACCGGTTCGGCGGCGGTGGTGGCCACATTCAGTCCTTCCACCGCGGACAGCACGGAGATGACCGGGGTAATAATGCCGTCGCCGTACAGCAGGGCGGCGCCAAAGATGGCCAGGAGCACCAGCAGATTAACCGTGCGGGGTGAAACGCTCTGCCGTCCCTTGCTTAAAAACAACGCCGCCAGGGCGTAAATCCCGCCCTCCCCATGGTTGTCGGCCTTCAAAATGAACATGACGTATTTAATGGTCACCACCACCGTCAGCGACCAGAAAATCAGGGACATGACCCCCAGGATGTTATCCTGGGTGAGGGACATGGCGTGCGGGCCGTGGAAGCATTCTTTGACCGTGTACAGCGGACTGGTGCCGATGTCGCCATAGACTACGCCCAGGGCGCCGAGTGCTAAGATGACTTTTCTTTTAAGATCTTTTTTTTCTGAAGGGTCGGTGGTGTGGGACTGTCTCAGAAGGAGTGCTGGGAATTACTGCGGACGGATTCCCTTCGTCCGCCTTGCGTTCAGTGCTCATAAAAAAACCCCCAAACCAGGTACGGGAGGTCACGCCTCCGGATTGGTCCGGAAGGTTTCTCCCCATCGTCGCCTACGAGGTTAGCTGCCGGGCTCGGACCGATGAGGTTGTCCTACGCCAAAGGCGATGCGCCCCAAATTCTCGGGTCCCCCGTATCCATTTCCTTCATGGACTTCGGCTGCACAAGTGTTTCATTGATATTAGGCAAATTCGAAGAAATGTCAAGCTCGTATTTGAAACCTTACTTACTGCTCTTACGCCACATTTATCCCAATGCGATATTTTTTTGGTGACTGATACTAACAATCTTTCGGGACCGGGTTAGAACAGCCAGCAAGGTTAGTTTATGGCTACTATTATACTTCTGTCTCTCTCTAATGGTTTATAATGCCCTCGCTCTTCCGCCGGTAGAGTATTTCAAAATTAAACTGGGGAAAAAGCCGCGGCAGGCGAATGAGATTAAACACCATGACGCCAATGGCCAGACGGTCCAGCCAGGAGGACATGGGCCAGCCGATGTGCACGTTGATCTCCCACCCCGCCAGTTCGTATTCCACCACCCTGAGCAGGCTTGCCATGTCATGAAAAAGCCCTGCCCGGGAACTGGGGAAGCGAAAGTGATGCGGCGCTAACTTGGGGGGTGAACCCAAACGAGGGGTGTAGAAAGAGATATAGGCCTCATTATTAGCTGACTCGGCCAGAGCCCGCTCTTGTGGCCGGCGAAAGATAATATGCAGGTCTTTGGCCTCAGCCTCCGCCAGGTAGAGGACGAGATCCATATGGGTATCGGTAAGACCCAATTCCTTCAGTTCCGGTCCCCGTTTCCTGGCCACCAGGATGCCGCCCAACAGCACCAGGGCGGTTACCGAGGCCCACAGCATGGTGCCGTGGGGCTTGTCTATCGCCAGGAAAATGAAGCAGCTTACCAGGATGACCCAGAGGATCAGGGTGCCCAACCGGTTGGTGTAATATTGCCTGTCTGTCCGGCCTTTGAAGTACCGGAAGATGATGAGCGCCCCCATATTAATACAAAAACTGGCCACTAAACCCAGGGCGTACATATCCGCCAGGATTTGTTGGCTGCCACTGGTGATAAAGATGACCAGCGAAAAAAAGGCGGCGCTGAGGAGGTGAATCCGATACAGGGACTGACGGCTGTTGGTGGCGATGAGCCACTCGAACCCATAACGGTGTGCCACCCGTTCCATCAGTTCGCTGGAGGCCACATAAGCCGTGTTTACCGCCAGAATTAAGGTCAGGCTGGCCAGCGCCGCCACCGCAATCCCAAAGGGCGCCCCGTTGAGCATGGTGGCATAATAGGTAATGAGGTCCCCTTCATGCTGGGCAAAGTCGATGGGAGCGGATAAAGCCAGGGCAGCCACCAGAGGCGTGACCAGGCCCACGGTGCCGGCCAGAAACCAATAGGCCTTGCTGATTTCCCGCCAGCCCTTTACCAAACCAGCCGTTTGCAGAACGGATTCCACCCCGGAGTAGGCCAGGATACAAAAAGCGATATGAGATATGAACTTGTCATAGTTCCCGATCCAGGAGCCGGTTTGGAAGGTGGCGCCAGCCTCATGTACCGAGCGCTTTAGACGCAACCAGGAGTCGCTGTCCAGGGCCAGGAGGCCGGAAGCAATGAGATTAAGCATGACGAAGGCGGCCAGGAGGAAGATAACGAAGACGAAGCGGGCATTTTCTCGAATTCCCAGGATATTGAGCCCGGCCATGGCCCAGATGATGACCAGCACGGCAATGATCAGAGCCAGGGGCGAGAGAGAAAAAAAGGAGGCGGCATTCTGGACCGCACTGACCGAAGAAATACAAGCCGTGAGGATATAATCCACCATGATGGAGGCCACGGCCACGAAAGATATCAACGGCCCCAGGACCAGGTAGGAAAACGAATAGACCCCGCCGCCGATGAGGTGGTGTTGTTCCAGAACCTCGGCGATCTCCACCAGACGGGTGCAGAGAAAACGAATCAGCAAAGAAGTCAGGGCGATGAAGACGATGGCGCTCAGACCGATGAACCGGTAGGATTCCGCCGGCGCGTAAAAGACCGAGGTAAATTCGTCCATCAAGGTGATGATGGCCACCGCGAACCAGGTGAGCCAGACTCGCCCCTGGTGCGGATAAGAGAGTAGATTCGGGCGGCGCAGGAGGTAGAAAAATAAGACTACTAAGCTGAGATTGAGGATGAACAGGACCGTGAATTTCATTAATGGCCTTTCTTGCAAAAATGAAATCCCGAGAGGCTGGCCGGCAGGGCACAAAAAAACCGCTGGCAAGGCAGCGGTAATCTTTCCGTGCAATTGCCCTTCCAAATGCCTACGAGGTTAGCTGTCGGGCTCGGGCTTGGAAGTGCCCTATCCTGTTATGGAATACGCCCCAATAACTCGGGTCCCCCGTATCCATGCGGTTGCATGGATCTCGGCTGCAGATATTCTTCCTACTATAAACCAGGCTGAGGCTTTGTCAAGCAGGATTTTTATGCTCCTGTTCCTTTTTTATCATCTGGTCAGGAAATTTTTTCCCTAACCCCTAAAAATTTTATTTCCATTGGAAATTTAAAGTGATATCTTAAATGTGCCTAAAAGTACAAGCTCTCGGGAGTGGAATCAACATTTTCACAAGGTGGTACAGATGCCGGAAGCCAAAGTAGGAGAATTTCCCACCCCTTCTTCCACAACCCCGTCGCCGGAACAACTGCTCCTGGGCGAGGATAAGAAAGAACGTTTAGGCCCCTGGCTGGCCACCACCATCTGCGGCAATGACATCACCTCCTCCATCCTCTACGTTTCCGGCACGGCGATTATGTTTGCCCACTTCATGGCCCCGGTGGCCTTGCTGCTGGTGGGGTTGGTGTTGTATCTCTACCGCAAGATCTATACCGAAGTGGTGGAGGCCCTGCCCCTGGACGGCGGGGTCTACAACTGCCTGCTCAACTCCACCCGCAAGTTTGACGCCTCCTTTGCGGCCTGTCTGACCCTCCTGTCCTATATGGCCACCGCCGTCATTTCCGCCAAAACCGCCGCCGTTTATCTCCATGCCGTGTTACCGGTCCTGCCGGTCATGGTCGTCACCGCGGTTATTATCATCATCTTTGCCGGTCTCAACATCCTGGGCATTACCGATTCCGCCCGGGTGGCCCTGGTCATTTTTTTATTGCATCTGGCGACTCTCACCCTGTTTATCCTCTGGGCTAACGCGGTCACCAGTTTTGCCGATCTCTGGTGGCATAACTGGGAGCTTTTTCAACAGCGGGGCAATTGGCCCAAGGCCCTGTTCTTCGGCTTCTGCGCCGCCTTGCTGGGGGTCAGTGGGTTTGAAAGCTCCGCCAACTACGTTGAGGCCCAGAAACCCGGCGTCTTTCGCCTCACCTTGCGCAATATGTGGTTGGCCGTCATCATTTTTAATCCCCTGATTGCCCTCTTAGCACTAGGGATACAACCGATGCCTGATCTCGTGGCCCATCAGGAAGATCTTCTCGTCTTCCTGGGGGGGGTGGTGGGCGGTGAGAGCATGAAAACCCTTATTGCCATCGACGCTTTTCTGGTGCTGTCCGGCGCCGTGCTCACCGGCTACGTCGGCGTGGGGGGCCTGGTGCACCGGATGACCTTGGATCAGTGTTTCCCGCAATTTCTCCTGAGATCCAACCGTTGGCAGAGTTATCACTACGTTATCCTGGGATTTATGCTTCTCTGCCTCTCCATCCTGTATCTGACCCGGGGTGATATTCTTTTGCTGGAGGGCGTCTATGTCATCTCCTTCCTGGGAGTGATGACCGCTTTTGCCATCGGCAATATGCTCTTGAAGTTAAACCGCGCCGAATTAAAACGGACCTATGTCGCCGGCTGGACCACCGTCATTTTAGGGGCTTTTGCTACTACGGTCGGCCTCGTCGGCAATATCATTTTGGATGTCAATTATCTCTATTACTTTGCCGTCTATTTCGTTCCGGCCGTCATCGGCGGTATTATCACGTATCTGCGCATCCCCATCATGCGGGGCATCCTCAAGCTCATCGATAAGGGTCTGACCCGCATCAATTTTTGGCGCCTGGGTGTCGAAAAAAAAATCGAAGACCTATACAATGTCCGGGCGGTGGTCTTCGTGGGCTGGGGAGCCCTGCCCCGGATGATCAAGGCCTTCGATTATCTTAGCCGCAACGAGGACTGCCAGAACGTCCTCATTTTCCGCTTTTACACCCGGGAAGACCCTGGGGCTGATTTGAATATCCATCGTAATATCCAAATCATCCGAGAACTGCACCCGGACCTGAAGATTGAATATCAGGGCCGAAAAGGAGAATTTACCCCCGCCAGCGTCGACGCCCTCTCCAAAGAGTTGGATGTCCCCAAAAATCTCATGTTTATGGGCGCCCTGACCCACACCCTGCCTTTCTCCCTCCAGGATCTCGGCGGTGTCCGCATTATCTGGTGAAAAATCTACTTCTAACCTGGGCCGTAGGGGCTGAAGGGTGAGGCAGGTAATAAAGGTGGGACAAATGCTTGGTAGTGCGGGACAATGCGTCTGCCATTGCCAGAAAACCTCCGTTTTGCCTAGTCGGTTCTGCTCAGCCTAAATCCGCCCAAATCCCCAGGAAAAGGACTGCTTGAAGATCTCATGGCCGCCCACCCTGACCCCGTGGAACATGGTCTCGGCCAGGGCGGTGGCCTTGAGTAAACGTGCCACGTCGATCATCAACTCGGCATCGGCAATCAGGCGGGCCACTTCCTCGTCCGGATAGCCGGCCCAGTATTTCAGGTCGTGGAGGAAGCAGGCGGGATACAGGTTCACCCCGTGCCAGATATCGAACCACATGGAACATCCGTCACTCTTAAAAGGTTTGGGTGGCGGATCGTTGGCAATCTTGTTCCACAAGTCCTGGAGCCCGGAATGTTCACAAATCTCCTTAATCTTCGGCAGCGGCACTTCTTCGCCTTTTTTAGGCAACTGCATGGGATTCTCCTTCCCGAACCATTTCCAAGCTTGGAACAGACCTTACTTTGAAGAAACCACACCGCTGAAATACCATTTCATATCGTCAAAACGTTGTCGGTGCCGGCGATTCGCTTATTCAATTCTTCCAGGTGAGCTTTGGTTTCATCATCCATCTTCTTACTCCCTCCAATATGCCTGTAAGGTGGTGACTTAAAAAAGTTCGGTAGTTAGTTCTCATCCGGAAACTATAATGAGAACTTATGTAGTTTCTGATCTGGAAACAAGATATTTTCTGCAAGATCAAGGAAATCAAGGGTTTGTGCGGAGGTGAACATTCGTTCGCCGCACAAATAAGCCTGCCGATTGACGCCGATATTGTGAAAAATAGCCGTTTCCGGACAGAAACTAGTTAGGTTCGTTAAGAACCTTCCCACTCCGTATGGAAAGCCCCCGGCCTGTCGATCCGCTCATAGCTGTGCGACCCGAAAAAATCACGCTGGGCCTGAATCAGGTTGGCGGGCAGACGGAAGCGGCGGTAGGCGTCAAAATAGGCCAGGGACACGGCCAGCCCCGGCACCGGCAGGCCCCAGGCCACGGCCTGCTGCACCGCGGCGCGCCAGTCGGCCTGGCGGTTCATGATCTCCCGGCCAAGGTGGTCGTCCACCAGAAGATTCGGCAGATCCACCTGCTTTTTATAGGCCGATCGGATATCTTCCAAAAGGGCGGCGCGGATAATACAGCCCCCTCGCCAAACTCGGGCCACTGTTTCCAGGTCAAGACTATAGCCGTGAATGGTGGAAGCTCGGCGCAGCAAGGCCAACCCCTGGGCGTAGGTGACAACGGTGGCGGCATAGAGGGCATTCTTAATCTGGTTCACCAGGACTTCCCGATCAGCTGTTGGACCGGGCGCCGGCCCGGTGAGCAACCGGCTGGCGACCTGCCGCTCCTCCTTAAACTCCGACAAACACCGCATGGTCACCGCCAGATCAATGGTAGGCGCCGGCACCCGCAAATCCTTAGCCTCCTGCGAGGTCCAGATGCCGGTCCCTTTTTGCCTGGCCACATCCACAATCACCTCCACCACCCGCTGCCCGGTTTGGTCATCAACCTGCCGGAAGATTTTCGCTGTTATTTCTACCAGATATGATTGGAGTTCCGCTTCGTTCCAGCGGGCATACACTTCGCTCAATTCGTCGTAATTCAGGCCTATCCCCAGTTTCAGCAGATCGTAGGTTTCGGCTAGAAGCTGCTCCAGGCCGTACTCGATGCCGTTATGCACCATCTTGACATAGTGGCCGGCGGCTCCCGGCCCCAGGTAGGCCACGCAGGGATCGCCTTTTACCTTGGCTGCGACGGCAACCAGTATGGGCTCGACCCTGGCATACCCCTCCTTGGGGCCGCCCGGCATCAGGCTCGGGCCCTGGCGCGCTCCTGACTCCCCACCTGAAATACCCAGGCCCATGAACAGGAACTCCTGCTCACCCAGGGCCTGGCTTCGCCGGTCCGTGTCCGTAAAATGGGAGTTGCCCCCGTCAATAATCAGATCGCCTGGTTCCAGATATGGCCGTAATTCCTCAATAACCGCATCCACTGCCGGACCGGCTGAAACCAGAATTATCATGGACCGGGGCCGCGGCAACAGCTTCACAAATTCCGCCGGGGTGTAACCCGGCCGGATATCCCGGGAGCCCACCTCTTGTTCCATAAATTCCCGGGTTTTTTCCGCACTCCGGTTATAGACCGCCACCGCGCAGCCATGATCCGCCATGTTCAAGACGAAATTCCGGCCCATAACCCCCAGGCCGATCAAGCCGATATCACAACCATGTCCAGGCATGGTCCCTCCTGTGCCTCTTGGTCTCCCTCTCAGTAAAGCCCGTTTGCTTCAGAGCCCGCCTGTTCTAGTTGCCCAAAGAAGCTCTTGCCAAAGTCGTTTTTTCTCTGATTGTCATTCTGCGCGTCGCGCAGAATCTAATGTTGTAATGAGTTAAGATCCTTCATTTCGTTCAGGATGATAATATCGGGCTTGCCAGAAGCTCTTTTGGTTTCGACTATAAAAAGGCCCACAGACGCCCCCGCCTGTGGGCCTTTTTCATGCTTCTTGGGTGTCATGCCCCGAGGGGAAACAGCAAGGCTATTCTTTTTTACTGGCTTCTTTAACAAACACACCGTTTTCGCCAAATTCTTCGAATATCAACTTGCCGTCTTTCAGAATGGCCGTTACCAATGTTCCATCCGCATTCTCGATCTTAACCTTGCCATCCTTAGTTATCGACCATTTCCCGCCCGTCGAGGACATATCCGCATAAAATTCCATCCATACATTCGAAAATTTGGTGTTCTCCCATTTTCCAATGATATCCTTTGCCGATGGCCCGGAAGAACAACCCACTAACGAGAACAAAAATACCAGCAGCAAAATCGCCTTTAACAGCTTGGAATGTTTCATCAGATGCCCTCCTTTATAAATGTTACCTTAAAATTAGAGTCACCCGGACCGGGTGTCAACCTTTTTTCTCAGAAGCCTAAATCTTCATGCCGACTTAATTAGTTCTCATCCGGAAACTATCATGAGAACTAATGTAGTTTCTGATCTGGAAATGAGATATTTTCTGCAAGATCAAGGAAATCAAAGGCTTGTGCGGAGGCGAACATTCGTTCGCCGCACCAATAAGCCTGCCGATTGACGCCGCTATTGTGAAAAATAGCCGTTTCCGGACAGAAACTAATTATGATGCGGCCCGCCGAACCCGACCGGCCGGCTTGGGCGGATCACCTTTGCCCAAAACATTAGTCTTTCATACTTCTCAAGTCAAACTTTATTGTGACATCTGTCTCATCTGTCCTGTCCTGCCCCTCTTTAATCTGTTACAAGCTCAGATCAGATAGTAGTTTTCTTTTTTAGCTGATAGCTGAACGCTGCCAGCCCATTGCATCTTTTAACCATTAACTCAGAACTCCAAAGGAGGCCCACCATGTCCTGCACCGTCTGTAATCACCCCCAGCGTCAAGTCATCGACCAGGCCTTAGTCACCGGGTCCACCACCCTAACTGCCCTCAGCCAGCAGTACAACCTCAGCACCTCGGCCCTGCACCGCCACAAGGCCCACCTGCAGGCCAAAGTCAACGGGGCTAAAGACCAGCTTCAGGACAATCTGCGCCAGGGCTGCTTGTTTTGGCTCAGCCAGGCCGCGGAAATGGCCATGCAGACCGCCAAGGCCGCCCAGGCCGAAGGCAACGGCAGGCTGGTGCTCCAGGCCATCCAGCAGGGGACCCGCCTCATCAACCTCATCCTGAAACAGGATCTCCACCTGGACGATAAGGTCGTCTACCAGATCCTGGCCTCCCCCCAGTGGGCTGCCCAGGATAGCCTCCTGCCCCACGATCCTCAGGTCCTTGCCGCCAGTCGCCAGTCCCTGGCCGGGACCCTTTTATCCCCCTGTCCGGATACGGCGGCTGCACCCCCATCTCCCGTTTCCCAGGAAGACCTGGACCTCCTGCAGCAATTGCTTCCGGGTCTGACCTTAACAGAAAAAAATGGTGCCGGCGTCTTGCCGGTGAACTCCTGTCCAGACCCAAAGCACACAAACCGGAAACTGGGAACCAAAAACCGTCTTTTTAAGCAGTGGGAAAAAAGCGGGAAATTACCGGGAAAAGCATCCCTTGTAAAGGAAAATAACAAGGAAAATCAAGCAGATAAACTGAAAGAAAAAAATATTGGAAAAGACGCCCAATCGTGCTGTGCCGGCGCCTGGCTCGAGGAAATAGCCGCCGGCCGACTCGATTTTGATTACCTGAATACCATCGGCGCCGGCCGCCAGCTCCCGGACCTTGTGTCGGTTATCTAAGATGTTTTTGCACTTCTAAATACTGAGTCACCGGGAGATGTTTTTAACCGAAAACCGGAACCTAACCACTAACCCCTGGCTTTCGGCACCGGGCACGCCTGGGGCAGCTTCGGCGTGAACCGCTCCGGACCGGCCACAATGGGCCGGCCGATTTTCCGGGCCAGGCCTTGGAGCATACCGCCAAAGATATATTGGTGCAGGGGATAGACGCTGTACCAGTAGAGGATACCGCCCAGCCCCCGGGGCAGGAATCGGGAAAGTTCTTGTATTTCCACCAGGTTCTGTCCCAGAGGAGTGATACTGAACTCCAGAATCGCCTCGCCGGGCACCTTCATTTCGGCCAGGAGCCTGAGGCGCCGCTCTGGCTCCACCTCCAGCACCCGCCAGAAATCCAGGGCGTCCCCCACATACAGCTGCGTGGGGTGCCGGCGGCCACCCCGGAAGCCGATGCCCCCCAGGAGACGATCCACCCCGCCCCGCATTTTCCACAGCGCCTCGCCGAAAAAGTAGCCGTTGTCTCCACCGATCCGGACGATATGTTCCCACACCTCCGCCGGGCTGGCCTCCATCCTGAGACGAAAGCCGCATTCCAGAATGGTGCCGCCCGCGTACACCGTGTCGCCGCAGTATACCCACTCCGGGGGCAGCGGCCCACTGGCATCGGTCCAACAGGTATCAACCTGCTGCATCTTCATTTTTTCCAAAGCCAGCCGGATGGTCTCCCGGCAGGTCAGGAGCTTTTGGGGCATAATCTCCCGGATGCGGTTCTCCTGGCAGATGACGGGATTGCGCAGACCTTCGGCCAGGGGGCGGGCAATGGTCGAAGGCACCGGCGTCACCAGATGAATCCACAGAGAACTCAAGGTGGGCGTCAGCACCGGCACCGGGATGATTAGTCGTTTGGGCAGGCCGGCCTCTTCGGCGTAAATGCGAAATAACTTCTGATACGACAGGATGTCCGGTCCGCCGATATCAAAGGTCTGTCCCAGGACCTCGTCGTGTTCCAAACATCCCTGCAAGTAGTTTAAGACGTTGCTGATGGCGATGGGTTGCACCGGATTGCGCACCCAGGTGGGAGTGGTCATTACCGGCAGTCGGTCCACCAGGTAGCGTAAAATTTCGAAGGAGGCGCTGCCGGAACCCAGAATCATGGCCGCCCTCAGGAAAGTCGCCGGCGTCGGGCCGGACTGGAGAATCCTGGCCACTTCGGTGCGGGAGCGCAAGTGCTCGCTCAGGTTGGGGTCCTCCGGTTTTCCCAGCCCCCCCAGATAGATAATGCGGTTCAAACCGGCCGCGGCCGCCGCCCGCACCATGTTCTGGGCTCCCTGGCGATCGGCTGCAGTATAGGTGTCGGGCGCCGCCACCATGGAATGCACCAGATAATAAGCTGCCCAGCATCCCCGGACCGCCTGCTCCAGGGATTCTAACTCCAGCACATCTCCCTGGGCCAGTTCTACGGCCGGATGGCTGGCCCAGGGACGGCATTTGAGTTTTCCCAGAGAACGTCCCAGAGCCCGGACCCGGTAGCCCGCGGCTAATAATTGTGGGATCAACCTGCCCCCCACATATCCCGTCGATCCCGTCACTAATACCGGCTCAGACCGCATAACTCCTCTCCCGTATAAAATCCAACAGGGCGTGCCGCCCCGCCCTTTTAGCTTATCAACTCATGAGAGAATCCACTTATTCCTGAAGACAGCCGCAGGTGGAGACAATGACCCACTTCTCTTTTTCCTGGGAGCGGCAGTTGTTGATATTCCTCCTCGCTGAGGAGAAACTCCGGAGGCAGATAGTTCATGTCTTCTTCACACACACAGCCCCGCCCATAACAATGTTCGCAATTTTTAGGCACATACACTTTCATGGCCGTCTTTTCTCCCTATCCCCCTCTAATCTCGAAGGAATTTCTGTCAGACAATGTCTTCTATCTTTTACTCAGAACTCAGAACTTCCTTTACTCTACCATACTTCCCGACCGGCTCAAACCCTTTAGATCTCGTAACGGGCCGCAATGGGCATCCTCCGGCCGCTGCCGAAGGCTTTGGAGGTAACCTTCAAGCCGGGAGCCGCCTGGCGGCGTTTATACTCGTTGCGGTCCACCGCCCGCATAATCCAGCGGACAACCCCCGGATCATAACCCCGGGCCACAATCTCCTGGAGGGCCAGGCCGTCATTAATATAATATTCCAGTACCTGATCCAGAATCTCATAGGGTGGCAGGGTATCCTGATCATTCTGGTCCGGGCGCAGTTCCGCGGAGGGCGCTTTGGTCAAGATCTCTTCGGGGATCAGCTCCCCCTGGCGGTTGATATAGCGGGCCAGTTCATAGATCATGGTCTTGGGAACATCGGAAATTACCGCCAGCCCGCCGCTCATATCCCCGTAGAGCGTGCAATATCCCACAGCCAGTTCACTTTTATTTCCCGTTGACAGCACCAGATAACCGTATTTATTGGAAAAGGCCATGAGGATATTGCCCCGCACCCGGGCCTGGATGTTTTCCAAAGCGACATCTAAGTCCGTAACCGGAAAACGTTCATCCAAGGCTGCCAGATAAGCCTGATAAATCGGCGTGATTGGAATGGTAACGGTCTTCACTCCCAAATTCTGGGCCAGTTTTTGGGAATCGCTAATGCTGCCCGGGGAGGAATACAGGGAAGGCATGATTACTCCCAGGACGTTTTCCGGTCCCACCGCTCGTTGGGCCAGATAACAGGTAACCGCGGAGTCGATGCCGCCGGAAAGTCCTATCACCGCCTTGGTGAACCCGCATTTCCGCAAATAATCCCGCAGCCCCAGGATCAACGCCTCATGCAACGACGCGATTTTTTCCATGGGTTGAAAACACCGCGGCGCCCCCGGTTGGCTCAAATCCACGGTTTCCACCGCTTCGGCAAACGCCGGCCAAACCCTTAAAGGCTCTCCCTGGGCATTCAGGGCCAGACTACAGCCGTCAAAAATCAGTTCATCATTGCCGCCCACCTGATTGGCGTAAATAAAGGGGATGTGGTATTTTTGGCAGTGCTGCTGTATGAGTTGCCAGCGGATCTCTTCCTTGCCGCAAAAAAAAGGTGAGGCTGAGATGTTAATCAGCACGGTGGCGCCTTGCCGGGCCAACTCCTGGATGGGGTTAAAGGGATATAATTTGCGTGAGTTCCTTTCATACTCATACCAGGCGTCTTCGCATATGGATATGCCAAGAATTTCATCTTTGAAGGGGAAGACCTGGACGTGGGCGGGGGGAGCGAAATAGCGGGTTTCATCGAAGACATCGTAGCTGGGCAGCAGGGATTTGGCCTGCAAACTCACCTGACCCTGAAAAATCAGCAGGGCGGCATTATATAACCCTTTGCCGCTGGCTAAATCCGTGGGCATGGGCGCCCCAACCACCAAACCCGTCTCCGGATGAAGGCGGGATAATTGGGTCAACTCAGCCACTGCCTTGGTGACGCCGGCAATCAAACCCGGTTTCTCCAACAGGTCCCGGGGTGGATAGGCCACCAGAAAAAGCTCTGGAAAGACAATGAGATCGGCAGTGCCCGCGGTCTTGACAAACAACTCCGCCGCTCGGCCCGTATTGCCCCTCAGGTCACCAACAGTGGGATTAAGTTGTGCGATACTGATTTTCATGATCTTTATCTAAAAAAGCTTATTTCTCAAAAAATATCACACCGTTCCAACCTTGTCACTCTTTTTGCTTCCAAGTCCAGGGCCGGGCTGCCGGCGGGCGCGATTTAATTAATTTCCCTTTTCTGCCGATGTAACTCTCAAGTTTTGCTTCCTGGCTTTTTTGTGATAAGCTATCTAAAAAGTCTCATTCAAGTTGCGGATCCTGAAAGCCATCAGAATCCCTGAAAATGACCGCCAGCCATTAACCCAATAAAGTTAACTTTTATTAATAGTTAAAAAAATTATTAAATGATATAGAAAGTATGATTTTTACAGACATGACCGTGTGCCCCATTTTCTCGCTGGGGGGAGGAGATGTAATTGCTCTTTATTGCTTCTAGGGGAGTCCCTTTGGTTAGCCAATCATTCTGCCGCAACACTAACAAGAATAAGTATCGTCAACAAACAGACGGCCCGATAAATGAGGTCTTATGAAGCCTTCTGAAGATATTCTCCAGTTTATCCCTGTGGCAGTGCTCATTTTTGATGAACAGGGCAGGTTTTGCTATGCCAACGATGCTGCCTGCCAACTGTTCAATTTAGACTGCCAGAAAGCCCAGGGAGAAATGTATCATCTGCTGCTCCCTGACCTGAATATAGCGAATTGTTCTCCGAGTCCGGGTCCTCAGATCAAAGATTTCCCAGGAAAACCCCTGGAGCACCTGAGCGACGGCAAAATTGTCCTGACTCGAAAAAGCCAGAAACTCTTTTGCCGTAGTTTGTCTCTTCCCGGTGTCAATTCCCACGGGGAGCGGCTGGTTCTTTTAGTTGAAGACATGCATGATAATCGGAATCTGGCGGGACGGGTCTTAGAAGAGGAGCGGTTGATGGGCGTCACCGAAATCAGCAATACCATGGCCCATAAGTTGAACCAATATTTGCAGGTTATTATGGGTTATATTAGCCTAATGACTTTGGAAATGGACACCGAGCACCAATGTTATGATTATTTGAACAAGATTCTAGAGCAATTGGAAAATATTCGTGTTACCACGTATATGCTGTCAAATATCCATCGCTATGCCGTTATTGAGCGACCGGACGGCCGCCGTATGTTCGATCTGGACATAGCTGCCGATGAGCAGACTTGCCTTAGTTTCAAGTAGCCGTCCGGTTCCCAAAGTCTAGCTGATGGTCACCCGTGTGCCAACCACGCTGACCATGAATTTTTCTGGAAAAGCGGCCGCTAACTGGGTCAGGGCCCGGAAGCCGGTGCAATGGCCTGAGACAATGAGATCAATATCCAGATCTTTTAATCCCTGAATGGTATTGTGGATTAATTGGGGGCCGCCGGCAGTTAAGTGAAATCCCCCGATGACCGCCGCCACCTTGGTCTCTCCGGTCAGTTTCTGAGCATATCTGACCATATTGGTGATGCCGGGATGTGAGCAGGCCGCAATGACAACCAGCCCCCGGTCTTTGATGTTCATGACCAGGGCCTGTTCATCCCGGAAATCATCCTTTTCTTCCTTCCCGTCCACCAGGCGTTTCGGACCCGGCAATGGTGTCTCGTAATCGATGCTGGCCTGAATCGGGCCGGTAATCAACGCCATGCCGGCCACCAACGTTGGTTCGGTGTTCTCCTGTAACCTGGCGCCAGCCTGCAGCAGGTCATCTCGCCCCAAGGTCCATGGTCCCACCCGACCTTTGGGGGTGATCAAGAGTTTGGGCACATAGCTGCCCGGGTGCAGGTGAATGTTCAGAGGAGACTGACGACGCTTCAAGAGTTCCCCTAATCCGCCATAATGGTCCGGGTGACCATGGCTCAAGAAAAGAGCATCAATCTCATCCACCGGTATTTCTAAAGCTTCCAGATTGTTGAAGAGCACCAGCGGCGAATTTGATGTGTCCATGAGAATGCGCCTGGTCTGACCATTCTGCTGGGCGCTAATTAACATAGCCAAACCATGGGCCGCGATTAAAGGTTTTTTCAAACGTCCGGGGGTTACCCGTTCCACTACCCCAGGCAATGAAGGCTCAAAGACATCGATAAAATTGTCCACCACGATATCGACCGTTGCCGATTTGAGTTCTGGAAGTTCCATCGCTTGTCTCCGTTCGGAAATTAAAGGGAAAACATCCCCACGTCAGGGCGCTAAAGGCCCCAGCTATCACCTGAATCATACCAATGATCATGGGGCATACCACAACAAACTAGGGAAAATCAGCTGTAATCAGAGGCTTTGGTTAAGAGCTAAGGTTTTTACCCGTAGCCCCTGGCCCATAGCCTTATCCCATAGAAATTGCCAAAAGTCCCTTCCCTTTCACGTCGCCCGGGTTCGCAGGAAGAGGCTAGATCATTTTGGGCAAGCGGCTACACCTGCATTGTAACCTTTAGGACAAACATCTTGTCAAGCTGAAAAGATTGAAATTTTCAGGGAAAGGCAAATATTATTTATCAACCAAAGTTCATTATCAGAAGGAGACTCCAGTGGCGGTAGATACCAGGGTGATAATGGGGTCGGGTTTAATGGTGCGGTCGGCACACAGGGCTGGGCCGTCTTAGCGGCTCATAGAAGCCAAAAACTCTGCATTGTTTTTGGTGCCCCGCATCTTTTCCAAGAGAAATTCCATACTATCAATGGGATTGAGCGGCGATAGGAGTTTGCGCAGGATCCACACCCGGTTGAGATCATCCTGATTAATGAGCAGTTCTTCTTTGCGGGTGCCCGAGCGGTTGATATCAATGGAGGGGAAGATTCGCTTTTCCACCAACTTGCGGTCCAGATGAATCTCCATGTTGCCCGTACCTTTGAATTCTTCGAAAATAACCTCATCCATCCGGCTGCCGGTATCGATGAGTGCCGTGGCAATGATGGTCAGACTGCCGCCTTCTTCAATATTTCGGGCCGCGCCGAAAAATCTTTTGGGACGGTGCAGGGCGTTGGAGTCCACCCCGCCGGACAAGATCTTGCCGCTGGGCGGCACCACCGTGTTATAAGCTCGGGCCAGCCGGGTTATGGAATCCAGGAGGATGACCACATCCCGCTTGTGTTCCACCAGTCGTTTGGCTTTTTCCAAAACCATCTCGGCCACCTGCACATGGCGCTGGGCCTGTTCATCGAAAGTAGAACTGACCACTTCGGCCTTCACCGACCGTTGCATATCAGTCACTTCTTCGGGCCGCTCATCGATCAGCAAGACAATGAGGACTACTTCCGGATGATTTGTCACCACGCTATTAGCCAGGCTTTGCAGTAACATGGTCTTGCCGGTGCGGGGCGCAGCCACAATAAGACCTCTCTGACCCTTGCCGATGGGAGTCATCAAGTCCATAATCCGGCCGGGAAAATTGTCCCGACCAGTTTCCAATTCCAACCTTTCATCAGGATATAATGGCGTCAGGTTGTCGAAGAGGATCTTATCCCGGGTGCTTTCCGGATCTTCAAAGTTGATGGATTCTACTTTTAAAAGGGCAAAATACCGTTCGCCTTCCTTGGGAGGCCTGATCTGGCCGGAAACAGTATCGCCGGTGCGCAGACTAAAACGCCGGATTTGGGAAGGAGAGACATAGATGTCATCCGGTCCCGGAAGATAGTTATAATCAGGACAACGCAAAAAACCGAAGCCATCCGGCAAAATCTCTAATACGCCTTCGCCATAGATGAAGCCATTTTTTTCCGTCTGAGCCTGCAGGATGGCGAAAATCAATTCCTGCTTGCGGAGACCGGCGGCCCCTTCGATATTGAACTCCCTGGCCAATCCCGCTAATTCCCCGATTTTCTTTTCTTTTAATTCCGTTAAATTCATAAATTCCCCGTTTGTTGCCACGGCCTTTCCTCTTGAGTAGAATCTATTATTGCCAAAAATTAAGTTCTGGAATTACTAAATCCCAATTTTTTCTCCTGAACAATGAGTAAATCTTGAGAAGAGATTCCAGAACATGACCTTAATGCACTGCTTCACCATACCCGGCACGGTATCCGGCATTGTTTGCAATTTTCCAATGAGTGCGAGGAACTCTTAAACTGTCTTTTTACGCTTACCAAGGCGCACAAGGTTCCCCGAGAAATGTTTTACTTTCAATTAGGCAAACCGGGATATTGAGATTGGAAATGGAAACTGAATGATTGCCTGATCCACCAGAAATTATTGGATTGTTATCTTGCGGATATGGACAAACACGATATTCGTATCGGTTGGAAACCGTATTTCCTGAAGGCAGGCTTAATTTCACGGTAATCTTTTTAACCTTTTTTGTCAAGCAGTTTTCTTAACTCCCCGATTATCTTTTTTACCTGATCCCTGGTTGCCGCAACGGACCCGGAGTTGTCCACCACAAAATCTGCCTGAACGGCTTTTTGGCGGAGAGATCCTTGAGCCGCCAGGATACCTTGTACTTCGTCTGCCGCCCGGGAGTCCCGCCGAACCAGTCTTTGTTTCTGAGATGTTAGATCGGCATAAACTACAATAATGCAGTCATATAAGGTTTCGAGGCCCAGTTCAAACAAAAGTGGGATTTCCACCACGACCAACGGCTCTCCCTGGGACTGTAACTGCACCAGACGCTCCTGCAGTTCCTGAGCAATCCAAGGGTGTAAGAGCCGGTTGAGTTTTTGCCGGGCCTCAGGCCGGGTGAAGACATGCCGGGCCAATGCCTGGCGATCCACCGAGCCGTCCGGCTCAAAAAACTCTTTTCCGAAGTTCTGGCGCAAGGCCTGCCAGGCCGGCTTCCCGGGCGCCACCGCCTGCCGCGCTATGGTGTCACTGTCCAGTACCGGTAGACCGGCCTCTTGCATCAGGGCGGCAACAGTGCTTTTACCCGAGGCCACTCCGCCCGTCAAGGCCACTTTAATCATGAGTGGCCTGCCAAAAAATCCAGCACTGTTTGAAAATCCTCTGGCAGGGGAGCCGTCAGAGCCAACTCTTCGTCCCGGCGGGGATGTTTGAACCGTAGTTTCCAGGCATGGAGCAGCTGTCGGTAGACCAGGGAACTCAGCTCCCTCATATCAGGTGATAGGGTGAGAAGCCGTTTTTCCCCCCCCCCATATAGCTTATCCCCCACCACCGAATGCCCGAGAGAGGTCATATGCACCCTGATCTGGTGCGTCCGGCCGGTGTGCAATCTGAGTTCCAGCAGGGTCAAGGGCCCGGAATACTCCTGCACCCGCCGCCAGGAGGTTGCAGCTTCCCGTCCGCCCCGGGTGGTTACCGTCATTTTGTGTCGCTGGGTGGGATGCCGGCCGATTGGCGATTTGATCTCGCCCTGACTGTCTGTCAAACTGCCCCAGACCAGGGCCAAATACCTTTTATCCACGTGCCGGTCCTTGAATTGCATCAGAAGGAACTGGTGAGCCATTGCCGTTTTGGCCACCACCATGACCCCGCTGGTATCCTTGTCCAAACGGTGCACCAATCCCGGGCGTTGGACGTCGCCGATCCCTTCCAGGTTGGGGCAATGGTGCAGCAGGGCGTTTGCCAGGGTGCCGTGGCGTTGGCCCGCTCCCGGATGGACCGTCAACCCTGGGGGTTTGTTGAGAACCACCAGGTCATGGTCTTCATATAAGATATCCAGCGGGATGGCTTCCGGGGCGAGATGCCAGGGCTGGACTTCCGGTATCGTGCAGATTAACTGGTCGCCGGCGCGTACTCGGTAGTTGGCGGGCCGTTCCAGGTCGTTGACCCGGACCAAGCCGCATTTAATCCATTTCTGCACTCGAGCCCGGGAGAACGAGGATAATTTCTGCGCCAGGAGTTGATCCAGGCGGACTCCCTGATCTTCGGCCTCGATGCTCAAAGCCACTTGGGTCATTAAAGGAAAGGGCAGGCGCTCAGCTAACAGCAATCAGCTTTCAGCCAATACATTAATTAGGGGTATCATCAAATGTTGGTAACTTACCGAATACCTATTTTAATGGTCAAAATCATTAAGCTGACTGCCGAAAGCTAACCGCTGAAGGCTTTTAGGGAAATTAAGATCGGACCTGGGTACCGCCGTCGTCCCGGATTTCAGTAAAGACCATGCGTCCGGCAGTGGTTTGTAAGACGCTGGTAACTGCGACATTAACTTCTTTGCCGATAAATTGGCGGGCATTTTCAATAACCACCATGGTGCCGTCGTCCATATAGGCGATACCTTGCCCCTGGGATTTACCTTCCCGGAGAATCTGCACCTGCATCATCTCCCCCGGCAAGACCGCGGATTTCAAAGAGTTGGCCAGATGGTTGATATTTAATACTTCAATACCTCGCAACTGCGCTACTTTGCTGAGGTTAAAATCGTTGGTGACGATTTTGGCATGCATCTTGAGAGCCAATTCCACCAGTTTGGAATCCACATCCATCCGGTCGATATCCGTATCCAAGAATTCCACTCGCAACCGATTTTGCTTCTGGATCCTTTGGAGGATATCTAAACCCCGACGCCCCCGCAAACGTTTTAAATCATCGGGGGAATCGGCGATATACTGTAATTCTTTGAGGACGAACTTGGGAACAATCAAGGCTCCTTCCAAAAAGCCCGTCTCGCACAGATCTGCTATGCGGCCATCAATAATAACGCTGGTATCCAATAATTTCGGCAGGTGGCGCGAATACTTAGGGCCCTCTAAAAAATGGGGGGAGGCGATCTCCTCCATCTTCTTGCCGCCTAACATCAAGCCGATGTAGCCAAAAATTGCTGAAAAGAAAATATATAAGGGGATCTGGAGATTGGGCAGTTCTAAAAATTGGTCAAAAGGATAACTGGCTAACTTGGCAATACCTAAACCGGTAAAAAGACCAAGGGTGCCTCCAATAATTGTCTTTAACGGCACTCGCTTGATGATCTGTTCCAGTTGCATAGTGAGACAGGCGACCAGCAGCCCAATAAAGCTTCCTGCCCAACCAGCCCACCACAGTCCTTTCAATTGCGGGATCTGACTCCCGATCAAGTAGCCGCTAACTGCACATATACTTCCTAAAGCCCCTCCCACAAGAATTTTATGAAGCAACCGCAATCACCTCTGTTTCTCTGGTAACCCGGGGTTATGAGCTGCAGGCGCTCTCAAGTATTTTGTCTTTCCAGCGCCTGTCAACTAATGGAAGTTATCTCTAACAAGGTGTTTATTTTTTCTTCGATCTTATCTTCCTCTTTTTTTTCGGCGATGGACAGTTCCTTAACTAATAGGTTTTTAGCGGTATCCAGCATTTTCCGTTCGCCAAAAGACAGATCCTTATCTAACTTCAGGAGGGTGAGGTCACGGAGAACTTCGGCGACGTGAAAGAGAGAGCCAGTCTTAATTTTCTCCATATAATCTCGATAACGCCGATTCCAGGTTTGATGTTCCACCACCCGTTCTTTTTTGGCCAAGATTTCATAGATATTAGTGACTGCCTGGTTGTCAATAATACACCGCAAACCAACATTCGCCGCATTACCCGTCGGGATCATAATGATCATATTATTATCTAATATCCGCATGATGTAATAAGTCTGATGATTGCCTGAAATCTCCTTATCTTCGATTGATTCAATCACCCCAACGCCATGTGCCGGATACACAGCCAAGTCACCAAGTTGGAACATAGGTATTCCTCCCACTCCTAATTAGTTCTAATGATATCAAATTTTCATCAAATCGCCAAGGAATTTTCCGAGAACTCCGGTCCATTTAAAATGCTTTGCTTGTTTCTTGCTTATATGTTATCATCGAATACTTACTATAAATGTTTGCACATAATTGCATGCTGTCAGAATACCCCCTCATTTACTCCGTCACCGACCTGACCAGAATGATAAAGAATCATCTGGAACGGGAGTTTTCCCTGGTTTGGGTCAGCGGTGAAGTATCTAATCTGAGGTCGCCTCATTCGGGACATTGTTATTTCACCCTCAAAGATCAAACCAGCCAGGTGCGGGTGGTCATTTTTCGCAGCAATTTGCAGGCGATGCGATTGAAACCGGCCGATTCCCTAAAAATTATCTGCCGGGGACAGCTGACGGTATACGAACCCCGAGGGGAATACCAGCTGATTGTTGATTATCTGGAACCCTTGGGCATGGGCGCCTTGGCTCAGGCCTTTGAACAACTCAAAACCCGGTTGGCCGCCGAAGGTCTCTTTGATTCCCAATATAAGCTGCCGATACCCTATCTGCCCCGTCGACTGGCCGTGGTGACTTCTCCCAGCGGCGCCGCGATCCAGGATTTTCTTCAGATTCTGAACCGCCGTTTTCCCAATATCCAGGTGTTAATTTCTCCGGTCAGAGTGCAAGGCCAGGGGGCCGCAGACGAAATAGTGGCCGCTATCCAAGCCCTCAATACTATGCCTGATCTGGACGTCCTGGTTTTGACTCGGGGGGGCGGCTCCATCGAGGACCTCTGGGCTTTCAATGAGGAGAAGGTGGCCCGGGCCATCTTTCATTCCAAGATTCCAGTCATTTCCGCCGTGGGTCACGAAATTGATTTTACGATCGCCGATTTTGTGGCTGACCTGCGCGCCCCCACGCCATCGGCGGCCGCGGAACTAGTGGTCCGGCGACAGGAAGACCTGCAACTGCAACTGCAGCGCCTGGAGACGGCGATTCGGCGGCGGTTTCTGCTTCTTTTGCAACACTACAAGGAACGTTTACGTCTGTTGGGGGCTCGCCTGGGAGACCCTCGCCGGATGGTTGCTGACCTCCGACTGCGTCTAGATGACCGACTCGATCAACTCCAGCGTCTCTGGGAAACCGAACGTCGGGAGGCTGCCGCCAAACTCAGACTGACCACAGCACGCCTCAATCTGCTGAGCGTTCGGCGTCAGAGTGAACAGCATCGACTCCTGCTCCAGCAGCGAACTCAACAATTACAGAAGTTGTTTGCCTGGAGGTTCAAAGACCGTCGCCGTCAGCTGGAACATCTCCAGGACCGTCTGGGTCATTTGAACCCGTCTGCGATCCTGGCCCGGGGATATGCCATTGCCGCAACTCTGCCAGAGCAGGTGATCTTACGGACTTCACAGCAAACTGCGGTGGGAGCTGACATTCTGGTGCGTTTGCATCAAGGCGCCCTGCAATGTAAGGTAACCAACAGCTGGAACGACGCATTACATCTAGTGACCAAAAATGACTGAACCTAATTTTGAAGAAAATTTGAAAGAGCTGGAAGAGATTCTCCAACAATTAGAACATGGGGATCTTCCTTTAGAAACCGCCTTGGCAAAGTTTGAAGCGGGTATGCGTCTTATTCGCCTCTGTAACCAGCAGTTGGACGCGGTCGACCGCAAAGTGGAAATTCTCTTGCGGGATGAAGCCGGGAATTTCACTACCAGGCCTTTTCAAGGCTTAAATGAGAAGGAAGGGACTGACTCTTGAACCGACCAAGGGCTCTGGGGACATTTGTCCGAAACGAGCGGATGTGGCATGGATTTAAAACAATATCTCTCTGAGCGCAAGACCCTCATTGACCAGGTACTGGCTCAATCTTTGCCCACCGGGAACGGTCCCAGTTACCGGGTGGTGGAGGCAATGCGCTACAGCCTTTTGGGGGGCGGTAAACGTCTGCGCCCCATTCTCTGTCTGGCTGCGGCCGAAGCCGTGTCCGGTGAGGCCCACCAGGTTTTGCCCGTAGCTTGCGCCCTGGAAATGATCCATACTTATTCTTTGATCCATGATGATCTACCGGCTATGGATGATGACGACCTGCGCCGGGGACGACCAACCTGCCATAAACAATTTGATGAAGCCACTGCCATATTGGCCGGGGATGGTCTGCTCACGGCGGCATTTTTTGTCCTGGCCGAGGCTGCCGTCCGCCAACCGGCCCAGGCCGCCGCGTATGCCGAGGTGATCCGTTTCATTGCCGCCGCTTCCGGCTACCAGGGGATGGTGGGCGGTCAGATGGCTGATCTTCTGGCTGAAGGTCAACCCAGCACCCTGGATCTGGTGGAGGCAATTCACCGTTTGAAAACCGGCGCCTTGCTTACCGCGTCAGTGCGCGCCGGCGCCGTGTTAGGCAGCGGTTCCCAGGAACAAATAGAGGCCCTGACCCGGTATGGGGAAAAATTCGGCCTAATCTTTCAAATTACCGATGATTTGTTAGATGTTGAAGGTGAATCAGTTGAAATGGGCAAACCTACAGGAATGGACGCAGTACGGCAAAAGGCCACCTATCCGGCCGTATTGGGTGTGACGGGCGCCAGAGACCAGGCCCGCCAGCACCTGGACGGGGCTTTGCAAGACCTCAAACTTTTTGGGAGAGCTGCCGAACCTTTGCGGCAATTGGCCCAATATTTGCTTATCAGGCGACAGTAACTTCAGGTGACTGAAACCTTAGGAGTTTCGATGTCGAAAACCGAATCACAAATCTCGCTACGGCCAGATGCCCTTGCCCTGCAGACCAGAAGACTGCTGGACACTATCAACAGTCCGGCCGACTTAAAGAAATTAGCCACGGACCAGTTGCCCCAGTTGGCCCAGGAAATCAGGCAGTTCATTATCAATACGGTATCCTGCACCGGCGGTCATTTGGCTCCAAACCTGGGTGTTGTCGAACTTACCATCGCCCTCCATTATATCTTTGATACTCCCAGGGACAAAATCATCTGGGACGTGGGTCACCAGGCCTATACCCACAAACTCCTCACCGGCCGAAAACATATTTTCCACACGCTGCGCCAATCCGGCGGTATCAGCGGCTTCCCCAAACGAGTGGAAAGCCCCTATGACGCCTTTGACACCGGACACAGTTCAACTTCCATCTCCGCGGCCCTGGGCATGGCTGTGGGCAAGGAATTAAAAAAAGATCGGCGCCAGGTCATTGCGGTCATTGGTGACGGTTCCATGACTGCGGGTATGGCCTTCGAGGGGCTTAACAACGCCGGCGACTTGAACAAAGACCTCATCGTCGTCCTGAACGACAACGAAATGTCGATATCTCCCAACGTCGGCGCGCTCTCCTCATTTCTAAGCCGCAAGCTGACCAAACGAGCCATGGTGTATGCCAGACGCCAGTTTGAAAATTTTCTGAAACTGGTGCCCGGCATTGGCGATGAACTCATGCTCTGGGCCAAAAAGAGCGAGGAATCCTTTAAAGCCTTTCTGACGCCCGGCATGCTTTTCGAAGCCCTCAAATTTAATTACCTGGGACCAGTTCAAGGCCATCGTTTCGACCATCTCCTGGAAACCTTTGGCAATGTGAAAAATCTCTCCGGGCCGATCCTGGTCCACGTCCTCACCACCAAAGGCAAAGGCTATGAACCAGCCGAGTGCAATCCCACCTGCTTTCACGGCCTGGGCTGCTTTGATCTGGAGACCGGTGAACCAAAAAAAACGGTCAGTGACCTCCCCTCATATACCGGAATATTCGGCGACACCCTGGTCAAGTTGGCTCGGGAAGATCACCGCATTGTGGCCATTACCGCGGCCATGCCCGACGGCACCGGTCTGGTGGATTTCCGGCTCCATTACCCGGATCGGTTTTTTGATGTTGGGATCTGTGAACAACACGCCGTCACCTTCGCCGCCGGCCTGGCCGTGGAAGGCCTTCGTCCAGTGGTAGCCGTTTACTCCACATTTTTGCAGCGGGCCTATGACCAGGTGCTGCATGATGTTTGCATCCAAAACCTCCCGGTGGTTTTTGCCCTGGATCGGAGTGGTATCGTCGGCGAAGACGGCGAAACCCATCAGGGACTATTCGACCTCTCCTACCTGCGACATCTGCCGAACATGGTTTGCATGGCTCCCAAAGATGAAGATGAACTCCGGCATATGCTCTATACTGCCATGAATCATAAAGGGCCCATTGCGGTGCGCTACCCCCGGGGCAGCGGCATTGGTGTAGCCTTGTCCCCCGTATTACAGAATATCCCCATAGGTCAAGCTGAAGTTATCACCGAAGGTGATGATCTGCTTATCCTGGCCGTGGGGGCCTCTGTGTACCCGGCCTTGGAAGCTGCTCGGGAACTGCAAAAACAGGACGTTAAAGCCACCGTGGTCAATGCCCGTTTTATAAAACCCCTGGACCAGATTAAAATTCTCTCTCTGGCCGCACAGTGTGGCCGGGTGTTAACCGTTGAAGAAAATATTGTCGCAGGTGGTTTTGGCAGTGCGGTTTTGGAACTTCTCTCGGACCATGGGATGCACGGTATCCCCGTTAAACGCCTGGCTGTAGGTGATCTCTTTGTGGAACACGGCAGTCAGAAAATTCTGCGTCGGAAATACGGACTGGACTCACAGGGTATCCTGGAAAATGCCCTGGCCCTCCTTGGTCATCCCAACGGCAAAAAGAACGTGGTCTTCGGCAATTTTTAAGGAGCGGAGTTAGTTTCGGCTTTCCCGGCGCCTTAGGCTCTTCAGGGGCGGATCAAACCGCCCCCATCTTCCCCAAACCAGCCCGCCAGCGAGCAAACAAACAGCAAACTAATAGATAATACCTATGTATTACCTTCACATCATTTATTTCACCTTTGGTAAAAATATTTGATGGTCGGCTGGGAATCGAGTATAATATGTAACAAAGTACAATTCTTTTTCACCTACAACCGCTAGTGAGAGACACACAGAGAGAGCTGATACCATGGAAGCTCCTTGGCGAGAGATCGTCGAGAAGACCCAGTTGGGCGTTTGGATTCTCGATTCACAAGACCGCACCCTGTATGTCAATGAGCGGTTGGCGGCTCTGTTGGGCCTTGCCCCGGCAGAGATGTTGGACCGGACGCCGCTGGAAATTATCGACCCTCAACAAAGTCTACGTCTGTTAACCTGCCTGAAGCAAAGCCAGCCGGTACTCACTGATTTCTGTTTCCGTCGCCGGGACGGCAAGCACCTTTACCTGCTCTTCGCGGCAAATCCTTTAAATACGACGGACGACCCTTCCCAGGGCACTCTCATGATGGTGGCGGATATCACCGAGCGTAAGCTGGTGGAGGAACTGCTCTGGCGGCAGGCCCACATCGTGGATCAAATTCACGACGCCGTCATTTCAGCCGATTTGGAGGGTTTCATCACCAGTTGGAATCAAAGCGCCGAACGTCTCTTCGGGCATCCTGCGGTTGAAATACTGGGAAAACCTCTTTCCCTCCTTTATCCACCGGATCAGTCGGAGATTCTTACCCATGAGGTCATGGCTGTCCTGAACCAAAAAGGTCTCTTCGAACTGGAGTTGCGATTACGGCATCGATCAGGCAACCTTTTCTATGCCCACCTGGCCATTTCCCCTCTCAAAGATCGGGAGGGGGGTATTATCGGCGTCATCGCTGCGGTCCGGGATATTACCGAACGCAGAATTCTGGAAAATGAACTGATCCGTACCAGCAAGCTGGAGTCGGTCAGTGTGCTGGCCAGCGGTATTGCTCATGACTTCAACAATCTGCTTACGGCTATTCTGGGCAATATTGCCATGGCGTCCCTCAATGCCGATGCCAAACTGTTTGTCCAGGAACGCCTGGCTGAAGCTGAGAAGGCTTGTCTCCGGGCCCAAAATCTCACCCAGCAGCTCCTCGCCTTTTCCAAGGGGGAAAAACCCCAAAAAAAATTGGTTTCCATCAGCGATCTTTTGAAAACTTCCGCTAGCCTGGTGCTGCGCAGCTCCAATGTCCGGCGCCATGCCGACTTTCCCCCCGATCTCTGGTGGGCTGAGGTGGACGAAGAACAGATCAATCAGGCCGTTAATCATCTCTTGATCAACGCCGATCAAGCCATGCCCCGAGGCGGCGCTATTCATATCCTGGCCGAAAATGTCCGAGTTTCCGAAAAGTCGCAGAACCCCCTAAAGCCAGGCCTTTTTGTCAAGATTTCCATCCAGGATCAGGGCGTCGGCATCCCGCCGGAGCACCTGGATAAAGTTTTCGATCCTTTTTTTACCACCAAAAGACGGGGCACCGGGCTGGGCTTGTCCACCGTCTATACTATTATCAAAAACCATGACGGTCACATCACTGTGGAGTCAATCCCGGATGGCGGCGCCAAGTTTATCATCTATCTACCCGCCAGCCGGAAAAAAGGATCCCTTCCCAAGGCCAAAAGCCTTAAATTAAGTTTCGGCCGGGGCAAGATATTGCTCATGGACGACGAAGAAATGATTTTGGAAGTCTCCAGCGCCATGTTAAAAAGATTAGGCTATGAGGTCACCGTGGCCCAGGATGGGGCTGAAGCCATAGACTATTACCGGCAGGCAACTATGGCAGGGGAGCCTTTTGATGCCGTCATCCTGGATCTTACTGTTCCAGGCGGCTTGGGAGCAAAAGAAACGATTGGGGATCTGCAGCAAATCAATCCCCAAGCCAGGGTTATTGTCTCCAGCGGCTTTTCCGATGACCCTCTGAGGACGGATTTCGGGCAGTATGGATTTAGCGGCTTTATGCCCAAACCGTACAACCTTACCCAACTCAGCGCGGTGATGCATAAAATTTTAAAGTAACCAGGCGCCATGCCATTACTACCGTTTACCCGAGTCTGATCACAGTTATTAGCAGGTTATTCCAGCTTTTTTCCTCCGCCAAAAACTTCTTTGTCGAAAGCGTTATTCTCACTCCTCTTCTAAGCCGGTCGGCCCCGACTGCCCCCCAAAAAAATTTTTAAAAATTGTTCAAGGTTTTTTGAAACAAGCCGATACTATTAACAATCATGGGAGCACACTCCCTTGGGATTCCCAACCGAAGCCTGTTCACAACTAGTGACCCGGCAGGAAGGATATTACATGGAAAAACAGACCATAGTCATAGAGCGCGCCTCGTCTCGCCGACAACTCAAAGTTCTTATGAAAGCCCTCTTGCATCTGGGCCAGGCTCCAGACGTGAGGCAGGAAAAAATTCAACCCCTATCCAATGCTATCCGCACCAACGCTTACCGCATCGATTGTCGTAAATTGGCCGATTGCCTTATTACCAGTCTGCTGTTTGGCCTTTTGAGATAGAAAGCCAGGAAATTTGATCGGGTGAGGCGATGGTCCAGTGATAATGAAAGGTTAAGTTCCAAATTTCTCGATCCTATGGTGCAAAATTGTAATAATTGAGGCGGGGTCGCTTGGGTCCCTGCCTCCTGCCGCCGAGTTCTCCCCTCATCAGCGGGAATATTTTTCTCATCTCAGTAAAATCCTGGTCAATATAATTTTCCCCTGCCAGAAATCCGTTTGATAGGCGTGGACTTTCCCGCCCCGTCATCTCGAAACTATTTTAAAAACTATCATTCACGCATTTTAGGCTTTTCATTCTGAGGTCTTTAAAGAATAATATGAGACTATAAGGCCATTTTTGCCCAGACCGAGAAGTTCAACCTAAGAACCAGGAAAATATTGAGGTACTATTATGCAGATCAGTTTTTTCGGCGCCGCCCAGACAGTTACCGGATCTCAACATCTGATTACCGTGAATGGCCGGAAAGTTCTGCTTGACTGTGGTTTCTATCAAGGCAAGCGGGATGAGACCTGGAACCGGAACCGGCATTTTCCCTTTTCTGCTGCGGATATCGAGGCTGTGGTCCTGTCTCATGCCCATATCGATCATTCGGGCAATATTCCTAATCTGGTGAAGCAAGGTTTCCGGGGCAAAATCCTTTGCACCGCAGCAACGGCTGACCTCTGCGGGGCCATGCTGCCCGACAGCGGCCATATCCAAGAGGAAGACGTGGAGTACGTCAATCGCCAACGGCGCAAACGGGGCGAACCTCCCTTCAAGCCTATTTACACCCAGGAGGACGCCACGGCGTCGTTAAAGTATTTTGAGGGGATAGATTATGAACAACCCTACCCGCTGTTGCCGGGGATTTCGGTAACCCTCTATGATGCCGGACATTTGCTGGGCGCGGCTATCGTGGCCTTGGATTTTCAGCTGGAAAACACCGGGGCCAAGCAGCGTTTGGTCTTTACGGGGGACCTAGGTCGAACGCAACCCATTTTGCGCGACCCTACCTATTTGGATGCGGCTGACATCCTCCTCATCGAGAGTGACCTATGGCAACCGCACCCACCCGCCCATGGAGGATTCGGAGAAAGGTTTGCTCCAGGTCATTCAACGCACCTGCCAGCGGGGAGGGAAAGTCATCATCCCGGCCTTTGCCGTGGAGCGCACGCAACTTCTGGTTTACTTGTTAAACAAACTCTATAATCAGGGGGATTTGCCAGACGTCCCTGTTTATGTGGATAGTCCTCTGGCAGTTAATGTCACCGATATTTTTCGCCGCCACCCGGGATATTTCGATAAAGAAACCCTGGCCCTGCTGCGTCAGGACCCGGACGGCGATGTTTTCGGCTTCCGGCGCTTGCAGTACATTCGGGATGTGGAGGAGTCCAAAAGGCTTCATAGCCGGAAAGAGCCCTGTGTCATCATCAGCGCCTCGGGCATGGCTGAAGCCGGGCGGATCCAGCATCATATAAAAAACAATATTGAGAATCCCCTGAATACGATTCTTATTGTCGGTTGGCAGGCGCCTCATACCCTGGGCCGGCGTCTGGTGGAGCTGGCACCGGAGGTCAAAATTTTTGGGATGAAATATTATCGAGAAGCGGAAGTAATGACGCTCAATGGTTTCAGCGGGCATGCCGATGAACCGGGACTTTTCGCCTGGGCCAAGGCGTTACAGCAGCAACCCCAGCACACCTTTATCGTGCACGGCGACCCGGCCGCGGGCCAGGAACTCGCCAAACGGTTGCGTCATGATCTGGGCTTCCGGAACGTGCTGCAGCCCGATTTGAACCAGACGGTGGAAATCATTTAATCCGGCGGCTGCCAAGAATCTGCAGAGATACATCCAGCTTGACAGGTGACGGACAGCTCATTTAATGATTCGTGAAATATGTCACAATTGTTTACTTTCAAAAGGAGATACTCATGGGCTTTTGGCAATGGTTAGCGGCTATTTCTCAAAGCGCCGGTGGTCCAGGTCAGCCGTTTACCGCGCAATGGCAATATCTGGTGTCAGCTTTGGTGGCGCCGGCCCTCATTGGATTAGTGGGGGCCGGGATTATCATCCTCGTGGAAAAGATTTTCGGTCTTAGGCTCAGTGGCGGTAGCATTTAAGGCAGTGGTCAGTGATAGTGATCAGATATGGTTGGATCAGGAAGTCACTAAACTAGAGGCGGCATTGCCTTGCAGCGTTGTACTTAATCATAAAGAGAAACTACTATGGGTTTAACGTTACCGATATCAAGTTATTGGCAAACGGCCTTGCATCCGGAACTGGCAAGGCTGGCCGAACCTCTCCAGGGCTGGTTTTACACCATCCAGACTAACGGCGACCTGGTTGTCAGCCTGGGGGCGCTGGCACTAGTGGGCCTGCTGGTGGGCCTGTTAACCGGTTTCTATGGGGTTGGCGGCGGTTTCCTGATGACGCCCTGGTTGAATCTAATGTTCAATGTGCCTTATAACGTGGCGGTGGGCACGGATTTGACCCAAATGGTGGGAACGGCCACCATGGCCAAGGTGCGCCAGGGCGGAGCGGGTTATGTGGATTACAAGCTGGGACTGTTAATATTTAGCGGCAGCATTTTTGGGGTGGAACTCGGGGCCCGCCTGGTTGAGGTATTGAAAGCAGGCGGCAGCCTCAGGCTGGGAAGTTGGAAAATCAGCCTGCTGCAATTGGTCATGACCCTGGTGTACGGTCTCCTCATGGGATGGATTGCTTCGTTGGTGTATAAGGAGGCTAAAGCTGCCTTGCAGGCGCCCAGTATGGGGGCGGCTCCGGCCGCTATGGCCCCTCCGGTGGCCAACCGACTGCGCACGGTCAATCTCCAACCGTTGATCTCCCTGCCAGTTTCAGGAGTGGAGGCCATTTCATTATGGGTGGTGGTGGGTGTGGGTTTTTTTAGCGGCTTGCTCACCGGTTTGCTGGGGGTGAGCGGCAGCTTTATCCGGATGCCGGCCCTGATTTACGTTCTGGGAGTGCCCACCGTAGTCTCCATCGGCACAAATCTGTTTGAACTCCTGCTTACCTCTTTGTACGGCACCTTGACCCATAGCCTGAAAGGCAACGTGGAGCTGGGCCTGGTGATTATCCTCCTGATCGCCGGAACCATCGGCAGCCAGCTGGGCGCCGTCCTGCAGCGCAAATTTGCCCAACCCCGCCTGCAACTGGCCTTTGCCGGGTTGATGTTTCTGACCATCGGGCTGATGCTGCTGAAATTGCTACGTTGAGCCAACGACGGAGGAGAATCGGATGGGATTGCGGTTTGTAAGGCAGCCAACCGTAATAAGGGCCGCTTAAAATTTCAAAACTTTTTAACCAGCAACCCGCAACTCTATTATTTATGCACCAGAGCGGCTATAGTAGTTTTTAGCTGGTTGGGGTCTTCGGCTTTTTCTAAAAAAGCCACGGTATTGAGCATGATAAATTCTTGCGGGTTCTCGGGCTGAAATGAGTGAATAATGACCGGGAGGGTAGGGTGGGTTGCTTGGAGCTGCTCCAGCAAGTTAACCTCCGTGATAAACGGAATCTCCAAATCCAGGATAAGCAGATCCGGGATTTCCCCTTGGGCCAGTAATCCCAAGATTTCTTGGGCATCCCGGGCCACTGCTACCACATAGCCTTCCGTTTCCAACTCCCGCCGTAACAACTCCCGGACATGCCGGTTGCGGTCGGCGAGCAGTATGCGAACTGTTTCCACCAGTTTTGACCATCCCTGTCTTTGATCATTTGGTAGTTTTGCAATGATGATACCATAATGAGCAATTGTCAGAATAAGCCTAACTATTTATAATAATTTATTAAATATCTGCAAGAGAGGTAAGACGGCGGGATGCCTGGGTGGTTTCCTGTCGATATTTTTTACAATTTGTAAAAGGATACTTTCAGGCTCGATACTGACGCCAGGGTCCACGAAGGAGTATTAATCTTCTTCGGTTATCACGGAGGTTTGGACCCGCAGACGGTATTTATCGATCTTTGCCTGCAGGGTGGGGCGGGAAAGGCCCAGGAGCTTGGCGGCCCGGGTCCGGTTGCCGCTGGTGAGATCCAGGGCTTCGCTGACCAGCACGCTGGCGAACCGGTCCATAAACGAATCATAGGCGTTCTCCTCCGGGTCGGTCAACAAACCCTGGCGGACCCACTGGTGCAGGCACTCCAGGGCATCCTTGTCGGACATGGTTCGGGTGGCGCTGCCGCCGATGACCTGGGAGACTTCTTCCGGCCGGATGAGGTAACCCCGGCTGAAAATGAGGGCTTTTTGGATGGTGTTGGCCAATTCCCGGATATTGCCGGGCCAATGGTATTGCACGAGGATATTCTTGGCTTCCGGGGTCATGCCGGGGTTGTTGACTCCCATCTCCAGGGCGAAGCGTGTCAGAAAATAGTTGGCCAGGGCTGGAATATCACCGGTGCGCTCTCGTAGCGGGGGCAGCCAGATAGTCACCACCTTAAGACGATAATATAAATCTTCGCGAAACCGGCCCTCGGCCAGGGCTGTTTCCAAGTCGCGATTGGTGGCGGCGATTATGCGGACATCCACGGGGATGGGGTCGCGGCCGCCCAAACGCTCAATGCTTTTTTCTTGGAGTAAACGCAGAATCTTGGCCTGGATACTGAAGGGCATATCTCCGATTTCATCCAGTAAGACTGTGCCCCGGTGGGCCTGTTCGATTTTTCCGACCCGGCGATTAATGGCGCCGGTGAAGGCGCCCTTTTCAAAACCGAAGAGTTCGCTTTCCAGCAGCGTCTCCGGGATGGCCACACAATTGATCACCAGGAAGGGTTTGTCGGCCCGGAGGCTGTGTTGATACAGAGCCCGGGCCACCAGTTCTTTGCCGGTGCCGGATTCGCCCCGAAGGAGCACCGTGGCGTCGGTGGGAGCCACCCGGCCGATGGCTTTGTACACCTCCTGCATGGGGCGACTGCGCCCGATAATAGCCTCCCCCAGGGCAGTACCCGGGGACCGGTTCACCTCCACCTTGGCGCGGATAATTCTGCCGGCTTCCAGGGCCTGAGTAATGATGGCCAGAATGTCAGGAATCTCGAAAGGTTTCAGGATATAGTCATAAGCCCCGAGTTTCGTGGCTTCAATGGCGGTTTCAGTGGTGCCGAAAGCGGTCATGATGATCACCGGCAGTTTCGACTCCATGGCATGCATGGCCTGGAAGGCTTCCAAACCGCTCATACCGGGCATGCGAATATCCATGACCACCAGTTCCGGGGGATTTTGGCGCACCAAAGCCAGAGCCGCTTCGCCATTGGGCGCCGTTACGACCGTGTGTCCCTCGTCTATCAGCAGTTTGGCAAAGCTCTGCCGCAATTGGGGATCATCATCAACTATTAGTATGGTTCCCATGTCTTATCTTTCTCAGGGGCAGAGTGATTGTGAAGGCCGCCCCCTCTCCTGCTAGAGACTTAACATTGATGCTGCCGCCGTGTTCTTCAATAATGCGGGCAGCGATGCTGAGGCCCAACCCCGTGCCTTCCTCTTTGCTGGAAAAAAAGGGTTGAAAAATTTTGTCCTGCATTGATGCAGGGATGCCGGGGCCGGTATCCTGAATGCGAATCCGGACTACCCGGCCGATGCCGGCCACAAAATCTTCTGCTTCCGTTACCTCGATAGAACCGCCCTTGACCATGGCCTCGCAGGCATTGACCATGAGGTTCACCAGGACTTCTTTTAATTGATCCGGGTCAGCCCAGATTTCCGGCAGAGACTGCTTACGGTTTACCGTCACCGAGACATTGAAGGACTCCAGGCGGGGGCGCAGCAGGGTTATGGCCAGGTCCACCACCGCCGAGGGTCTGACCTGTTGAATTTTAAGTTTTGGGGGGCGGGAATATTCCAAAAAATTCCGCACGATGGCGTCGATATGGCCAATTTCCTCGGAAATAACGTCAAGGTCTTCCTGCTGCGGTGGCGGCAATTTTAGGTGTCGGCGCATGGAGTACAGGCGCATTTTGACCGAAGTCAGGGGGTTGCGGATGCTGTGCGCCACGCCGGCGGCCAGTTTGCCCGCCATGGCCAATTTTTCCGATTGCACCAACGACACCTGGCTGCGTTTCAGCTGGGATTGGGCCAGATCCACATTTTCCCTGAGATTGTGGACTTTTTGACTGAGGGCCTGGACTTCATTCAGGGATGCTTTTGGAGGCTCCGAAAGATTAGGCTCTTCCACCATCTTGCGGATTGGGGCCAATATTTGCTTAAACAACACATACCCCAGTAGCAGTCCCAAGAGGGCTATTCCCGGCATAATGACCAAAGCGGTGTTGGTTATTAATTTAGCTTTGAAACGACTTTCTAATTTCGCCTCGGCGATTCTTTGTTCATGGATAAGTTTGTAGCGCTCACAGAGATTGTAGAGGTCCTGAAATTGCCCCCGGGCCTGCCTATGCAGATCAGCTCCTTGCTGGCGCTGGCCCTGCTGATATAGAGAAATGACCTGCTGCCGGACCTTAACATAGCCACCGTAGGCATCTTCAATGTGGGCCAGGAGCACCAGCATATTGGGAGTATAGGCGGAGGATTTGGCCCGATTGAGCCAATCCAGAAAGGTTAGATGGTTTTCCTGCAATTTTGCCAGCCAATCGGGATTTTGGTCTAAAAAAAAGTACGTAACATACCCTTTCTGGCGTAAGAGAGCAGATTCCAATTCTTCGGCGGCCTGGAAAGAAGCGACATTTTGGTCGATGAGATCGGTCAGCAAGGAGTCGATGGCATCCGTGTGCCAGACGGTCACCAAACCGCCGGCCAGGGCCGTCAGGATCAAAGCGGCCAAAAGAATCAGGATGCGAGTTTGTAGACTGAAGCGTTTCCACATAGATTGAATTACTGTAGGGCAAGAGGTTGGGGTTTTTTTTTATGGGATTGCCACCGGTTATTAGTCATCCTTGCTGACAAAGAAACCGGCCTGAACCTCCTGATTAAATTCACCCACAGCCACCGCATCCTGGGCTGATGCCTCCGTAACTGCAATTCGCCCCAAGGGTAGGCCGTCCTGGTTGTAAAGGGTCAACTCGGAGCCGGGGTGTACGCCATTGTCTGTGCCCAGACCAAACTTGATTTCATAGCCGTTGGGCGCTCGGCTGACCCGATAGACTTCCGCCTTGCCGCTCTGGGCCATGAGAGTGTCGACGCGGCCGGACATCAGAAAAATACCCCCCCCCAGCAATGCCAGTGAACCGAAGCTGAATGCTATGACCCACCAGGGGGACAGACCACAATAGCGGGTCAGATACGACTTGGAACTCTGACTCCAGGCATAATAGTCGGGATAGACAGTGACCCGGTACACCAGGGGAGGGCTTTCCGACACCGGGTTTCTGGGTTGGACGCTAAGGGTGTACTTCCCCGGCCGGATCTGACTTCCCACCAGCAATTGCCCCCGCCACATCTGGCCGCCCAACCAGAAGCCGGCGTGGGTTTCGTCAAACGCCACCTTCAGGTCAGGGGAATCGCTCTGGTAGGTGAGTTCCTCGACGCTGGTTTTTTCGGCTAGGGGACCGTCGATGGGCTCCTTCTGGCCGGGCAGGACGTGCATCACATTAAAATCGGTGCGGTGGCGGGCGATGACGACGTCTAACATGGCCGCCACCAACAAAATTCCAACAATAAGACCGGCTCTGCCGGCCAGTGACTGAAAACGCCTGACCTGAGAAAGAGTCATCCACTTCTCCGCATGAGGGGAGTTGAAGGTAAACATGATGGTGATTTTGACTTCACTATATCATAAAAGAACGGATCGCCCCAGGTCAAGGTCTGCCAAAAGGGCAACCTGGAGCGATCCTTAAAGAACCAACAGACAGTTGCGGAATTATTTCTTGAAGATATCGGTCTTGCTGATATTCATGAACCTTTGGGCCACGCCTGGTTTATGGTAGTAAATGCGCACTTCATCACCGGCATCCCAGGAGTCGTCGGGGAGGCTAAAGTTTTCTTCGGGTACCGTAAAGGTCAGCAAAATCTTCTGACGCCCGGAGTAGACAGTGATTTTTTTCTTGTCACGATCCACCAAAGGAAATTTCTGATCCTTCACCAGCGGGTTGTCCTTGCTGACATCCTTTTTTTCATCCAGCACGGTAATAGGGATTTTTTTAAAGTCTTTCGCCGCGGCATCAAAAATGGTGATGGTGTTGGTTTTCGTATCCAGATTCATCCGTTTGCCGGGCTTGGGTTCGGAGCCGATCTCGGCCGGATCAGCGGGCATGGTGTAGACATGGGGCGGCAGGGTGTTGTAATCCGGTTTGCCCGGCTCGGCTTTCTTGTCCTGGATGATGGTCACCTGTTTTTTATCCTTATCATACGCCACCACCCTACCCTGATCCACCTGTCCCAGTTCACCGCAGCCGATAACTAATGGGGCGATCAACACTATGGGAAGAACGATTAACCAGAGGCGATATTTTTTCATAGAGGCATCTCCTGAGCAGCAGTTATTATTCTGGTCTTATATTACGATTTGGCCTTTTTGGCGGCGACCTCTGCCTTGGCGCCTTGCACCATTTTGACGAAGATATAAATTGACATGGCAGCCACCAGACCAAGGATTAGAACCGTGGCGGTATTATCAAATATCGTGGCATAAATCGGAAACCACTTAGCCATCATCTTCAGGAGAACGGAGATGCCGCAGCCGATAACCGCCAGTCCGAAGGCGATGCGAATACCGTAACCCTTAATATATTTGGTGGCCACGGTGCCGACTTGGGCTCCCATGGCAGCGCCGATGAGCATGATGATGGCAGCCACCAATTCCGTGCGGCCTTTAAAGGTGTAGGTAGCAGTGCCGTAGAGGCCGGAGATCATAACTTCAAAGAGGTCGGTGCCCACCGCCACGTGGGTGGGGCAGCCGATAAAGTAGATGAGGGCCGGCATGCGGATCAGACCGCCACCGATGCCCAGGATGCCGGCCAGCCAGCCGGTGAGGAAGCTGATGGTAATAGGTAGCCAGGCGGTACAGGTAAGCTGGGCCTCCTTGAAAGTTATCATCGGCGGGATTTTGATCTTGTGAAAGGTTTTGTGCCATTCGATGCCGGTGGACAGCTTATCCACTTCAGCGCCTTTGGCCAGGGCTTCTCTGTCTTTGCGCCTTTTCTTGGCGACATCGGCAAAGACCATCCAGGCGATCAGGGCCAACAGAACTAAATAGAGAATGCGGACGATTTTTTCCACCTGGCCGATGCGCTCCAGCCACATAA
The DNA here is from genome assembly GCA_963780995.1 of uncultured delta proteobacterium. Classification (GTDB taxonomy): domain Bacteria; phylum Desulfobacterota; class Desulfobaccia; order Desulfobaccales; family Desulfobaccaceae; genus Desulfobacca. Next base: position 80,171 of record CAWAEI010000027.1, read on the forward strand.
CCATCTGGGCCCCCACCTCAAAACCGACGATGGTGCCCACCAACATGATGAGGCCTAATTTATAATCTACATTCCCGAATTTGCCGTGACGCATGGTGGAGATGAGGGATTTGCCGGCCATGTGAGCGATATCGGTGCCGATGGCAAAGGCCATGGGAAAACCCAGAATATTCAAGCCGGGGGTGACCATCCAGGCGCCGCCCATACCGAAGAAGCCGCCGATGATGCCGACGCCGATGCCGAGTATGATGAGACCGGGCCAAAAAATGGTGACGCCGGATATAGGCATGAGAACATATAACCAATCCATAAATAAATCCTCCAACGCTTATTTAATGATGAAAAATTAATGTTCGGCCAAATCCCGGGATTTCAGATCGATGCCGATATGTGACATGACGATGTCAGCGATTACCCCGAAGGCTAAACCGATGAGGGGGATGAGCACGACGGTGAGAACGGTGAACCAGACATGGCTTTCATTATAGAGATCGGCCCACCATCTCATCAGGCCAGTCAATTTTCTGGTATCGGCGACGAGGACCAGCGGAGCAGCTTTTTCCGCCGCGGCCAGAGCCAGTTCGGGCAGCATAACGGTAAGGAAAAGCGCCATCCCGGTAATTTTCGTCAAGATTTTGTTCATGATGCCAAACCTCCTTAACTTCTCAATAAAAAGCCTAAGATACTTTAACGAACAACGGTTACTTCACAGGGAGCATGGGCCACCACCTTGGCGGCAACGCTGCCCATGAGGGCCAGGCCAAACCCGGATTTTCCCGTGCTGCCCATAATGAGCCGGTCAAATTTATCTTCAGTGGCCCGGCGGATGATGTTATTGGCCGGGCTGACGCCTGCCTCCATGACCGTATCAACTTTAATGTTTTTGGCGTCAAACACTGCCTTGGCCTGAGCTAAGGCAGCCTTGGCTTCATTCTCCAACTTCTCCTGGATATTTGGCGGCATGAAATCAAAGTTATCTTTGGCATAATAGGCCACGGACATTAAGGTCACGTCGGCCCCCTGCTCGGCCAGTTCCAGACCTCGCTGAATTGCCTTCATGGCTTGTTCGGAGCCGTCGGTCGCTACCAAGACTTTCATAAAAAACCTCCTTCCCTTTTAGGTCTCTTTCCAAAAAAGATATGCATTTAATTCAGTCAAACCTTTCCTTCTACCTGAACTCCATTAAGAGCAAAGCAATGCTTATGCCAAATCCGAGAAAGGACGGTAAGAATATAACTTATCAATATTAATAAGAATATTAAACAGAACGACAAATTTTCCTCTCGACACTCTGTCAATATTTTTTACAGTCTGTAAAAGGGAAATAAACGAGCAGAGGCTGGGAACCCCGGTTTAAAATCCGAGGCAAGAAAACCACTTGATTTAGTTAGTAAAATGATTATTAAAACTGAGGGCCGGCGTGGTATGATTATTGAAATTAATAAAAGCTTGTTATACTTATCGTAAGATAAATATTTTTTCCAGATGCCACAGGCACCATGGGAAAAGGACGTTTCCGGGCAGGCTAAATGAGCCGGCGATTGGAAAAGGATTTATAAGAGGTGGCTTGTGACCATTATCGAGAATTTAAAAAAGTTGTGCAGTTCCCTCGTTCGAAAAGAACGCCCCGTGCGGGAAGACGTCGCCAGTTTGTTTCGTTTTAAATATAGTCTATTTAAAGAATTACTGGCGGCTAACACGGAGCTGCTCAATATCATTACCGATATCGAGGAAAAACTGCAAGGCCGCCAGCTTTTCGGCATGTCCTATATTCGCTCTCAAACCACTCGGGCGGTGTTTTACAGCTTTCGGATGGTGAAAAGTCTGGATGTCCTCTCCGGCCGCTGCTATCTCGATTTATACCGCGTGTTGGAAAAAATCCACAACCAGATCAAAGAAATTGTCGGTCAAAAGAAGGAACACGACGCCCCGGCTTTGATCATGCCTTTTGCTGACATAACCAAAGAGATGACCGATTGGGTGGGCGGCAAAAGCGCCAATTTGGGGGAAGTGCAAAACCGAGCCGGCCTGCCCGTGCCCAAAGGTTTTGCCATTACGACCAGCGCTTTTGACCTTTTTTTAAGCCGCAACGATCTGGTCAATGAGATCAATAAGCGCAAAATGAACATTGATGTCAATGAACCGGAAAGCATCGAGACCGTTAGTAATGAAGTGCAGGAGCTGATTCTGGCCGCGCCGGTGCCCGGGGAGTTAGAGGAGACAATCACCGCCGCGTATGACAATTTGGCCCGGCAGGCTGCCACTGACGCCAACCCGGCGGCGAGGCCCACGGTATCCTTGCGCAGCAGCGCCATCGGGGAAGATAGCAGCGATACCTCCTTTGCCGGTCAATACCTCACCGTCCTCAACGTGGCCCCGGAAAATTTAAGCCAGACCTATAAACAGATCATCGCCAGTCTCTATTCTCCCCGGGCCATTGCCTATCGACTGAATAAGGGCATTCGGGATGAAGACATTGCCATGAGCGTGGTCTGCCTGGAAATGGTGGCTTCCGTGGCCAGCGGGGTGGTCTATACCCGGCATCCTTTTAATGTCCTGGACGATAACATCATGATCACTGCCGTCTGGGGACTGGGGCCCTATGCCGTAGACGGGGTCATCTCCCCCGATACCTACTGGGTAGCCAAGGATGCCGAGTTGACCATTCAAGAAATTAAAACAGCCCACAAACCGGCCAAACTCGTCAACGTTCCCGGAGGCGGTGTGGTGGACCAAACGGTGCCCGAGGACCAGCAGGATGCCCCCTGCCTCTCTCCGGAACAGATCAAAATCCTGGCCGGGTATGCTCTACGGCTGGAAGAACACTACAAAGGCCCTCAGGATATTGAATGGGCCCTGGACCTTCAGGGACGCCTGCTCATTTTACAAACGCGGCCCCTGCACTTACAGGTTTCCGAGGTTTGTGATGTGGCAGTCGATATTGATATGTGCGTGCATCCCTTGTTAGTAGAACGAGGTGCCGTGGCCTATCCGGGCATCGGCTGCGGGCCGGCCTTTATTCTAAAATCAGAGTCTGACCTGGGCCATTTTCCGGAGGGGGCCGTGCTAGTGGCCAAACACTCTTCCCCCAAATTTGCCCTGGTTATGCGCCGGGCCCAGGCTATTGTCACGGATTCCGGCAGCGTCAGCGGCCACATGGCGGCCATTGTGCGGGAATTTGGTGTGCCGACCATTCTCGATACCAAGAGTGCCACCATTGGTATCCCCGAAGGCGTGGACATTACCGTGGACGCCTATCACGGTAAGGTCTATCTGGGCCGGGTACAAAAATTATTGACCATCCAGCAAGCCCGGCAGTCCCACATGCAGGACACCCCGGTATATCAAACCCTGAGACAGGTGGCCGATTTTATTGTGCCGCTCCACCTCATTGATCCCAAGTCTGCGGATTTTGACCCGGACCACTGCCAATCCCTCCACGATATCGGGCGTCTGGTGCATGAATTTTCCTACCAAACTATGTTCCAGGTCAGCGACCTGGTCACCGACGAAGCAGGCGGGGCGGTCAAACTGGACGCCCCCATACCCCTGGATCTGTACATTATCGACCTGGGCGAGGGGCTGCAACCTGGCAGTTCCCACCGGGTCCGCGTCGATCAAATCAAGTCGCTGCCTTTCAAGGCCCTCTTAAAAGGCATGCTGCATGAAGAACTGCGGGTCTATGGGCCGCGCCCGGTCCAATTCACCGGGTTCTTTTCAGTCATGCGGGAGCAAATGCTCTCCGCTCCCGGGGAACGGTTCGGTGAACGCAGTTATGCCATTATTTCCGATAAGTATCTTAATTTCAGTTCCCGGGTGGGGTATCATTATAGCATCCTGGATGCCTATTGTGGGGACACCGTAAATAAAAATTATATCACCTTTTCTTTTAAAGGCGGAGCCGCGGATGAGGTGCGGAAAAACCGGAGGGTGCGCGCTATCGCCGCGGTCTTGGAAGCCCAGGAATTTCAGGTGGAAGTGACCGGCGACCGGGTCTATGCCCGGTTTCAAAAGTATCCCCGGGAGGTGATCGAAGCTAAACTAGACATGGTAGGCCGCCTGCTCCAGTTCACCAGGCAGATGGATATGCTGATGAACACCGAAACCAGCGTGGAAATGGTGGCTAAAAATTTCCTGGCGGGAAATTATCACTATGATGAAAATTTTCTTGACCTTTCTCAACGAGAAGATACCGAGAAAAAACATATTCCTTCTCTTTGAAATACCTCCTCCCTCCTTGCGCGCCCAGCAAAGGAGCACTAGCCCAAAAAAGTCGTTTCCGGCAAATCTGTAAAAAAATCATTCTTTTCATTGGCTTATACACAATCCTCGAAAATTGTCTAAAATAATTCTAATTTTCAATAAGTTAGAAAAAAAGATATTTTTCACAATTAAAAAAAATTCTTGACAATTGGGGGGATTACCCGTATTTTACTCACCAGTGGGAGAAAGTGGTTTTATGTGGATTAAATTGGGGGATTAGGGGGCCACATTGTTCAGGGGGCGCTTTTTCAATGTCATGGATGACAAAGGGCGCATTACCATCCCGCCGCGCTACCGCGAGATCCTATCGGAGCGCCAAGAACGGCACCTCATTGTCACCAACCTGGACGGTTATCTGATCGCCTTTCCTCAGTCGGAGTGGGAAGTCATTGAGCAGAGATTGAGCCAGCTTTCCATTCTCGAAAAAAAATTCAGGTCTTTTCAAAGGTTTTTTGTCTCTGGAGCGTCGGAATGTCCATTCGATCGCCAGGGGAGGATACTCTTGCCTCCGAGTTTACGAGAATACGCTAAACTGGACAAGGATGTGGTTTTGGCGGGTGCGGTGCGCTGTTTTGAAATCTGGGACCGGCAGAGCTGGGATCAGGAAATGGCGCGGATCGAAGATATGGACAGCGACGAGGTGCGAAAGGAATTGGGGATTTAGCCGTCAATACGGGAATTCTGCATATACCGGTGATGGTACAGGAGGTGCTGGAAGGATTGCAGTGCCAGCCTGACCGAGTGTATGTGGATGGCACAGTGGGGTTGGGTGGACATGCCGAGGCAATATTAATCAAAAGTTCACCTTCAGGCCGGCTGGTAGGTCTAGATCAGGATCCGGCGAATCTCAAGAAGGCAATTGAACGTTTAAAACCCTTCGGTTCCCGAGCCCTTCTCGTTCACAGTAACTACAGTCAATTGACGGAGATCCTGGAGGGATGCCAGATCCAATCTGTCGCTGGCATTCTGCTGGACCTGGGTCTCTCCACCGAACAGCTCAAGATTTCTGGCCGCGGTTTCAGTTTTGGGGGAGATGAAACTTTGGACATGCGTATGAATCCGGATGCCCAAACAATGACGGCCGCTGATCTGCTGAATTCGAAACCTGAAGCGGAATTAAACCGTTTGTTCTGGGAATTGGGGGAAGAAAGGTGGGCGCGCCGAATTGCCCGCCGGGTGGTGCAAATCCGCCAACATACCCCTATTACCACAACTACCCAGCTGGTGGACCTCATTAAGCAGGTTGTCCCGGCGAGAACCGCTTTCAGGCGCATTCATCCCGCCACGCGAGTCTTTCAGGCTCTCAGAATTGCCGTTAATCAGGAGCTTGAAAAGCTATCATCGTTTATCCCCCAGGCCATTAAGGTATTAGAGCCCCAAGGGCGCTTGGTTATTATCGCTTACCATTCTTTGGAGGACCGGATAGTGAAACGTGCCTTTATCCAGGCGGAAAAGGCTGGCTATCTCCAGCGGGTGCATAAAAAACCGCTCATCCCCCAAGAGGAGGAAGTAAACCGTAATCCCAGCGCTCGGAGCGCCAAGCTGCGGGTTGCGGCCAAGGCGTCTCGATCCACTCAAAACTCAGTCGGGGAGGTGGTCTAAAGCTCGTCGTTTATGTGACTAAACAATTCTTTCCGCTCATGCAGATGTTTGCTTACCAACCATTAGTTAATCAGGAAGGAAAAGAGCTTATGCCCCGCAATTATGTTCGCAGCATCGCTTTAGATAAAGTCTTGGTGAGTGACAATCGCCGTTATGCCCCGGTTTATCCTGTTCCCCAAATTGGCCGGGGGAAAATGACCATTATCATTATCTTATTGGCTGGAATGGTGATCACCGGGTGCCTTTTCGCCTGGTCACACCTGCACTTTATTACCCAGAACTATCACATGTCCCAGATCTATACCGAGCAAAAAGAGTTACAAAATCTTAATCGTAAGTTGAGGGTTGAGTTAACCAATCTGAAATCTCTGGCGCGTCTCGAGCGCTTAGCAACGGAGAACTACAACATGGCTCCCCCGGAATCGCGGCAGGTAGTCAATCTGAGATAAACTCTATGCTCAATAAATGGATTCGAGTCCGCATCATTCTCGTTGGCATAGGGTTGGGAATTTTTTTCCTGGCGGTTTTGGCGCGGATCGTTGATCTTAAATTCATCAAAGGCCCTGCTTTAGAGGATATGGCCGTACGCGAGCACCAGAAGAACTGCCCCATTCTGCCGATTCGCGGCTCCATCATGGATCGCAACCAGACCGAGTTGGCCATCAGTACCTTTGTGAAATCTTTAGGAGCACATCCCCGGCGTCTAACCGAAAAAAAGCAGCTCAGCCGCAAGCTGGCCCCTTTGCTTGGGATGCACCCGGCCGCCCTTCAGGAAATTTTAGAAAAAGATAAGCCCTTTGTGTGGGTCAAACGATACCTGACCCCCCAACAAGCTGAAGCGGTGGAGAAATATAAATTAGAGCTGGAACAACAATCTAAGGCCAGGAAGAAGAAGTCCAAAGAAGATAAGGAAATTATTGACGCGAGCCTGGATGCCATCTACCTCATCCCCGAGGCCCGGCGTTACTATCCGCACCGGTCTTTGGCCGGACCGATCCTGGGATTTTGCAACGCTGACGGCCGGGGAGCCGAGGGCCTGGAACGCTATTTCGATGAAAACATCTATGGCAAACCGCAAAAATGTATGAATATCATGGACGCCCGAGGTCATATTGTGGTTTCCAGCGAAAAGGAGCTGGCCGACGAGACCATGGGCGACAATTTAGTTCTGAGTATTGACCGGACTATTCAATATATTGCCGAAAAAGAATTGCAGCAGGGTGTCAACAAATGGCATGCCAGCGGCGGTTTTGCCGTGGTTGTGGCCCCTCAAACCGGGGAAGTTCTGGCCATGGCCCAGTTGCCCACCTTTGATCCCAATCATTATAATAAATACACCAAAGATCATTATCAAAATCGCAATGTCACAGTAGCTTTGGAGCCTGGTTCCACCTTCAAGATTTTTACCGTCGCTGCCGCCCTGGATGCCAAGGTAGTAAAACCCACTGACAAATATCATTGCGAGAATGGCACGTATAGCTTGGGGAGCAGCGGCGTGATTCACGATGTTCATCCTTACGGCGGCCTCACTGTTGCCGAGGTTATTAAAAAATCCAGCAATATCGGGGCAGCCAAAATCGGCCTCAAACTCGGCCCCCAAAAAATGGCGCATTATTTAAAAGGCTTCGGTTTCGGCCAACGGACCGGCATCAACTATGCCGGGGAAAATTATGGTCTGGTGCGTAATATCAATTCCTGCCGTTCCCTCATTGATCGCGTCACCGTCTCTTTCGGACAGGGCATCACCACGACGCCCCTGCAAATGGCCATGGCAATGTCGGCTTTTGCCAATGATGGCATTCTCATGCAGCCGCTGCTCGTTAAGGAAATTATCGATCCCCAGGGAAAGGTTGTGAAGCGGTTTAATCCCACTCCAGTTCGTCAAGTGCTGTCGCCCGAGACGGCCAGAACCATGCTGGCCATGATGAAAACGGTCACCGAATCGGGGGGAACCGGCACCGAGTCTGTGCCACCGGGTTATACCGTGGCCGGCAAGACCGGCACTGCCCAAAAAGTCGTTGGCAAAGCCTTTTCTAAATCAAAGTATAATTCGTTATTTATCGGATTAGTGCCAGCGGAAAATCCGGTCCTGGCCATGGTCATAATCGTTGATGAGCCCAAAGGGGCAATCTATGGCGGTGTGGTGGCCGCGCCCATATTCCGGGAAATTGCCGCCCAAGCTTTGCGGTTTTTGGGACACTATCCCCAGCCGCAAAGTCCTGCTTCAACTGATACGACCTTGGTAAAACTACCAAAACCTTCCAAGAAAGAAAACCCGGCGCCGGCGCCCTTGCCCGCAGTGGAGGCAAACCTGGTCAGTATCCCCCAAGACGTGGGCCCTCTCAAGCAGATGCCCAACCTCAAGGGCATGACCATCAGAAAGGTTATTACAGTCCTGAATCGCTCCGGCATACGGTGTCAGATGGAAGGCCGCGGCCTGGCAGTGGAACAGCGGCCCGACCCGGGAGCTCCGCTTCCTTCCAACAACCTTTGTTTTATAAAATTTAAACCCCACTGAGTATGCTACGTTTACAGGAAGACCGCCCTGAGAGAGTAAGGGCTTGCAAAGGGAACAGAGTTTGGATAGTCTATAAGTAACTTCGCCAAACTCTCATATTTTCCAAAAAATAGCTGAATATAAGAAAATTCCAAAGGTAACTCCTTGTCGGATAGAAACCATCAGAACAGGAAATCTCTGGCCCAGCTTCTCCAAGGGCTCGAAATCATTAATTTTCAAGGGGAAGAACGTATTCCCGTCAAGGGTTTGGCCTACCATTCCGGTCGGGTGGAACCAGGTGACGTGTTTGTCGCTCTCAAAGGCAATCAAACCGATGGACACCTCTTCATCGACCAGGCCATCGAAAAAGGGGCTCAGGTCGTGGTCCTGGAGGATGAGGTGAATCATCGTCCCGGGATCGTATACGTCCAGACGCCAGACTCGCGCTTGGCCCTGGCCCATATGGCCGCAGTTTTCTCCGATCATCCTTCCCAAGACCTGACGGTCATCGGTATTACCGGGACAAACGGCAAAACCACCACTTCCTATCTTTTAGAAGCTATCTGGAAAGCCAGCGGCGCCAAAGTTGGAGTCATCGGTACGGTAAATTGCCGCTTCGGCGCCCAGGTCCGGCCTTCGCCCGTGACGACGCCGGAATCCCTGGATCTTCAGAACTTGTTAGGCGAAATGCGGGCCGCAGACGTTAATTGCGTCATCATGGAAGTCTCCTCCCACGCCCTGGATCTGAAAAGGACTCATGCCTGTCGCTTCGCCGGGGCTGTTTTCACCAATTTGTCCCAGGACCATTTGGATTATCATCGGGATATGGAATCGTATTTTGCCGCCAAAAGCCTCTTATTTACTGAGCTTCTCGCTGTGAGTGGGGCGTCTGCCGGTTTGGCCGTGATCAATCATGATGATCCCTGGGGCAAGAAATTGCTGGAGCACATTTCCACCCCGGTGCTGACCTTTGGCTTTGAACCCGAGGTTGATATCCGCCCGGAGCACTATACCCTGTCACCCGAAGGAATCCAGGCAAGGATAGCCACTCCTTTTGGCCCTTTGGAGGTTATCTCGCCGCTGGTGGGGCGTTATAATCTGGCCAATATTTTAGCCGCCAGCAGCACCGCCCTGGGTTTGGGAGTCGACCCGGATCATGTCGTCGCTGGGCTGGCCACGATCACCGGGGTCGATGGCCGCTTGGAGCCGGTGGCGATTCCGGGGCAACCACTGGTGCTGGTGGATTACGCCCATACTCCGGACGCCTTGCAGCAGGTTTTGAAGGCCTTGCGGGCCTTAAATTTTACGCGTATAATCACAGTTTTTGGTTGTGGCGGGGATCGCGACCGCACCAAACGGCCACTTATGGGTCAGGCCGCCGCCCAGGGCAGCGATCTGGTCATCGTTACCAGTGACAACCCTCGCACTGAGGATCCATTGGCAATTATCGCCCACATCGAAGAGGGCTTGAAAGATCTGGGCTATCATCCCCTAAATGTCAGTGAGGTCACCGCAGCCCGGCAAGGATATCTTGCAGTTCCCGATCGCCGGCAGGCCATCCGTCTTGCCATTGAGATCGGTGCGTCCGGGGACGTCATCTTGTTGGCCGGCAAAGGACATGAAACCTATCAGATTTTAGGAACCCGCCGCGTTCATTTCGACGACCGCGAGGAAGCCCGAGAAGCATTGTTGGTCATGGCCGAGACGGCGCCTCATCGGCTCGGTTCGAGAACTTAATACCAGTTCCGGTTGACAAGGCAACGAATTTAGAGCGTAACTGCCCAAAAAAAATTTTTATTAACCGGAAATTAGAAACCGGAAACCCCAAAAGACGGGTAGATTTTCATGACCGCAAATTTTTCCCCTCCGGAAATTGTTCAGGCTACGGGAGGCCAGCTGTTCCAGCGAGGTTCCGGGGCGCGTTTCATCGGCGTCACCACTGATTCCCGCACCGCCCAGGCTGGCCAAATTTACCTCCCGCTCAAGGGTGAAAGATTCGACGGCCATGATTTTATTCCCGGCGCTCTCAAGCGAGGAGTTGGGGCGTTGGTGGCGGCCGCCAGCTGGGGCCGGCGTCTAAACCAGCCCTTGCCTCTGGACCTGAGCATTATCCTGGTGCCGGATACCCTCCAGGCCCTGGGAGATCTGGCCCATTTCTGGCGGCGACAATTTTCCGGTCCGGTTGTGGCCATCACTGGCAGTTGCGGCAAGACTACCACAAAAGAAATGATTGCCCAGGTGCTCAGCCGTAGATTTTCGGTGTTAAAAAATGACCTGAATCTAAATAATCTTATCGGCATGCCGCAAACCTTGCTGGGCCTTACCAAGGAACATGAAGTGGCAGTGGTGGAACTCGGCATGAATCGTTTCGGGGAAATCCGCCGGCTGTCTCACATTGCCCAACCCGACATTGCGGTCTTGACCAATGTCCATCCTGCCCATATAGAAGGCTTGGGTAGTATTGACGGGGTCGCCCGGGCCAAAAATGAGATCATCGAAGGCCTCGGTGAGCATGGTAGCGTTATTTATAATTTTGATGATGTGCGATTGAGAAACGCGGTTCGATATTTTAAAGGTCATAAACTGGGATTCGGCTTTAATCCGGGCGCTCAACTGCAGGCCTCCGGAATCTGTAGGTGCGGCCTGTGGGGGCAAAGAACGGCAATCTCGTATCGCGGCCAAAACTGGCCCCTGGAGATTCAATTACCAGGCCCGCATCAAATCTACAACGCTCTGGCCGCTACAGCCGTGGGCTTAACCCTGGGATTGTCCTCAGAGCAGATTTCTCTGGCTTTAAGCCAGTTTCAGAGTCTGGATAAACGCTCTCAGCTGCAATGCCACGAGTCCGGGCTGGTTATCTTGAATGATTGTTACAACGCCAATCCCGGCTCCATGGCCATGGCTTTGCAGACCTTGGCGAATCTGAAGAGCCGGGGAAGAACCCTGGCAGCCCTGGGAGATATGCTGGAGTTGGGCAGCACTACGGTCCAGGCTCATCAGGACCTCGGGTCCTTGGCAGCTCGCCTTGAGGTTGACCTGTTAGTTGTGTGTGGTAAATTTAAAAACTCGGTACAGGCGGGGGCTTTGGCCGCCGGTATGTCGGCGACTCGTATCCATGCTGTTCCTTCCCATGCCGCCGGCGCCCAAATCATCAAAGAATACTGCCGACCTGGCGATATGCTCTTAATTAAAGGCTCCCGGGGGGCGCGGATGGAAAAACTCCTGTCCTGCCTCTAGGGCAGGTCTATAAATTAATCTTGCCTGAGCTCGTAGGGCGGGAAAGCGAAGCGCATCCCGCCTCCTGGCCCAGAACAAAACTCTTTAACTGGAATTAAACCGTGCTGTATCACCTGTTCTATCCATTAAAAACCGTTTTCGGAGGCTTCAATGTCTTCCGTTACATCACTTTTCGGTCTATTTATGCCATTTTAACGGCCCTCATAGTATGTTTTGTCATCGGTCCCTGGGTGATCCGGCAATTAACCAAACATCAGATCGGCCAATATATCCGGGAAGACGGCCCAGCCTCGCATCTCAGCAAGGCCGGCACTCCCACCATGGGAGGTATTCTTATCATCGGCGCCACCCTTAGCGCCACGCTGCTGTGGGCCGATTTATCTAACCCCTATATTTGGCTGTTGATCTTCGTGACCCTGGGTTTTGGCGGCATCGGCTTTCTTGACGATTATTTAAAAATCATCAAAAAACACAATCGAGGACTCTCCGGCCGCGGGAAACTCATCGGCCAGGTAATAGTCGCCTCGATCGTGGCTCTCTGGATGTACCTGCTTCCCGGCTTTGAAACAACCTTGACCCTGCCTTTTTTCAAGGAGATGCATCCTGATCTCGGGTGGGGTTTTATTCCGGTGGCGGTTTTTGTCATTGTTGGCGCGGCCAACGCCGTTAATTTAACCGACGGTTTGGACGGCCTGGCTATCGGTCCAGTAACCATTGCCGCCGCCTTTTTTATGATCTTCGCCTATCTCAGCGGGAATATTAAGATTGCTGAATACCTGCAAATTCCTTATGTCCGGGGGGCCGGGGAACTGGCCGTTTTCTGCGCCGCCCTGGTGGGAGCTGGCATCGGCTTCCTGTGGTATAATACCTACCCGGCCCAGGTATTTATGGGAGATGTGGGCGCCCTGGCCTTGGGCGGGATGCTGGGAACGGTGGCCATCGCCACTAAACAGGAAATCCTGTTGGCTCTGGTGGGCGGCATCTTTGTGGTGGAAGCCCTGTCGGTGATTATCCAGGTAACTTTCTTTAAAGTTACCAACGGCAGGCGTATCTTTCGGATGGCGCCGATTCATCACCATTATGAACTAAAAGGTTGGGCGGAACCCAAGGTTATTGTCCGTTTTTGGATTTTGGCTATTATTCTCGGCTTGCTGGCCTTGAGCACACTCAAATTACGCTAACTTTATCAGGGGTTTACGGTTTGGAATATTCCGGTAAAAAAATTCTCGTGGTCGGTTTGGGCAAAACTGGCGTGGGCTTATGCCGGTTTTTGGCTTCTCGCCAAGCCCGGGTGACCGCCACGGATAGCGCCGCCGCCGCCGACCTGGCCCCAGCCGTGGCAGCCCTGCAGCATCTCGAGATCAATCTGGATGTGGGGCGGCTTCAACCTGACAACTGGCAGGATTTTGATTGTATTATCCCCAGCCCCGGGGTGCCACCGGAGTTGCCGTGGCTCCAGGATGCTGTGGCCCAAGGTATTCCCCTGATCGGAGAACTGGAAGTGGCCAGCCAATACCTGCGGCTGCCGGTGGCCGCGATCAGCGGCACCAATGGCAAAACCACCACCACCACCCTCGTGGGAGAGTTGCTGCGGGCTTCGGGCCGGCGCCCTCTGGTGGGAGGCAATATTGGCACTCCCCTGGTGGATCTGGTGGACGCCCAAGCCCAGGCAGACTGTCTGGTCCTGGAAATCAGCAGTTTTCAACTTGACACCGCCCCGTCCTTTAAACCGCACGCCGCCGCGCTCCTGAACATCACCGCTGATCATCTGGACCGTTACCCGGATTTTCAGGCCTATGCCGACTCCAAGGCCGGGCTCTTTCGACAGCAGGGACCGGAGGATTTGGCCATTCTGAACGCCGATGACCCCCTGGTGGCCGCCTTGGAACACCGGGTGAAAAGTCGGGTTTACCTCTATTCCAGCCGTAGGCCCCTAACCCGGGGCGCCTGGAAGACGGGCCGGGCCATCAAGATCCGCCTGACCGATGGGTTGGAGGCAGAATTTTCCTTGGCCGATATTGCGCTGCCGGGAGAACACAATCTGGAGAATATCATGGCCGCTTTACTGCTGGCCTTGGAAATGGGGGCCAACCCGGCAGCCTGTGCCGAGATCTTGGCCAGTTTCAGGGGATTGCCCCATCGACTCCAATGGGTGGCAAACCTGGGCGGCGTCGATTTCTTCGATGACTCCAAAGGCACCAACGTGGACGCCGTCGTCCGGTCGCTCGAGCACTTTAATCGCCCTGTGGTCCTCATCGCCGGGGGGCGTGATAAGGGTGGGGATTACAGCCCGCTGTTTGAGGTGCTGCGCCAGAAAGTGAAGCAGGTCATTTTAATGGGGGAGGCCAGGGAATCCATGGCTGCCGCTTTGGCCGGCCAGGCGTCCATCCAAACCGCCACTGATATGGCTCAGGCTGTGGTTTTGGCCTTTGCCGCCGCCGTTCCCGGAGATGTAGTTCTCTTATCGCCGGCTTGTTCCAGTTTTGACATGTTTCGGGACTATGCTGAAAGAGGGAGAGTTTTTCAGCAAGCCGTAAGGAGTTTAGACCATGGAAGACAAAACTCCAACCGCTGCCTCGCCTGAATACGATCATCTCTTGATGATCTCGGCCCTCTTATTGCTGGGCCTGGGCCTGGTCATGGTTTTTAGCGCCAGTGGGGTGCTGGCCTCAGACAAATACCATGATCCGGCCTTTTTTTTAAAGAAACAGCTCATCTATGCAGTTATTGGCGTTGTCTTGATGCTCGTCGTGCGACGCATTCCTTACCAGATGTACAACCGCCTGGTGTATATCATCCTCCTCATCAGCTTGATTTTGCTCATTTTGGTTTTAATACCGGGGATAGGCGTCAGGATCCGCAGCGCCTCCCGTTGGATAAAATTCGGGCCTCTGGTCATTCAGCCTTCGGAGTTCGCCAAATTGGCCATCATCATCTTTCTGGCCTACTCCATGGCGCGCAAACAGGAAAAAATCCGCTATTTTTCCATTGGTTTTCTCCCCCATCTTGTCGTCGCTGGTATCTTCATCCTGTTAATTGAAAAAGAACCGGATTTTGGCACCGCCATGGCCCTGGCTGGCATTACCTTCTTGATGCTCTTCGTGGGCGGCACGCGTCTGACTCATATTTTGCTGGTAGTCTTAAGCGCCTCCCCCCTGGTTGTTTATGTCATCTTGAAAAATAAGATGCGCCTGGAGCGGGTGGTAACCTTCATAGATCCGTGGAAGTACGCCCAGGAAAGCGGCTATCAATTAGTTCATTCCCTGTATGCCATCGGTTCCGGGGGGTTTTGGGGCCTGGGTATCGGCAAAAGCCGGGAAAAACTATTTTATCTGCCGGACTCCCACACCGACTTTATTTTTTCTATTATGGCGGAAGAACTAGGTTTTTTAGGGGTTGTCACGGTACTTAGTCTGTTTGTTATTCTCATCCTGCGTGGCCTCATCATTAGTCTCAGGGCCCAGGACAACTTCGGCGCCTATTTGGCCATGGGACTGACTGCTCTTATCGGCTTGCAGGCGGCCATCAACATGGCCGTGGTGAGCGGCCTGATGCCGACCAAGGGGTTATCGCTGCCCTTCCTGAGCTACGGCGGCTCCTCGCTGCTGGTCAACATGATCGCCGTCGGCATCTTGTTAAACATCAGCTCCCAGACCCAAAGCCAGGAGCCCAAAGAATCGTTCCGCCGGGAGACAAAATAGGCTGAACTGCCGGCAATCTGTAGCCTTAATTATGTTAAATTCTTATACCAATTGCCAAAAGTTTTGTCCTTTAGGTTTCCCGCTCCCCTTTGGGATAGGGGGCAGGGTGAGGGGTGAATAAAACTATATATATGGCAACGACTATAACCGAAAACCACGTGATGATCGCCGCGGGTGGCACCGGTGGCCATCTCTATCCGGGCATTGCTTTAGCCGAGGAATTCCAACGTTCCGTTCAGGCCCGGGTGAGTTTCATCACTACACCTAAGCAGGTGACCCTGGATATCCTGCGGCAGTATGATTTTCCCTGGCAGATCCTCCACACCCAGGCCCTTAAGGGAACCGGGGTTGGACGGCGGCTCCTTTCCCTGTTGCGGCTGCCGTTGAGTTTTTGGCAGGCCCGGAGAATCTTACGCCAGGGAAAGCCCCGGTTAGTCGTGGGCATGGGAGGATATATTTCCGGGCCCGTAGGCTTGGCTGCCTACCGCCTGGGAATTCCCCTGGTGATCCACGAGCAAAATGCCATTTTGGGAACCACCAATAAACTCCTGGGCCGGGTGGCCTCAACCATATTTCTTTCCTTTCCCCAATCCGAGGGCAATCCCTCCCCCGAAAGATCGGTATGGGCCGGCAATCCCATCAGACCTGAGTTTGCTTCGGCTCCGGCCTCACCCCGGTCAGACGCACCTTTCACCGTCCTCGTGATGGGAGGCTCCCAAGGGGCGCATCATCTGAATTTGCAAATGCTGGCCGCTCTGCCCTTGCTGGCAGCCGTTAAAACAAATCTGCACTTCATCCATTTAACCGGCTCCGCCGATGTGGTCGAAGTCCAGCAAGGCTACCAAAAAGCCCAGGTCAGCGCCGAAGTGCTGGCCTTCAGTCCAAAGGTGATGGATTTCATGCATCGGGCCCATCTTGTTATCTGCCGTTCCGGAGCTTCAACCCTGGCAGAATTAACCGCCTTGGGACGCGTCAGCATCCTGGTCCCGTACCCCTACGCCGCAAATCAACACCAGGAAAAAAACGCCTCGTACCTGAGCAATGCCGGGGCTGCCTTTCTGGTATTAAATCAAGAGTTGACTGGAGAGAAAATTGCTGCGATGATAGAAAAACTAATAAACGATCCCCAGGAATTGCAGCAGATGGAAGCACGGACTCGAGCCCTGGGCCGCCCCCAAGCCGCGGCCATAATTGCTGCACAATGTCAAAAATATTTATCTTGATCTTTAAAAATAGTTATAATAGCCTAAAAAATCCTTCCCTGTTTTCCCCTTGTCAGGGGAGAGGGGATGGTTGCATGGCGTTTAAGGAATTCCTGTTGGCCACAACCATACTACCCTCGATATGGGTGCACCTATGAACCTCGAATCCAAACATTATCATTTTATCGGCGTCGGCGGCATCGGTATGAGTGGGTTAGCCGAGTTGTTAGTGCGCCAAGGGTACAAAGTCAGTGGTTCTGATCTGGCGGCCAATGCCTTGACCGAGAAACTGCAGCACTTAGGCGTAAAATTTTTTCAGGGCCATGCCCCGGATAATGTTGTCGGATCGGAAATTGTGGTAATCTCTTCGGCCATCGGACTCGACAATCCCGAATTACAGGCCGCCCAGGCCACAGGTTTGTTGGTTCTTTCCCGGGCCCAGATGCTGGCCGCTCTTATGGCCGAGAAAAGGCAGATCGCCATTGCCGGCACCCACGGCAAAACCACCACTACCACCATGGTTGCGGCGATTCTGAGACAGGGTGGCCTGGCCCCCTCCATTATGGTGGGCGGTGTGGTGGATACCTTGGGGAGTAATGCCGTCTTGGGCCAGGGAAACTATTTTGTCGCCGAAGCCGACGAAAGCGACGGCTCCTTCCTGGTTCTTAATCCGCATGTCGCCGTGGTTACCAACATCGACCGGGAACATCTGGACCATTACCGGGACTTGCGCCACATTCAGGAAGTATTCGCCAAATTTATCCACCAGATCCAACCGGACGGCGTCTTGGTGGCCTGCCAGGACGACCCTCATATCCGTCCTTTACTGGCTGGTGTTCAAAGCCGGGTGCTCACCTATGGCCTGAAACCTGGGGGGAATTACCAGGCGCGCCATATCAAAGTAACCGATCGCGGCAGTTCCTACACCCTGGTGCAGCACGAACAAGAACTGGGAAAGGTTCACATTCCTCTGGCTGGCCGGCACTACGTCTGTAATTCTCTGGCCGCTGCTGCCGTCGGGTTCGCCTTGGGTCTGAACTTCGCCGATGTTAGGGCCGGGCTAGCTCAAACCGGCAAAATCAAACGGCGCTTTGAAATCAAAGGTGAGGCCCAAGGCGTCACCATCATTGACGACTACGGTCATCATCCCACCGAAGTCCAAGTGACTCTGGCAGCCATAGCCCAGGCTTTTGCCGGCCGCAGATTGGTGGCTGCCTTTCAACCTCATCGCTACAGCCGCACCCAGGCCTTACTCACCGAATTCTTTCCCAGCTTTGCCGATGCCCGGCTCTTGTTTCTTACCGATATCTATGGCGCCGGCGAACGAGCCATACCCGGCCTCTCGGGCTGGGACCTCTTCCAGGGAGTCAAAAATGGCGGCCATCCAAATGCAAATTATGTTGCTGACCGGAAAGAGTTGGCCTCCGAAGTCTGGAACTATCTGCGGCCCGGCGATGTTATGGTAACCATGGGAGCTGGGGATATCTGGCGGACCGGCGAGGAAATTCTCCGGCTCCTGACCTCCCGCCCCCTGCCTGTTAACCTCACCTCTCAACCCGTTGCGGTCTCCTCCCCGGAGGTTTGTTAACTATGACGTATGCCCGTAGTTATGCCAGCAACCGCAAGCCTAAGAAAGCGATTAGTTTTCGTCGCTCCTCGAACAAAAGAAAGATTGAAAAGCTTCATTTCAGACAGAATACCTATCGGGGAAATCCCCTTTCCTGGCAGAAAGTGAAAACCATCTTCTTGGGGACCTGTTTCGCCGTGTGCGCCGCCTCACTGTTGGCTGGGTTCAGTCTCCTCCTGGTCATCGGCTATCAATACCTGCTCACGGTACCATATTTCTGCATAAAAAGTCCGGAAGGCATAAAAATCGAAGGCCAGGCGCTCTCTAACCCGGTCGCAGTTTTACAAGAGATGCAACTCAAACCCGGCTCCAGCCTCCTGGCCATACAACCTCTGAAGGTAGAGAAGGCCTTGCTCCAACAACCCTGGATCGAACACGCCGCTTTGACCCGCGTCTGGCCAGACCAAGTGCATCTTAAGATCCGGGAGCATCATCCCCTGGCCCTGGTGAAATTAGACCATAAGCTCTATCTCATGGACACCCGGGGAATCCTCTTTAAGGTCATGGAACCGCATGATCCCCACGATTTCCCCGTGATCACCGGCCTCCAGGTTGAGCACTTCCAAAGAGTGGAGGGGAATTTGACCCCCCTGTTGGCCAAGGTCTTTGACTTTATGGAAATTTTGAAAGAAAAAAATAATTATTTAAATTTAGCGACGGTGTCTGAGATTAATGTGGATTCAGAAAGAGGCATAACCATTTACCCCGCTGAGTTGAACCTGGGAGTAAGCATCGGCTTTCAGGGGCACAGCCAGAAGTTGGCTAATTTACAAAAGGTATTGCCGCAGTTAAAACAACATGGCGATTTAGCCAATATAGAAAAAATCGATCTAAATTATCCGCAGCGGGTCTTAGTAAGCCGCAAAAATATTGATCATTCGACACCTTGAGGGGAAAAACGTGGGGCAGGATCTCATAGTTGGCTTGGATATCGGGACGACCAAAATATGTGCCGTGATCGGCGAGTTGCGCAACAATTTCCTTGAAATTATCGGCATCGGGACTCATCCTTCCCAGGGATTGCGGAAAGGCGTCGTCGTAAATATTGACAACACCGTCAAGTCCATCCGCCGTGCCATTGAAGAAGCGGAGTTAATGGCCGGCTGTGAAATCCGTTCCGTCTATACCGGCATCGCCGGCGGCCATATCAAGGGCTTTAACAGTCAGGGAATTATTGCCATAAAAAGCCGGGAGGTCACCCAGGCTGACATTAACCGGGTGATCGACGCCGCCAAGGCCGTGGCCATCCCGTTGGATCGAGAGGTCATCCATATCCTTCCCCAGGAATTTAAAGTGGACGGCCAGGACGGTATCAAAGATCCCATCGGCATCCATGGCGTCAGGCTGGAAGCCGCCGTGCACATCGTTACCGGCGCCGTGGCTTCGGTGAACAACATCATCAAATGCTGCAACAAAGCCGGCCTGGACGTGGCCGACATCGTGCTCCAAAGTCTGGCCTCCGGAGAAGCGGTCTTGGCCGAGGAGGAAAAAGAAGTCATGGTAGCCCTCATCGATTTAGGCGGGGGCACCACCGATCTGGCCATTTTTAGCGATAATTCCATTAAACACAGTTGGGTCCTGGCCCTGGGCGGCAACAACCTTACCAATGATATCGCCGTCGGACTGCAGACCGCCCTGCCCGAAGCTGAAAAACTAAAACAAATCCATGGCTGTACCTTAAATGTTCTGGAGGACCGGGAAGAACTTATCGAAATTCCAGGTCTGGGAGGGCGCAAGTCCAGAACCCTGTCCAGGGGAATTCTGGCAGAAATCATTCATCTTCGGATAGAAGAAATCCTATCCCTGATTCATAAGGAAATCATTCGCGCCGGTTTTGAATTGCCCATGATATCAGGAGTCATCGTCACCGGCGGCGGTTCCATGTTAACCGGTCTGCCCGAACTCTGTGAGGAAATCCTGGGGGTGCCCACCAGACGGGGCTTCCCCATAGGGGTAGGCGGACTCACCGATGTCATCAACAACCCGGCCTATGCCACGGCCGTAGGTCTGGCTTTGTATGGCGCCCGATCCCGCACCGGACAAACCAAAGATACTTTCCGTATCCGGGATCAGAATATCTTCAATCGCATTCTTTCACGGATGAAAAAATGGTTTAAAGAAGTAGTCTGAGGCCCGTGCTCAAGTCAAATAAAAGAGTAACTACCTTAACCATCGTCCCCTTACTTGTGGGTAATGACAAGCCTTGCGGGGAGAGGGGCAGGGTGAAGGCTGACCAAGGGGAGCCAGAAAAAAAGTTTTAAGGGCAATAATTATATTTATACAGGGATAGAGATTTATTATACTTGTATACGGGTCTGAGCTAGAAACACAGGGAGGGGTAGATCAGATGAAAATAGAAATGGTGGAGAACGAGTCTTCTGCCAAAATCAAGGTCATCGGCATCGGCGGCGGTGGCGGCAATGCCATAAATGACATGATTAAAGCCCAATTAGTCGGGGTGGATTTTTTGAGCGCCAATACCGACTCACAAGCCCTAACTCGGAACCAGGCGCCAGTGAAGTTAAACCTGGGAATGGCGCTGACCAAGGGATTGGGGGCGGGGGGAGACCCGGAGGTTGGGCGTAATGCCGCTCTGGAAGACGCCGACGTGCTTCGGGAAGCCTTGAAGGGCGCCGACATGGTTTTTATCACCTCCGGCATGGGCGGTGGCACCGGGACCGGGGGGGTGCCGGTAGTGGCGGAAATCTGCAAGGATCTTGGGGCTCTCACCGTGGCCGTGGTCACCAAGCCCTTCTTCTTTGAAGGCCGCAAGAGGTTGCGCCAGGCCGAAGCAGGGATCGAGGCCACTAAAAAAGTGGTGGACACCCTGATTACCATTCCCAATGACCGCCTCTTGAGCGTGGCCCCGAAAAATACTCCGGCCATGGAAGTATTCCGGATGGCCAATGAGGTGCTGGTTTACGCGGTCAAAGGCATTTCCGACCTCATTATGGTGACCGGTCACATCAACGTTGATTTCGCCGACGTCCGCTCCATTATGAGTGAAATGGGTATGGCCCTGATGGGCACCGGCATCTCCAGCGGCAACAACCGGGCCATCGAGGCGGCCCAGAAAGCCATCTCCAGCCCGCTGTTGGAAGACCTCTCCATCCGCGGGGCACGCGGTATCTTGATCAATATCACCAGCGGCATGGAAGTTTCCCTGGATGAATTGAAAGACGCGGCCGCCCTGATCCAGGAAGAGGCCCATGAAGACGCCAATATCATCTGGGGTTGGGTGGTGGATGAAGGCCTGGCTGATGAGGTGCGGGTCACCGTCATCGGCACCGGCATCGGCAAAAAAATCGACCTTGAGGAGATGCGCCACCCCAAAATCTCGACGCCTTCAGCCTCAGAAGAACTTGACGTGCCCACCATCATCCGTAAGGGCGCCGAACAGGTGCAGTCGGCCCTCAGGACCTCCATGGACAGCAAAAAAAAGTCGCGTCTGGAGTTGTTAAATACCAAGAAAAACATCGTCCATCCGGATCTCCACTACGAGGAGGACGAACTCGATATTCCCACCTTTCTGCGACAGGCAGACTGATCTGCCCCAACCCGAGAGGTGAAATTTTCTCCCCCTGCTAGGGGCCGGAACCGAGCCTCCCGCTGATGTCCAGAAAGATTGTCACACACCTGCAAAACCTGCTAGCACACGAGCAAGGAGCTGTGGTGCGAGAGTGGGGCCACCGACGGCCGGTGGCCCTGGTCTATCCCCACGAGTACGAAGTGGGGATGAGCAACCTCGGTTTCCAGACCGTCTATCATCTCCTCAATGCTCACCCTGATCTCGCCTGCGAACGGGTTTTTCTGCCGGGGGAAGCAGAACTCCAGGAATACCGGCGCAGCCAGACGCCGTTGCTCTCCCTGGAATCCCAGCGGCCGTTGACCGACTTCGCCGCCGTGGCCTTTTCTTTGTCTTTTGAACCCGATTATCTGGGCGTCCTGAAAATCCTGGCCCTGGCCCGCATCCCGCTGCTGGCTGCCGACCGGGATGAGCACTTCCCCGCCATTGTCGCCGGCGGCGTGGCCGTCATGTTGAACCCCGAACCCCTGGCCCCTTTCCTGGATGCCTTCTTTTTGGGGGAGGGCGACGCTCTGGCGGCTGAGTTTTTCGATATCCTCACCGACTCCGGCCACCCGGACCGCCCAGCCGCCTTAAAAACCCTGGCCGGACAAATCCCCGGCGTCTATATCCCCGCGGCCTACCACCCGGACTACCACTCCGACGGTGCTCTTAGCAGCTTCACCGCCGCCCCCGGGTTTCCGGAAAAAATCACCCCTCCGCACCTGGCCCATCTAGATGCCTACCCCGTGCACAGCCGGCTGCTGGCCCCGGGGAGCGAATTCAGCCGCATGTTTCTCCTGGAGATCAACCGGGGCTGCGGCCGGGGCTGCCGCTTCTGCGCCGCCGGCTTTATCTATCGCCCCCTTCGACACCGCTCCTTGGCCTCCCTGAAAGACCAGCTTCAGGCCGGCTTGGATACGGGTGCCAAAATAGGCTTAGTGGGGACCGCGGTCACCGATCACCCGGACCTCAAAGACCTCTTACGTCGACTCACCGGAACCGGAGGGCAGGTGGGCTTAAGCTCCATCCGGGCGGACTGCGCCGATGCCGAACTCTTCGCCCTCTTAAGACAAGGGGGCGTCAAAAGCGTGGCCCTGGCCCCGGAAGCCGGCAATGCCCGACTCCGCCGGGTCATTAATAAAGGCCTGTCCGAAGCAGACCTGGAGCAGGCCGTGATGGACCTGCATGCCGCCGGCCTGTCCCAACTCCGCCTGTATTTTTTACTGGGACTTCCCACTGAAACCCGGCAGGATGTCGAGGATATCCCCAGGTTAACCAA
Source organism: uncultured delta proteobacterium (assembly GCA_963780995.1). Lineage (GTDB taxonomy): Bacteria > Desulfobacterota > Desulfobaccia > Desulfobaccales > Desulfobaccaceae > Desulfobacca. The sequence goes on from CAWAEI010000027.1 coordinate 103,147, forward strand.
ACGCCTGCAGCACGCCGTTACCAAAGCCGCATCCGGCCGTTCCCACCTGGCCGGCATTACCCTCAGCCTCAACTCTTTCGTGCCCAAACCCTTCACCCCCTTCCAATGGGCCCCCTTTGTTGGCGTGGCCGCACTGAAGGACCGGATCAAGCTGGTGAAACGGGGACTCCAGGGAGAGCGCCGGATCCGGGTCCATGCCGACCTGCCCAAATGGGCCTACTACCAGGCCCTCCTGGCCCGGGGGGACCGCCGGGTGGGCTCCCTCCTTCTCAGCGTCCATCAGGCCGACGGCGATTGGGCCAAGGCCTGCCGTCAAAGCGCCCTGAACCCCGACTTCTTCGTTAGGCGGGAACGGGCCCGGGACGAACTCTTCCCCTGGGACTTCATCGATCATGGCATCGATAAAACCTACCTCTGGGAGGAATACCAAAACGCCTTGGCCGCCCATGAAACCCCGCCCTGCCACCCCGATATCTGCACCCGCTGCGGCGTCTGCCCCCGGACAGAATTCAGTGGTTAGTGGTCAGCCCGTAGGGGGGAATAGCGAAGCACATCCCGCCTTAGGTCACCAAGATATTTTTACGGAGCCAGGCGGCTTCGCCTGGGCATTATGCTGCCGCTGGCCACCTCTATCTTAGGAGATCCTGTCTATGTCTAGCCCACGCCCCCTGCTTCACCTGGCCCTGGTCCTGTCCCTAACGACCTTCCTTGGCACGCTCTGCCCCGCCGACGCCCAGACCTCCCTAAACGAGATCCTCACTCCTTACCTCGCCCGCTACCACCTGCCCGCCCTGGCCGCGGCCGTGGTCCAGGACGGCAAGGTCATCGCCAGCGGCGCCGTGGGCACGCGCCGGGCCGGGGCCGACATCCCGGTGACCATCAATGACCGCTTCCATATAGGATCAGATACCAAGGCCATGACCGCCCTGTTGGCCGCCGTGCTGGTGGAGGAAGGCAAGCTCCGCTGGGACAGCACCGTGGGAGAGGTTTTCCCGGATATGGCTGCCAAAATGAATCCCGGGCTCCGGCGCGTCACCCTGGAGCAACTCCTGTCACACACCAGCGGCATACCCAGTGACAACCAGGCCTTTATAAACTTGCTCACCAAAAGCCTGAGTCAGGACGGGAATTTAGATGAGATGCGCTATTGGCTGGTCCAGCAGTGGAGCCAACAGCCCCTGGCCGCTAAACCGGGCGCCAAATTTGCCTACGCCAATATGAACTATGTCCTGGCCGGCGCCATGCTGGAGCGCCTCACGGGCAAAACCTGGGATGAGCTCATGACCGAGCGCCTCTTCACGCCCCTGGGCCTCACCACCGCAGGGCTTGGACCCCAGTCCACCCTGGGCAGAGTCGATGCGCCCTTAGGCCATGTCAAACGGGGCGGCAGCGCCAAGGCCTTCCTGGCCGGCCCCAACAGCGACAATCTGCCCATAGCCGGACCCGCCGGCATCGCCCATATGTCGGTCCTCGATTTCGCCGCCTGGGCCGGTTGGAATACCGGCGAAGGCAAACGCGGACCGGCCCTGGTCCGTCCGGAAACCCTCCGGAAGCTGCATACCCCGGTTATCGCTATCCCGGACAAGCCTGGGGCCAAACCCGGCACCCCCAAACATGGCAAATACGCCCTAGGCTGGGGCGAACTCACCGTGGACTGGGCTCCCACACCCCTTATCTACCACGGCGGCTCCAACGTCAAAAACCTGGCCCATATCTGGCTCGACCCCCAGCGTGACTTCGCCATGGTCCTGGTCACCAACATCGGCGGGGAACAGGCTGACCAGGCCTTCCAGACCCTGGCCCCTGAACTCTATAAAAAATTCGCTTCGCCACCCACTATCCAGGGCAGTAAGTAGAACCGCGCTATCCGACACCACCTTTGGGGGCGGCGGCCCGTCCCCATAAATTCCTTGTTGCTTGGGTGGGCCTCGTTGCGAGGCGCCTGCCTTGATCTGAGAATGCCCCTGGTTAGTATAGCGATTCTCGGACCCCAGCCTCTACAAAGGAGAAAACTTTCGAGAACCGGTATAGCTCGAAGCCCTAATCCGCAGGGCAGGTCTGCGAAGCGCTATCTTTCAGATAATGTTCATAAATAAATTCATTAAGGGACATATTGGCCGGTATATTCCCGTCATTTTCCCGGTTTGGGAAGGACGTTGCGAGTGTTGAATTGAGAACTCCATCGAGCACGTTCGACACCGGGGAAGGCAGGCCGCCCAGGGCGGATATTTTTGCCCAAAGCTTATCAGTTGATATTCTTCGTTATTATTCTTCCGAAAAGGGGTTTTTCCCGGTAATTTCCCGCCTTTTTCCCGCCGCTTAAAGAGACGGTTAATGGTTTTCAGTCGGGATTTTTCGGATGGTGGTTGGGCCGCTGGCCGGGCCGGGCTCACGGGATCTTCTGTGAGAAAATCCAGGTCCGTCAGGGGATCAGGGACCGGGGGTGAGGTATCAGGACAGGGAGAGGAGAGGGCGCCGGCCAGGGACTGGCGGCTCATGGCGATAATATTTGGATCATGGGGCAGGAGGCTGGCCTGGGTGGACCAATCGGGAGAGGCCAGGATCTCGTAAACAACCCTATCGTCCAGGTGGAGATCCTGTTTCAGGATGATGGTGATGAAGCGGGTCCCCTGCCGGAGGGCCTGGAGCACTAACTTGCCGTTGCCTTCAGCCTGGGCGGCTTTAGCGGTCTGCATAGCCATTTCCAAGGCCTGGCTGAGCCAAAAGAGGCAGCCCTGGTGCAGTTGATCCTGAAGCTGATCTTTGGCTCTGTTGACCTTGGCCTGCAGGTGCGCTTTGTGGCGGTGCAGGGCGGAGGTGCTGAGGCCGTACTCCTGGCTGAGGGCGACCAAAGTGGCGGAGCCGGTCATGAGGGCCTGGTCGATGGCCTGGCGCTGGGGGTGTTGACAGATGGTGCAAGACATGGGGACTCTCCTTTTGAGTTTCGAGTTTCGAGATAAGGTTGAAAAGATTCAAAAGGCTGTCAGCGGAAAGCTAACAGCGATCAGCTAAAAAAAGATGCTAGCTGATATCAGCTTGTAACAGATTAGAGAGGGGGAAGGACAGGACAGATGAGACAGATGTCACAAAATAAGGAAGCAGTGAACATAATATTCAAAAAGGGTAGATATTTCTCCAGTCATTACTTTCGGGTAATGATCCTGCTGTTGATGGCGGCGTGGTTCATCTGTCAGGCGCGACCGGGCTTGGCCCTGGAGGCCCAGGCGCTGGCTGGCCATTATTATCTGCAGGGGGTCCATGAAGTGGGGTCAGAATTACTCTTGCATCCGGACGGCCGCTTTGAATATTTTCTGGCCTACGGCGCCTATGATGAGCAGGCCACCGGCACCTGGAGCGTGCAGGGCGGACGGGTGCTCCTCAATACCGCCGGGGCCTCTACACCGCCGCGCTTCAGCCTGAAACAAAGCGCCCGCAAGCCAGAAGCACCACTGACTATTTTGGTGCAAGATCAAAATGGCCGGGGTCTACCGGCCATCGATGTGTTTATAGACTACGGGGATGGCAACCCGGAAACCGGCTACACGCAAGAATATGGGTGGCAGGCTCGCCGACAGCGGGGTCAGCCCAGGGCCATCGGCCTGGGGATCCGAATGTATAACCTGGAGCCGCAGTGGTTTCAGGTGGCGGGTAAACCAGACAATTATTATATTTTTGCATTCAGTCCCGGGGATTTGGGCCGGGCGAAATTCCAGAACACCCCGATGACGTCGAAGAACGGCGACCTGATCATGGAACGGGGGGGCCGGAAGCTGCGGTATGTTAAGGGCAGGGGCCGCTAAAAAAGGGATGAGGGCAAGAGGGCAGAGGGGAAAAAGGGGGCTCTGCCCTGCTGTTTTGAAACGAAATGGAAGCCTACGGGATGTCTAGTTCAGTTTCCGCCGCAAGCTGATGATTCCTAACAGACCGCTGGCCATGAGCCAGAAGCCGGGGGGGAGGGGGACCGGGGAGGCCAGGCAAATTTGGGTGATTTGGGTGGCCCATTGGTCATTCCCGTTGATGTCAAAATCCGCCCATTCCTGGAAGGTCCAAAAACACAAGGGGTTATCGGGGTCTACCACCGTGGCGCTGTAATCGCCCCAGCGGTTCCGGCCGAGACGATCAAGAATCTGGTAATCATCGACGCCCAACTTCAGGAGTATGGGATTTGGGCCAAAGGTGGTGATTCCGGCAACGGTTTCGCCCACGACCGCAGAACTGCTGGCGAAATTCGGTCTCGCCGGAACGGGTGAAGCCGATGACCACATCCCCAAGCTCGTTAGCGGCAATGGAGGGATAATAATAATCATGGGTTGCGTCACCGATGGTGCCGCTTTGGAGAATGGCATTGGTCCCTTCGTTGATCTCATACCAACGGATGGCTGCCCGGCCGCCGGAATTAACGCTTTGGGTGGCCCAGAGGCTGGTGCCGACTTCATGCACCGACCCACTGAAGCGGTCGTCTCCCGAGTCGATATTGACTTTGGGACCGGGTTGTTGCCCGTCGGGAGGGAAGCTGGTGGCCAAAGGCGTATTGATATTGGTGGTGGCAGAAAGGGTTGCCGGGCCGGGGCCGCCGGCGTTATTGATGCTGGTGCGGTTTAAGACGCTAAAGACATCATTATCCACGGCCAAGAGGGCCCCCGACCATTATCCGGGCCCCAGGAGACGGCCGGCTGCACCGCGAAGCCCACGGTTGAGGCGTTGACGGTCTGAAAGGCCGTGGCATTGGCCACCGTTGGGACAGCCTGGGTTAAATCGGCTTTGGGGATGGAGACGATGTTGATGCTGTTAAAAGCAGTGGCCGTGAACATATTGGCGGCCAGATACACCCCTTTGGCATCGACACCCAGGGAGGGGAAATCCACGAATAGAGTGCCATTGGCATTGTAGGGGAGGGAAGATTTTGTCCAGCCGAGTGTTGGATCGGCGAAATTTGACACTGCCACGACAAAGTTATTGCCCACACTCAGATCGTAGCGGTCGGCGGCGGCAGCGAACCAGCGCTGGCTGCTCCGGTCATAAACCACCCGGGGGTCAAAGGTGTTAAAGCCGGTGCCGGCCCAAAAGTTATCCAGGCTGCTGGCCTGCAACTGATTGCCGGTTTTGTTAAAGACGGCATAGCGGCCATTGGTGAATTCGACAATGTGGTTGGAACCCACAGCTCCCACGGTATCCGGCGGGAAAAAGCCGCTTTGGCTAAGGGTCGTGCCGGTAAAATTGACGCCGACGGCGGCGGTTTTAGCCAAAGCCGCAGTGGCGCAGAGAATTACGGCCAGAACAGTTGCGAGCACGATGTTAGCAAATTTCCATCGCATGCATAACCTCCTGTCGTGTTTGGACCCCCGGTGGTTGGGGGATGTTAAAGGTGAATGGGGTTAGGGTAAGATACGTTATTAATTTTAGAACGAGGCGGTTTGCCACTTCCGTGAATCTATACCTAATGAGCAAGGCTAGTTGGGATAAGTTGGATAGTCTCAGGCTTTACCGGAAAATTCCTTTTCCTGACCTTGTGTCTATTATTGAATTTTAAATGTTCACAATCTTTAACATGTCCGTTAATGATTTTTCTATGGTTATTAATTATGCAATACTTGCACCAAGTTCACTTATTCGGTAAGTTGTTAAAATAACATATAAAAATTAACAACAATATAAAACAAAAAAAACCTGTTAAGAATTATGAACATTTCATAGGCAATTATTCCAGGCAACAGAAGGTATCTTGTTATTTTTGCTCAAAATAACAATGTTTACATTTATGAACGCGCTTAGTTCAGGATATTTTTTCTGTCGCTCCCCATGTTTGTTGCACATTTACTGAGGGCGACAAGGAGATCGGGCAAATAACTTGGGATAGGGAGCAGGAGGCCGTTTTTCCTGGCCCTTTTTCTCAAAATCATACTTCGGAGAGCAGGGCCACGGCTTCACTCAAGACCTGGCTGGCGGAGTCGTCGAAATAGAAGTCGGTGAGGCGGCGGGTGAGCTCGGTAGTTTCCGGGTTGATTTCAATGATTTTGGCGCCGTGGTTTTTGGCGGTGTAGGGGAGGTAGTTGGCGGGCATGACTGCGGCGGAGGTGCCGATGACCAGCATGAGGTCGCAGGCTTCGGCCAGTTCGAAGGCGGCTTGGTTGGCGGCCACGGGAATCTCTTCGCCGAAAAAGACGATATCGGGTTTGATGAGGCCTTCGCAGGGGCAGTAGAGGGGCAGTTGGCTGAAGTCCAGGGTTTTGGGGTCAAAAGACCGGCCGCAGCGCAGGCAGACGAAACGCCGGGCATTGCCGTGGAACTCGATGACGTGACGACTGCCGGCTTCCTGGTGCAGATTGTCGACGTTCTGGGTGATGATGCCCTGGAGACGGCCCATTTTTTCCAAGGCGGCCAGAGCCAAGTGGGCCGGGTTGGGGCGGGCTTTGGCGATGATGTCCTCCAGTTCCCGGAGCAGTTTCCAGACCTTGGCGGGGTTGGTGAGGAAAGATTCGATGTGGGCGTATTCCATGGGATTGTAGCGGGTCCAGAGGCCGTGGGCCCCCCGGAAGCTGGGGATGCCGCTTTCCACGGAGATGCCGGCCCCGGTGAGGGCGACGGCGAAGTTCGAGTTTTTTAAAAGTTCGGCCAGTTCGGCGGGGGTGCTGGTTTTCATGGGAGTTCGAGTTCGTCAGCATACAATAGCGGCGTAATCTCGGCTAGGTGCGAGTTCGCTCCGCAAGCCGACTATTTGCGAATATCTCGGTTCCAGAGCGTACATAGCCGTTCCGATGGCGCAGCCGAGCGTCGACGGTATTGAATTCCGAGGTTCGTCAGCAAGCTGGAGCTTGGGAACCAGGTTTTCGAATCAGGAGTAAGGCGCTTGTGCTACCGGGTCAATCAAGGTTCACCGAGGATGATCCTGGCGTCCAGGGTCAGGGTGCCTTGACCGGCGGGGAAGACCCGAACGGGGTTGAGGTCCACCTCCTGGATCTGGGGGCAGTGCATCATCAGGGCGGAGAGCAGGACCAGGCTCTGGGCCAGGGAGGTCACGTCCAGGGGCGGTTGGCCCCGTAGGCCTTTAAGGATCTTGTAGATCTTAGTTTCGGCGATGAGTTCGTGGGCCGAGGACAGGTCCAGGGGGACCAGGCGCATGGCCACGTCTTCCAGGACCTCCACCCAGATGCCGCCGGCGCCGAAGATAATCATGGGGCCGAAGGCCCGGTCCCGTTTGGCGCCGATAATGACTTCCAGCCCCCCCTCGATATACGGCATGACCAGGACCTGCCAGGCCTCCCCGGCGGGAAGATTCACTGTGGCCACCTGGGCCAGGGACTGGAAGCCCTCTCGGACTGCGGCTACCGAGTTCAGGTTGAGCAGGACGCCGCCCAGGTCGGATTTATGGAGGGCGCTGGGGGCAGATAGTTTCAGGCAGACCGGCAGACCCAGGTTGGCGGCGGCCTCCTCGGCCCCGGAGGTGGAGGTGACCAAGTGCCACATGGGCACGGGAATGCCCAGGGTTTGGATGACTTCCAGGGCCACCGGCATAGGCAGGGGGCCGGGGGTGGCCAGGTGCGGGGCCAGCACCCGGTCGATGGCCGGCAGGGAGGCGACTTCGGGAGGCTCAGCCGGGGGCGGCAGCAACTGGCAAACGCAGTAAGTCCGGGCCAGGACCAGGGCCCGGATGGCTTCGCCGGGAAAGGAAAAAACCGGCACTCCCAACTCCTGCCGGAAGAACTGGCGTTCTTCCAGGTTGCCGATGACGGTGATGAGCAGGGGTTTTTGGTACTCTTTAGCCAGGTCAATAAGTTTTTTGGCCATGGCCTGGGCCGATTCCCTCTCAAGATCATTGATAGGGCCGTAATTCAAGATGATGGCGTCGACATCGGGGTCCTGGCAAAAGGCCGCGGCCACATCCGAATAGAGGCTGAAGTCGAAAATGTCGCCCAGATCCAAGGGGTTGATGGGCTTGATCACCCCGGCCCGGGAGCGGCTCTCGATGAGCCTGACGATTTCCGGGGACAGGGGCGGCAGCTGGAAACCGGCCTTCTGACAGGCATCGGCCACCACCACGGCTTCGCCCCCGGAGCGAGACAGCACCATCAGCCGGTCGCCTTTCAGGGGCGGCTGCTGCAGGGCAATGGCGGCGTGCAGAAATTCATTGCGGCTGTGCACCCGCAGGATACCGGACTGACAGCAGGCGGCACTGACCACTTCGTCGTCCACCGCCAGGGAAGCGGTGTGGCTGCGGGCAATATCGGCACTCATAGTACCGATATTGGCTTTATGCAGCAGGATGGGCTTCTTGGCCTGGCGGCCCAGCTCCATCAGCCGGCGGCCGTCGGCCAGATCTTCCATGTAGAGATAGATAAGGGTGGTGCCGGGGTCTTCCAGGAGAAAGGCCAGGATGTCGTTTTCATTCGTGTCCAGCTTGTTGCCGACACTGACAAATTTGTTCATGCCGATACCGGATTGGGCCAGCCAGGCGATGACGTTGCTGCCCACGCCGCCACTCTGACAGATGAGGGACACACCCCCCGCATGGGGTTTGCCCGGCAGGGTCATGAAAGGCAGGCACAGGCCGATTTCCATATTAATGATGCCCAAACCGTTGGGGCCCATCATCCGGATCTGATGCTTCCGGAGCTGTTGCCGCACCTGATCTTCCAGTTGGCGGCCTTCCCGCCCCAATTCCGAGAAACCGCCGGACTCCACTACCACCCGTTTCACTCCCAGACGGCCGCAGTCGGCCAAAATATCGGGCACCACCCGGGCCGGGGCCAGGACGGCCACCAGTTCCGGCGGCTCGGGCAGGTCCAAGAGAGAAGGAAAGATGTCCAGATGAAAAACCCGGCCGCCCTTGGGACCCACCGGGAAGATATTTCCCTGGAAGCCGAACTCCAGTAAATTGTTGACAATATTGCAGCCTAAGTTGTCGGGGTTTTCCGAGACCCCCACTACGGCCACGGATTTGGGATAGAAGAATTGTTTCATGGAGATTTTGCCGTTTGGTTGAATTGTTTTATGGTCTTGAGGGAGAGGACCAGGGGCCGGGGGCCCCTGCCCCCTCCCTCAAACTCCCTCCCCCAACCCCGGCTGGGGTTCAGGCCACCGGAAAGGCGGGCCTTGACCCACCTTGCCGGTGACACAGTCGCCCTGCGGGGCTGACGGTATTTTTATTATACAGGAACCTTGGCAGAGGGGGTAGCCGGGTAATAAATTTCACCTTAGCCTTGCTTAAAAAGAGCGGCGGCAAAAAAGCCGTCCAGGCCGTCCCGTTCCGGCAGGGAGCGGAAATAGCCCTGGGCGTCGATGAACTGCTGGGCCTGGGGGGGGAGGGCGGCGGCCTGAGTCCGGAGAGCAAATTCCGGTTGGGAGGCGAGGAAAGCCTGGATCACCTGCTCATTTTCTTCGGCTTCGGTGGTGCAGGTGATGTACAGCATTAGTCCCCCCGGCCGCAGATAGGGAGCGGCTTGTTGGAGCATGGCTCGCTGCAGGGCGGCAAAGCGGGCGAAATCCTCGGGTTGACGCCGCCAACGCAGTTCCGGGTGGCGGCGCAGCACTCCCAGACCGGAGCAGGGGGCGTCGATGAGGATACGATCAAAGCCGTGCTCCGGTTGGATGGGCAAAGAGGCGGCGGCGTCAGTCAGGAGGAGATCGACGCCGGTTAGACTCATTCTTAAAAGGTTACGGCTGAGAGCGGCCAGACGGGTCTGGCGGTTATCCACGGCCAGAATGCGTCCCTGGCCATGCAGAAGCTGGGCCAGGTGCGTGGTTTTGCCGCCCCGGCCGGCGCCGATTTCCAGGATCTGCTGCCCTGGCCGGGGTTGCAGCAACAGGGTGGCCAGTTGGGCGGCCTCGTCCTGGAAGAGCCAGAGACCCCGTTGATACGAGGGCAGGTTGAACGGGGGCTGGGCCAAAGAACGGATGGTCAGTCCCAGGGGGGAATAATGACTGAGTTCGGTTTCGACCCCTTCGGCCTGTAAGACGGCCCTCAGGGTTTCACGGACTGATCAAGGCGGTGTTGACCCGGATGGTCAAGGGAGGGTGCAGATTGTTGGCTTGGGCTCGGGCCCAGGCCGCGTCCCGGCCCAGGTTTGCCAGCCAGCGGGACGCCAGCCAGTCGGGCAGGGAGGTGGCGGCGGCCAGGGCCGCCACCGGTGCCGCTTCCGGGTCGGGGAGGGGCAGGTCGTTGATGCCGGCGGCCAGGGTGCGGCCGACGGCGTTGACAAAGGCCGTTAACGCTGGGGGCAACCGGCGGGCTTTGGCCAGTTTGACGGATTCATTGACCGCGGCTCGAGGCGGAATGCGGTCCAGGAAAAGGAGCTGGTAGGCCGTCAGGCGCAGGAGATCCAGCACCAGCGGGTGCAGTTGGCGGATGGGTTTACTGGCAGCCTGGCCGATGGCATAATCCAAACGGCCCCGCCAGCGCAGGATGCCGGTGGCCAGTTCACGGAGCAGGGCCTGATCAGGGCGGGGGAGGGAAGGGGAGGCGGCGGCCACGGTTTGGGCGATCAGATCATCCAGGAAAGGGCCGCCGGAGGCGCCGGGGGCGTTTTGGCGCTGCCAGGTGGAGATGATGTTTAAAGCCAGATGCCGGACGTTAGCGCCGGCGGGAGACTTGGGCTTAATGGATTTGGGGGAGCTCAGGGCAGGGCCTCTAAGGATTGGGACCAGGTCACGGTCAGGATAAAAAGGCCTGGACCGCTTGCTCGATGCGTTCCAGGTCGACCCCGGTGTCAAAACAGGGGCCGTGGGGCCGGTGGTTGAGAACGCCGAAGACGGGGAGGGGGTAGCTGTCCTGGAGGCCGCTGACCATGTCCCGTTCGCAGGCCACGGCAATGATGACATGGGGGCGCCGCTCCACAATAATCCGCCGGGCGATGGTGCCCCCGGTGGCCACTGCCAGGCCCACCTGATATTTATCCGAGATCTCCACCAGGCCTTTAATATGGCACTTGCCGCAGCGTTTGCAGTTTTCGACGTTGCCGGTGATCCTGACGGGGCAGTCGTGAAACTGCAGGCAATGGGGCATCAGGAGCAGGATTTTATCGGGCCTGGTTTTAATTTTTTGGGCCAGGACCAATTGGTTGTTGATTTCGATGAAGGACCGCTGCACCTGGTCTTTGCTGACGCCGAAAATGCGGCCCACCCCGATGAGCAAGGGAAAAACAATCTTGACGACGATGCCGCGCAGCTTTTTGGAAATAAAGAGGTCGCGGCCCAGGATAATGGTCAAGGTCAAAAGCAAGACGCCGCCCAGGATCAAGATAACCAGGACACCGAAAAAAATGCCCAGAATCAGGGGCAGGCTGGGATGAATGTGGGTAAAGCCCACATAGGGGACATACCAGAGCAGGGCCAGCAAGGGGCCTAACAACAAGCAGGTGGCTACCAGGAGACCGATGAAGATCCGCTTCTGGGGGCGCAGGGAGTTGCCGCCGTTGAGGACCAGAGCTGGCGTGTCAGAGGGTGTAGCTTTGTCCATGCCTATCCCAAGCGAAGGTTGGTGAGCTTTTGGCCCCGGGCAAATTCCAGGGCTGGCAAACGTTTCCGACCGGCCAATTGCAGCTCCTGCAGCCATAAACTGCCGTCGCCGCAGGCGACTTCGACCCCGGCCGCGGTTACCTGCAAGACGACGCCGGGAGGAGGCGGATGCGGCAGGCGGGCCCCCAGTTTGGGTCGGAAAACTTTGAGGACTTTATCCTGATAATAGGTAAAGGCGCCGGGTTTGGGGTCCAGACCACGGATGAGGCGGTGCAACTGCGCGGCCGGGCGGGAAAAGTCCAGGCGTTGCAAATCTTTGGTAAGTACCGGGGCAAAAGTGACTCCCTGGGAGGGTTGGGGCGTCCTGATGAGGTGACCGTCCTGGACAGCGTGGAGCGCCTCTACCAACAGGCGGGCGCCTTTCTCGGCCAGGCGGGGGCCCAGGGTGCCAGTGGTGTCATCGTCTTGAATCGGTTCAGCCTCCTGCAAAAAGATATCACCGGCGTCCATTTTCAGGGCGAGCCACATAATGGTTACTCCGGTCAGGGAGTCGCCGTTGATGATGGCCCAGTTAATGGGGGCGGCGCCCCGGTACCTGGGCAGCATGGAGGCATGGACATTCAGAACTCCCAGGGCGGGAATATCCAGGACCTCTTGGGATAACATCTGGCCGAAGGCCACCACCAGAATCAGGTCCGGCTGGAGCCGGCGCAAGTCGTCGACGATATCGGTCTGGCCTTTGAGGCGGGGCTGCCATACCGGCACTCCCCGGGCCAGGGCCTCGGTTTTTACCGGCGAAAAGGATACTCGCTGCCCTCGTCCCTGGGGGCGGTCGGGTTGGGTAACCGCAACCGCCAGCTCAAAACCACTATCCAGGACGGCCTTGAGGCTGGGCAGGGCAAAGGCCGGCGTGCCCATAAAAACCAGACGCAGGGGGCGCGTCATGTCTTCAGGTTTTTCTGGAGCTGCCGTTTGTACAGACTGCGTTTCAAGCGGCTGATACGGTCGATGAACAAAATGCCGTCCAGATGATCGATTTCGTGTTGCAAAACTACGGCCAGCAGGTCCTTAGCCTCGATCCGCACCGGTTTGCCTTTCCGGTCCAACCCCGCCACGGTGACGCAGGCCTTGCGCCGGACGTCGCAGGAATAGTCGACTACCGATAGACAGGCTTCCTGATGCACCAGATCTCCTTCCGAAGCGATGATTTCCGGATTGATGAGGACACTGAGATTCCGGCCTTCCTCTTTGGGGGTGATGTCGAAGACGATTACCCGGTGCAGAGCCCCCACTTGATTAGCCGCCAGACCTATGCCCGGGGCCTCATACATGGTATCGGCCATATCATCGATAAGGCATTGAATATCTTTGGTAATCTCTTCAACCGGCCGGGCTTTTTCCTTGAGGACCGGCTCAGGATATTTTTGTATGTCTAATACTGCCATGATTCAATTATTCCTGATACTTTCAGACATTTTATTGGGGGAAAATTCGAACTAGTTCTATCTGTTGCCAAAAATCCCTTCCGGTAGAAAGAGGCTATCGTAGGGGTGGGTCTGAGACCTACCCCTACAAGAAGGTCAATATTTTTGGCAAACAATAGAAATTTTTATTATTATAAGACAATAGTGATTAAAATTCAAGCTAACTATAGCCGGGGAACTTTTTGGACTGGCTGCAGGCGGCGGGCGGAAAAACAGCAGGGGGTGGGTGAGAGTAAAGGTTGTTTAACCACGCACTGATACAGACAAAGGAGTGTCAGGAGAGGGGCACTCCTTTGTCTTGTTGGACTCGGGATATTATCTTGCGATGGTCACAGCGGCTTCATTGCCGCCTTGAGTACAGGCGAGGTCGAAGCGGTCAAGGTTCATTACCTTGTTCCACGCCGCGACAAAGTCGTGCAGGAACTTCTCCTGGGAGTCCTCACAGCCGTAGACTTCCGCCACGGCCCGGAGTTGGGAGTTCGAACCGAAGATGAGGTCGACCCGGGTGCCGGTCCACTTGAGTTCGCCCGTGGCGCGATCACGACCCTCGAACACGTCTTCGTCTTCCGAGGTTGCCTTCCACGTCGTTCTCATGTCCAGCAGATTCACGAAGAAGTCATTGGTGAGCGTCTCTGGCCGCTTGGTGAAGACGCCGTGCTGGGACTGTCCGAAGTTGGCATTCAAGACGCGCATACCGCCAACGAGAACCGTCATCTCAGGAGCGGTCAGCGTCAGCAGTTGCGCCCGATCCACCAGCAGTGCCTCTGCCGAGACGGCGTATTTGGTTTTGAGGTAGTTACGGAACCCGTCTGCAGCCGGTTCGAGTACGGCGAATGACACCACGTCGGTTTGCTCCGGCGACGCATCCGTGCGTCCCGGCGTGAAGGGAACGGTCACATCGTGACCGGCATTCTTCGCGGCCTGCTCGACGCCGGCGCAACCGCCCAGAACGATCAGGTCAGCCAGCGACACCTTTTTGCCGCCGGACTGCGCGGCGTTGAACTCCTTTTGGATTCCCTCCAGGGCTCTGCAGCACCTTCGCCAGTTGGGCCGGCTGGTTGACTTCCCAATCCTTTTGCGGCGCCAGACGAAGGCGTGCCCCGTTCGCACCGCCGCGCTTGTCGGAGCCGCGGAACGTGGATGCCGACGCCCAGGCGGTGGAGACCAGTTGGGAGACCGACAGACCCGAGGCCAGGATCTTGCCCTTGAGGGCGGCGATGTCCGGCGCGTCGATCAGCTCATGATCGACTGCGGGCACCGGGTCTTGCCAGATCAGTTCCTCGGCCGGGACCTCCGGGCCGAGATAGCGCGAGCGGGGGCCCATGTCCCGGTGGGTCAGCTTGAACCACGCCCGGGCGAAGGCATCCGCTAATTCCTTGGGGTTCTGCAGGTAGCGCCGGGCGATCGGCTCGTAGATCGGGTCGTAGCGCAGGGAGAGGTCCGCCGTGGTCATCATCGGCCGGTGCTTCTTCGACGGGTCGTGCGCGTCAACCACCATGTCCTCTTCGGCCACGTCCTTGGCCAGCCACTGATGCGCCCCGGCCGGGCTCTTGACCAGCTCCCACTCGTATTTGAACAGCACCTTCAGATAGCCCATGTCCCAGGTGGTCGGGTTCGGCTTCCAGGCGCCCTCGATGCCGCTGCTGATGGTATCGCCGCCTTTGCCGCTGCCGAAGCTGCTCTTCCAGCCGAGGCCCTGTTCTTCGATGGGGGCGGCTTCGGGCTCAGGCCCCACATGGGACGCCGGGCCGGCGCCGTGGCATTTGCCGAAAGTGTGCCCGCCGGCGACGAGCGCCACGGTCTCTTCGTCGTTCATCGCCATGCGCGCGAAGGTCGCGCGAACGTCACGGCCGGAGGCGACCGGATCCGGGTTGCCGTCCGGCCCTTCCGGGTTCACGTAGATCAGGCCCATCTGCACGGCCGCCAGGGGGTTTTCCAGATCCCGGTCGCCGGTGTAACGGCTCTTGGGCTTGTCGCTCGTAGCCAGCCATTCATCTTCGGCACCCCAGTAGATGTCCTCTTCCGGCTCCCAGACGTCCACGCGCCCGCCGCCGAAGCCGAAGGTCGGTAACCCCATCGACTCGATGGCGCAGTTGCCGGCGAGGATCATGAGATCGGCCCAGGAGATCTTGCTGCCGTATTTCTGCTTGATTGGCCAGAGCAGCCGGCGCGCCTTGTCGAGGTTCACATTGTCCGGCCAGCTGTTGAGGGGCGCCAAGCGTTGGGAGCCGGACCCCGCGCCCCCGCGGCCGTCGCTGATGCGGTAGGTGCCGGCACTGTGCCACGCCATCCGGATGAAGAGGCCCCCGTAGTGACCGTAATCCGCCGGCCACCAGTCCTGGGAGTCGGTCATCAGCGCATAGAGGTCCTTCTTCAGGGCCTTCAGGTCGAGTTTCTTGAATTCCTCGGCGTAGTTGAACTCCTTGCCCATGGGATTGCTCAGGTCAGAGTGCTGATGAAGAATCTTGAGGTTCACCTGGTTCGGCCACCAGTCCCGGGTCGACCTGCCTCTGCCGGCAGTGGGTTTGTTAGCTCCGCCCGTTACCGGGCACTTGCTATCTTCATTCATAAAGTTTCCTCCTTTCGTTGTCTGATCTTAGGCACCGTGCTGCTAACCAATTTAATAATTGTTATTCTTTATTAATAATTATTTTCCTTAACAATACAAAAATTTTTTGCAGACATTACTCCTTGCGCCTGGCACTCAGGACATATGCCAAAAAAATCCAGGCGGTGGTCCATAATTCGAAATCCGGTCCGTTGGGCCGCCTCTTCCGTTAACCCCTGTAAACTCATCAAATCCGGGTCCAGAATCTTTTTACATTTCAGGCAGATGACATGCGGGTGCGGGTAGGGCTTGTTCCCGTCAAAGCGGCTGCTTTCCGAGAAGCGGATTTCCAGGACCTCATGTACTTCCTTTAACAGGGCAATGGTCTTATAAATGGTGGCCAGACTGGTGGTGGGAAAGGTCTTCTTCACCTGTTCATAGGTGCGCTCGACGCTGGGATGATCTTTGCTGGCCGCCAGGATCTTGAGCACCGCCAGCCTTTGGGGCGTCAGCCGAAAGTTGTGGGCCTTAAGCTTGGCGATCATCTGTTGTAAACGAATTTGGGGGTCGGCCATAACGTCACATTCTACCAGGAAGGCAATTTCCCAGCGATCTAAAATAGATAATGAATTTTAATAAGGAATTATTATCGATAAGTTTACTAAATTATGATTGTCTCTGTCAAGTATTTTCTATGGCGGGTTGGCGATTGCTGGCAAGAAAGGCAGAACCCCGAGGTCCTGCCTTTCTCTAGTTTGGGTTGGTACCGTTTAAAGCTTGAATGTCCGCCGCCAGCCAATTAATCCCACCAGACCGGACCCCAGGAGCAACAAAGAAGCAGGCACAGGTACGCCGAAGGGACAATGGTGGGTCCCGAGATCCCCTAGGGCGAAAAGGTAGGGCTAAAGCTCCAACCGAACCACGGTTTTTTTTAAGGTCAAACTCAGCCGGCAGGGTCGACTGCCAGTTTCGCCCGTCTCGTCTTGATAAGTATAGATCATCTTGATGTAATCGTAGGCAAAAGTCTCCGGCAAGAGTTGCTATTGAGCTGGAGGTGCCATGCCACGTTGAGGTTCGTGAGCAAGACATCTTCGAAAAACATCTGGAAATAGGTGTAGGGTTTGCTCCCGTATGGCAGTGAAATCAACCGTCGCGTTTTTAATGTGATTTCCCCGAGGAACATGTCAGCGAACAAGGCCGTGCACGCTCTTGTCAATTATCTGGGTCCAGCTGAGGTCGTCGAATACCAACTTGCCCACGCCGCCGCCGCCCCCGGTCGTCGCCTGGCTGGCGCTAACGCCCCAATTGGCGACTTTCTATGTTAGACCAATCTTAGGATGATCTTTGTCGGTGCTTTCACCTTCGATGCCGTCAAACTTAAGAAAAAGGTCGGCACTTGCTACATTGGCCATCATGAAGCTGAAGCAAATAACCAGCAACACAATTTTCCCGAGACGCCCCTTTGAGCGCCATCCCGTTAAACTAATACTCATGTTAAATCTCCTTTTGGTTGTGCTAAGAATTTGCTTTCCCTCAGAGGGATGCACATCTGTTCAAGGGCAGGTATAAGGCAGCCAAGAAAAAAGCCGAACTGCCCCTCTTACAGGCAGCTCGGCTGTCTTGTTGGCCATCCTCAAGACCCGTGGCTTTCCGCCCCACATCCCTGTCGGTCGGCTTTTCTGTAAAAAAAAATTAACATAAATGTTGGGTAATGTCAAGCAAATGCTGTCGCAACCAACCCTGAGAAAATATTCTTGGCGCTTTGCTAGTTAGCAAATAATCCTCAGTTTCCCCCTTTCGCCTTTCCCCTGTTTTAATGACATCTGCCCCATCTGTTCTGGTTAATCTCACCAATTTTTGTATACACTGATTACTAAAAAAGGTTTGTCAACCGCAAACCAAAAACCAAAAACTAGACCACTCACCACTGGAGTTAAACATGTGCATTGTTTGTAGACATAATCAAGTCAAAGATATCGACCGCGCCCTGCTCACCGGCGCCACCCCGGCTTCTCTCAGCAAAATATACGGCTTCAGCGCCTCTGCCCTGCAGCGCCACCAAGAGCACCTGATGCAAAAAATGGCGCACACCCAAAACCGGTTTCAGGACAGCCTGCGCCAGGGGGTATACTGTAAACTCAATATCGTCATGGAAATGGTCCTGAGTGTCGTCCGGGGCGCCAAAGCCGGCGGGGATTTCAAACTGTTCCTCCAGGCCAGCCGGGAATTCACCCGCATTATCGGCCTGATGCACAAAATGGATGTCAAGCTGGACCCGGAAATGATCTATTGTCTGATGGCTTCCCCCCAGTGGGACCTCCAGGACAACCTCCTGCCCCATGCCTTCCAGGCCCTGTCCAGCACCCGGCAGACCCTGAAAGTTAACCTCTTTGCCCCCTGTCCCGAGCCGGAGCCCGAATCCGTCCCGGCAACAGCTCAAAGTTCTCCTCCCGGAACTCAAAACTCAAAACTCGAAACCCCGGTTCAAACCGGCGCCTTGCCTGACCAAAGCCCGGCTCCTCTCCCGGAGATTTCCCCCAACCTGGCCCGGCAAACTGAAAACCGAAAACCGTTCGAACAAGAAGCGCGAAATTAGCGCGAAAAGCGCGAAATTACCGCGAAAAATACAAATGCAAACATATATTAATTAATAATATAAATGAGTTA
This sequence comes from uncultured delta proteobacterium, assembly GCA_963780995.1. Taxonomy (GTDB): domain Bacteria; phylum Desulfobacterota; class Desulfobaccia; order Desulfobaccales; family Desulfobaccaceae; genus Desulfobacca. Next base: position 121,297 of record CAWAEI010000027.1, read on the forward strand.
TGATGTATAAAAAAATTCCGGCGCGAAACGCCCAACTCTGTTTCACAGGGTCTTCCGGAAGTGGGAAATTACCGGGAAATGAGCGGGAAATAAGCCCCTTACTCATAATATTAACTTAATTATTTCAATATGATAGCTAATATAAAAAATTTTCGTTAATTTTCCGATTGGCCTGGCCCAAATTTTATGAGCTGCCAGGCGAACGCTGCTAACCTTTTAACCGAAAACCGAATTACCGGAGGTGGGAAAATACCGGGAAATTTCCGGGAAATTCGAATTTTCCTCAGGGCCAAGGAAAGAGAAGTTGGCCTTACTGGCTTAGTTCCGCTGCCGATGTTCCTTGTGTTCAATCTGCCTCAATGCTATAGTGAAAATAATCTTAACGCACCGGCGTGCCCAACAAGTTTAAGGTAGAATGCTTTATCCAATCAAGAAACGGGAGACCGCCCAGAGGCTGGAACTGACCCTGTCCATGTATGTGGACCAGGTCTCTCTGGTGTTGGACAAACAGCGCTGCCTCAAATGCGAGATCTGTTCCACTGTCTGTCCCCGTCAGGCCGTCAGCATTATTTCCGGCGAGTCCGACCTGGACATCACCATCGACTCCCGGCTTTGCGTGATGTGTGAAGTCTGCTCGCACTTTTGCCCCACCGGCGCGGTGACGCTCCTCTACAACGGCCAGCCCAAAACCATCCTGGCCGACCACCGGGGTCTGGGCCCCTTTTATCCTGCCATCACCCTGGATGCCCTCAAGTGCCCGGAGCCCTGCCCGCCGCTGCCCGCCGGCGAAAGCCATTGGTGCCGTACCGAGCGCCGCCTGGTGCCCAATACCCTGGCCGACTGCCCGAAAAGCTGCCGGGTCTGTCTGACTGCCTGCCCCCGGCAGGTGGTTAAGCTGGCCGAGGATGAAAGCCAGGTCTTTCCGGAGCCTGACCTGTGTCTGCGCTGCACCCAGTGCCTTCAGGTCTGCCGCACCCAGGCCATCCAGATCATTCCCAAGTTTATCGGCCGGGTAATTATCACAGATGAGCTCTGTCCGGAGAATTGCACCAAGTGCATCGATCTGTGCCCGGTCAAGCTCATCGTCCGGGAAGGGGACCGGGTGTATGTCAAAAGCGAGGTCTGCAGCCTTTGCGGCGTCTGTCGGAACATTTGCCCCGAAGGCGCCGTCACCATCGTCCGGGAAGAGGTGGTGGCCCATCCCGGAGAATTTTCCCATGTCTGGGAAGAGGCGGTGGCCAGGTTGACAGGAAGTTCCGAGTTTTGAGTTTCGAGAAAGGTTATCTTTGCTATTTTTGAAGATCATTTGGATGGTCCCCCCTGACTCATGACTGAGAATTTACGCCTCGGCCTTTATATCTGCCACTGCGGCCTCAATATTGCGGGCGTGCTGCGGCCCGGTCATCTGGCGGCTTTAGGCGAAAAACTGCCGGATGTGGCAGTCTCCCGGCATCAGCTCTACAGCTGTTCCGAAGCCGGTCAGAAGGAGATGCTGGAGGATATCGCCGCAAACCATCTCAACCGGGTGGTGATTGCGGCCTGTTCCCCCAAGATGCACGAGTTGACCTTCCGGCGGATGCTGGCCGGCGCCGGACTCAACCCCTATTTTTTGGAAATCGTCAACATCCGGGAGCACTGCTCCTGGGTGCATGCCCAGGAACCCGAAGCCGCGGAAGCCAAGGCCCTGGAGCTTATTCGCATGGGGTTGGCCAAGGTCCGCCTGACCCGCCCCCTGTATGAACGTCGAGTGCCGGTGACCCGGCGGGCCGTGGTTATTGGTGGCGGTCCGGCCGGGCTGCGGTCCGCCCTGGACATCGCTGAAGCCGGTCACGAAGTGGTGTTGGTGGAGAAGGCGCCCATCCTGGGAGGGTGGGCCAACTACCTGCACCGCACCTTCCCCCGGGGTCAAAAGGCCTTCACCCTCATCAATCCCATCATGGCCGCGGCCAGCCTCCACCCCCGGATCACAGTCCTGGTAGACAGCGAAGTGACGGCCGTACGTGGCCATCTGGGGAGCTATCAGGTGGAGGTGACCCAGAAACCCCGCCTGGTGACCGAGGCCTGTAACCTGTGCGGCCAATGCCAGGCAGTTTGCCCGGTCCAGATACCCGGGAGCCACGCCGCCATTTACCTGCCTTCGCCCCGGGCCTTTCCGGCCCGCTATGTCATTGATGCGGAGCACTGTAATCGCTGCGGGGAGTGTGTTAAAGTCTGCCCCCAACAGGCCATTGAGTTGGCGGCCGGACCGGTCTCCCACGACTTCACGGCCGGCAGCCTGGTGGTGGCCACCGGTTTTAAGCCCTTTGATCCGGTGGGCAGCCGGTATGAAGCCTGGGCCGGCCTGCCCCAGGTAGTGACTTCCCTGGAGTTGGAAGTTAGGTTGGCCGCGGCCGGGTTGGGAAGCGCCTCTGAGCTTGTGCCTGGGATAGAGCCCCGGGATATTGCTTTTGTTTTGTGCGTGGGCTCCCGGGAAGAGGACGGGCAATCGCTATTGCTCCCGTATCTGCTGCGCCACCGCCCTGAAGCAGGCCCTGGAACTTAAGGAACGATTTCCCCTGGCCCGGATCCGGGTGTATTACCGGGATATCCGCACGGTCCGGAGGGAATGGGAGGAGCTTTATACCCGGGCCCGGGAGGCCGGTATCCTGTTTCTCCGGGGCCGGGTGCGGGAGATCATCCCGGAGGCCGGCAGACTGCACCTTGAAGCTGACAATGAACTATTCCGGGTCCCCAGCGAGGATCTGGTGGACCTGGCGGTGCTGGTGGTGGGGATGACGCCGGGCAACGGCCTGCCTCTCCGGGACACCCTGAAACTGCCGGTGGGCGAGGACGGTTTTTTCCTGGAGGCCCATCCCAAGCTGCGGCCTCTGGAAACAGTTCTGGACGGCGTTTATCTGGCCGGGGCCTGCCAGGGTCCCAAAGATATTGCCGCCTCCATGACCCAGGCCAGCGGCGCCGCGGCCAAAGTGATGGCCTTGTTTGCCCACGACACCATCACCCTGGACGGCATCGTCTGTGAAATCGATCCGGAAAAATGTACCGGCTGCCAGCGGTGTTATCAGCAGTGCCCCTTCCAGGCGGTGGAGTTGGTTACCACCGGGGACAAGACCACGGCCAGGGTCATCAATTCGGCCTGCAAGGGCTGTGGTGTCTGCGCCGGGGCCTGTCCTGAAGGCGCGGTGATCGCCCACGGCTTCACCGACGAGATGCTCGTGGCCCAAATTGATGCAGCCCTGGCCGAGGCGCCTCAGGAGAAAATCCTGGCCTTTGCCTGCAACTGGTGTTCCTATGCCGGGGCGGATTTTGCCGGGGTCTCTCGCTTGGAGTATCCTCCCACGGTCCGCCTGATCCGCACCATGTGCGCCGGGCGGGTGCATCCGAAACTGGTGCAATACGCCTTTGCCAAAGGCGCGGGGCTGGTCCTGGTCACGGGCTGCCATCCGCCCGGAGATTGCCACTATCTCAGCGGTAACCTCAGAGCCAAGGTCCGCATGGAAAAATTAAAACCCAAACTGGCAGCCCAGGGCATCGATCCGGAACGTTTGCAGTTGGCCTGGATTTCAGCCACCGAAGGCCGGGCTTTTCAGCAGTTGATTATAGACATGACCAGGAAACTGGCCGAATTGAAAGCCAGGGAACTGCAGCCGACTGCCTCGGGGGTGGTGGCAGAGACGGATCGCCCCAATCCGGAAACCGGAAACCAGAAACCGGAAACCAGAAACTAACCCATGGCCAAAAAGAAGCTGCTTCTTTGCAATTGCCCTGATCTCAAGGTTGACCTGGCCGCCGTGGTGGCGGAGTTGGCGGCCCGGGAGGTGGAGTCCGTGGTGCTGGAGCCGTGTTGCACGCCGGCGGGGTTGGCCAGGCTGCAGGAAATCTTGCGCGAGGCCCCGGCAGAATGTGTGTTAGCCGCCTGCGGTCCGGAGTTGAGCGCCCGGTTTTTTAAATTGCTCACGGCCTTGCGGGCCCCGGTGGTGGATTTATGGGCCTGGGGGGACGTGGCCGAAGCCGCGGGAGATCTGCTGCTGGCCCTGGAGATGGGGCCTCAGCCCCAGGCTGGGCCCGGGGAAATTCACCCTGCCGTGCTGGTCCTCGGCGGGGGCGTCGGGGGCAGTGAGGCGGCCCTGGATCTGGCCAGGGCCGGGCTCAAAGTGTACCTCCTGGATGAATCTCTGTCCATTGGGGGCACCATGGCCAAGCTGGACAAGACCTTTCCCACCCTGGACTGTTCCATCTGCATCCTGGGGCCCAAACTGGTGGAGGTGGCCACCCATCCCAATATCGAACTGTTGACGTATGCCCAAGTGAACCAGATTACCGGCGAGCCGGGAGATTTCCAGGTGGAGGTTACCCTCAAACCACGCTACGTGGACATGAGCAGGTGTGTGGGCTGTGGCAGTTGCGCCGAGGTCTGTCCGGTAATCGTCGCCAGCCGCTGGAATCTGGGCATGAAACCCCGGAAGTGCATCCGGGTCATTTTTGCCCAGGCCGTGCCGCTGCGGGCCACCATTGAAAAAGAATTTTGTATCGACTGCCGGCAGTGCGCCAAAACCTGCGGCCGCCAGGCCATCAACCTGGACGATGTCCCTCGTACTGTGCACCTCCGGGTGGGGGCGGTGGTCCTGGCCACCGGGGCCATACCTTTTGACCCGGGCATCAAAAGTGAATATGGCTACGGCCGGTTACCCCAGGTACTGACGAACCTGGAGTTTGAAAGGTTGGTCTGCGCCTCGGGCCCCACCTTGGGCAATTTGGTGACACCGGATGGGTTGCCGGTGCACAAACTGGCGTTTATCCAATGCGTGGGCTCCCGGGATCGCCGGTTTTTGCCGTATTGTTCCGGGTATTGCTGCACCGCCTCCATCAAAGAGGCCATGCTGGCCCTGGAGCATGACCCCAAGATTGAAGTAACGATATTTTACAATGATATCAGGACGTCAGGAAAAGGCTTCGAGGAACTCTACCTGCGAGCCCAGGCCGCGGGGGTTCGTTTTATTAAGGCCTTGCCCGGGCGCATCAGTCCGGACCAAGAGAGCCGGCCGGTGCTTGCCTATGAAGACCTGGAGACCGGGCGCCAGGAGCATCTGGCCGTTGACCTGGTGGTGCTGGCCGTGGGCCTGGAGGGCGCCAGGACGCCGCCGCCTTTTCTAGGTTTGCCCCCGGAGCGGGATGAGCAGGGCTTTTTCAAGGAGCAGCATCCCATCATGCACCCGGTGGAATCCAGCCGCCCCGGAGTTTTTCTGGCCGGAACCTGCCTGGGGCCCCAGGATATTGCCGAAACGGTCTGCCAGGCCAGCGGCGCGGCCGGCCGGGTGTTGCGGTTATTGGCGGAATTGGCGGAGCAACGTCGCCGGGATTAAAATGCCTGTGAAACTGCTACGAAGTAGACGTAGGGCGGGAAAGCGAAGCGCCTCCCGCCTTCGGCATTTCTGCCGTCCGCTTCTGGTCTTACTCGTCGTAACGACGGATGAACCAGACACCCACCAGAAAGCAGACCAGACTATAGCCCGCGATAACTGCAAAGGAAATGAAGGCTTCGGGGGACCAGGTTGGGTGGCGTAAAAGAAAGTTAACGTGGGTCAGGGGTAAAACCAGGATAAGTTTTTGTACCAGCCAGGGCATTTCTTCCACCGGAAAGAAGGTGCCGCTGAAGAAGGCCATGGGCATGATGAAAAAGTTGGTAAAACTGGCCGCATCATCATGGGAGCGCGAGATCAGCCCGACGATGACGCCCATCGACGCGGACAAAAAGCAATTCAGCAGCCAGGCTGAGAAAAAAATTACCGACAAAGCCAGATGGCTGCCCACCAGATAACCGCAGACCAGCAGAATAATGGAGGCAAACAGGCCCCGGGCCATGCCGGAGAGCACCTGGCCCCACATGATGGCTGCCGCGCTTACCGGCGCCTGAAGATAAATCTGGAAGGTGCGAAAAAACAGTCGGGACACCGTCATGCCATTGGCAATCCAGGTATAGGAGTTGATCATGGAGGTGACGGCCAAAAGTCCCGGCATCAGGAAATCCAGATAGTTGCCCCCGTCTATGGACACCCGCTTCCCCAGTCCGACGCCAAAGACCAGCAAATATAACAGCGGCGTCAGCATGGTGGACAGGACAAACCCCAGGCGGAGCAGCCGGCGTTTGAAGATGAGAATTTCCCTGAGGAAAATTGGATACCAGTTCATGTTGAATGCAGGTAGGGAAGAGGGATTAGGGAATAGCTAATCCTTATTGCCAGGGGCCGTGCTCATAGAATCGTCGGGAATTATCATCACTGATCCCTGACCTCTTCCCTGTCTTTAAAGCGCGTTGCTCCCCGCTTTCACCGGTGCGGATCCGAATGGCCTCCGCCACCGGATAGACAAAGATTTTGCCGTCGCCGATGCGTCCGGTGCGGGCCTGTTCCTGAATGATCTTGACGATGTCAGCCACTTTCTCGTCCGGGGCGACGATTTCGATCTTGACCTTGGGGATAAAATCCACCTGGTATTCCATGCCCCGGTAAACTTCCCGGATTCCTTTCTGGCGGCCAAAACCTTTCACTTCGGTGACCGTCATGCCTTGAACGCTCATATTGTGTAGGGCTTCCTTGACCGGTTCCAGTTTAAAAGGTTGAATGATGGCTTCGATTTTTTTCATGTGGTCTCCTTGCTGCGGCCAGGTTGGGGTGCATAGTTTCTTTCTGTTCCCGGTAGTATAACGAAAAACCGGAAATTTGCTAAGTTGAAAATTACCTTTAAAAAGTTCAGCCTCCGGGAGGCAAGAGTTTGACATTATTACCAGTCGTGTTTATATTGAAAAAAACCGAAGTAAGGCCCGTAAACTATTCCTGGGAGGGACAGTCTGCCGGTTGTTCCCCCTTTGCTTTTTTGGGAAGTGGCGTGGCTAATATGTAAGGAGAATATAATGTCCGAAGTAAAAGATGGCATGTACGTTCAGGTGCATTATGTGGGTTCCCTTGATGATGGCACAATTTTTGACGACAGCCGGGAACGGCAACCCTTGGAATTTCAAATCGGCAATCGCAGCGTCATCCCCGGTTTTGAGCAGGCAGTGAAGGTGATGGGCTTAAATGAGGAAAAGAAGATCTCTTTATCGCCTGAAACTGGTTATGGTGAGCGCCAGGATAATCTAATCCGGGAGTTCCCCACCACGATGCTGGGAGAAGACAAAGTGGAAGTCGGACAGGACGTCTGGTTTGACAGCCCGCATGGACCGGTGCCTGGTAAGGTTCTTGACCTGGCCGGGGAAAACTTCAAGGTTGATTTTAACCATCCCTTGGCCGGTAAAAATCTGAATTTTCAGCTTACCCTGGTGGGAGTCACCGACCAACCCACCCAGCCCGTAAGTAGTTGCGGTTGTGGTTGTGGGTCTGAACCTTCGGATTGTGGCTCAGGCGGCTGCAACTGCTAAGGCCAAAGGGCCGGGCCACGTGTCCGGCCTTTTTTATGTACTGCCCTCAACTCGCCGGCGGCTTCCATACCCTTTCAAATAGAGATCTGATAGATTTTTCGTGGTAGACAGTAATCCCATGCCTCCAGGTAAAGATAAGAAAATGGTCGACTCGGATAGAGAAACCTTGCTGGCGGAACTGGCTGCTTTGTGCGGGCTGGAACCACAATATTATAACAATGCCGGGCAGCTTCAGGTCACGGAGGCCCAAACCCAGGCCGCCATTCTCACGGTCATGGGATGTCGTTGTCAGACGTTAGACGATCTTCACCAGGAGTTGGCGCGCCGCCGTCGTTGGCCCTGGTCTGAACTGGTGGAGCCGGTCCTGGCCCTGTGCCAATCACAACTGCCAGCTGCCTGGAACCTCTATCTACCCTTGTCGGGCAGTGAGTTGCCCCCTGATCTGGAAATAACCTGGGAACTTACGGACGAAGCCGGTTATTGTCTCCATAATGCCGTTACGGGCCCAAACCTGCGGCCGGAGGAGATCCGCAACTTTGACGAGGCTGCCTACGGCCGGGTGGTGCTGCCGCTGCCGCCGGTTTTGGCTTTGGGTTATTATGATCTGCAAGTCCGAGTGATTGCTCCCGAATTCCAGAGGCAGGGGCGTATGCTTATTATTATTGCTCCTGACCGGGTATATATGCCGGAGATCCTGACCAAGGAACGCCTCTGGGGCATCAATCTGCCTCTTTATGCCGTGCGCAGCACCCACAACTGGGGTATCGGTGACTGTGGCGACCTGCAGCGGTTTCTGGCCTTGGGAAGCAAACTAAAGGCTGATATCATCGGCCTGAACCCTCTCCATCATCTTGGCGTCCACCTCCAGGACAGCATCAGCCCTTATTATCCCACCAGCCGGTGTTATCCCAGCCCCCTCTATCTTGATCTCAACCTGGTCCCGGAGATGTCGGCCTGTCCGGAGGCCCAGGATTATCTGGCCCGGCCTGAAATCCAGGCGAAACTTGCCATTCTGCGGCAAAGCCCACAGGTAAACTATCCTGAGGTCGCCCGGCTGAAATCCACGGTCTTGGCCGAGTTATTGAATGCCTTCGAGAAAAATCATGGTGGGCCCGGTGCGCCCCGAACCGAGCGCGGCCGGGAATTTGCTGTTTTTCTGGATCAGCAGGGTGAATCCTTACGGCGCTTTGCAACTTTTCTAGCTTTATCCGAGTACTGGCAGGCTCAAGAAAAGGCTTACCTGACCTGGAAGGACTGGCCGGCAGCCTATCATGATCCCGCCGGCCCGGCTGTGGCCGAATTTGCCCATAGCCATGAGCGCCAACTCCTGTGCCATATGTACGCGCAATGGCTGCTGGCCGGTCAGCTTCAGGCAACGGCGGCCGAGGCTAAAGACCGGAATCTGTCGTTGGGACTCTATTTTGACCTTGCCGTAGGGGTGAATCCCGGCGGCTTTGATACCTGGGCGAATCAAGACCTCTTTGCCCTGGGCATTGATATCGGGGCGCCCCCGGATGACTTCAGTCCCCTGGGTCAAAATTGGGGTCTGGCCCCCCTGCTGCCTCACCAATTGCGAGCCCAGGGCTACCGGTATTTTATCCAGATGCTGCGCCAAAATTGCCCTGGCGGCGGCGCCCTGCGGATTGATCACGTCATGGGCCTCTTTCGCCTCTTTTGGATTCCCCGGGGCGCCAGCCCGGCCCAGGGAGCATATATCCGCTATCCCGCCGAAGAAATGCTGAAAATTGTGGCCCTGGAGAGCGTCCGGCAACGGACCGCAGTCATTGGCGAGGACTTGGGCACTGTGGCCCCGTATATCCGGGAACAACTCACCGAATACCAGGTGCTGTCCACCCGCCTGTTTTATTTTGAGAGGCAGGAGAACGGCACCTTTTACCAGGCCGCCCAATACCCTGACTGGGCCTTGGCCTCCATCACCACCCATGACCTTCCCACCCTGGCCGGTTTCTGGCAGGGTCGGGATATCGACCTGCGGCAGCAGTTAAACCTTTTTCCGGAGGCCCAAGCAGTGGACGGAGCTGGGATGACCGCCGCCGGGCCAAGGCCGCCATCATCGACTTTACTCCGGGACACAGGGTGGCTCAACCAGGAATCTGCTGAGGCCTTGTCTGCTCAGTCAGAGCTGCCGGAGCAGGTGAAATGGGGGGTTATCGCCCACCTGGCTCAAACTCCCTGCTGCCTGGTGCTCCTGAGTCTGGAAGACATCTTCGGCTGGCTGGACCAGCAGAACCTGCCGGGTACCAAGGATGAATACCCCAACTGGCGGTTGAAACTGCCCCTAAGGCTGGAAGAAATAGCCCAAGCCCCGGAGCTGGAACAGGCCGCACAGATCATGAACCGGTTCCGCCGTGGGGGCATCTCGGAAAAGTAATACCATCCCCGGTCAGAAAAAAAGCCCCGGGAACATGAGGAGGTGTCTGTCATTCTAAGTCGGAGCATCGTGGAATGATGAATCCAGGGAGGATCGGGATCAAAATTTTTCGCGGCGATTCAGAATTTCAAAATTACTTTTTTGCGGTAAATTGGTATGAAAATGTGTACACCTTGCTATCCCATCTGACAGAGGGCCTCCTATGTCTTGTAAAGCACCCTTGATCTATAATCTCTTTCCACCGTTGGCCGGGTCCATACCGGAGTGGGAAAATCATCTTCCCCGGATCGCCCGGATGGGCTTTAATTGGATTTATCTCAATCCTTTCCATTACCCCGGCTTTTCCGGCAGCCTGTATGCCGTCAAAGATTATTTCGCCTTTAATCCGCGCTTTATCGCAGGTGTGGAGGGTGGAATCCTTTCCAGGCCTTGCAGCATTTTTGCCAAATAGCCCAGGAAAAGGGGCTGGCGGTGAATGATGGATCTGGTCCTGAACCACACCGCCAGCGACGCCCTGTTGGTGGCCGAACACCCGGAATGGTATGCCAGAAACCCGGACGGCAGCCTCAAGCACCCTTCCTGCATCGACCCCGCCGGATTCATAACCTGGTGACGGTGTGGGGAGACCTGGCCGAATTGGAATTCTGGCCGCCGCCCGACCCTGACGGCCTGCTGACCTTTTTTCTTGAGGTTATTGCCCGCTATGTGCAGGTGGGCATCTCGGGGCTTCCGTTGTGACGCCGCCTACAAAGTGCCGGGGATTTTTTGGGCCAGACTGATTCAGCGGTCCCGCCAGATGACTCCGAGGCGTGCTTTGTGGCCGAAACTCTCGGGTTGCCGATTGCCGGAAATCAAACAAGTTACAAGAAGGCTGGATTTGGATCTGCTCTACAATAGTTCCAAGTGGTGGGATTTTCAGGCCACCTGGTGTCTGGAGCGGTACCAGGACAACTGGCAGATCGCGCCCTCCCTCAGCTTCCCGGAGACCCATGATACGTGTCGGCTGATCACCGAGGCCGGGGGCAACAAGGCGGTGGTGAGGCAGAGTTATCTTTTTGCCGCCTTTTTCTCGGCGGGACTGCTTATGCCCATGGGCTTTGAGTACGGTCTGCCTTCAAACTTGACGTCATCCACTCCCACCCGGAGCAGTGGCAGGAAAAACAATACGATCTGACGGACTTCATCACTCAGGTCAATCAGATGAAACGGTCCTGCCCGGTGCTCCGGAAGAAGGGCCCATCGAAAGACTGACCAAGGCAGGTCTCCCGGTGGTCATGCTGCGGAAATCATCGGAAACTCACCCCGGCCGGGTGCTGGCGGTCATCAATGCCACCCTGCACCCCCAACCCGGGGTTGAGCTGATTGGCCCAAACTACTGGGGCCACCAGGATCTGAGGTTCAGGAAATAACTCCCGGAGCCGCAGATTGAGATTGCCCATGGTTTGACGGCCGAAGCCCGCCGCCGCGGCCGTTACAAACTGGGAGAAGGCATCAACCGGGCGGGTGGTGGAAAATGGGGAACCCGCCATTGTCCCCCAGGTAAGCCAGGAGCCGATATTTTTGAATCGAACGCGTCCCGCGGCGATCTTAAGAAGCAGGATATCTCTTTTATTTGTGTGCCCATTAAAATCGCCCTCAAACCATTGGGGCCTTAAGTGTCGACCGGCTTTACCAGGAAGATATTCATTTGGACAACGATCTTCAACTTCTCACCATTATTGCTCGGTTATCGCCCAGGCGGTTAACAACCTGATGCGCATCGACCAGGAGAAGCAACGTTTAAAGGATGAGAATCTGAAGTTGCGGGAAGAATTGCAGACAAAATATGATATCGGCAATATCATCGGCAATTCTAACAAGATGCGGCAGGTGTTCGAAATGATTCAACGGGTGGCGAAAAGCAACGCCACGGTGTTGATCCGGGGAGAAAGCGGCACCGGCAAGGAGCTGGTGGCCAGCGCCATTCATTATAACAGCAAACGCTCCCATAAACCCTTTATCCGGGTCAATTGCGCGGCGCTGCCCGAGACCCTGGTGGAAAGCGAACTTTTCGGCCACGAAAAGGGCGCCTTTACCGGAGCGACCCAGGCCAAGATGGGCCGCTTCGAACTGGCCCAACGTGGCACCATCTTTTTGGATGAGATCGGAGACCTGAGCCAGGGGGTCCAGCTCAAGCTGTTGCGGGTAATTCAAGGAAAAGAGTTCGACCGGGTCGGCGGGGTCAAAAGCATGGAAGTGGATGTGCGGATTATTGCCGCCACCCATCGGGATCTGGAGGGGGCCCTGACCGCCGGCACCTTTCGGGAGGATCTCTATTATCGCCTTAATGTCTTTCCCATTTACTTACCGCCCTTGCGCGAACGGCAAACCGATATTCTGCTCCTGGCCGAATACTTTCTGCAAAAATTCAGTCAAGGAGAACAATAAAGAATATCAAACGTATTTCTTCCCCGGCCATGGACCTGCTGATGCAATATCACTGGCCCGGCAACGTCCGGGAAATGGAAAATGTCATCGAGCGGGCCGTCCTGGTCTGCGACGAGGACACCATCCGCACTATCCACCTGCCCGCCAACCTGCAGACTTTCAGGACCGGCAAGACGGCAAGAAAGCCCCTTCTCTGGCCGCGGCCGTCGAGAACCTGGAGAAGGAGATGATCATCGAAGCCTTGCGCGCACCGCGGCAATCAGAGCCATGGCCGCGGAATATCTGGACACCAGCCTGCGCATCCTGGGGTATAAAATTAAAAACTACAATATCACCCTGGACAGGTACAAGACCCAATAACCTGGAATGGCGGCCGAGAATGGGCTTAAAAATTGGTTGTCGGAGGCAGCTCGAAATAGGGTCTCGTTTGCGACTCCTGAGGCTGCGAGGGCAAGCCTCAATTTTTCAGCGTTCCTCGAGATAATCCCTATTGAAATAGTGGTTCACTTCCGGCCTGAATTGGTGAAAATCAGGGGAGGGATACCCCTTAGTGGGGAGGCTCCTGCCCAGGGAGGGAATCGCTTCAGGAAAGGTCTGTAAAATAGCCCCCCCTTATCCCCTCATATTGAACGAGCTTTTATGGGCGTTTCTCGTATTTTCGTTGCCTCAGGGAGGCTGTTTTGTTAGCATGATAATTAATTTAATGGGAATATTAATAAGATGAGTGTTATTTATCTTTTTTGCTTGACTATCAGAAATGAATAACACTATATTTCCAAGCATAAAGTTTCAGGCACCCCACGGGGTTTAATAGGGAAGCCGGTGCAAGTCCGGCGCGGTCCCGCCGCTGTAACCGGGGACGAAACCTGCATTTGCCACTGTTCACCAGAAGGGAACGGGAAGGCGCAGGGACTTAGAGTGATCCGGGAGTCAGAAGACCTGCCTGTAACTGTCGTGCCGCCACCCGACGTCGGATTGGGTCAGGCCAGGCCGTGGGAGGTATGGTAAATCTCCCCGGCCCCCCGAGGAACAAGCTAAACTGGGTGCAATCCTTGGGTCCATCATGGACTCGAGGATTTTTTTTTGGCCGGGGGCCTTACCCTTTCCTGACCTGGAAACCAGGCGCCTTGCCTGATGCCAAGGGTGGCTGCACGGAGCAACCTTTCAACTCTAAAGGAGGAGAGTCATGAAAGAAGGATTGATCGTTTACCTCGTCGGTGGTCAGGAAATTCCCGAACCTTTTGATCTCAACGGGAACTGCCGGCAACTCGGCCTGCCGGCCCACCAGGTGGAACTGGTGGGTAAGAGCCAGGGGTTTTTCTCCGTGGATGATGCCTGGCACTTTCTTCTGACCCGGGGCTTCGGCAAAGTCAGTCTCCTGGTGGCCCAGTGGCAGCAAGAGGCCTTACAGCCGGTCTACCCGCCCGTGCGCCTGTGCGGCTAATCACCTCATTCAAAGGTATGGATATTTTCTCGGGGGAGAAAGAGCATGAAAAAGTTTCTGGTAGCATTGGCCTTAGGAATCCTCTGGCCAGGGATAGTCCTGGCTACAGAGTCTGCTTCCATAACGCCAGAGGAGGCGGTGCTGCTCGCTCATCCTGGCGGGCGTCGGACCAGACACAATCAGCGTTCGGTGAAGTGCAAACTGTAGAACAGATCGTCGTCACCTCCACCGGCACCGAGGTGCCGGTCAAAGACACCAGCGTTTCCGCCACCACCATGACCTCCCAGCAGATCGACGCCCGGCAGGCCACCCGGGTGGAACAACTGCTCCGGGACGTGCCCGGCATCATTGCCAGCCAGAACGGCGGCCCCGGCGCGCAGACCTCCCTGTTCGTCCGCGGCGGCAACAGCAATATGACCCAGGTGCTGCTCAACGGCTTCCGCCTCAATGATGTGGGCGGCTTTTTTGATTTCAGCAAGTTGACCACCGATAATGTGGAGCGCGTCGAAGTGGTGCGGGGGCCTGTTAATTTTGACAACTTGGTCCAGGTTTTTAATTCTTTTAGACTGAAGAACTGAGTTGCAGAGAACCGAGCCGAGTGGACCAAATTGGGTCGCCAGACTGCTCACATTGGACTGGCCGAGTGGTTTGATAATGATTATTATTTGGTCTATTAAGAATTTTCTATGGCCACGAAAAAGGAGATTCTACATGCACATTGTTTTTGTCCGTTTTGTATGCAGTATATTAATGTTGCTGGCGCCGGTCGCAGCGTCTGCCTCGATCTGGAATATCAATCCGGATCATTCCAGCATTCAGTTTCAGGTCCGCTACATGACCGTGGTCAATGTCAAGGGTGCCTTCGACAAATTTCAGGGAACCGTTACGTTGGACGAAAAGGACATGGCTAAGTCATCCGTAAACGTTGCCATTGATTCGACGTCTGTCAATACCGGCGTGAAAAGCGGGATCAGCATTTGAGGACGGACGATTTCTTCGATTGCTCTAAATATCCCACCATTACCTTTGTGTCCAAAAAGGTGTCCCCGGCAGGTAAAGGGAAGCTTAAGGTGACCGGCGACCTTACCATGCTTGGGAAGACCAAGGAAGTGGTCCTCAATGTAGATGGCCCCACCCCGGCGATCAAAGACCCCTGGGGCAATCTCCGGCGAGGGGCTACTGCCAGAACGAAGATAGACCGCAAAGACTTTGGACTAACCTGGAACAAGGTGCTGGATACCGGTGGCATTATGGTCGGCGATCAGGTTAGCATTATCATGGAAGTAGAGTTGGTGAAGGAACCTGATGAAAAGGCGTCATGATCGGACTGAAAGGAGAGGAGGTTATATGAAAAATATTTTTTTGGAATTGTCTTAGCCATAGTAATGGTGCTGGCGCCAGTGGGGGCGTCTGCCTCGACCTGGAATATCGATCCCGAGCACAGCAGTATTCAGTTCAAAGTTAGCCATCTGGGACTGGTGGATGTGCAAGGGATATTCCGGAAATATCAAGGGAAGGTCACTTTAGATGAAAAAGACATTGCCAAGTCTTCGGTGAACGTTACCATTGAGGCCGCCTCCGTCGAGACGGGCGTCGAAAAACGGGATGAACATTTAAGGACCAATGATTTCTTCGATGTGGCCAAGCATCCGACCATCACCTTCGTCTCCAAAAAGGTGACCCCGGCAGGGAAAGGGAAGCTCAAGGTAAATGGCGATCTCACTATTTACGGGGTGACGAAGGCAGTGGTGCTGGACGTGACCGGTCCAACCAAGGAACTGAAAGACCCCTGGGGAAATATCCGGCGAGGAGTCTCGGCGACGACGACCATTAACCGCACGGACTTCGGGCTGACCTATAACAAAATCTCTGGACAACGGTATTTGGTTGATCGGCAACAAAGTGACTATCAGCCTGGAAGCAGAACTTATTAAGGCGAAAGATAGTTGAGCCGCACAAATTAACAATGGACGATTAGAAATGTGTCGGCCCCAATTAATTTCGTTATTGCCTATAAAGATACTGTGATACATTGAAATAATCTATTATAAGAAGGAGGTGAAACAACCATGCAGGCCGACAAGTTGAAACGTGTCCTGGCAGGATTAACGGTTGCCGGTCTTCTGTCATCGGGTGGTGCAGTGTATGCTCAAAAAACCGGCTGAGGGTCAGCCGGCTGAGGCGGCTCAAAGAGTGCCGTGAGCACTCCTGCACCCAAGAAGAAGGCCCCTGCGAAACCGAAAAAGTCTACTTCGACCACCACGAAGGAAACCGAACCGGAAAAGAAGGCAGTATCTGAGACTCCACCAACTAAATAGTAATCTGCATAATGGGCCTCCTCGGGCCTGGCCTGGCCAGCGTCCGGGGAGGCCATGAGAATTATGGCTCCCCGAATCCAGCTATGTAAATTTTCCCGGTGTGCCGACAGTTACTAGGTTCCACCAGGTGGCGGCGGACCTTGGCTGCCCACCCCGCTGGTGAATCGCCGGAACACTTCCCGCACACTATAGAGTCTTTGGCCGCCGCAGGGAAGCTGCAGCCGCATCTCCCTGACCTGGCCCGTCTGGAATGGATTTTCCACCAGGTGGCGGCGGCCGCGGCTCCCTCTCTCCCCCAGGCAGGGCCGGGGATATTGAACCCGACCCTGGAAGTTGGTCCCGTGCGGCTGGCAAAACCTGCCGCAACTCCTTACCGGCAGGGGGAGTGAAAAAGTGGATCACTACCGGAGAGGAACTGGTGGCCGTCTGGCAGGACACAACCGGCCAGGTCCGTCTGGAGGCTGCGACGCCTGGTGATCTGGCGGCCTTGAAAGTGTTCGTGGCGGGAGATTCACCTGAGGTCGCAGCCAGGGACTCGGGGGTACCTCAGGCCCGCATCGAAGCGGCGCTCCGGCAAGCGATTCGGCGAGGCCTCATTTTGGCACCGCCCTCGGCCATCCGTCGGGATCCGGCGCGATTTGCCCCGGGCCTGAAAGTGCCGGAGCAGTTCAACACCGCCCAGGTGTTCAGCCTGCAGTGGCATTTGACCCAGGCCTGCGACCTTCACTGCCGCCACTGCTATGACCGCACCGCCCGAACCATCCCCTCCCTGGCCCAGGGATTGGATGTTTTGCGACAGCTTCAGGATTTTTGTCGGAAACGTCGGGTTGCCGGGCAGGTCTCGTTCACCGGCGGCAATCCTTTCCTGCATCCCAATTTCTTTGAGTTTTATCGGGCCGCGGCAGATTTAGGCTTTGGAACGGTGATCCTGGGCAACCCGGTGGCCGAGGAGAAGCTAGGAGAAGTTGGTGGGCATCGGGACGCCGCTCTATTATCAGGTTAGCCTGGAGGGGCTGGAAGAACACAACGACGAGATCCGGGGACCCGGCAATTTCAAACGAGTTCTGAGCTTTCTGAAAACCTTGCGGCAGTTCCAGATCTCCCGCCATGGTGATGCTGACCCTGACCTCGGCCAATCTCCGTCAGGTTCTGCCCCTGGCGGAGGTGCTGCGCCCCCTGGCCGATGGTTTAAACTTTAACCGCCTGGCCTTATTCGGGGAAGGGGCACAGCTAACGTTACCCGAGGTGGAGGACTATCGGCCTTTTCTGGCCGAGTATCTGGAGGCCGCCACCCGCAACCCCGTCCTGAGCCTGAAAGACAACCTTCTCAGTATCCTCCTGGAAGAGGAGGGTCTGGAACCGTTTGGGGGCTGCACCGGCTTTGGCTGCGGCGCGGCTTTCAACTTTCTGGCGTTGTTATCCGATGGCGAAGTCCACGCCTGCCGGTAAAATGCCTTCCTGGCTCGGTAATCTCAAGGATGCCAGCTTGGAGGAGATTTACGACTCGGCAGCGGCTCAACGGTACCGCCGTGGGTGCGCGGCCTGTCGTGACTGCCCTCTCCACCCGACTTGCGGCGGCTGCTTGGCGGTAACTGCCAGTCTAGGCGGCGATCCCTTTACCGAGCGCGGATCCTTTCTGCTTTCGTCATCCATCTTAAGGTTGACACTCCGGAAAGAGCGGAACCTTCTACAGCCTAGGCGGAGGGCGCCGGTGCTTTACTTTTTTAGGTCCGAGGTGCCACCTGGGGTAGGGACGGGCAGGGCGGAGGAATCTATTGCTGGCGATGGAGCTGATTGAGGCCGATGAGGAAGCGGGCTACCCGCCAGCCCACTTCCGCCATCTTACTCTGCCAGGTGCGCTGATAGTATTTTTCCAGGAATCTGATCAGGTAGGTGAGACCGACGAGGAACAGGGACAGTCCCAGGAGGATGGCCGGACTGCCGCCTCCCAGCAGGCTCAAAAGGAATTTGGCCGCCAGGAAGGCCAGAAGCAGGCGGACAAAGAGGTTGAAGATGATTTTCATGTTCGAATTTTAGTCGTTGGCAAAAGAGATGGCTTCCCTGACCCTCTCCGTTGGAAGATCGTAGGGGTGGGTATAAGACCCACCCCGACGGGAGATATTTTGGGCAATTAGGCAATATGCTGATGACTACTCTTCTTCCTCTCCCTCGCCTTCTTCCTGGGGTTTGAGGTGGTCGGGGATGATAGCCATGCTGATGACCAGAGGCTTCAAGAAGCTCCATTTGATGCCGATTTCGTAGACTTCTTCCAGGTCACGGATGGCGTCCCAGCAGTTGTGGCAGGGGGCGATGACCAATTTGGCGCCGGTGGCGAGGATCTGGTCCCGTTTGACCTTCAGGCCCATATTGCGCTGCTGCCGGTAAAGACCGATGCCGTTCATACCACCGCCGCCGCCGCAGCAGAAGTTGTACTCTTTATTGGGATACATTTCGGTAAAATAGCCCGGTTCGACGATATAACTCATGATTTCCCGGGTGATGGCTTTGAGGCCATGATTGCGGACGTAGTTGCAGGAGTCCTGCAGGGTAACCGGCACCTTGAGCCGTTTTTCCGGGTCGATCTTGATCTTACCGGTGCGCAAGGCCTCGGCCAGCCATTCGATATAATGAATGTAGGGAGCAGGCGGGCGACCGTCTTCCCGCCCGGCCCAGTAGGGACCTTCGACGACGGTGCCCCGGTGGGCGTGGCCGCACTCCGTGCCGATAACCCGCTTGGGTTTGAGGCGCTCAATAGCGTCAAAGACGGTTGTGACCTGCATCTTGCAGCCTTCCCAGTCGCCGGCGAACATGGTCAGGGAGGTCTGTTCCCAGCCGACGCTGGGCACGGTCCAGTTTTCCCCGGCGATATGGAAGAGGATGGCGGCCTCGGCAATGTCTTCGGGATAGTGCTTGGGTTCCCGGGCATTGACGGTGTAGAGAATGTCGGCGCCTTCCTTGTCCACGGGGATTTCCAGGCCCGGCCATTCCTCCTGCTGCTCGTCGGCCATCCACTCGCAGGTTTCCACCCAGTCCTCGGGGGTGACGTCCATCTGGGCCCGGAAGACCCGGTGCATACCGGAGCCAATTTTCATCTCCCAGGGCACAAACCCTTGGGAAAAGCAGAGGCCCCGCAGATAGCTGAACATGACGCCCATGTCGATGCCGTAGGGGCAGAAACGAGCCGCAGCGGTTGCAGCAGGTACACTTGCCCCAGGCCACATCCATGCAGTGGCGCATGTGGTCGGTGGACACGTTACCGTTCTTTTTAACGATCTCGCCCAGGGTCGTAAGGATTTTATAAGACGGCACCTGCTTCGGGTCCCGGCGGTTGGCCAGGTAGAAAAAGCAGGTATCGGCGCATAAACCGCAATGGGCGCACATTTCCAGCCAGGTGCGGATGCGGGATTTGCAGGTGTCCTGGAGAGATTTCTGGAGCTTCTCGACGTCAACGTTCAGCTCCTTCATTTCCTCGTAATATTGTTTGCCACCCTTATCACCCAGGGTGGCGTCGAGCTGTTCCTTGGTATTGATGGGGGTCCGATTGCAGAGAATCCCTTCTGGCATAACTTTCAACTCCTTCTACAGTTGCATGCCGTTCTCCCCGACAGCAACCATGAATGTCACAATGGTATTCACTAATTTTATAAGATAACTCTTATTATATAAGATAATACCATTTTTCTACCATGCAAACCCGCCCTTGGCCTTGTAGGCACGTTTGATGCCAAAGTCCATACCGAGCTGGGCCCGGGAGAGGAAGTAACCCACGACGTGGAAAAGTTTGGTAAAGGGGATGGCGATGAGCAGAGCTTCGCCACTGAGAATGTGGGTGTAATTCCAGAAAGTATAGTCCCCGAACTGGTGCACGGCCAGAAACCCCGAGACGAAGGGAGTGACCGTGAGCAGGAGTAAAGCATAGTCATAAAGGGTAGTAATGATACGAACCTCGGGCAAACCGATCCGTCGGATGGCGATGAAGACGGTGGTGACGATGACGCCAATGGTGAGGACATCGGCCAAGGCCATGGGAATGGTGGGCCAGTTAAGGCCCCAGCGCTCTTTTAAAATAACGGCGTGTCCCACCAGGAAGAGAGGTGTGACCACCAGGCCGATATGAAAAACAAAGAAAATGATAGTATAGAGCGGCTTGGCCCGCCAGCCGTGGGACCCAAAGGGAATCAGCCAGTGAATAATGGAGCTTAAGGCGCCTTTAATACCCATTCCAGGGTAGGCCCGGTAGGCGACCCGGTCCAGGCGCCAGTCCAGGCCCCGGATATAGAGGACTACCCGGACGGCCAGCCCGACGAAGAAGATGGCGAAGGTCACCCACAGGAGAGGGCCGGTAATAAAATTATACATGGTCTATGCCTCCCAACCGCCGGCAGGCGGCCCTGTGTTATTTGATGAACGTGTCTTCGTCCCGGCCGGTGATGTAGAGCCAGAAGCCGAGGACGCCCAGGACGATGGCGCCCATGAGGTAGTAGGCGGCGCCTTTGGTGAAGAGCATGAAGTCATGCAGGGTATAAAATTCATTGCCCATGGCAGCTATCCTTAATGTCCCCAGGTTTGGGGGTGAGATTTCAGTTCGTGTTCATGCAGTTCAACGGGCTCATGTTCTTTGAAGTCCGGATGCTCATAGAAGATGGGCATGCGGGAGGAGATGAACCGAAAGGCCAGGAGTCCCAGAGTGACCACGAAGACGGAAATGATAATCTCCATCACACTGGGGAAATACCGGTCAGCCGACGGCAGTTGCCAGTTGAAGGCCACCTGGGAAATGTTGAAGCGGTTGACCACAATGCCCAGGACCGTGAG
>CAWAEI010000028.1:0-18820 GCA_963780995.1 uncultured delta proteobacterium
ACTTCTTTGAGAACTACGGCTTCAATGTCGGCAATGGACTGCATCAGCCCCAAGCCCCGCACCAGGGCCTGCTCGCTCCCTTTTTCCAGGATATTGCCCCCGGCATTGGCATTGTTGGCGGCCAGGGTCTCGAAGACCTGGTGCAGGCTGAGGTCGAACTTTCGCAGGCGGTCAGGGTCCACCTGCACCTGGTACTGTTTGACATAGCCGCCGAACGAGTTGATGTCGGTGACCCCGGGCACGGTTTTTAAAAACGGCCGCACGATGGCATCCTGGACGGTGCGCAGGCGCATGAGGCGGGCGGTCTCTTCGCCGGGAGAGGCCGCCGGCAATGGGTTCTCTTCTTCCAGGGTGTATTGGTAGATTTCGCTCAAGCCCGTGGCGATGGGCCCGAGAACGGGCTCCACCCCCTTGGGCAATTTCTCCTTGGCGGCGATGAGGCGCTCCAACACCAGTTGCCGGGCAAAATACAGGTCCACCTGGTCCGCAAACACCACGGTGATGAGGGACAACCCGAAACGGGACACGGAACGAAGCTCCACCATATCGGGGAGGCCCGCCATCTGCACCTCGATGGGGAAGGTAACCTGATTTTCCACTTCCTCGGGAGACATGCCGGGCCAGGTGGTGTAGACCTGCACCTGGACGTTGGTGACGTCCGGGAAGGCATCCACCTGGAGTTTAAGGGCGGCGTAGGTCCCATAGGCCACCAGGCCGCAAAGGCCGATGAGCACCAGGAAGCGGTGCCGGAGGCAACTGCGAATAATGTTATCGATCATCTTCCCTCACCCCTGGCGCGGCTCAATGGCAATCCCGATGCTCCAGGGAACCCTGGCCGCCGCCCTTCTCCAGTTCGGATTTCAGGGTAAAGCCCCCCTGCACCACCACCGGTTCATTTTCTGCCAGCCCGGCCAAGACCTCCACCCGGCCACCACCCTTCATCCCCGGCTTGATGGGATGCTTCTGGTAGAGGCCGGGGGCCATTTCCACAAAGACGAAGGGCTCGCCGCCGGCAATTAGGACGGCGTCCTCCGGCACGCTCAAGGCGGGGCGCTGGCCCACTTTGACGTTAATGTCGGCATACATGCCGGCCTTGAGGCGGTGCCGGCGGTTATCCACCCGCACCCGGGCCCGCACCATGCGGGTGGCTTTGTCCACCGTGTCGGCCAGGTAATCCACCTGGCCGGGGAATTGTTCGCCGGGCAGCGAACTGACCGTAATGACGGCCCCGGAGCCCACCTGCACCAGGGGCAGATCTTTTTCCGGGACTTGGACGAAACACCACAAGGCCGAGGTGTCGGCCACGGTGAAGAGCTCCTCATCCTCTTTGACCACCAGGCCGGGGGTAATTTTGCGGTCCACGACCCGACCGGCTATGGGGGAGCGTAAAGGGAAAGCGGCACTGGCAGACCCCTGGGAGGAAGATCCCTGGTGGGACACTGACTCTTGACGTTGTCCAGAGGGGTTAGGGTTGTTGACTCCCAAGAGCTGGAGCCGGTTTTTGGCCTGGTCCAACTCGGCCCGCTCCACCTCCAGCCTGGCTTGACGCTCCTGGAGCTCGGCCTGGCTGATGGCCCGGCCCTCGTAGAGCAGGCGGGCCCGGTTATAGGTCTCCTGGGCGGCGTGGTATTTGGCCTCGGTTTGCCTGAAGGCCATCTGGGCCTGGCCCAGTTCCACGCTATCCAGGACTGCCAGGATGTCCCCAGGTTTCACTAGACGTCCATAGTCGGCGGCGATCCGCAGCACCCGCCCGGGCACCCGGGAGCGGATTTTGGCCAGGCGCTCTTCATTGAAGACCAGTTCCCCGGTAAACGGGACGCGGATGTCCATGGGGCCGAGTTGGACCGGGGCAGTCTGGATATCGGCCAGTTTAATTGCCTCCGGGGTCAACTTCACCTGGCCGGGGGGCGGGGCCTGTGGTTCCTCTTCATGGGCGTGGCGGGCGGTGGGCATGTTGGGTCTTCAGGCGTCATGGGCATGGCCGGGAGGCGGGGCCGGTGGTTTCTCTGCATGGTCGTGGCCGGCATGGTCGTGGTTTTGCCGTGGTCGTGGCCGGCGTGGTCGTGATCGTGATCTGCCGAGAAATGCCGCCAGCCCCAATAACCCGCCACTCCCAAAACCACCAGAATGACTGCCAGCCACCAGGTCTTGTTTAAGCTCACTCGACTCATTTGACACCTCCCCCGGACACCCGCCAGAGCTCCACCCGAGCCAGGCGGTAATCCAGCAAGGTTTTATAGTAATCCTGTTCCGTGGCCCGGTAGACCCGGCGGGAATCCAACAGCTCCAGAAGACTGGTCTCACCGTGCTCATAGGCGAACTGGGCGATTTTCAAAGAGTCGGCGGCCTCTTTAAGGATGGCGGCCTGGAAGGCTGCCACCTGCCGACGGGCGGTTTCAGACAGGTTGTACTGGGTCTCCACATTGGTGTGCAGTTCCTGTCGGAGTAACCGCAGTTCCGCTTGGGCCTGGGATTGGAGCGCGGCAGCTTTGGCCACCTCGCCGCCTTTGCGGTTCCATAACGGCAGGGGAAAACTGAGACCGCCGCCGGTGGCCTGGAGATCCACTTCCCGGGTGTGAAAGGCTTTCACGGTCACGTCCGGCTTCCAGGCCTGGCGCTCCGCGCCTAGAGTGCTCTGGGCCTGACGGACCTGGGCTTCCTGGGCCAGCAGGAGGGGATGCGCGGCCAGGGCCGCGGCCTGCCAGCGTGGGAGCGGCGCCAGCGTCTCCACCTTGTCAGGTTCAGCGGCCAGGGCAAAATCAGGCGGCAGGTGGCCGTCAAGAAAGCGCTGCAGCACCTGTTTATCTCCGGTCAAAGCCATTTTAGCCCGGTCATAGTCCCGTTCCGCGGAAAACAACTCCAGCCGGGCCTTGACCAGTTCAAGGGGCCGGCTTTCCCCCAGGCGGACCCTTTTGTCGGCAATATCCAGGAGGTTCTTGGCGGACTCAAGGTTGTGGCCGGCAATTTTGACCAATTGGTCCCCGGCCAGGACCTTATAATAGAGTTCCCGGCAGCGGGCCCGGACGTTGAGCTGTTCCTGGGTGAATTTATCCTTGGCGGCGCTGATGCCGAAGCGGGCCGCCTCCTGTTTCCGGGCCCGGCGGCCGGGCCATTCAATGGTCTGGGACAGGCCGACGCTGTAACCCGTGGCCTGGGCGCCGTCCTCCAGGCCCTTCTGGCGGCTCACCTCCCCTTCCAGTTCCGGATTGGGATATTGGCGGGCGATTTGGAGCTCCGCCTCGTTTTGTTTGATTTGGGCGCCTGAGACGTGCAGGGACGGATGGATTTCCAGGGCCATGGTTTCCAACTGCTGCAGGGAATAAGCCGGCTGGCCGGCCAGGGCCAGAACCGGAAACAACAGGAGCAGGCCCAGGGCCGGGAGAAGCCTCCACTGACGGCGAGACATGCAGAACCTCCGTACTTCTTATAGTCGTTGCCAAAGATGCTGTCTTATTCACCCCTCACCCTGACCCTCTCCCCCAGAGGGGGCGAGGAGAATAAGGAGCAAACTATTTTATGCTCCAGGTAATAACTGGCGATCGGCATAACTATGGTGGTGGCGCAGATAAGGTTGGCCGCGAGGACGCCCGCGCTGGCGGCGACAGCAACCGCTGAGACTATCCCGGCGACGCCGAGGCCAGGCCAGTATGGCCCCCAGGTGCCACGGCAGGCGTATCTGCGGAAAATCGTCTAAGTAACTGTTTTTATTTTGATATTAGAATCGAGGAGGTTGGAAAATATCCGCGACAAAGAGATAGGTAGGGAGAAATAGTTGTAATGGCCTGAAATAACTAAGATTATCCTGAATAAGAAGAGGAGCGTCGGCAAAAATGGTGAAGGTATGATCGGTACAGCAGAAACCGGATTTGACCATGTGATTGCTGGGCTCATGGTCGTGGCAGTGAACCACGCCGGCCGCGGCCAATACCGGCAGGACGGCAACGCTGGCCAGAATCAGGACCAGCAGGATGGCTTTCCAGTTTTGCGGCATAGTTTACAATAACCCTCAAGGGTCTAGAAGTCAAGGGAGGAATGGCTGTTGGAGTAGTTGCAAGCGGCAGGTTTAACCCCAGCACAGCCGCAGTAACGGTTTAAGACGCTTGTCGGTTTGCTTCCAGCCAAGTATAATTTAACAAAAAATTCTCAGGAGATTAAAATGATTTCGTCCCGGCAACAGATTGGCATCAGATTCCTCTATTCCCTGCTGTTTATCTTTATTCATCAATTTGTGAAAATGTTAATCGTCTTAACCACCATTTTTCAATTCGGTTACCTGCTGATCTTCATGGAAACGTGCGAACCAATCCGCCGTTTGGCCAACAAGTTATCTACCTTTGCCTATCGCACCCTGCGTTATCTGACCCTCAACGAAAACCAGAAGCCTTTTCCTTTTCAGGAGTTCCCGGAGGAGCTGGAACCGCCGGTGACCGAGGTGGAAATCTAACCGCAATTCCCCGCTTTAGTAGATGCCTTTGACCCAGCGTTCCGAGGGTTGGACGCGGACAACCACAATCTCCTCAACGGGAACGGGAGGTGGTTCGGGCCGGCGTTTGGCCGTCAGCCTTTGGAACCAGGAACCCGGCCCGGTGAGGGGGTTGGCGGCAAGAGGTTTTTTAGTTTTCGGTTGGCGGTTGGGCTGACGCCAGGGAAAAGGGAAACGGGAAGGGGCCAGGGGATTGCCCTTTTTTTGCCACGGCCGGCGCAGTCGCTGGAAGAGAGTGGCGGGTTCCGTGGGAGCGGGTTCCGGAATGAGCTTCGGAATGGAGTTCACAGGTAAGGCGGCGGCGAGGCTTTCCAGAATTGGCGGGAGGCGCGGCGTTGCTTTCCAGATGATTGGCGGGAGGCGCTTCGCTTTGGCTGGCGCCGCCCTGCGGGTCCCGCCCGACACAGGGGTTTTTCGCGCCGGTTTTTTCGCTGGCGTTATCTTTTTGATATTGTTCGTTATATTCTTTGGAAAGGTGTGTTTTTCGCGCTAATTTCGCGCTTTTTTCGCGGTCATTTTCCGGACCGGGAGATCGACGCTTCAGAAAGGGAAAGGCCTGCAAGAATGGGTCAGGGGCCGGGCGGCAAGTTTCGAGTTCCTGAGGAGCAGTTGGCGGTTGCCGGTTTTCGGTTGCCCAAGGAGGTTCCGGGGTGGACGGCTGAACGGCGGGAGGCGCGGCGTTGCTTTCCAGATGATTGGCGGGAGGCGCTTCGCTTTGGCTGGCGCCGCCCTGCGGGTCCCGCCCGACACAGGGGTTTTTCGCGCTAATTTTTTCGCTGGCGTTATCTTTTTGATATTGTTGGTTAATATTTTTGGCAGGGCGCGAATTTCGCGGTAATTTCGCGCTTCGCAATGTTTTCGGCGGCCAGTTGCCGGTTGGCGGCTGGGTCTGGTTTGCCGGGGTGGCGTGGCCAGGGTTGGGTCAAGGTCGAGTCTGGACAGCAGGCGGGAGAGTTCCGCCTGTTTTTTGGCCTCGGCCTCGTGGGCAGTTTTATTACCGGCATCGTCATCATTTTCGTCGTCGTAATCATCTTCGTCATCCAGGTCGGGGAGAGTAAGCTCCGGGCAGGGGAAGAAGAGGCCGGCGGCGATGGCCTGGTGGCTGTCGGTGAGGATCTGCGGGTCGGTGGGCAGGAGGCTGTCCTGGGTGGCCCACTGGGGCGAGGCCAGGAAGCGGTAGACCATGTCCAATTCCAAGGGCAGTTCCTGTTTGGTGAGGGAATTAATTATCCGGGTCCCCACGGTGGCGGTCTTGAGGACAACGGCGGCGTTACCCTCGGCGTCGGCGGTCTGGGCGGCGTTCTGGATCTGGGCCAGGAAATTGTTGAGCTTGCAGAAAAAACCCAGGCTCAGGTTGTCCCGCAACCTGGCCCGGGCCCGGCGAGTTTTGGCCTCGAGGTGTTTTTTGTGCCGGTACAGGGCCGAGATACTGGGGCCGTATTGCCGGCTGAGGGCCTCGAAGGTGGCGTCGCCGGCCAGGAGGGCCTGGTCGATGGCCTGACGTTGGGGGTGGGCGCAGGTGGTGCATTTCATATGGGACTCCGGTTTTCAGTTTCAAAAAACAGTTTTCGGTTTTCGGTTTTCGGTTAAAAGCTATGAAAAGGCTATTAGCTATCAGCTGGCAGCGTTCAGCTCTAGCCAAAAGAGCCAAAGGAAAAATAGTGTTCTGGGATCAGCTATACTAAATAAAGGGAAAAAAGGACAGAACAGGTGGGACAGATGTCACGGAATGAGGCGCGGGGCTATGGGTGAGGGGCGAGGGGAAAGTAAAAAGTGACCCTCACAGAAGCTCAGAAGAGATCAAAAAGGTAGTTGACATCATCTAAATAAAATAATTATATTAATATCTGTAAAGTTTTTTTATTAAGATAATTCAAGTTCCAGTCTAGGAGGTTCGAAATGAACATGCCAGGATTTTCTGCACAAGCCTCACTCTACAAATCAAGCGGCTACTATTGGCAGTCAGTGAATTCGCCTGGAGGAGCTGTTACGCCTGTAGGTCTCGCCCAGCGGTCTTGTCTCCCGAGATTCACTAGTTGCCAACGAGACCCATCTTCCTCCACTGGTTGTTCGCGCTGCCACGTTGGCCTTGATTGTGAAATCGACTGCGGGTTTATTTGCACATGCCCAGCGCCACCCCCACCTCCGCAGCCCGTCAACTGTGGAAACCACCTGTGTGCCAGTGGTCAATCGTGCTGTGCCGCTGGTTGTTGTCGAGCCGGGACATTCTGCTGCAATAATGTTGGCTGTTGTAAGGTTGGGGATAAGTGCAGGAAATTTCTTGGTAAATCATTCTGCTCCCTTATTTGAGTTTTTCGTTCACCGAGTTGGTGAATGTAAGGATCCACCACCACATTAACTGAGGTATTTGGCATAACAGGCCAGGATTTTCCGGAGTCGAGGCAGGCGCAGCGATTTTATAACTGTTGGCGAAATTCTTCGGCGTTTAAGCCGGCCGGCCGGATTATGGCCCGCAAGGTTCCCCGGTCCAAACGCGGAAGGCGGGATCGGTTCTAAAAACCAAAGCAGCAATGTGTTAATACTCTTGTCTCTTTTGTCATATACAAGTATATTTTAACAAAAATATGATAAGAGAAAAAAATGGGAACTGCCAAGATCGAAAAAACTGGGAGAGGACAGGTTGTGAACCTCCCCCGGGAGTTCCAGTTCAAGGGCACTGAAGTGTACATCAAACGCCTTGGGCGGATGGTGGTTCTTATTCCCAAAGAAGACCCCTGGGAGCCTTTGATCAGCAGTTTGGATC
Source organism: uncultured delta proteobacterium (assembly GCA_963780995.1). GTDB lineage: Bacteria > Desulfobacterota > Desulfobaccia > Desulfobaccales > Desulfobaccaceae > Desulfobacca. Next base: position 7,248 of record CAWAEI010000028.1, read on the forward strand.
AATTCACGGAGGATTATATGGCGGAAAGAAGGCAGCTTGATATTATTGCAGAGGGAAAAGGACTCTCATAGGGAAAGAGCATGAAGAACTTGGAAGAACGAATTAAGGAACTGCCTCCGGAGTTGCACCAGGAAGTTATTGATTTTGTTGATTTCCTCCTGGAGAAGCGAGTGCGCCAGGGCGGTAAAAAGCTCCGCCAGGACTGGGCAGGGGCCCTTAAGGACTATCTGGGCCAATACACCTCACTGGAACTCCAGAAAAAGGCCCTGGAATGGCGGGGCGACTGATCCATGTATCTTATAGACACCAATGTCTGGCTGGAGCGGCTTTTAGACCAGCAAAGCTCGGAGGAGGCGGGACGTTTCTTAGACCGGACGCCCCCAGAGCATCTTTATATCACAGATTTTTCATTCCACTCCATAGGGATAATACTGACGAGGCTCAAGCAAGCCCAAGCTTGGGTTACATTTGTGCAGGATATTTTTCAGGAAGGTGCGGTGGGTTTGGTGCGTTTAGAACCGATGGATATGACCAAACTGGTTAATATCATGGGGCAATATAAGCTTGACTTTGACGATGGCTACCAATACCTGGCAGCTGAAAAATATCATCTGACTCTGGTAAGCTTTGACGGCGATTTTGATCGGACCGAAAAGGGACGTAAAACACCTAATCAGTTGATTTAATTCATTGCCTGGTTAAAGGATCTTATTAGTAGCCAGGCCTGTGAAACCTTAGTCGGCCTGCCGGATAATGGCCCGCAAGGTTCCTCTGTCCAAACGCGGAAGGCGGGCTGCGCTTCGCTTTCCCGCCCTACGGACTACGGGCCTCATTTTATTTAAATACATTCGAAGCAAACCAGAACACCTTACACAGTAAGCTTTTGATATTCCAATATTAGCCTCTCCTCGGCCTTGTTAGCAAGTCGTCGGAGTTCAATTGCTGCCTGAGCAAAACTCTCTTTCTTCTCCGGTAATAACTCGTAGCGGCCTCCCCCGATCATGTAAAAATTTCGAAGCTTGTTGTCAATATACCTGCGAATCTCAGGTTCGAGGAATGGTGCAAATTCTGTTCGAAGCCCAAAAAGCCTTACAAGTCTATTTGCTATGTTCCTGAAGAAATCAGGATCCCCAGCAAACCTAGCCTGGAGTTTGGTGATATCGACGTCCGGGGGTATATTATTAACTACGGACATAACCTCTCTAAGCGCATCCAAGCGCTTTTGCAAACTGTCTAGTCGTCGTTGTCGTCTTTGTGAAAGCGTACTCAGGTGCCAGCCTAACCACACCCCCGCTAAGGAAATAAGAGGTGTGGTAATATTTCTAATGATATTATGAAGTTCCTTCCAAGACTCAACGTCCATAGAGTTCCCTTTTTTGCAACTGGTTGCAGATTTTTTTATCAGAAAAGGAAGTATAACCCCTTGACATGGAAGACAGTCGCTACGGTCCTGGGTGGTGGGCGGTGCCCACCCTACATTTTTCTAACGATCCCGAGATGGGGCCGGGAGACCCGGCCCCTACGATGGCCTGTTTTTACCGCTGTTTGGGCACACAACTTAATTTAACTACACCGGGAAAAGCCGCAGGCCCGGCAGACGGCGCAGCCGCCTTCGTGGTCGATGGAGCCGCCGCAGTCGGGACAGGAGCCCATGGTGACGCCGTCTTCGGATTGGTCGGTTAGATTCACCTGGGCGGCGGAGGCCAGGACTTTGGAGATGGCGTCCGGGCAGGAAAGCACCTGGCCGCCGTTGCTCCAGTGCGGGTTGGGGCAGCGGATGCCGCTGATCTGCTTGATGACGGCGTCCAGTTCGACGCCGGCCCGGAGGGCCAGGGAGATGAGCCGGCCGGTGGATTCGATCTGGGAGGAGGCGCAGCCGCCGGTTTTACCCATCTGGGCGAAGACCTCGCAGAAGCCCACTTCATCCTGGTTGACCGTGACGTAGAGTTTGCCGCAGCCGGTATTGATCAATTCGGTGACTCCCAGGGTGCGGGTGGGCCGGGGCCGGGGGGCAATGGTGGGAATCTCTTTGGCCTTGTCCTGGCCGAAACTCAGAACCTGCTGGTCCCGGCTGCGGTCCCGGTAGATGGTGATGCCCTTGAGGCCCAACTCATAGGCCAGGAGATAGACCTGGCGGACATCCTCGGCCGCGGCGGTGGCGGGAAAATTCACCGTCTTGGAGACGGCATTATCGGTGTACTTTTGAAAGGCCGCCTGAAGCCGGACATGCCATTGGGGCGTGATGTCGTGGGCCGTGACAAACAGGCGGCGGACGTCTTTGGGAATTTCCTTGAGGTCCCGGATGGAGCCGGTCTGGGCGATGCGCCGCATGAGTTCGCCGCTGTAGAAGCCCCGCTGCCGGGCCACCTCTTCGAAATAGGGGTGGGCCTCCACCAGTTCGGCCCCGTCCAGGACCCGGCGGACAAAGGAAATGGCAAACAGGGGTTCAACACCGCTGGAGCAGCTGGCGATGATGCTGATGGTGCCGGTGGGGGCAATGGTGGTGGTGGTGGCGTTGCGCATATGCCCCTGGCCGTTGTTGGTGTCGAAGACACTGCCGGGGAAATTGGGAAAGTTGCCCCGTTTTTCGGCCAGGGCGGCGGAGGCGGCCTTGGACTGACGCTGGATAAACTCCATGACCTCTTCGGCGGTCTTCACCGCTTCGGCGGAATTGTAGGAGAGGCCCAGGTGCAGCAACAAATCGGCAAAGCCCATGACCCCCAGGCCGATTTTCCGGTTTTTCAGGGTGGCGGCCTCAATCTCGGGCAGGGGGAAGCGGTTGGCGTCGATGACGTTATCCAGAAAATGGACCGAGGTCCAGACGATGTCTTTTAGCTTGGCGTAGTCGATGGCCTTGTTTTTCACCGCCGCGGCCAGGTTGATGGAGCCGAGATTGCAGGATTCGTAGGGCAGCAGAGGTTGCTCGCCGCAGGGGTTGGTGGATTCAATGAGGCCGACGTGGGGAATGGTATTGGCCCGGTTGATGACATCAATGAAGATGATGCCGGGCTCACCGGTGGCCCAGGCGCTTTTGACGATGAGGTCGAAGAGGGCCGAGGCATTGACCTGGCGCACCGGCTGCCGGGTGCGGGGATTGAGCAGGGAAAAGTCCTTGCCCTGGCTGACCGCTTCCATGAAGGCATCGGTGACGGCCACGGAAATGTTGAAATTGGTCAGTTTATCGGTCTGGTTTTTACAGGTGATAAATTTTTCGATGTCCGGATGATCGATCCGGAGAATAGCCATGTTGGCGCCCCGGCGGGTGCCGCCCTGCTTGATGGTCTCGGTGGCGACATCGAAAATATTCATGAACGAGATGGGACCGGACGCCACGCCCTTGGTGGAGAGCACCCGGTCGTTTTCGGGACGGATGCGGGAAAAAGAAAAGCCGGTGCCGCCGCCGCTTTTGTGAATCAGGGCGGTATTTTTAACGGCGTCAAAGATGCTGTTGATGTCGTCTTCCACCGGCAGCACAAAGCAGGCGGACAACTGTCCCAACTCCCGGCCAGCATTCATGAGGGTGGGGGAATTGGGCATAAAGGCCAAAGAGGCCATCAGGTGATAGAACTGGCGGGCCGTTGCGTCCACGTCGGCTTCGGGGTCATAGCGCCGGTCAACCTCGGCAATGGTTTGGGCCACCCGGTGAAACATCTCGACGGGGCGTTCCACAACCTCCCCCTGGTCATCTTTTTTCAGATACCGCTTGCCCAGTACCGTCAGGGCATTGGGAGATAACGAAATTTCCTCGGACATCTGCGCTGTTGCCAAACCTGCCTCCATGGCCGCCTCCTTGCACATGAATTACGAATATGAATTTAATAGGATGGATATACAATATGTAGTATTTGGCTTATGGTATAATACTATATATGATCATGTCAAGCATTTTTTTCATTCCAGTATTGACAAAGTTATCCACTACTTATAATGTGGTTAAAACTCTTTGTAGCACCTCCCAACGATTTCATAATTGACAGCTTGAGGCCAGACTCCCAGGTTGTGGGACTGGGGCGGGGAAGACGGCGGGGCTTTGTCTGCCTGGCTGTTTGACTGGATGACACCGATGATACTGCCGGTATAGAACAGAAATAGCCGTTGCCAAAAAGTTTTCAGGTTTGAAAATCACCACGAAGTATGAACCCGGCACGGACGAGGGCGCCTGGGCGCCATTTAAATGTACTTGACAGAGAAGTAATGTTTCTGGTTCACCCCTCACCCTGACCCTCTCCCTCAAGGGGAAGGGGAAATTAAAGGACAAAACTTTTGGCAATTGGGACTTGCTGGATTAATAAAACCGAGGTACGTCGGGACACTTGATGACAAAAAAACTTGTGGTTGCCCTGCTTGTAGGGCTCGTGACCGCGGGTGGCCTGGTTTATTGGCTTTTTTGGCGGTCCCCGGGCAATCACCGGGAGCAGTTGAGACTTATGGGCCACTTCGAGGCCACCGAAACGGACCTGTCCTTCAAAGTTCCCGGCATTATCACCAAAATTAACTTCCAGGAGGGCGATCACCTCAAGGCCGGGGCGGTGGTGGCGGAATTGGACGCCCAGGACCTCCGGGATGAAGTGGCGGTGGCCAAGGCCAGGCTCAAGGCGGCGCAAGCGACCGTGGACCGGCTGCTGGCCGGCTCCCGCCGCCAGGAGATCTCCGAAGCACGGGCCGCGGTGCTCCAGGCCCAGGCCGACCTGGAGAATAAAAAGCTTGATTATGAGCGCATGGAAGGGTTGCTGGGGCGCCGGGCGGTGGCGGTTTCCCGCCGGGACAATGCCAGAGCGGCCTACCTCGTCGCCCAGGAGGTGGTACGCCGGGCCCAAGAAAATTCCAGCCTGGTCCAGGAAGGGCCCCGGAAGGAAGACATTGATAAGGCCAGGGCGGAATTAAAGCAGATGCAGGCCAACCTGGATCTGGCCCAGACCCGGCTGGGGTACGCCACCTTGACGGCGCCGGTCAATGGCGTGGTCCTGACCCGACCGGCCGAACCGGGAGAGGTGGCCGCCATCGGCGCCACCGTTCTGACGACCGCGGACCTGGATAATGTCTATCTGGAAGCCTACCTGGCGGAAACCGATCTGGCCAAAGTACGGCATGGTCAAAAAGTAACCGTTACCACTGATGCCTATCCGGACAGAAAGTATGCCGGGGTGGTCTCCTTTATTAACTCCAAGGCCGAGTTCACCCCCAAGACGGTGGAAACCTATAAAGAGCGGGTGGCTCTCGTCTATCGCACCAAAATTCGGGTGGAAAATCCCAATTATGCACTCAAACCGGGTATGCCGGCCGAAGCCGTGATTTTCCTGGAACATGACCAGACCGGAAGCAGTCATTCTCGTTGAGGAGCTCAGCAAAAGCTTCGGCGGTCTGACCGCCGTGGACGGCCTCAGTCTGCAGGTCGCGCCGGGGGAATCCTTTGCCCTGGTGGGACCGGACGGCGCCGGCAAGACCACCACCATCCGCTTGTTATGCGGCATTATGGACCCGGAGCGCGGCCGGGCCCAGGTGTTGGGCTATGACACGGTGCGGAAGTCGGAAAACATCAAGGCCCATATCGGCTATATGCCGCAGCGCTTCGGGCTCTATGATGATCTGACGGTGGCCGAGAACCTGAGCTTCTATGCCGACATCTACCGGGTGCCCAGAGCCGACCGGCAGACCCGGGTGCCGGAATTGCTGAGTTTCGCGGATTTGGCCCGGTTTCAAAACCGACTGGCGGCCAACCTCTCCGGCGGCATGCGTCAAAAATTAGGGCTCATCTGCACCTTGGTGCACCGGCCCCGGATTATCTTCCTGGATGAGCCGACCTTTGGCGTCGACCCGGTGTCACGGCGAGAATTCTGGCAGATTTTGTATCAACTATTAGTTTCCGGTATCACCATTTTCCTCTCCACTTCCTATATGGACGAGGCCGAAAGGGCGCACCGCGTCGGCCTGCTGCACCGGGGCCGCCTCCTGATAGCTGACACCCCCCGGGCCGTGAAGGGCAGTTTCCGGGGAGAACTCCTGGAGGCCAGGAATGGCAATCTGCACACAGCCAAAAAGATATTAACCGGGCACCCCCTGGTACGGCAGTTGCTGTTAATGGGCGACCGGTTGATGATCACGGTGGATCAAAGCTCGATGGCGCTCAGACCCCTCAAAGAGCATCTGGCCGAGGCCGGCTTGACCGATATTGCCTTAAAGGCTGCCGAGCCCGGATTAGAGGACATTTTTGTGCAAGTAATCAGCCAGCAGGAAGAAAAGGTGAGCCGGGGGCAGTCATGACTGCAGAAAACGCCATTGTCGTCCAGGACCTGACCAAAGTTTTCGGCGCGTTTACGGCGGTGGACCGGATAAGTTTTACCGTCCCCCGGGGGGAGATTTTCGGCTTCCTGGGCCCCAATGGGGCCGGTAAATCCACCACCATTCGCATGCTCTGCGGACTTATGCGGCCCACCAGCGGCCAGGGCATGGTGGCCGGTTGGGACATAGTGCGCCAGACGGAGCAGATCAAGCACCATATCGGCTACATGTCCCAAAGATTTTCTCTGTATGAGGATCTCACCGCGGCAGAAAATTTAGCTTTTTTCGGGGGGGTCTACGGCCTCAGTCAGAGCCGCCTGGCGGCCCGCGCCCAGGAAGTGTTGCAGCAGGTGGACTTATGGGAGCGCCGGGGGGATATGACCCGGACCCTGGCCCTGGGTTTGAGGCAACGCCTGGCCCTGGCTTCGGCGCTGCTGCATGAACCGCCCATCCTCTTCCTGGATGAACCCACCAGCGGCGTCGATCCCATCTCCCGGCGGAATTTCTGGGATATGATCTATGCCCTGGCGGAGCGGGGCGTCACCATCCTGGTAACCACTCATTATATGGAAGAAGCGGAGTTTTGCGACCGATTGGTGTTGATCTATCAGGGCCGGCTCATTGCCCAGGGCGCCCCCCGGGACCTGAAAAAGCTGGTCCCGGAAGATATTTTCGCGGTCTATCCGGACCGCTTGGGTGAGAGCCTGAACGTCTTAAGGCAGTTACCCCAGTTTGGGGATGTGGCGGTTTTTGGGGACGGCCTGCACCTCACCACCGCTCACCCGGAGACGGCTGAGACTGAACTGCGGGAAATCCTGGCCGCGCATGGCATCGAAGTCCGGGGTCTGCACCGGGTCAAACCGACCTTGGAGGATGCGTTTATTTCACTCATTGAACGGGCGGGGAACGAAGGGCGGGAAAAAGTGGAAAGTAACAAGTGAAAAGTGGCAAAGGGTGCTGGCCTTTTGAGGTGGCGAAGCTGGAGCTTCGCAGGGATTAGGCGTTCCCAAGCAGGAGCTTGAGAACGAGAAGTCCAATAATTTTCGCGTTTATTTTTTTCCACAGCTTTGAGAATCAGGCTGCGAAGTCAATCTAACATTACCAAGCGTTGATTAAATGGACATTATCCGCACCTGGGCAATTTTTCGCAAAGAGCTCATCCATATCCGCCGGGATCCGGCCAGCCTCATTCAGGTTATCCTGATCCCGGTGATCCTGCTGTTAATAAATGGTTACGCTTTAAATTTTGATCTCAAAGATACCCCTATAGCAGTGTTCAATCAGGATGGCAGCCGCATCAGCCAGGACCTCGTAGAGACGATTTCAGGCCAGCCGTTATTTCCGGATTTATCGTTATGTCTCCGATTACCAGGAAATATCCCACCTGATCAATACCCGGGAGATCATGGCGGCTGTGGTCCTGCCGTACGATTTCTCCCGCCGGCTTAAATCAGGTCAACCCGTCAAACTGCAGCTGATTACGGACGGCGCCAACGCCAACACGGCCAACCTGATTATTACCTACGCCCAGGGTATTGCGGCGGCGTATAATCGGAATCTCCTGGTGGAGCGCCTGCAGGAGCATGGTATGACGCATGCCATCGCCCCTCTGGTGAGCGAGCCCCGGCTGTGGTTCAACGAAGAAATGGAAAGCCGCAACTTTATCGTGCCCGGCCTGATTGCCATCATCATGACCATAGTGGGGGCCCTGCTCACCGCCCTGTGCATCATCCGGGAAAAGGAACGGGGCAGCATGGAGGGGCTCATGGGCACGCCGCTTAAAAAATCCGAGCTTATTCTCGGCAAACTGGGCCCCTATTTCCTGATTGGCCTGATCGACATGTTTATTGCCATGGCCATGGGGCAGCTTCTGTTCGAGGTGCCTTTTCGGGGCAGTCTGTCACTCTTTATTGCCCTTGCCGCCCTCTTTCTGCTGGTAGTACTGGGACAGGGTCTCCTCATTTCAGTGAGTGCCCGCAGCCAGTTGGAAGCCTATCAGATGGCTATTCTCACCACGTTCCTGCCCGCTTTTCTGCTCTCCGGGGCCTTTTTTCCCATCAGGCAGATGCCCGAGATTTTACAGTGGATCTCAAAACTGGTGCCGGCCACCTATCTGGTGAATATCAGTCGCAGCATTTATCTGAAGGGCATCGGCTGGCGCCTCCTGTGGCCGGACGCTTTCGTACTGGCCGGGTTTGCGGTTTTCTTTCTGGTGGCCTCGGGCCGGAAATTCGTCAAAAAAATAACCTGACGCCATGTGGAAACGAATCTGGCACATCATTAAAAAAGAATTCATCCAGGCGGTGCGGGACCCACGTCTGAGAATTTTTATCGTCTTGCCGCCCATCGTGCAGCTCCTGACCTATGGGTATGCCATTAATTTCGATTACCGGCAGATTCCTTTGGCGGTGTGGGATGAGGCCGGAACAACCCAGAGCCGGGAATTTATTCAGCGCTTCAGCCGGAATGATTATTTCCGCATGGATTACGCCATTCAAAGTCAGCGAGAACTGCAAGACCTGATTAACCGCAATAAAATTACCATCGCCGTGCACATCCCCTGGGACTTCAGCAGAAATCTGGAAGCCGGCCAGAGGACGCCGGTGCAACTGATTCTGGACGGCACCGACTCCAATGCCGCCCTCATTACCAGCCGCTATGCCAACACCATAATTTTTGACTATGCCGTGGAAGTACTGAGACAGCGGCTCAATCGCCTGGGACTGAGTCAGGAAGGGAGCGGGCCCCTGTTCATAGAAGAACGGACCTGGTTCAACCCCAACCGCGTCAGCTCCACGTCGTTCATTCCCGGAGTGGTGGCTATGGTAGTGATGCTGGTGAGCCTGCAACTGACGGCCCTGGCAGTGGTGCGGGAAAAAGAAATCGGCACTTTGGAGCAACTCCTGGTGTCGCCCATCCGTCCCCTGGAACTCCTGTTGGGCAAAACCATCCCCTTTGTGATAATTTCGCTGGTGGATGTGGCTCTGGTCACCATAGTTGCCATGTACTGGTTCGAAGTGCCCTTCCGGGGTAATCCTTTGGTCTTGCTGCTGGGGACGATCCTCTTCCTCTTTTGCACGGTGGGCGGCGGCTTGTTCATCTCCACCTTCAGCGCCACGCAACAGCAGGCCATGATGGTGAGCGTCTTTTTCTTCATGCCCGCCATCCTCCTCTCCGGCCTGGTGTTTCCCATTCACAATATGCCTCTGGCCGCGCAGCTGGTCACGTATTTCAACCCTTTACGCTATTTCATCGTGGTATTGCAGGATCTGTTTCTCAAAGGGGTGGGGTTGGACGTGCTCTGGCCGCAAATGGCCGCCATGGCAGGGTTGGGGGTTTCCATGCTTGCCTTGTCGGTCCTGCGTTTTCAGAGGCGGCTATCCTAAGGGAAAGCGGTTGTAGAGGAGGAATCTTGTCACTCCCAAGGAAGGACGCCGAAGCAGACATGCCCCAAGGGGCTCTTTAGGCGCCGGGAGGCGCCACCACCAACCTTGTCGCCGCTGCATGCAGCTTCTTATCCAGCGTCCATAAGGACACTCCGGTCAACCGGGCAGACGCCAGCAGGTGCACATCAATATATCCCAACCCCAGACCCATCAGACGGTGTCCATCGATAAATCGTAGCACTTCCGCCGGTGTGGCCAGAACCGTCGTCGGCAGTGCCGCCAGCAAACTCAAGATTTCCGAGCGGTTGTGCAAATTCCCACAGGCCAATTCGCCGATGATAAAAGGATGGCACATTACCTGGCCGTCATGCAAACAGGCTTGCAGCCCGCTGTCGCCGTGACGCAGATGCGCCACCCACACCGACGTATCAACCAGCACCATTGTCCGGCTCAGCTTCCCGGCGGCGGGGAATTGCCGCTAGGTCCAGTTCAGTCCCACCCAACGCCGCCAGCCGTCTGGCGCTCTCCCGGGCGATGAGCGCCTCCAGCCCCAGCCTGACCAGGGCCGTTTTCTCCCGAATCCCCGTTAACTGAGCCGCTTTGGCCAGCAGGTCGTCTTCGATGTTTAGGGTTGTGCGCATGGCTTCGCCTCCGCTTAGATTCAATATTATACATATTAATATGTATATCTTATATGATCTTGTCAAGTTTATTCACCACGGGAGTAGAAAATGGCACAGCGAAGCCGTCTCTCTGCCCACAAAAAAACGGCCCCGGAAATCCCGAGGAACTACAGACCAATTCGATACCCTGAGTAAAAAATTACATCTTTTTGGTTCATTATTTATACATAGTTAACTTGTTGATTTGATTATGTATATAATATTTAGAGATATTTTCTGTTAATTAATTGAAACATAAACTCGCTTCCTTAATATAATTTCATCAATAATATCAATAAGAATTATTCATGGCATAATATTTGCAAAATTTCTAATTAAATTTGGCGGATTTCGTTCTAACCTTGCCTACAATCAAATGTAACGAAATTTAAACATTATTTTTAATGTCGGCGTTTCTTACTTATAAAAACCCTAGCAAGGAGAAAATTCCCCATGATTAAACCGCAGACCCGTCTTCCGCACCTGGTGCTCGCCGCTCTGGTCGCCCTGGTGGCGCTTCTGGCCATCAGCCCCCAGACCCACGCCGCCTATTTGTATGATTTCCACTTTGACGAGATAAGTTACAACAATATTACCTACCCCGCCGACGGCTTCTCCTTCACCTCGCCGGCCCTCATCGGCCCCGGCACCAGCGTTATACCGGATTCGCCGTTTCTTGAGAGTCTGACCCTGGCCTCCCCCCTGGAGTTAAACGGCTTTTCCTTCAGCACCATCCGATGGGGGTCGGCATCGTTCCATCTTCCTGTCTCGGTCGCGACGATGTTTGCGCTGGGTTTCCAGGGTCCTACTCCGGTCGATTTTACCCTTCCTTTAGGTGCCATCGGCGATTTCTTTGCCGGTATGAGCTTCCCGCCGGGGACCTACGGCCCCGGCTTCTATACCAGTGATTTCTTCGGGCGGGCCATCAAAGTTAACAATAACCCAGATGTCTTCTGGTACGATTATACCACCGGCTCCTTAGCCATCACGGCGCCGGTTCCAGCCACCGTGCTGCTGCTGGGTCCCGGACTGGTGGGATTGTGGTTGTGGCGGCGCCGGGCCTCAAACCATAGCTGATTTATTGCCGTTTTTTCCCGGCCACGCTTGATCCCTCCGGGTGGATCGCAGATCCACCCGCCGAAGGGAACAATTGCCTCGTTTTCCCGCCGCCGCAGTTCCCCGCCCTGGCCTCTCCCATAAAAAAAGGCCTTCGGATCTGGCTGCCTCCGAAAGCCTTTCATGAAAC
>CAWAEI010000029.1:0-17854 GCA_963780995.1 uncultured delta proteobacterium
TCAGGGTCATATCAGCCCCCTTTGAAAATGCGGTCGTATTTATCCTAAAGCATTTTTCATATTATATAACGTAAATTTTCAGTTAGATGCAATTGGCTTTCATTAAAAACCATAAGTTAAGGCTATTAAAGTCAGAGGGGAAGTGGAGAAGAAAAAGGGCCTACGGTCTTGTATGGATTTTATGTACGGTTAAAGGAGAATTTATATTAATTTCTTATCTTTTTACAGAACATTGCCGAAAAGAAATTTAAGATGGTTTCAATAACTTGATCAACCAATTGATAACTTTAACTTTTCTACCTGCCATTATCCTTGGAAGAGGCAATATTCAGCCTGGATAGATCAGGTTTGCGGCCAGCAATGCCAGCTTATACTATAATCAGGACCAATATACTATCAAATTGTTTTTACTTGATATATTTATTTATCACCTGAACTAGGGCATTTCTGGGATGTAGGTAAGATGTTCCCTAACGTTAACCCCACTAAGGAGGCGATTTCATGACCCTGGCAGAGCGCCTTTGTCGGGCCAAAGTTCTTACTCCGGCCCAGATGGAACAAGCCTTAGCCCGCCAGAAAAAATATCGGGGCTACCTGGCTAAGCATCTTTTGGCCCTCAATTTAGTGGATCCGGAGATTTTGGCCTCTTTCTCACTGCCTCACCGCCAGTGTCCGAAGATTTCTTAGAGTTGGGAATACCGGAACACCTCTTATTCGAACTTTTCCTTAAACACGCTTACTTCACCTCCGTCATCACGGTCCGGGAAATGACTGCGGCCTTGAAAATACCCCGGACCATGGTGGAATCAATGATGAGACCACCTCCGGTCCCAGAAATTTCTGGATGTTAAACCACGGGATGTGCTGCGGCCGATGACCAGTCATTTGGCCCTGGAAGTTTCTTATATCCTCAGCGACCAGGGAAAGGCCCGGGCCCAGCAGTTCCTGGAGATGAACAGTTACGTGGGACCGGTTCCGGTAAGTTTGGAAGATTATTGGGATTGGGTGGAAGCCCAGAGCATCCGGGAAGTAATCGTACTCTCCCGAACGGCTGCACGAGGTCTTCAGCGACTACGTGGTTTCGAAGCACTCTTTGAGGAAATCGGTCCCGCGGCAGTCAGCGGCCGCTCTCTTTTTCTCTTTGGGCCCTCGGGCAATGGCAAGTCGGTGTTGGCCAAAGCCATTGGCGAGGCCTTTACGGATGCTGTCTATATTCCCTACGCCCTGTATGTCCATGGGCAGATCATTCGAGTCTTCAATAAATTAAACCACCGCCAGTTAGCTGACTCCGAAGACCAGCCTCATGATAGGCGTTGGGTCCTCTGTCGTCGGCCCGTGGTGGTGGCTGGAGGCGAAATGACCGAAGCCGCCCTGGAACCGCAATACAGTCCGGTGGCCCATTTTTACGAGGCCCCCCATCAGATGAAAGCGAACAACGGTGTCCTGATCATCGACGATTTTGGCCGCCAGAAAATCTCGGCCCGCCAACTCTTGAACCGTTGGATGTTACCCCTGGAAACCCGCCAGGATTTTTGCAATCTACACACCGGCCAACAGTTCAGCCTGCCCTTCGACCAGTTGCTGATTTTTTGCACCAATCTGGATCCCAACACCCTGGCCGATGAAGCTTTTTTACGCCGCATCCACCACAAAATCTATATCGGCGATGTCACTCCGGAACAGTATATGGAAATCTTCCGCCGTGAGTGTGTCAGGTCTGGCCTGGCTTTTGACCGGGAAACCGTCGAGCACATTTTTGAACCCCATTACTTCTCGCTGAACCGTCCATTACGGGCCTGTCATCCCCGGGACCTGCTCGAAAACCTGCTGGACTATGCCCGTTTCAGCGGTCAACCACCAAAGCTGACCACGCAGGCTTTGGATCGCGCCTGCCGCACCTATTTTGTCAAGGGGGCGGCCATTCTTGACTATGACAAAGTAATACCCTAATCTTTGATTTTTAAAAATTTAGGATCGAGACCAGAAACGTCAAAGATAAGGAAATTAGGACACCTCCTGGAAGATTTTCATGATTGATCGGATTCTGGAAAACCTTTATACCCTGCTGTCTAATCTGCCTGCCTTGTTCTTTGTTCTTTTGGTTGACAATCAACAGGCCATCGTGGTCTGCCTTGTCATCATGCTGGCATATTGGTGTTTTCTGCAGAAGCAATAATGCTCATGGAGCAGATCTCAACCGGAAAACTGAAAAGAGGGGTTTATTTCTTCAAATAAACCGAATAGGTCCCTAATCGCCAACGTACGGCTAATATAAATGAGGCCGATTAGAGAACCGGGCCGCAAAACACCAGGGCCGCCATGCCCAGGGCGATGGCCACCCCGTAGGGCATGGACGCCGAGGCTACCGGTGGCGACGATTCCGCCTGAGAAAACCTACCCCGGCCGGAGGTCAACACCTTATTCGTCAGCAAAACCCAGCCCCGGCGCAGGAACTGCCACAAAGTCCCTTGCCAGAGGAGCACCCCCAGGCCGATGATACCTCCGGCCACAGCCATGTAAAAAAACAGGGACAGACTGGTCCAGGGGGTCAACCAGGCCCCCAGGGCTGCCAGGGCCTTGACGTCCCCGGCGCCCATGCCGCCAAAGATATAAAGGGGGAGCATCAGGCCGAAGCCTAACGCCAGACCGCCGAGACCTTGCAGGAGGCCGGGCCAGCCTGAAACCATGGTCTGAAAGAGCAGGCCGGCCAGGGCGCCGCTGAGGGTGAGGTAGTTGGGGATGCGCCGGGTGCGAACGTCGCCCAATGCCATGATCACGGCCAGCAGCAGGGGCGGCATCAGGCTGTGAGGGGTAATCTGCAGCCAGGTTAAGGTATTTGTCAGGTTCACTGGCGTTGTTCCTCCGTTACTGCACCAGTTTGGGCTGCAGGGACATGAGGCCGTAATAGCGACCGCCGCCCCCGGCGCCACCAAGAACATAGCCAGGCATGGGGACTACTTTAATACTAGGATGTGGATTGCCTAAAACCTCTATTACTTCGAAGGAGGCAAAACCAATTACTTTTTCTTCACCATTATAACCGGAGGCTGCGGAAACAACGGGAAGCGTCACATACCAAGGCTTGGTCTCGCTATCCCAGCGGGGCAGCAGAGATTGAATGAAGACCGAGGCTAGCCTGGCCGTTCTGTAATAATATCTTTGAAGTATTGGCGGTTAGTGGCGGTGACAACACAGGGTTACCTTGTTTATCTATTCCATCTATTAATTCTTGGGTTCTTACGGCATTGGCAGTTTCGAAAAAACCGGTCCACCCCCCCTGGTCTACTCCAGCGGGGGTCAAGGTTATTACCGGTGTATTGACATAGATATCCCCGATGACTATGGGCAGATCAACCTCCCCCTCATTAACCTGCCCCACGCCACTAAGAGCCGCGATGGCCTGGGAACCAATAGGAGTTTCCTGAGTTTCCGGCCCAAAGATTTTGCCAAAGAAATTTTGCACCGGGCCGTCATTCTTTCCGGAAACTTTATTAGTCCTAATACGTATGGCAGGGCCTTTGAATTCACCGGAATTAATAGGACCCCAGCCTTCCAGTTTTTCTGTCAGGTAGTTCCAGATACCTGGCTGGCATAGGTTTAAGTCTTTAATAGTTTGGATATCCGCAGAATTTCGTTTCTTAAACGTTTCGGCTGCGGAAACAGCCCCGACATAGGATGGTTCTCCTGCATACTCTAATCCCTCGATAGTGTAGCTATAAAAACCCCGGGCCCCGGCCAGAGCGACGGCATCGGAAGCGTTTTGCAATTCGTTTTTCACGGCGAACCAGTGGCCGGTATCAACGGCCAGGGCCATGAAACCTATGAATACTACCAGTGGCGAGAGCCACCAAAACCATCACCGAACCCTGCTCCTGGCTTAATAACCTCAAAAATCTCTTTTTCACGGCGGCTACCTCACATTTGACTTTAGTTAATGTCCCGAACCTTGAAGATTGGAATCAAAATTTTAAATATTTGGATGAACGCCGGCCCGGCCGCGACAATCATAATTCCCGGAAAAATGCAAAATGCCAGGGGAAATATCATCTTGACCGGCAGCTTGTTGGCCAGTTCTTCGGCCTTCAGGGCCCTTTGGGTGCGGGTGAAATCTGCCTGGGTGCGCATGGCCTGGGCAATGTTGGTCCCCAATTTGTCGGTTTGCACCAGGAGAGCTACAAAAGACTTGACGCTCATGACCCCGGTGCGTTCCCCGAGATGGTGCAGGGCCAGGTCCCAGGGCAGGCCGGTGCGCAGTTCCAGGGCGGTGAGTTGGAGTTCGTGATAAAAATCCTGAGAAACCTCCTTGATTTCCGAACGCCACTTTGTTGATGGTGGCCGTAAGGGCCAACCCGGCTTCGGCGCAGATGATGAACAGATCCAGGACGTCAGGCAAGGCCTGGTCGATGCTGTTCTGCCGTTGGCGGACCTTGATCTTGAGGAAATAGTGGGGCAGCAGGTAACCCAGACCGGCGAACAGGAAGGCATATAACAAGGTATTGCTGGTGAACATTCCCTGGACTATTTGCGAGAGCAGGTACGGCAGCGGCAGGAGCATGGCGGTCAGGAACCGGAGCCCGAAGTAGATCAGCGGCGCGCTGGCATGGCGGAAACCGGCGTAAATCAGTTGTTGGCGCACGGCCGAGAGCCGTTCCTCGTCCCTGGCGGCCCAGGTTGCCCCAGCGCATCAGCACCTGGGATAGCCAGGACTTGATGGGGGGTTCCTTTTTCCTGGCGAGGTGAGAGGCATGGCTTGCCCCATCCGATGTTGCAATCCTTTCCTTGATGGCTCGCCGGCTATCAAGGGATACTAAGACGCCATAAACGAAAAACGCAACGGAAATAAAAACCATGGCCCAGATGATATACGGTGAAAGTTATCATGAATTATTTCCCCTAAACTTTAAAATTGGCCATTTTTCTCATAATAATCGAACCCAAACCTATAAAAATCACACCCAGGAGCAGAAGTTTTCTGCCCGCGGGATCAGTCAGCAGAACGCCAGCATAATCAGGATTGAATTTATAAACCAAAAAAAATAACACAAAAGGCAGAATGGTGAGCATGGTGGCAGATAAGCGCACATGGCTGGACAGAGCACGCACTTTGGCTTTCAAATTGAGCCGGTCCCGGATGAGGGAGCCGATGTTTTCCATGACTTCCGCCAGATTGCCGCCCACTTCATGCTGAATATTAATCGCGGAGACGAAATAACGCAAATCCTTGCTGGTGGTGCGCTCAGCCATATGTTCCAAGGCCTCGGGCATGCTCAGCCCCAGGCGCTGCTCTTCATGGGCCAAGCGCAGTTCCGACCCCAGAGGGTAATCCAATTCCTGGGCCGCCAGATCCACCGCACGACGGCCAGGGTGTGGCCGGCCCGCAGAGACCGGGCCAGCAGTTCCATGGCATCGGGCATCTGCTGTTCGATGAGCCTGGCTTTGCGCGTTCTTGCGATAGCGCAAATAGAGAAAGGGCAGGCAGCCGCCCCCGAGGCCCAAGGCCAGCTGCAAGAACAGGCTGCGGAGATACCAGCCCCAGGATAACCCCAGAACAGGCGCAAATGATGACGATATTGATGAAGCGGGGCAGACCGGTGTAGATGTCTGCCTGAAAGAGAGTTCGCTGAAGATTGCCGAGGCGTTCCCGGCTGAAAACTTTTTCGACAGATCTTGAGAATAATATTTTTCGGGTCGTCAAACTCAGACCGGAAGATACCGGACCGGGCCATCAGGGTCAGCCGTTCATCCTGGACTCGCTTGGCCACTTCCCGGCGCCGTCGCCAGGGGGTGATGACCAGGCGGAAGAGGGCGGAGATCAGGAGAAAGATGCCGGCAAAGATGGCGGACAGGGCCAGGGCATATAAGAGGTCGCCGGAACCGATGGATTTGGGGATCATAATGCCTCTCTCAGGACCATTTTAAGCGTCATACTTTTATACCAAGTTACCATTGCGATGAAACAATTCAGTTAATATTCGATATTCCTTGTCGGGGCGGTTCGCGCACCGCCCCCTGACAAACTTAATGCCGCCCGAACCGCCGTTTTTCCGGGGGCGGCGGGTTGAAGAGTTCTTCGGCCAGGGGCACGCCGTAGATGCGGCAGCGTTCGGCAAACCGGGGCCGGACGCCGGTGGCCACATAGCGGCCCAGGATTTTACCCTCTTCGTCGATGCCGTGGCGGTCAAAGACGAAGATATCCTGCATGCTGATGACATCGCCCTCCATGCCGGTGATCTCGGAGACGGCCTCCAGGCGCCGGGTGCCGTCGGTATGCCGGGCCAGGTGGACGACGACGTCCAGGGAAGAGCTGATCAGCCGGCGCATGGTCTTTTCATGCAGGGCGAGGCCGGACAGGGTGATCATAGTCTCCAACCGCAGCAGGGCATCCCGGGGGCTGTTGGCGTGCACCGTGGTCAGGAGCCTTCATGGCCGGTGTTCATGGCCTGGAGCATGTCCATGACCTCCGGCCCCCGGACCTCGCCCACGACGATGCGATCGGGGCGCATGCGCAAGGCATTGCGCACCAGGTCCCGCTGGGCGATCTCCCCTTTGCCCTCGATATTGGGCGGCCTGGTTTCCATCCGTCCCACGTGCTCCTGCTGCAACTGCAGTTCGGCGGAGTCCTCGATGGTGAGGATGCGCTCGTTGTGCGGGATAAAGCCGGAAATAATGTTGAGCAGGGTGGTCTTGCCCGAACCGGTGCCGCCGGAGATCAGGATATTGAGTTTGGCCTTGACGATGGCCTTGAAGAACCTCGCCGATGTCCGGGGTCAGGGTGCCTTTGGCGATCAACTCCTCCAGGGTGAGGCGGCGGACGGCAAAGCGGCGGATGGAGAGCATGGGGCCGTCCAGGGCCAGGGGCGGGATGATGGCGTTCACCCGGGAGCCGTCGGGCAGGCGGGCATCCACCATGGGGGAGGACTCATCGATGCGGCGGCCGACGTTGGTGACGATCTTGTTGATGGTGTTCAGCAGGTGGGCGTTGTCCCGGAAGCGCACCGAGGTTTTTTCCAGCTTGCCGCCCCGTTCGAGGTAGACCTGGTCATAACGGTTCACCAGGATATCGGAGATGCCGGGGTCGTGCATGAACGGCTCCAGAGGTCCCAGCCCCAGGATTTCGAATTCCAGTTCCTTGGCCAGGCGGAGGCGCTCCTCCTGGTTGAGGGGGGTTTTCTCCTCATCGAGCAAGGCTGTCAGGGCTTTGCGAATTGCCTGGGCAACCTGTTTGTCCTCGAACTGGTCCACGTGGTCCAGGTCCAGCCGTTCCAGGAGCCGGAGGTGCACCCGGTTTTTCACCTCATAGAGGCGGTGTTCCCGGCCGTCGTCATTCCGGGGAGAGCCCGGGGGCTTGAACATGATCATCTCCTCGCCGGCTGGCGCCCGTCGCCCGTTTCATCTTATTATCAGAATTCAACCAACCCACATGTCACCTCGATTAAAAAAAGAGAAAGCGCCGGCGCGGTTTGGCCGCTTCGCCGCCAACCGCAATGTGTAGATTCCTGGGCCAGATCGATCAGACTCCGCTGCAGCTTGCAGCGGGGGGCCGCTTCGAGCAAGGGGACGCCCTTGATTAATGGCCGCGGCCAGGGGCAGATAATCACTGGGCAGCGTGGCCAGAACGGGTCGTTCCAGGATACCTTCCAGGTCCTGGAGCCGCACTTCCGAGGCCTTGTTATACCGGTTGACCACAACCTGCAGCCGTTCCCGGTCCAGGCCCCGATCCAGCATAAAACGCCGCCATTTCCGGAAGTTGCGCAGATGCGGCACGATCAGTTCGGTGACCATCAGAACCGTGTCCGCCTCCAGAAGGGCCGCGGCGGCTAGCTCGTCCAGCCAATGGCCGAGATCGAGGATTACCCAATCGTAGGCCAACCGGAGGAGATTGAGAATGGCGGTGAGACCGGTCGGCTCCAATCCCCAATTGTCCATCGGGCTCGGCAGCGCCCGGGCAGGAGCGACACCTGGCGGTACGGGGCCATGGCGCTCTGGAGAAAGGAAAAATCCAACCCCTCCAGGTTGTCGGCCAGGTCGAGAATGGTATGCTCCGGACTGATATTGAGAAAATCAGTGACGTTGGCAAAGGGCCGGCCCAGGTCCACCAGGGCGACTTTTGCCGATCCCGACTCGGCCAGGGCAAAGGCCAGGTTGACGGCCACCGAGGTAACGCCGACGCCGCCGGCATGGCTGGTGACCGCAATCAGCTGGGCCTTGGCGGGTTCCGGAGCTGAGACGGGTTTAAAGGCCTTGACCCGGGCCAGGGCATGTTCCAGTTCTTCCTGGGAAGGAGCCACGGGCAGGACTTCCCGGACGCCGGCCCTGAGGGCCTGGATGAGAAATTCCGGGGCCCGGTTGTTGCAGCAGACCATCACCGCAGTCTGCGGGCTGTTCTGGATAAAAGACGGCAGCCAGTCCGGGAAGACACAGGAGCCGTTGAAAGTCACCAGGGCCAGGTCGGGGTTGGTTTCCTGGACCTGATTCCATAAGGTCCCGGGATCAGTGGCCTGGCCCACCACCTCCAGATCCGGATTATGGCTCAGGGCCTCTTTTAGGGGGGCGGTATCGACGCCCAGGGTGTGGAAGATGGAGATAGTCAGCTTATCGGCCATGATATTGCCTTGTTAACGTCCTTGTCAAAAAGTCTAAGTATCTTAAGAGATTTTCCTGTTTCACCGAAAGACTTTCATAAAATCAGCCCTATGATCGATTGTCATTCTGAGCGAAGCGAAGAATCTAATCTCGCCATCAAAACAAGAGCCTTCACTGCGTTCAGAATGACAATACTAAACTTTTTGGTTAACATCTTGTTAGTTAAAACTCTTCACGGTCACTTCCGTGCCTTTGATCACCTGGACGATCCGAGCCGGAGCGCCGGGGCAGATCCGGGGGCGCGGCCGCGAACTGGGCCGGAGGCACCGGCAGATTTCGACCTTTCAGGAGTTCGGAGGTGGAAATGCCGGCGGTGACCACCTTGTTCTTATTTTCCAGATGGCGCAGGGCCAGGTGAATTTTCCCCTGTTTGCAGGCCAGATTGATGACTTCGGCTTCTTCCGGACTCAGTTCCAGGGTGACGGTGTTGACCACCTGGGGCTTCTTATCGCCCGTCTGTTCCCACTTTTCGCCGCTGCTCAAGACGCCGACATCCTGAAGAATAATTTTGGACAGGTGCTCTTCGGAGTCGGGCATTTTCATGTCCACCAGGACATCCACCCGTTCGCCCGGATGGAGGAACCCGGCCACGCCGGTGACATCGTCGGTGCGCACGGTGACGGCCAATTTATCGTGCCGCATCAACCCGCCCAATCCGGCTGCCGAGCCTTCCGGAGCCAGTTTGCTCAGGAGAATTGGCTCGCCTTTGCTCAGGGGGACGCTTACTACCCGATTTTCCACTTGTTTGATGGTGCTGGCGGTCTGTGGGGGGGCGATCTCCTGGGGCCACTGGACCACCCGGACAAGTTCCGGACGCAGGGGGGTGCCGGGACTGACGCTGGCGTCAGCCACCACCACCGGGACCATCTTCTGGGTCGTAGTCCGAGTCTTGGCGGTAATATACGCATGTATTAAGAAGGTAGCCACGAGGCCCAAAGCCAGGGCCGCCAGGATGTTCAGCATTCCTTTCGATAACTTCATTGTCGGCCTCACTCAACTAGCATTCTAGTCAGTCGCGGTTAATATAATGGCATCGCTCCAGGTCCCGCCAAAGAGATTTATAATTTTATCGACGGCGAACCACTTCTTGGTGGCATTAACGGTAACGGTTACTTCCTGTCCAGCCGCGCCAGTGGTGTATCCTGTTCCCTCGGCTTTAGCACTATACACGGTGCCTACCGGCAACATCTTCCCGAGAAGTTGTTCCGTAAAATCCTTTACCGAAGGGACGAAGTTAATCGGCTTAAGATGTGTGCCACTTGCATCGACCCGATAGACCACCGCGTACCGGGCCCCTTCCCGGCTGGCATTGATGATGCCCTGCCGCATAAACCAGGCGTGGCCGAAATCCAATATGCCCATGACAATGAGTAATAGCACCCCGGCAACTAAGGCAAACTCAACCATGGCACTGCCTTTGGTCTGGCGGAGTAGCTTCACCCCGATTTTTAACCTGGTACCTGACATCTACAGACTCTCCTCAAAGTGCCTGGTATTGCCTTCGTAGGGATGTTTTTTTTAAAGCGGGGTTGTCCGCAACCCCGCTTTGCCAAACAAAATTTTTCGGTTACGGGGCAACCAACTTTCCAGCAATGGCATTAAAAAGAGTTTTCATGTTAGTGCCAATAAGCGTCAA
Organism: uncultured delta proteobacterium; assembly: GCA_963780995.1. GTDB lineage: Bacteria > Desulfobacterota > Desulfobaccia > Desulfobaccales > Desulfobaccaceae > Desulfobacca. Next base: position 10,280 of record CAWAEI010000029.1, read on the forward strand.
ACCGACAGCGGCTACCAGGGTGACGATAGCTATATACAGACCGGTTTCCGCAAACGTTATCCCGCTTTCATCGTTGAAGAATTGTTTGATCTGTTCCATTTTTCATTGCTCCTTTAATAATTATTAAATTTAATTAATTTAGTTTTAAATAAAGCTCACAATAATACGATCATTTAGAAGAAATTTAATGATAGTGACGCTGACTCACCTCCTTTGATTGCTCTTGCCATTCTTTATATTCAAATAGTATGCCAATATATCCTGGCATAATGATATCTATTTGATTATACAGTATTTTAAATATTATCTTGGCTGGACCAGGATGAGAAGGAACTGCAGCGAGAAATAGCTAACTAATTGAATTAACTATATTTTACCTAACTATAGGAATTATTGTGGATATACCAGGCCAGAAAATACTAGACGGCAATTATGTCCAAAGAACTGAACAAACCTTTCATATTTTGAAACATATTGTGGTATCAATTATATTTATATTAATATTAGCTATTTATACTTTATAAGGACAATCAAGAATTGCTTGCAATGGGATTAAGCGGCAGAAATTTAGGTAGTATAGTCTTGAAAACCATGGCCTAAGGTGCCATACATCACTGATGTTTAAAGATATGAACATTGATGTTAAGAATTTTAAACTAATTTAGATTTATTGTTATATTATGAAGATTAATTAAAAGCTCTTGTAATATAATTTTATTACGGCCATATTCAATAAAGTGACCGATCTTCAAATGATAACATCTTATGGGACATTGCTATCGGCAAGATGTGACAGGCTGTCTTGCCAGGAGAGGAAGAAGTTATGCACATTACCAGGGAAATATTTCAGGTGGCCCGGCCCCACTTCGGAAGATGCGGCCGGTTATTTGATCAAAGTCGGGGCTGTGGCGGTTCTAAACAGACATTCTCTGTGAGGGCCACTACGGTGTGTTCCGGGGCAAAAAGGCGGCCGCCGCCTTTATCCGGAGGTTATTGTAAAAGTAAATCCTGCCCTCGTTACGACGCCTGGTCAATCCACGGTAAACTCCAGACTCTTTTCATCCTGGCCAAAGCCGGTAATGATCTGGGTTTTGAGGGTGTATTGTCCCGGAGTGCTTTTGTCCGGCAGGGTGAAGGCCACCTCCTGGTCAAAGGTGCCGTTGGGAGTGCGCATATTCCTGGAGGAGGTCTTGCCCTGGGATCTGCCTTGATAGAAAATTTCCCGGTTGATGGTAACTGGAATCCCGGTATCATCTGCCGTCAAAATGGTGTAGGTCAAAACGATGCTCGCATTACGGCCCCGCTGCACCCGCTTCGGGGTGACAGCCAGTTTATCCAGCCGCACCACACAGCCGCTGGTGGGACAATAGTTATGCTTCGCCACAGCGGCCTCCCGATCCTGCCGCCTAACATCGTTATAAGTTCCCCAGCGGGGCTCCACCGGGTTACGGGTGGGAGAAGCAAAGAATTCCCAGTTACCGGGGCCGGCTTGACCAAAAGTGTAATTCCAGCCGCCAGTTACCGACACCGATCCTAAAGCCACCGTTAACACCACCAACCACCAGGTTTTGCCCGTCATACCATTCTCCCTAAAGATACGTTCTTGTCTGCCCAGAATTTTTGGGGATTTTTGGCAAGTTTATCACATCAGCTAATTATAGCCATTATCAAAAGTTTAATCATGACCGGCAAGCAGGAAAACTTTAACTAAGGCGCCGTGAGCCGCAAGCCCCACTTTCGGCTTGCGGCTCACGGCTTTTAGACACGGACAACATTTTGTCTATATTTAAAAATTATGCGGCCGGCGATTCGGATTTAAGATACTGCATATTCAAGCCGATAGGGATTTGCAGAACCCACTTAACTGCGTACATCAGGGATTGAGGATACAGTTTTGGAAATCCTGAAAAATCTGCCTTTGGCATTATTTGGCAATTTGAGCCCGGCGGAAATCACCAGGTATGAAAAACAGCTCCACCTGACGGATTGGGGTGTGGATGCTCAAGAAAAATTAAAATCCTCCCGAGTATTCATTGCCGGAGCGAACGGTCTGGTGACGGCGGCAGCCTTTAGCTTAGTGGCCGCGGGGGTGGGCCACCTGAGGGTGGTTGATGCCAGCCGGGTTTCTTTACAGGATCTGGGCGATCAAATGCTGTATCGGGAAAGAGACCTCAATAAGCCCAAAGTGCCGGTGTTGCGGCAACGTTTGCAGGAGGCCAACCCCTTCTCAGAAATAGAGGGCCTGGAGAGAAAAATCAGTGAACATAATGCCGTAAAAATTATCCAGGGGGCTGATCTCCTGTTAGTCGATTTAAATGAAGGCGAGACGGCTGCGGTGCTCAATCGCGCCGCCATCAAAAGCCAGATCCCTTTAATATTGGCCTGGACCCAGGAAATGCGGGGTTTTATTATCACCCTGAAACCAGGCCAGGGACTGTGTCGTAGAATGTACCTCCCTAACCGAACGGGGCTGCAAATCCGAGGCCGTGATGGCGCCGATGAGGACCATTGTGGGCGGCCTGATGGCGCTGGAAGCCCTGCGTATCCTGGGCGGCCCGGGCCCGGTGCTGTTGGAGCGGCTTTTCGGTTATGACGGCGACCTGTGCCATTGCCTGGAGGAACCGATCAAGCGTAAGAAGGAGTGTCCGGTTTGTAATAGGCAGGGCCAAGGCTGACCCTGCCGTTGTGGTCTGATCCTTCATGCCTCTCTCATTTATTGGCCGGGGCGAATTCTTTAAAATGTCCAGCCTCCCAGATGGGCCGGCCCTGATCATCGCGGAGGGAGATACTCCGGTCTTTGCAGGTCAATTCCGAGGCCACCAAAACATCTTCCCCTTCATGTTCATGAAAAACACCGTTTAAGATCATCTCGTCATTCACGTTGAGCTTAACGTGGTGCCGTTTCAGAAACCACTCCGGGGCGATGTGGACATGGACCAGCTCTTTGTCCGTGGTTTCGATTTCTGCGGTCAGGCCTGGAGACGTTTCAAATTTACTTTTCTCCAGGCGTAGCCCCCGGATGACACCGGTGACGACGCCGGGTTGGCATAAGCCGCTTCCTTCCCGAGAGCAGGAGTAAGGAACATAATAGTGCACATGAGTGCGGAAGCCCTGCCCCCGGCCGCCTTGGTGGACTACCTGGTTTTCTGGGGTAATCGAGGAGTTGTGAACGGCACAACCGGCAGCAAGTAAAACTAATAGACTACAGACAATCAAACCCTTCCTTTTCATACCAACCTCGCAGCATGTATTGAGATCAGAAACTACATTAGTTCTCATGATAGTTTCCGGATGAGAACTAATTGAAGACTTTCTCATATTGTCCTTAGGTCAGATTCATTCCGGGTGGAGCCGGTCTCGCCGTTTTCGGCAAAGCGTTGATAGAGCACCGGCAAGACCACCAGGGTAAGCACGGTGGCGGTGAACAGGCCGCTGACCACGACCACGGCCAGGGGCCGTTGCACTTCCGAGCCTGGACCGCTGGTAAAGAGCAACGGGGTCAGACCCAGAATGGCCACCAGGGCGGTCATGAGCACGGGCCGGAGGCGGCGTTCGCAGCCCTGGCGCACGGCCTGGTCCACCGAGAGGCCCTGGTCCCTGAGTTGGTTAATCTGGGAGACCAGCACCACTCCATTCAAGACCGCCACCCCAAAGAGGGCGATAAAGCCTACGGCCGCGGGAACGCTTAAGTAGAGACCGGTAACCAGAAGCCCCAGGATGCCGCCCACGAGGGCCAGAGGCAGGTTGAGCATGATCAGGGTGGCATACCGGAGAGACTGGAAGGTCAGGAAGAGCAACAGATAGACCAGGGCCAAGGTTACGGGGACGATGAGCAGCAGGCGCTGCATGGCTCGCTCCTGGTTCTCGAAGGTGCCACCCCAGGCAGTGTAGTAGCCGGGGGGGAGGTTCAGGCGGCTTTGCAGAAGCCGTTGGCCGTCGGCCACGACGCTGCCGATGTCCCGGTCCTTGACATTGAACTCCACCACGATGCGGCGGCGCACATTATCCCGGCTGATCTGGAGGGGACCCTCGGCCTGGGAGATCTCGGCCAAGGTCGCCAGGGGCACGGATTGCCCCCCAGGAGCAGAAACCAAAATGTTGCCGATGGTTTCGGGGCTATGGCGCCGCTCTTCCGGGTAGCGCACCAGCACCTCCACCCGCATCTGGCCTTCGATGATCTCGGTGGCCGCCTTGCCGCCGATGGCGGTCTCGATGACCTCCTGGACGTCGGCGACGTTGAGGCCGTAACGGGCCAGCCGCTGGCGATCAATCCGGATATTCAGGTTGGGGAGGCCGGCCACCTGCTCCACGCGCAGGTCGGCGACTCCGGGCACGGTGCGCAGCAAAGCCGCGGCCGCTTCGGCCTGGTGTTTAAGTACGGACAGGTCATCGCCGAAGATCTTCACCGCCACCTGGGATTTGACTCCGGAAACCAGATGGTCAACCCGGTGGGCGATGGGCTGGCTGAAGTTAAAGACGACGCCGGGAATCTTTTCCAGCTCCTGGCGCATCCTGGCAATGAGTTCCTCGGTGGTATGGGCGGTTTGCCATTCTTTCCTGGGCTTGAGCATGACAATGGGTTCGCTGGACTCAACGCCGTGGGACTCCGTGGCGATTTCGGCGGCGCCAATTTTGGAGACCACCGATTCCACCTCGGGAAACTTCAACAGGACCTGGTGCATCTGCCGTTCCATGGCTACCGATTGGGGCAAAGCCACGGACGGCAGGCGGATCATGATGTTGGTGATATAGCCTTCATCCAGGCGGGGGATAAACTCGGTGCCCAGGAAAGGCACGGCGGCCAGGGAGACCGCCAGCAAGCCCCCGGTCCCCAGGAGGACGGTCCGGCGATGGCCCAGGGCCCAGTCAAGGACGGGCCGGTAGACCTTTTGGGCTGCCTCCAGGAGAAGACTGGGGCGCTCCGGGGCCGGCTTGAGGAGGTAAGAACATAAGGCCGGAATGGCAACAATTGAGAGCAGCAGGGAAGCCAGGAGGGCGATGACCACGGTGAAGGCCAGGGGCGCGAACATCTTGCCCTCCATGCCCTGGAGCGTCATGATGGGGAGGAAGGTCAAGGCGATGATCAACTCCCCGAAGAGACTGGGTTTCCGCACTTCCAGGACGGCGTTGAGCACGGTGAGGCCGAAGTTTTGGCCGGGCGGCGGCTGCCCCAGGTGGTGCATGACATTTTCCACCTGAATAACCGCACTATCCACAATCATGCCGATGGAGATGGCCAGCCCCCCCAGGGACATGAGGTTGGCCGACAGGCCCACCTGCCGCATGGCGATGAAGGTGGCCAGGGCCACGAGGGGCAGAGTTAAGGCGATAACCAGCGCCCCCCGGAAACTGCGCAAGAAGAGATAGACGACCAGAATCACCAGGATAACGCCTTCGGCAATGGCCCAGCCCACGGTTTGGATGCAGTCTTTGACCAGACCGGTGCGGTCATAGAAGGCTTTGAGAGTGACGCCTTTGGGCAAGATGCCCCCGGAATTGAGTCGGGCCACCTTTTCTTTGACCGCGGCCACCACTTCCCGGCCGCTGCCGCCCCGGATCATCAGGACGATGCCGGCCACTTCTTCCCGTTTGCCGTCTTTGAGCACCGCGCCCCGAACGGGTGGCCGGGCCGGCGCGCACCGCGGCCACGTCCTTGACCAGGACCGGGGTGCCGTTCACTTCTTTGAGAACTACCGCTTCAATGTCGGCAATGGACTGCATCAGCCCCAGACCCCGCACCAGGGCCTGTTCGCTCCCCTTTTCCAGGATATTGCCCCCGGCATTGGCATTGTTGGCGGCCAGGGTCTCGAAGACCTGGTGCAGGCTGAGGTCGAACTTCCGCAGGCGGTCAGGGTCCACCTGCACCTGGTACCGTTTGACATAGCCGCCGAACGAGTTGATGTCGGTGACCCCGGGCACGGTTTTTAAAAACGGCCGCACGATGGCATCCTGGACGGTGCGCAGGCGCATGAGACGGGCGGTCTCTTCGCCGGGAGAGGCCGCGGGCATGGGGTTCTCTTCTTCCAGGGTGAGCCGGTAGATTTCGCTTAAGCCCGTGGCGATGGGCCCGAGAACGGGTTCCACCCCCTTGGGCAATTTCTCTTTGGCGGCGATAAGGCGCTCCAACACCAGTTGCCGGGCAAAATACAGATCCACCTGATCCGCAAAGACCACGGTGATGAGAGACAGCCCGAAACGGGACACGGAACGAAGCTCCACCATATCGGGGAGGCCCGCCATCTGCACCTCGATGGGGAAGGTGACCTGGTTTTCCACTTCCTCGGGAGACATGCCGGGCCAGGTGGTGTAGACCTGCACCTGGACGTTGGTGACGTCCGGGAAGGCATCCACCTGGAGTTTAAGGGCGGCATAGGTCCCATAGGCCACCAGGCCGCAAAGGCCGATGAGCACCAGGAAGCGGTGCCGGAGGCAACTGCGAATAATGTTATCGATCATCTTCCCTCACCCCTGGCGCCGGTCAATGGCAATCCCGATGCTCCAGGGAACCCTGGCCGCCGCCCTTCTCCAGTTCGGATTTCAGGGTGAAGCCTCCCTGCACCACCACCGGTTCATTTTCTTCCAGCCCGGCTAAGACCTCCACCCGGCCACCACCCTTCATCCCTGGCTTGATGGGATGCTTCTGATAGAGGCCGGGGGCCATTGGCCACGAAGACGAAGGGCTCGCCGCCGGCAATTAGGACGGCGTTTTCCGGCACACTCAAGGCGGGGCGCTGGCCCACTTTGACGTTAATGTCGGCATACATGCCGGCCTTGAGGCGGGGCCGCCGGTTATCCACCCGGACCCGGGCCCGCACCATGCGGGTGGCTTTGTCCACCGTGTCGGCCAGGTAATCCACCTGGCCGGGGAATTGTTCGCCGGGCAGAGAACTGACCGTAATGACGGCCCCGGAGCCCACCGGCACCAGGGGGAGATCTTTTTCCGGGACCTGGACGAAACACCACAAGGCCGAGGTGTCGGCCACGGTGAAGAGCTCCTCATCCTCTTTGACCACCAGGCCGGGGGTAATTTTGCGGTCCACGACCCGACCGGCTATGGGGGAACGTAAAGGGAAAGCGGCACTGGCAGACCTCTGGGAGGAAGATCACCTCGTGGGTACCCGTCTGCAGTTGTCCGGAGGGGTTAGGGTTGTTGACGCCCAGGAGCTGGAGCCGGTTTTTGGCCTGGTCCAATTCGGCCCGCTCCACCTCCAGCCGGGCCTGACGCTCCTGGAGCTCGGCCTGGCTGATGGCCCGGCCCTCGTAGAGCAGGCGGGCCCGGTTATAGGTCTCCTGGGGCGGCGTGGTATTTGGCCACGGTTTGCCTTAAGGCCATCTGGGCCTGGCCCAGTTCCACGCTATCCAGGACTGCCAGGATGTCCCCAGGTTTCACTGACGTCCATAGTCGGCGGCGATCCGCAGCACCCGCCCGGGCACCCGGGAACGGATTTTGGCCAGGCGCTCTTCATTGAAGACCAGTTCCCCGGTAAACGGGACGCGGATGTCCATGGGGCCGAGTTGGACCGGGGCAGTCTGGATATCGGCCAGTTTAATTGCCTCCGGGGTCAACTTCACCTG
>CAWAEI010000030.1:0-15521 GCA_963780995.1 uncultured delta proteobacterium
ACGCTCTACGGCGAGGTCCGCGGCGCGAGTGACTTCAAGCGGGTCATGAGCGGGATGATGTACGGCCTCTGGGTCACGGTCGCGGTCGCCGTCGTGTTCCTCCTGCTCGCGTCGAAGTTCTTCGGGGTGGAACTTCTTCAACGCCGGGAACGTGAACTTCATCAACTACTTCTACGGGGTACACTACTGACCCGGGGACCGGCCAGGTTCTGGACGTATCCGCCGTTGATGGTGGGCTTCTTCTTCAAGAACTCGCTGGTCTCAGCGATCATCGTGCTCCTGTTCGGGGCGTGGTTCCTGGGATGGGCAGGGACGCTGTTCCTCTCTCTACCTGGGTGACTTTTGCGGCCGCGTTCGACAGGATCCTTCCCAGCGGGTGGCCGACGTCTCGGACAAGTTTGCTGGGCTATTACCGCCGGCGTGCCCGGGGTGATGTGCGCCCATGTCTTAGTCCCCGAATGGGACGCCCTTCCCGCTTCCCTGTCCCCGGTGGCCACCACCCGAATCTTACGGGAACAATTGGGTTTTTCCGGACTGGCCTTTACCGATGACCTGGAGATGGGGGCCATCACCAAAAACTGGCCGGTGGCCGAGGCGGCTAAATTAGCGGTTGCCGCGGGCCATGACATCTTGTTAATCTGCGAACAATTTGACAATATGCAACAGACGTTGACTGCGCTTGCGGAAACTTCGGAACTGGAGGCGCATCTCCAAACTGCCTGGCGCCGGGTGCTGCACCTTAAGCGCCGCCTCTTTGGCAATATGGTGGCATTCCAGGGCACAGAGGTTTAATTGATTGATTATTTTCCTGGCAATCTGAGTGGGGCTGGCATTACTGGCTGAGTTTTTCGGCAAAATATAAAGGCCGGGAGGGGGTGGCCCGGCCTTTTGGGGAGAAAGGAGAAAATGTCATTATTTGTCTTATTTTAATGCACACTATATGCCAGAACGAGGGACTCTCTTGATATTTCTATATTTCCTTGAAATCTATGCTTAAATAGGACCGCCAAGATTGATGTTTTTGCATATTTAGTATAAATTTTTGAACCGATTTTACCAATATAGTTGTCGAAAAATATTATCACATTGATATGTCGTATGTTTTTAAGGTACAAAAATCTGATCTAGATACCCAAAAATTTAAAAATTAGAACCGAACTGCTTCGGCTGTTAGCTTTTAACTCGAAACTGGGAACTCTAAACTCGAAACTAATCTAGGAGGTGCGGCATGGTCAGACCGCCGATACAGTTAAGAGTCTTGCAGAAACGCTTGATCTGGTTTTTTGGCTTTATCTCGATTATTGGCTTAGGTGCTGGATATTACTTTAAAAGTTCCTTATATACCCTGATTGGTTTATTGGGGCTGGGGGTGGTCATCGGCGGTGTTTTGCGGATCGTGCTGGACCGTCGCCAGTTGAAATAAAAAACGGGGCGCCGCCGTCAGCTGCCATCCTACCGCACGCTCTTCCTGGGCCGTTCCGGGCCATAGCACCACCGCCGGAACGCCCTGGACCCTGCCGATATCCGACTCGTCGCCGCGCCGGGCCAGATTCATCGAAAACTTATTCGCGGGACGGCCTGGATTCCTCTTCCGAAAAGTTCTCTCGTTCCCAAGCTCCCGATTGGGAACGCAGATTTAATGCGAAGCTCCCGCTTCGCTACCAAAATATTGTCATTATTTATGGGTGGACCGACAGCCCACGAATGACTGCTCTAAAAGTCATTATGCCAGTGTGGCGGGCCTCCATGCCCGCCACAATTATGAATCTTGAAACACCATATCCAGATCAATCATCTTTCCTACTGAGCCTGGGTACTTTCTGATCCTGGACCATCCACCTCAAACGCCCTGGGGGCGGTTTGCCATTCGCCCCCGCAAGGCGCCAGCCTATCCACAAACTCTTGAGCCGAATTGTAGTCCTGTCATTCTGCTCCCAGAGCTTATATCTGATGGTTACTATTTGTAACTCAGCTTGGAGTTTTGCATTCTTTACAAATTTCTAGCAACTCTAGCGCCGGTGCCCAGGTACAGCCGTTGGGTTTGATAGGCTCACCGGCCTTCACGAAATAGGCACCTTCGATGAATTCGTCGCCGTAATAAAATTTACTGCCTTTGGATTTGAGTTTGGCAATGATCGTGGCCGACGGCACTCCCTTGGCCATGAGAAAATTGTACACCGGCACGCACCAGCTTTCCCCACGAAAGTCCCAATCAGGCCAAGGCATACCCACATCGGGTTTTTCGGTCTTCTTCTCCGGCGGCTGAGGGGATTTTTTAATGAGGTTTAGAATCCAGTCCTTCTTTACCAACGTACCGGGACAAGTTTTACTCGTTGTCGGATCGTCGCGATGAAAAAGGACGGTATCTTCGTTGGGTTCCAGATTGAGCCAGTTAAGGAGGACCCCTGAGGCAGCCGCGGCATTCTGCCAACAAGCCAAACCCCGGCCTTTTTTGGGGTCTTCCTTGTCATACCAGCCCAGAACCTCAATTCCTATGGCGTTTCTGTTAAAACTTACTGCATGGACCCCTCTTCTGCGTAAATCAGACATACCGTAAATTTCATCTTCGTCAATGAACAGATGCGGTCCGGCACTCCACCCCAGGTCGTTCTTGTAGTAATTTCGAATATTGCCAATGTTCCCAACACTGAACCCTGTGGGTCGATTCGCCAGCGACGGCTCGCCGGTATTGTGTAACGTAATGGCTTCGCACCAATCCGGCTTTTTGATGGTGCGCAGATACTCCTCCAAAGACTTGTAGGTCCAGACGCGGCCGACATTTTCATAACCCATTTTTCTGTCCTCCTGTCATAAAATTAATCAAGAGTGATTATTGTAGCTCTACAATTCAGCCCTCAATGGGGCGTAGGTGCCACTAATCAGGACAAAGACCTGCAGGGGTGCTATGAAAAATAAAGCTTGAAATTTAATCAGGGTTGGTCAGCCGCTTCCCTTTTCTTCTGAGCCGAGTTTTAGAGTAAAAGAGTATTGTGATAATAATCATTCTTCCAACTTTGAGAAATCATCACCTCTGAGAACTTGATGGCGGGGAGAACACTACCTGAGCGAACGTGAAATTGCCTTAAATATTATCGTTTTGGTTTAATATTATATATGTTTCATAGTATGATCAATTAAAAAATAAATATTTTAAATAAATTTTAATAAATATAACTATTTTGGCCTCATGGCGTCTTTTCTGCTATTGTGTTTTTTAATGGAGCAGTGGTGCCCCCGGCCTGTAATATAATCAAGGTCAGGGGTTGGCAGTATCCCCCTCCACAAAATTCTCCTTCCCCCTTTAACCCATCGCCTCTCACCCCTTGCCTGCTTTTGCGACATCTGCCCCAGGTGTGCTGTCCTTTTCCGGCCCGGTTCGATATGATCCTGGTATCGTCCGGGCAGTCGAATTTTCCCTCAGGGCGCTTTTCTCCAGACCCCTGCCCTCAAGATCCGGAGCGGACGGAAATGAGGTCAACTTCACTCCGCTCCCTTAGCCTGACCCGGGTAACCGCCGCGCCCCGAATAAAAAGCACGAAATTAACCGCGAAATGAGCGCGAAAAATTCACCTCGTGCCATATTTTATTTTATTATGTCAATATGTTAATATGTGCTAAAATTTTTCGCGAAAAATTGTTTCTAACGGGTTCCGAAGTTAATACCCTTCATCGGCAAGAACCCGGCTAATCGTCGTTACTATTGTTTCCGATTTCAGGGATGACAGACAGATGTTATCCGGACAACGGATTTCTCGCCCTTGGGTGCATGGTGCACATTTCAGATCTGGCGTAATTATAGTGGCCCGATCAGACGCCCAAATGACCGGATCGGAAGGTCCGAAAATTGCCACCACGGCCGGCTGGCCCAAAGCTGCCGCCAGGTGCGTGACGCCGCTGTCGTTACCCACATAAAGCTGAAATCCCGACAGGGCGGCTGCCAGCTGGCTCAAGGGCAAATCTTTGAGGAGCCGCAGTTCCTGATCTGGAAGCTTTTTCTGCAACTCCGCCTCTAGCCCGGCCTCGGCCGGGCCGACAACCCACCACACCTGGGCCCGGTAGTGCTCTTCCAGGCTCAGAGCCAGTTCGACATAGGAAGCCAACGGCCAATTCTTCAGGGCATGACCGCTCCCCGGCGCCAAAGCCGCCAGGAAAGTTCGAGGACGGCCCTGGGTCTTCATCCAGGCGCGGGCTCTGTGGAGATCTGGGTCAGGTATGACCAGTCGAAAGGGTTCCAGAGGCGTCCTCAGGCCGCCAGCTTGCAAGTGTTCTGCCTGAAGCTGTCTGATCGGCACTCTGGCCTGCACTGGAAAACTGGGCAACCAAAATACGTGGGGCACACCTGCCAGCCGGAAGCGGTCGAGAAATTCCGGCTGCCGGTGCGGTGAAAAAACCAGGGCCAGATCGAATCGGGCCAGGACGCTTTTCAGTCTGCTCTCAATCTGCCCGCCGGCCTGGAAAAGATCGAGCCAGATGGCTCTTTGCGCATTCCAGACCTCCGCCGCCGGCAAGCTGGCCGTCAACAGGCTCAATGGTTCCGGTGAGCCCACGAGAGTAAGGCGGGCTCCGGGATAGTGCGCCGCGACGGCCTGCAAGGCCGGTCCGGCTAACAGGACATCACCTAAGGCGCCCTGGTGCCAGACGAAAATGTTTGTTGCTTCCGGAGGTAAGATAGCTTGGCCTTTATGGTGGCTTCCCATGCCTGAGCCTGTATGTATTTTATTTCTTGCCGCCTATTGCCTATCGCCTATAGCCTCTAGTCGGTTCTTTATGATATATTTTTCTTAATTAGTTTTGAACTAAATTTGGTCTGGAAACTTTTTGGAAGCAAGAATCGAATCCGCCATCTGTCCCGGCTGTGCCTGCCTCTGCGACGATATTGACGTCACGGTGGTGGATGGACGTATCTATCAGGCCGCCAATATTTGTCTTTGGGGCGCCAGTAAATTTCTCTCCCACAAGAGATTTCATCCCAAAAAAGAACGCCGCCGCCTGTCCCAACCGCAGATCAAGCACAGAGGCCTCTGGCAATCGGTCACCTTTGAGGCCGCCATTGAGCGGAGTGCGGAAATTTTGGCCAAGGCCCGCCAGCCGGTCATCTATGGCTTGACCAATTCAGGTTCCTGGGCCCAGGAAGCGGCGCTGGACCTGGCCCGCCGCGCCAAAGCCCGTTTGGAACCGGCCGACCTGGCTTTTAAAGCCCCATATTATCAAAGTTTGTTGAAATATGGTCTGTTTTGGGCCTCCCTGGAGGTTATCCGAGACGAGGCGGACACCGTTTTGTTTTGGGGGGCCAATCCCTTACACTCCTGCCCCCGGCACGTGGTGCGGTATTCGATTTTCGCCCGGGGCAAGTTTACGGAACGCGGCATCGACGAGCGGCGCACCGCGGCAGTCGATCTCTATCGGACTGAACTGGCCGAACTCGTCAAGGTATTTATTCAGCTTGAACCGGGTCAGGAACTCGCTCTCCTGCAGGGACTGCTGTCAACCCTGGCCGGCGGCAAGCCGACGCCAGTCAAGGGCATGCGCCGCTTAGCGGCGCTTTTGCAAGAAGCTTCCTATGGCGTCATATTTTTCGGCCGGGGCCTCAGTTACGGTCCGGCCCAGGAGTTGCTGGACGGCTTGGCCGCGCTCACGGCCCGGCTCAATCAGCAGGCTCCTTTTATCCTTTTCCCCTTGAGTGCAGATTTTAATTCCGTGGGCTTATACCACCTGCTGTTGCGTGAATTAGGCTCTCCCCTGGCCCCGGATTTTGGCGCCGGGTCAGGATTTAGTCTCCATGCCGAACCGGTAAAGCTGGCTGACGTGGATGCCTTGGTGGTTGTTGGAGCAGATCTTTTTTGGTTTCTTTCTGCCGAGGCGATAAACGACTTAAAAAAGCGTCGGGTGCCGGTCGTGGTCTTGAGCCCGTTTGCCAACCGCACCACCGGCCACGCCGAGGTGGTCATCCCGGTAGCCTTGGCCGGACTGGAAACACCTGAAATCGCTTATCGCATGGATGGGTTGCCGCTGTATTTACCCGAAATCGTCTCTTCACCCCTGCGGCCCGATGCCCACGTGCTGCGGGACCTGGCCGCCACTCTTTAAAGAGTTCAGAGAGTCAGCGTATGCGTCTTGTCATCAAAGGCGGAAAAGTTTTTGACCCGAGCAGCGGCTGGGATGGCGCCGAGCAAGACCTGTTTATCGAGAATGGTCGGCTGGTCGCCCAGTTACCCGAAGTGGATCAGGTCATTGACGCCCATGGGTTGGCAGTGACGCCGGGGGCCATTGATCTGCGCAGTCCAGTGGCCGGCTACGGACAAAATTATCTGCGCCTGTGGGGGGCGCTCCCTTCCCCCCGGGAATTGGGCGAGTCTTATGCCCTGTTAGGCTACACCCACATTCATGAACCTTTCTTGACTATTCAGACTGCCAATTATGTCCACCAGGAACTGGCTGCCATCCCGATTGTGGATACCTCAGCGTCTTTAACCGTGAATTTACGAGATCTCGACCTCTGGTTGCAGGATGCCAAAAATATCTCAGAAGTGAGTGCAGCCTGGGCCTACCTGCTCGAAAACTGCCGGGCGCTTAACCTGCGGGTGGTGGAGCCGTTCGTCAGATACCGGCAGGACTTTTATCTCCATCGGACCCTGTCCTTGGAATCGGTGCTGGATATTTTGGTTAGACTGATCGAACTGTCGGGTAGTCGCATAACCCTTGAGACTACGCCGGAATTACTGGCTGCTGATCTGCCGGCCCTCCCGGAATTTCATCTTAGTGCGCTCGGAACGGCCCTGGTAAACGATACGTTGTTAGAGAAAGCCCTACAGCATTTAGAAAACGGCGTCTATGGGGATATGGGCTTGCTGCCCCCTGTCCCCCGAACAGGCTTGCCCCCGTTGCCGGTCAGAATTGATCTTGACTGGTTTAAGCCGTTTGATCTCAATGTGCCCCTCAAGCCGGAAGTTGCGCACCGGGCGCTCCAATTAGCCTTGACTGGTCGGAAAGACCATCTGGCCTTTTCGGTGGCGACTTTGACCCAAACCCCGGTGAGCAGTTTTCCCTTGTTGTTCGCCTGGTTGGGAAAAAATGACTGTCGGCAACGAGATTGGGGAAAAAATCTGCCGGAGGCCAATTATACCGTCAATGATTGGCTTCAGAGCACTCGCACCCTGCCGGCTCAACACCTCGGCTTGAGCGATAAAGGGCATTTGCGTCCGGGAGCCCGGGCTGATGTGGCATTGTATGATTTTCCCGCTGGAGGGACCCTCCCTTCCTGGCCAGAGAGCTTCCGCCGCTGCCGCCTGCTCTTGAAAGCCGGCGAAATGGTGGTAAATAATTTTGAGGTGGTGAATTATCGGGTCGCCAAAACCAGTTATTATCGTCGGACTCAGACCTTGCCCAATCACCTGGTGGCCGATATCTGCCGCTACCGCAGCTTCCGCCTGGAAAACCTCTTTGTCCGACCGCACGCGGACGTTCATTGGCAGCCGGCGCCATGATGCTAACCTCCGAAGAGATTCAAGAATTTCTGCCGAATCTAGATTGCCGTCAATGCGGTCTCACGTGCGTCGAATTTGCCGATTTGTTACTCAAGCAGGAATTGGCCCCGGAGGACTGCCCGGTGCTCCACGAGCCGGATTATGCCGGTTTTATCGAAGCTCTCCATGAGTTATTGGGCCAGCCCGAGGTCCCAGGCGGCAGGAGGGATGCAGATAGATCCGGACAAGTGCATCGGCTGTGGCATTTGCGTCGCCATGTGCGAGTTTCACCTGGGCAACTGTGCCGACGCCCGACTGGGTAAAGGACCTCGGAGCCAGGATACGATCATCTTTCACATCGTCAATGGTGCTGCAGTCGTGGTTCATCAGGAGAGATGCACCCGGTTGGTGCAAGCCGCGGAAAAATGCAGTAAATGCTCAGAATATTGTCCCACTAAGGCGATCACCTTATACTAACCATGGAAAAGCTTCGAATTCAAGATCTTGATCATCAGTTTAAAGACGAGTTGGCCCGGGAACCTGGCTGCCAACATCTGCGCCGCTGTTTCTCTTGTGGAGTTTGCACTGCCGCCTGTCCGGTAAGCGCCATTGAACCTGACTTCAGTCCCAGCCGCATCCTGCGGCAAATAATGTACGGCCTGCGAAACGAACTGTTAGCTTCCCCGGCCCTCTGGTATTGTCTCGGCTGCGCCCAATGCTCTTTTCAATGCCCCCAGGATGTCAGGTTTCTTGATATCATCCAGGGTTTGCGGCACCTGGCCGTCCGGGAGGGTCTAATCAGCCCGGACCTGGCAGACCGCTGCCGCCAGGGCGAAGCCTTGCTGCTTCAGGTGCGGCAACGGTTGCTGGCCAAAATTATTTCTCAACCTGACCAGGCAGAAAGTCTGTCCACCCTCTTGGTTGAAATAGTTCAAGACCTGGCCAAAGACGATCAGATTTGAAAAACGCCGGCCACACCATATGACTTTAAACCAAGTGACAAAAGATTTATCCTTTAATTTCCCCTCTCCCCTCGAGGGGAGAGGGTCAGGGTGAGGGGTGAATAAGGCCTTACCTCTGACAACCACTATAATCCGGCCCCTTACTAGCATCGAGCATCGTCGGGTGCTGATAATCGGTGGTGGCATTGCCGGCATTCAGGCCTCCCTGGACCTGGCCGCCATGGGACTGCCGGTCACCCTCGTCGAAGAACGTCCTTCTCTGGGAGGATTAATGGCGCAGTTGGATAAAACCTTTCCAACCAACGACTGCGCCATGTGCATCCTTTCGCCCCGCTTACTGGAAATCAGCCGAAATCCAGCCATTGATCTGGTTACCTCCAGCCGGATTGTGCAGATTGAGGGCGAGGCCGGAAATTTTCGCGCCATTCTCCACCGCCCCCCTCGCTATGTCGATACCACGAAATGTACCGGCTGCGGCGAATGCACTCGGGTATGTCCGGTAAAAATTCCTGATCCCTATAATGTGGGCCTCATGCAAACCAAGGCAATTCACCTGCCCTTCCCTCAGGCGGTGCCGCTGGCAGCCTATGTCCACCCTGAAGCCTGCAGATTTTTGCAGGGTAAAAAGTGCGAAGCCTGCGTCAAAGTCTGTCCGGCCAATGCCATAAATCTGCAGGAGCAACCGGAAGAAGGGATTTTACAGGTCGGCGCGGTGATTGTGGCGGTTGGGGCTCAACCGGCGGCACTAGCGCAGTTTGGGGGCGTTCAGCATCCCAACGTTGTCACCAGTCTTGCATTCGAGCGTATTTTAAGCGCCACCGGTCCCTTTCTGGGGAAATTACGCCGTCCCTCCGACGGACAGCCGCCAGCCCGCATCGCCTTTATTCAATGCGTCGGTTCCCGGGACCCTCGCCAGGGGACCCGCTATTGTTCCTCGGTATGCTGCACTGCCAGCCTTAAAGAAGCGGTTATTGCCACCGAACTTAGCGATGGCGGCTTAGAAACGACCATTTTTTATATGGACCTGCGAACGCCGGGAAAAAATTTTGAAAGATATGTGGAACAGGCCCAGAGACATGGGGTGCGCCTGATCCGCTCCCGGGTCACCAGCGTCCATCCCGACCCGGCAGGAAATGTTGGCATTCGCTTTACTGACGCCCAGGGAAGGCCCCAAGAAGAGACTTTTGATCTGGCCGTCTTGGCTGTGGGGCTAAGACCCCCGGCAGTTTGGTCCACCATAGCGGCCGAATGGGGTGTATCGCTTAACCACCATCGCTTTCTGGCCACCTCACCCCTGAGCCGGGTACAAACCAGTCGTCCGGGAATTTTCCTCTGCGGCACTGCCCGGGAGCCTATGGATATTTCCGAGACCGTCACCACAGCCAGCGCCGCGGCCACTGCGGCTTCGCAACTCCTGGCTATTACACCTAGAAATGTCAGCCACGCCCCGTCATTACCAGAATCAACCATTGACCAAGGAACCCCCCGCATTGGCATATTTTTATGCCATTGCGGCACCAATATCGCCGGGGTGCTCAATCTCGAGGCCTTGGCCCTAAGGCTGCAGCAGCTTCCCGGAGTAGTGCACGTGGAAGAGAAACTGTTTGCCTGCTCTCTGGAATCAACCAAACAATTGGCTACCGTGATTAAATCTAAAAACCTGAATCGACTAGTTGTAGCCGCCTGCACCCCCAGGACCCACGAACCGGTTTTTCGGGAGGTGGTAAGCTCTGCCGGCCTGAACCCTGGGTATGTCATCATGGCCAATGTCAGGGAGCAATGTACCTGGGTCCACCAAGGCGACAAAGCCGCCGCCATGGAAAAGGCCAGACATCTCATCTCCATGGCCGTGGCCCAGGCCAAACGTCTGCAGCCTATTCAGCCCCGGAGTTTTCCCATTATTCCCAGCGCCCTGATCCTCGGTGGCGGCATCGCCGGCCTGAGCGCCGCCCTCAGTCTGGCAGATCAAGGCTTTCAGTGTTATCTCATTGAACGGCAGCAGTGTTTGGGTGGGGTGGCCCAAAACCTCCATTTCACTTTGGAAGGCCAAAATCCCCAACAGTTCTTGCTGGAGCTGAAGTCGCAGGTATTTAGCCATCCTAACATCACCGTTCTCACTCGTAGCGAGTTGGTGCGCTTAAATGGACACTGCGGCCAATTCCGGGCCACGGTGCGTCAACAGACTGCCGCTGGCTCCCAACAACTGCAGTTGGAGCATGGCGTCATCATTGTGGCCACCGGCGGGAAAGAATTTAAACCCCGGAAGCGTTACCTCTACGGCGAAGATAGCAGAGTCCTCACCCAGTTGGAACTGGAAGCCCGGCTCAAAGCCGAAACCTTGACCTTGGGGCCAACCCCCCAAATCGTCATGGTTCAATGTGTGGGCTCCCGGGAGCCGGAACATCCTTATTGCAGCCGTTTATGTTGTTCTGAAGCCATAAAAAATGCTATATTATTGAAGGACCGCTGGTCTCTGGCGGAAGTAACCATACTGTATCGAGATATCCGATCTTATGGCTTCCAGGAGGATTATTACCTCCGGGCCAAAGAAAAAGGTATCAGATTCCTCCCTTATGCCGTCGAACGTCCACCTGGGCTGACAGCCCCGCGCCGCGGGTCTTTGCGGGTGGCAGTGTGGGATGAACTTCTTTCCAGGGAGATTCAGCTCCCGGCTGATTACCTGATCTTGAGCGCCGGGATTGAACCTAACTCAGACAGTGCCCAGGTGTCTCAGCTTTTGGGACTGCAACGTTCTCCGGAGGGTTTTTTTCTGGAGGCGCATCAAAAGCTGAGGCCGGTGGAGGCAGTCACGGAAGGTATATTCCTCTGTGGGCTGGCTCATTCTCCCCGGAATCTGACAGAGACGATCATTCAGGCTCAAGCTGCCGCCGCCGCGGCCGCCCGGGTTCTGTTTCAAAAGACAATTTTTACCGGCGATTATACGGCCCTGTTGCGTGGGGAACATTGCCGCCGCTGCCTTAGTTGCCTGGAAATCTGCCCGGTTGGGGCAATAAGTCTGGGAGAAGACGGCAAACCGATCATTCATTTGGAAACCTGCCGGGGCTGCGGTACCTGTGCCGCTCAATGCCCGGCGGGGGCTATTTCCATGAATCGCTTAACGGAATCTGAGCTGGCAGCCCAGATCGATGGTTTGTTTTCATCTTGAGATAGGAGAAAGACCCGTGCGAGAGAGTTATTGCGGACTATGTAACGAATGCCATTTAGGGGACTTGGAATTCCTGGAAACAGTTGCTCTTATGAAAGAATATATCGAGCGTTTCCGGGCTAATTATTGGACCCATTGTTTTCCCGAGGGCGAAGGCTTTAACTTTGCCGAGTTTCGCAAGGGCCTGAATTGGCTTTTAACCCACACAGAATGCCCAGGGTGCAAACAGGGCCGCGGCACTGCCGATTGCCCGATACGTAACTGTGCTCGCAGCCGGGGAATTGAAAATTGCTATGAATGCCAAGACTTAAAAATTTGCGAGAATTTCAGTTATTTAGAGGTCGAATTTCCGGATGTCAAGATCAAGTTGCTGCGTCGGCAGATGCAATATAAAGCTCGTGAGCACCACCGGCGCCTGGAGGCCGAGAAGCAAAAAAAATCAAGCCAATGAGCAAACAGACGCCCCCTCGACTGCGAACCGGGGCATCATCCCAGCCTAACTCGGCCAGACCGTTTAAGACCTTGAGGTCTGTATTTCTTAGTTCGCCTTGCCAGAGGCGTTAGACAGCCCGCCAGGAACGCCTCCAGAATCATCTACCATTAAGCAATATCCGCCGATCTATTCGAACCCGTCTTTCCCAGAACACTCTGATGAGAGATCGTCCTTTCCTCAAGAAAACGCATTAAGCGATCTCGGAGGTTTTTACCCTCTTCCCCCATACCAGCGAGAATATGTTCAGTCAGGCCCGAGAGTTCCAGTCTGGAGATTATCGTGGTCTTTTTATTTCTTTTGCGCATCGCTTCTCTCCCAATAGACGAATTTGGAGATATGTTTTCCAAATTTTGTGCCAAGTTCTATCGTATTGATATTTCTTAGACTTCGTCTATTGGTATCTTCATAGGGTATATACTTTTATCGGAAGGTCTAGACTTTCCTTTAAGTTTGAGAGAAAGGAGGGCGCTCGGACGGTCAAATGAGGTGGGAGGCTTTAGAGTTTTGCCCTACAGCCTCCCCTTTAATTTTAATGAGTTTGAAATTACCAGGTGGCTCGAAAGGAGTTTCGAGTTGATGGAGAACGGCTAAGAAAGCCGAAATGTGCTTTCTTGGCCAATCGACGTGAAGCGAGGACTCTCACCTAATTAGTTCTCATCCGGAAACCAATAATGAGAATTATTAAAGTTTCTGATTCGGAAATGAGATAATTCTCGCAAGGGCAAGGAAATCAAGGGCTTGTGCGGAGGCGAACATTCGTTCGCCACACAAATGAGCCTGCAGATTGACGCCGATATTGTGAAAAATAGCCGTTTCCGGACAGAAACTAATTAGTGCTGATGGTTGATGACCCTCAGAATAACCGGGCTGCGACTTCACGGTTTTGGAATAATTACCTGAATTCCCCCTCCCCTGGCAGAAGGAATGAAGATTTAATTTTTTAAATATTTATAATTACTTCGAGATCTTAAGAAATCTGGCCAGGCTGCGGTCATAGGTCTTCTCCACCTCTGCCGGAAAATAACAGGCGGGAAGCTCTCTCATCCGGCGATGATAGTCCAGACATTCGCAGCAGATGCCCTTGCGGCTGCACGGTTCATAGGTGCAGTTGCAGTGCTGCAAGTTTCTCTCTTTATTGGGACATTCCGGCATTCTTGGCCTCCTTTAAGCTGTGATCCGGGCCAAGGTTTGGCGGTAAAGCGATTCATAGGCTTTGGCAGAGGATTCCCAGGAGAAATCCCGTTTCATGGCGTTAGCCATGAGTTGCTTCCAAAGGGTCTTATTCTGATAAGCCTGGCAGGCTTCTCGAATACAGGCCAGAAAAGCTTCCGGAGTATATTCTTCGAATCGGAAACCGGTGCCTGTCTTTTGTTTGGTGTCAACCGGTTCAATGGTGTCCACCAAACCACCTGTAGCCCGGACTACTGGAATGGTGCCATATTTCAAGGAATAGATCTGATTCAGGCCGCATGGCTCATAATAAGAAGGCATCAGGAACATGTCAGCTCCAGCTTCGATGAGATGCGCGATTTTATTGTCAAAGGCAATCTTGACCCCTAATCGTCCCTGATATTTTTCTGCCGCTTCGCTAAGCAGTTTATGATATTTTTCATCCCCGGTGCCCAGGATAACCAGAGTTAGGTTTTCTGCCATTAATTCCGGTAAGATGGTTGCCAACAGATCAAACCCCTTCTGGTCGGCCAGGCGGGAAACCATTCCTAAAAGGGGCGCCTCCTTTAACTTGGGATCAAGCTTATACTCGGACATAAGAGCCTGTTTATTTTTTCCCTTCCCGGTCAGGTCAGCGGCGCTGTACGGCGCGGCAAGCAACTTATCGGTGCTGGGATCCCAGATGCTATAATCGATGCCATTTACAATGCCGGTGAGGATGTCGGCCCGGGCGCCTAGCACCCCCTCTAAACCACAGCCGAACTCCGGTGTTTGTATCTCTTGGCTATATTGCCGGCTGACGGTGGTAACGGCGTCGGACCAGAGAATACCGCCTTTTAGAAAATTTATCTTGTCATAAAACTCCAAACCTTCCATCCGAAACAGGGATGAATCCAAATCCAGCAGATGGTACTTCTCTTTGCCAAAGAGGCCCTGATAAGCCAGGTTATGGATCGTAAAAACTGCGGCGGTTTGCGCAAATATCTCGTCATTTTGCCATTTTTCCCGCAAATAGACCGGTACCAGGGCCGATTGCCAATCATGGCAATGAATAATATCAGGTTTAAGATCCAAAGCCTGGCAGACTGGTTTCACCGTCTTGGCCAGAAAGACATATCTTTCGAAATTATCGAAGTAATCTCCTTTGGGAGTGCCGTATAACTGACGACGGTCAAAAAATTCATCCCGTTCCACAAAATAAAAAGTGACTCCGGCAATTTCGGCGCTATAGACATCAAATTTTAGAGTATAAAAATCAAACTGAACCTCGAGGTCGGAAATCGCTTTGGTTAAAGCAAAGTTACCCTGCCTGATCATGCCATACAGGGGCATCAGCAGGCAAACGCGCATGCCTAAATTCCCTAAGGCTATGGGCAAAGCGCCCGCCACATCGGCCAAACCGCCTGTTTTAGCGAAAGGCACCGCTTCCGGGGAAACAAACATGACATTCAAATCGCGGTCTATCATCCAATTCTCCTCTCTCAGAGGTTAAGTGTTTGTCATAATTAGACTAATTTAAGAATGGTAGTGATAATTAATGCTAATGTCGGCGGCCTGGAAACCTTTACCTTTATCGCCATCCACCAGAGTAAACTCAAAAATATGATCCCGGCTGGGCAAATCTTCGGCATAGACCCCGGCGGGGAGATCTTTTTCCATAAAAAAAACCGACTTATACGGGGAATCTTCCTGACGGGTGTCGGTGATCCACAATCTGCCCAGGGAATGTATGTAGCGCATAAAGCCAAATGACTTATCATGCAGGTATTTGGTGCAGACGCCCCGGACCCGGCTGCCGGATTCTCCCCAGGCAGGAGCGCCCACGGGACCCTGAGCGGGGAGCAGTCCCGGAATCAGATAACCGGAGACAAAAAGATCCACTTCTCTTCTCAGGCGAGAAGAAACGTTATTAAAGGCAACCAGCTCAACTCGACAGCCTTTATTCTGGACCATGGTGACGACATTACAGAAATCGCCGTCCCCGGTGAGTAAATAGACGATATCCAAACGGTCGGACTGGGAGATAATATCAAGAGCCATATCCATGTCAGCATTGGCCTTGCCATAGGTCCGGCCAGATTCATCCGTGAACCAGCGAATAGGTTTTTCAATGACCTTAAAACCCAAGTCCCGTAAGGTTGAAATAAAGTTTAACGTGGCATTATAATTAGGATCCGAGACGGCCCGCTCTTCATCGAGAGCCACATAGGCATTCAAACGGACAATTTGCCCGCTATTGCGGGTGGCGAATCGGCGCAGGACCTCAT
>CAWAEI010000031.1:0-22432 GCA_963780995.1 uncultured delta proteobacterium
CTGTTGTGTCGTCTACTTGGTTCGTTGGTGTTCCTTTCCCCTGAAGCTCGGGTTCCCTCGGATCATCCCTTAAGGCCGATCCGGGACATGGTAAATCAAGCCCTAGCCGAACTGTCCGAAGAGTTCCAAGCCATGTATTCACGGGAGGGAAGGCCCTCTATTCCCCCCGGAAAAGCTTTTGCCGCGCCTTGTTGCTGCAAATACTCTGCACCCATCCGCAGTGCCCGTTTGTTGATGGAGCAACTTGATTACAATCTCCTGTTTCGCTGGTTTGTCGGGCTTTCCATGGACGACAAAGTTTGGGATCATTCCGTCTTTGCCAAGAATCAGGAGCGCTTTCTTCGATTCAGACCTGGCCGCAGCCTTTTCGCCGCCAGTCCTGGAGCAGGCGGCGGCTGCCAAATTGCTGTCGGATGAACATTTTACCGTGGACGGCACGTTGATCGAGGCCTGGGCCTCCGTAAAGAGTTTCCGTCCCAAGGACGCCCCCGCCCCCTGAAGGCAGCAGCCGCGACCCGGCGGTGGACTTTCATGGGGAGAAGCGCCTGAACCGAGCCACGCCTCTACTACTGACCCCGAGGCCCGGTTGTTCCGCAAGGGGAAAGGCAAAGAAGCCAAGCTCTGCTTCATGGGGCATGTGTTGATGGAGAACCGCAACGGCTTGATTATTTCGCCTCGCCTGACCGCGGCCACCGGCACCGCCGAGCGGGAGGCGGCAAAAGACCTGGTGGGGAACCTGCGCGGCAGGCATCGTATTACCGTGGGGGCTGACAAGGCTTATGACACTCAGGACTTTGTCCAATCTCTGCGCACTCTTAAGGCCACGCCGCATGTGGCCCAGAACTGCAATGGCAGGAAGTCCGCCATTGACGGCCGCACTACCCGCCATCCAGGGTACGCCGTCAGTCAACGACTGCGAAAACTGGTGGAGGAAATCTTCGGCTGGATGAAGACCGTGGGGAATCTCCGGAAGACCCGGCACCGAGGCGAGGACCGGGTGGGCTTTGTGTTCACCCTGACCGCCGCGGCCTACAATCTGGTGCGAATGCGCAACCTGAGGCCAGCTCTTTCTCATTGAACCCAAGGAGCTCTCTGAGAAAGGATAATTCTGCTGGTCATTGACCGCCGATGGAGGAAATAGCCCAAGTTTTCCAGATAATTTGCCCGACATAAGGTTACTCTAGTCCCCCCCAAAAAGAATGCACCAGCCTAATTACAATGCTTTTTCAACAGCCTGCTAGATCAGATTTTTGTACCTTAAAAACATACGACATATCAATGTGATAATATTTTTCGACAACTATATTGGTAAAATCGGTTCAAAAATTTATACTAAATATGCAAAAACATCAATCTTGGCGGTCCTATTTAAGCATAGATTTCAAGGAAGTATAGAAATATTCAAGGAGTCCTCGTTCTGGCATATAGTGTGCATTAAAATAAGACAAATAATGACATTTTCTCCTTTTTTCTCCCCAAAAGGCCGGGCCACCCCCTCCCGGCCTTTATATTTTGCCGAAAAACTCAGCCAGTAATGCCGAGCCCCACTCAGATTGCCAGGAAAATAATCAATCAATTAAACCTCTGTGCCCTGGAATGCCACCGTATTGCCAAAGAGGCGGCGCTTAAGGTGCAGCACCCGGCGCCAGGCAGCTTGGAGATGCGCCTCCAGTTCCGAAGTTTCCGCAAGCGCAGTCAACGTCTGTTGCATATTGTCAAATTGTTCGCAGATTAACAAGATGTCATGGCCCGCGGCAACCGCTAATTTAGCCGCCTCGGCCACCGGCCAGTTTTTGGTGATGGCCCCCATCTCCAGGTCATCGGTAAAGGCCAGTCCGGAAAAACCCAATTGTTCCCGTAAGATTCGGGTGGTGGCCACCGGGGACAGGGAAGCGGGAAGGGCGTCCCATTCGGGGACTAAGACATGGGCGCACATCACCCCGGGCACGCCGGCGGTAATAGCCCGGCGAAAGGGCAGGAGGTCCATTTCTCTTTGGACCGGTCCGTTGGCGGCGGCCGGGAGAGCCAGATGCGAGTCCAGGTCGGTGGCTCCTAATCCCGGGAAATGTTTGACCACCGGGAGGATCCCGCCTTCGAGATAGCCCTTGATTGCCGCCAGGCCGAAAAGAGCCACCTGTTCCGGATCAGTGCTGTAGGAACGTTCCCAGAGTGGGCAATCCGAACTGCGGGGAACGTCCAAGACCGGGGCCAGATTGATGTTTACCCCTAAGGAGCGCAACACGGTCGCCACTTGCCGGGCCGTCGTGGCCACGGCCGCCAGGTCGCCGGCGAGGCCAAACTGGCGGGCCGACGGCATTTCCGGAAACGGATCGCGAAACCGTTGCACCGGACCCCCTTCCTGATCCACCGCCACAAAGAGAGGATAGCCGCTGGCAGCCAGCGCCGCCTGTTGACAGGCTTGAATTAACTCCGCCACCTGTTGGGGATGAGCAATATTGCGTTTGAAGAGGATAATGCCTCCCACCTGCAGATCTTGAATAATGGAACGGGTACACTCATCAAATTCCTGACCTGGGATACCAACCATTAAAAGCTGTCCCCAAAGTTTGTGCATCTCGACAACTCCTGCGAAGTGGCCTTGGATTTCGCCCTGGCAGTATTATCTGGATCCGGGCCCCTGAGTCTTAGAGCAGTTTTTCCTTGTGCAAATATTCCATGGCTCGTTGGGCATACGTGGTCATAATCGTTATCATCCAGGTGAAATGGGACTGAATCTCATCAAATTGCCCTTCGGCGACTAACCCCAACAGCCCGGTGAACACCGTTTTCAGTCGGATCATTTCGGCTTCACTGATGACGGATTGGCAGAGCGTGATTTCTTGATCCAGAGACTTGAGGAAATCCAGGAACAGACGGCGAGCCCCCAAAGCCTCAGCTCCGGTCATTTGTTTAACGCTTTGCAGGAGATTGGAAGCCACATGTAATTCAGCTTTCATACGGTCGGCCAGGTGAAAACCTAAAATTGCTTCTCTGCTGCCGGCTGGGAATACTTTTTCCATACAACCCTCCTTGCCTGATCTGTTAAAGTATCTATCATATTATCCGTCATGGAACAATTCGATGGTTAAACCTTTAACGCCGGTTTAAGGAAAGTCGGAGATTTATGAGATACCGCGCCGTTATCTTTGACCTTGATGGCACCCTGCTGGACACCTTAAAAGATCTGGCCGCGTCCATGAATCAGGTGTTGCAGCATCTTGGTTTTCCGGAACATCCGCCGGAAGCGTATAAATATTTTGTGGGCGATGGCATGACAAATCTGGCTCGTCGGGCGCTGCCGCCGGAAAATCGCCGGGACGACGTCATCGATCAGGCTGCCGCGGCCTTGTGGGAAGAATACAGCCGGCATTGGCAGCGGCAGACCCAACCCTACCCTGGTATTCCTGAACTTTTGCGGACGTTGAACGCTCTAGAGATTAAACTTGGCGTGCTCACCAATAAGCCGGACGACCTGGCGAAATTAATGGTGGCCGCCTACTTTCCTGATATTGTCTTTGCCGCCGTGGCCGGGGCGAATCCCCCTCGCCCCCTGAAACCTGATCCTGCCGGGGCCTTTGCCCTGGCTAGAGAGTTTGCTGTACCGCCGGCAACCATGGTTTTTGTTGGTGATTCCGGCAACGATATGCAGACTGCCGCGGCTGCCGGTATGTATGCCGCCGGCGCCTTGTGGGGATTTCGCCCGGCCGCGGAACTCGCGCGCGGCTGGAGCTCAAACCCTGCTGCGGACTCCAGCCGACCTCCTGAGGCTGTTCAAGTGATGCCGGGGACCGCTCAAACGGGCAATTTGGCAACAATCCCGCCCAAAAGCCGTGACAAGGGCTGTTCGGCCTCCTGGACCACCTTGATTATCTCTTCCAGGGCCACCGGCGCCATGGCATCCGGCAGGTTGACGTTGCTGATCACGGACAGGCCCAGCAGTCGCAAACCCGCATGCACCCCGGCAATGGCTTCCGCAACCGTGGACATCCCCACGGCATCGGCACCCAGCAGACGCAGCAACCTGGTCTCGGCCGGAGTTTCCAGGCTCGGCCCCTTAACCGCCACGTAGACCCCTTCCCGCAGTCGGATGCCACGCTCCAGAGCTGTGTGCACCGCGAGTTCGGCCAATTGCCGGTCATACACCTGACTCATGTCCGGGAAACGAGGTCCCCAGGCATCGATATTTTCTCCCACCAGGGGATTGTCTCCCAACAGGTTAATCTGATCACGGATCAACATCAGATCGCCGGACTGAAAAACAGGCTGCAGCCCCCCGGCGGCATTGGTGAGAATGAGAACATGCACTCCTAAAGCGGCCAAAAGTCGGACCGGAAAGGTTACCTGGCGCAGGGCATAGCCTTCGTAGGCGTGAAAACGGCCCTGAAAAATCAGCACGGCACGCCCCTCCAGCTTGCCATATTTCAATTGTCCCGCATGACTGGGAGCAGAGGCCCGGGGAAAATGGGGAATGGCTCCATAAGGAATGGTTGTCGCCTCCTCCAAATATGCCCCCAAACCTCCGGCCCCGGTTCCTAAAATGATGCCGCAAACCGGAGTGGGGCCTAATTTTTCCCGGAGAAAAGCTGCCGCCGCTTCCACCTGTTGGCGGAAAATGTTAACATCCATGGCCATAACCTCCATTCTAGTTTCCTGGAAAATTAATTAGTTTCTGTCCGGAAACGGTTATTTCCCGCAAGTGCTACGTCGATCTGAGGGCTTGGGTGGCGAACGAATGTTCGCCGCACAAGCTCTTGATTTCTTTGCCCGGGCGAGAATTATCTCATTTCTCAAACGGAAACTTTAATAGTTCTCATTGTTAGTTTCAGGACGAGAACTAATCAGTGAGCGTCAAAGTTGTGAAAAAAACCGTCTCTCAAAGGTAACTAAATGAATTTATTATAAATTGTGATATCTTTTTATAATTATTGACCTAACCGATTTGCCTACAATTAATATTAGGTATTTATCAAAAATTATGTTAGTTTTAAAAGCTAAAACAAAAATAAAAAATAGAGGTTAGTTAACATTAATGGCGCGTCCACGCAAATGCCGTTGGGTTGAGTTTGAACCAGGAATAACTTTTTTCAAGCCTCAAGGTATTCCTATGCGGGGGTTAGAACAGGTCGTCGTTAGTGTCGATGAACTGGAGGCTCTTCGTCTCTCCGATTTTCTGGGACTCAATCAGGAAGATGTGGCCCAAGAGATGAATGTGTCCCGGCCAACGGTCACCCGTATGTTGGCCCGAGCCCATCGCTCTATTGCCGAAGCCCTGGTTTATGGCAAAGCCATAAAAATTGCCGGGGGTGATTATCAGGTGAGCCAGCGTCGTTTTATCTGCCAGGATTGCGAGTACGCTTGGGATGATGAGGCCAGCGCTCCCAACTTTCCTCAAAACTGCCCTAAATGCCAAGGGTCTTCCATCCAACGATATTTTCGATAACTTACCATTTTGCTTCCCAAACGCCAACTTATTGACATTTTTGATAATCTCTGGATGTTAGTTTATTTTTAATCTTTTATGGTGGGGAGAACAGCATGGCAGTGACATATCGCGATGCCGGGGTAGATATTGCTGAAGCTGATACGTTTCTAAAAAATATACGGTCCTTAGTGAAATTAACCCATAGAAGTGGAGTTCTGGGGGATATCGGCGGTTTTGGCGCTTTTTTCCATCTTAATACCCACAAATATCTCGATCCGGTGCTCGTTTCGTCCACTGATGGTGTGGGCACAAAATTAAAAATCGCCATTGCCCTGAATAAACATGACACCATCGGGATAGATTTAGTGGCCATGTGTGCCAACGATATCATCGTACACGGCGCCGCTCCCCTTTTCTTTCTAGATTATCTGGCCATGGGGCGGTTGCAACAGGAAGTGGCCACCCAGATTATTAAAGGTATCACCGACGGCTGTCTCCAAGCCCAATGCGCTCTCATCGGGGGTGAAACTGCGGAAATGCCGGGAGTTTATCAAAATGGTGATTATGACCTGGCCGGATTCATCGTCGGGGTGGTGGAACGAAATCGGATTATCGATGGTTCCGAAATCGCCGTGGGTGACCGTATCATCGGCATCGCGGCCAGCGGTCTTCATGCTAATGGATTTTCGTTGGTGCGAAAAGTCTTACTCGAACAACACCGATATAACTTGGCAGATCACTTACCTCTGTTAGGACGGACTCTGGGGGAGGAACTCCTGCAACCAACAAAAATTTATGTGGAAACCATACTCAATCTCCTGAGAGATTTTCCCCTGGACGGCATCGCGCATATCACTGGTGGCGGGTTAACAGATAATATCCCTCGGATACTGCCCCAATCGTGCCAGGCGGTGGTCCACCGCCGACAGTGGGTTCGCCCCCCCATCTTCACTTTGCTTCAGGAAAAAGGTGATATTCCTGAAAAAGAGATGTGGCAGGTCTTCAACAACGGCATCGGTATGGTGATCGTCGTTGGGGAAGAATATGTGGTCGATATCCTGCAGCGTTTAAGCGCTTTAAGAGAAACTGCCTATGTCCTCGGCGAAATCGTCCACCGGAAAAATGGCGCGCAACCATTAATCTATATCTGAATTGCCTGATTTTCAAAATGAGTACAACGATAAAATCAAACATCGCCGCCGAACAAGCTGTGACGCTTATCCAGGGACTACCTTAGGCTAGAAATATATGACGCAGGTGGACAAACGGGAGGGTGAAATTTTTTCTATCATGCTTTGAAGGAAAATTTATCCTTCTTCAAATGTTCAGCAAAACTAACTTAAACGTCAAATTTCTGTCATAACCGTCAAAGATTAATCATCCGATTATAACGCCACCTTTATTTCCGTAGCCGGTTTCTCCTCCACGGTCCGTTCGAAATAGGGCCGAAAAACATCTTCATCCAGGCGCAACATCAAATTCCCGCAATCAACACACAGAGCAGTATCGTCATCCAATCCGCCAATGCGCTCTTCTTCCGCACCGCAATGAATACATTTATATTCATAACTGGGCATCTTTATGCCCCCCTTTCTAAAATAGTATTATATATTAATGCAAATTTCATGCCGATATAAAATGTCACCGACCAACAAGCAAGATAATCTTAATTCATTAATAAGCTGTTTAGGTTGAATACGTTTTCTAAACAAGGCCAACATTACCAGAGATTTGTCTAACCTCTAGCAAGTTATTTATCTTTGCCAATCGGGCTCAATTGATTCTGGTTCAATTGCTTCGAGTTATATTTCTTAAGCTGTTATTTCCCCTTAGGTTGCTGAATATGTATCGGAACTTCAGGAAACTGCTCATTAATTAAGTTATAGGTATCCATGGCGCCATTGGCTAAGGTAATTATTAAAAGTTAACAAACAAGATATGTTCAACCTATTTTTTTCTTAAAAAACTACTAGCTAAGGAAACTAGGCCAGGGAAAACATCCCCCAGTTCGCCATCCCAGATACCATTATTGGGGTGATATTCCCCCCCTGAGGTGAAATTAGAACCAAGTAGGTTATTTCACAAGAGGCATTATTCCTCCCCGTCCGAAAAATTTAGCAACCATCCGGCCCCTCGAAGAAATATTGCCCTTTAGCAGAAAAAGTCTTAAATTAATAATATGCTCGATCAATTTCAACTGGTGCTGCCCTTCCAACCGCAAGGCGATCAACCCGGGGCCATTAAGCAACTGGTATCTGGGATACAATCTGGTGAAGCCCATCAGATCCTGCTCGGCGTTACCGGATCCGGGAAAACTTTTACCATTGCCAACGTCATCGCTCAGGTCGCGTTGCCGACCCTGGTACTGGCGCCCAACAAAACTCTGGCCGCCCAACTCTATGGTGAGTTTAAGGAATTTTTCCCTCACAATGCCGTGGAGTTTTTTGTCAGTTATTATGATTATTACCAACCCGAGGCCTATATTCCTCAAGCCGATCTCTACATCGAAAAAGATTCTTCCATCAACGAAGCGATCGACCGGATGCGGCATTCGGCCACTCGCTCTCTCCTCGACCGCAACGATGTCATCATTGTTGCCAGCGTCTCGTGTATTTATGGCTTGGGGTCCCCGGAGGCTTATCAAGGTATGTTGTTGTATCTTGAAACCGGCATGACCCGAAGCCGGGAGGAAGTCTTGGCCAAGCTGGTGGAAATATTATACGAACGCAACGACATCGACTTTCACCGGGGCACCTTCCGGGTGCGGGGCGACCGGGTGGAAATTTTTCCAGCCTATGAAGAGGAACGGGCTATCGCCATTGATTTTTGGGGTGATGTGGTGGAATCGATTCAAGAAATTGATCCATTGCGGCGCCAGAGCCAACGTAAGCTGGAGAAAATTACGATCTATCCCGCCAGCCATTACGTCACCCCCGATTCTCAAAGACAAAAGGCCCTGGTTGCCATTGACGCGGAATTAAACGAGAGGGTTGCCTGGTTCAAAGCCCAGGGAAAATTATTGGAAGCCCAACGCCTTTGGGAAAGGACCCGTTTCGACTTAGAAATGCTGCGGGAAGTGGGCTTTTGCCACGGCATTGAAAATTATTCCCGGCATCTCACCGGTCGTCAACCCGGGGACCCCCCCCCCACCTTGCTGGACTATTTGCCCCGCAAATCTCTGGTAGTCATTGACGAAAGTCACATTTCCGTCCCGCAAATCCGGGGGATGTATAATGGAGATCGCTCCCGGAAACAAACCCTGACCGAGTTTGGCTTCCGTCTGCCCTCTGCCTTGGATAACCGGCCGTTAAATTTCCAGGAGTTTGAGGGCCGGGTGCAGCAGGTGATTTACGTTTCGGCAACTCCTGGACCCTATGAATTTGAACGCGCCGCCGGCAGGGTGATAGAGCAGATTGTCCGCCCCACCGGTCTCATGGACCCCCAGATTACCGTGAAACCTGCCACCCATCAGGTAGATGATCTGCTGGGGGAAATCCGGGCCCGGTTAAGCTGTCAGGAACGGGTCCTGGTCACTACTCTGACCAAACGCATGGCCGAAGACCTGACGGAGTACTATAGAAATGTGGGACTCAAAGTGCGTTATTTGCATTCCGACATTACCACTCTGGAAAGAATGGACATTCTTCGGGACTTGCGACTGGGGGTTTTCGACGTCTTAATCGGTATTAATCTGCTGCGGGAGGGTTTAGATCTGCCGGAAGTGTCCCTGGTGGCTATTTTGGACGCCGATAAAGAAGGTTTTTTACGTTCCGAACGGTCCTTGATTCAAACCTGCGGCCGGGCGGCCCGCAACGTCCATGGGGAGGTATTTCTCTACGCCGATAAGATCACCCCGTCCATGCAGCTCGCCATCAATGAAACCAACCGTCGTCGTGAATTACAACAAGATTATAACCGCCGCCATGGCATCACCCCGGTTTCCATCCAAAAAGGCATCCAGGACATCCTGGCCTCGGTTTACGAGAAGGATTATGTTACCGTGCCCCTGGCCGCAGAGGATTCCACCCCTTATCTCCTGCCCCAGGATATTCCTCGCCATATTTCCCGTTTGAAAAAAGAAATGCAAGGCGCCGCCAAAAAACTGGAATTCGAGCGCGCCGCGGAATTGCGGGATCAGATAAAAAGCCTGGAGACCACCGGTCTGCGGCAATGAAGGGGACCAGGGATTTCCCTGGGGCAGTATTGGCAGATTTAATTGCAGGAGTATTTTAACCGATAGAGTATTATTAATAAATCAGCGAAGAAGGAGAAGAAAATATGCGTTGCTGCAGATGGATCCTGGCCATGCTCTTGATGATGTCATTCCTGGCCTACGGCTCCACAAGCTGGGCTGACCCGAAGCAAAAACACCGGAAAGACGGGAAAGGTTGCGAAGATCAGTGGGATACACGCCCCAATGACCACCCACCCGGGTGGGACAAGGGCAAAAAGACCGGTTGGCAAGGTCAAGACCTGCCTCCCGGCCAACAGAAGAAGTATCGCCAGCGCTATGATAGTGACCCGGATTGGCGCCGGGATGCCCCCCGGCAGGAGGTGATTCCGGTTCCCGTGCCGGTGCCGGTCCCCCGTTAACCTCGAAACATTCGGCGACGTTTCCAAATCGTGCCCCGGACTAGGGCGGCAGGCTAAATTATGCCGCGGTTTTAGAAGCTTCCGTCCTGGTCCGACGGGATTTCGCTTTGGCGGGTGTTTTCTTCTGATGCGATACCAAGAATTTTCGGAGTAAATCTGCTTGCCGGGAAGTCAGGTTGGTGGGCGTCTGTAATTCCAGTTCGATGATGAGATTGCCCCTACCATTCCCCCGGAGGACGGGCACTCCCTCGCCGTAGATCGTAAATCTGGTTCCTGACTGAGTTCCCGCCGGGATGGTCAGGGAGATGGAGCCGGTCAAGGTGGGAATATCGATCTCGATCCCCAGGGCCGCTTCCACAAAAGATAACCGGGTTCGGTGGATCAGGTTATTGCCGTCTCGTTTAAACAGCGGATGCGGAGTTACTTTCAAATCGATATACAGGTCACCGGGAGAACCGCCAAACTGCCCGACGTCACCTTCGCCTCGCAGACGGAGTCTGGTACCCTCATCTACGCCGGCTGGAATTTTTAAGGCCACCCTTTTTTTCTGTATTTGCAGCCCCTGGCCTCGACATTCAGCACAAGGGTCCCCAACTTCACTGCCGGTCCCTAAACAGTGGGGACAGGTGGTATTGATCCGAAAAATTCCATCCATCCGGCTGATGGTGCCGTATCCCTGACAGAAAGAGCAGTTTTGTTTTTGACTTCCCAACGATTGCCGACCGCTGCCCTGGCAAGATTGGCAATGACTGGATTTATTCACTTCGACACTGGTTTCCAGTCCGAAGACCGCGTCTTGAAAATCGATTTCTAATTGATAGTGTAAGTCTTTGCCTGATTGCTGACGATTCTGGGCCTGCTGGCGCTGGCTAAAACCGAAAAACTCGTTAAAAATATCACCAAAACTGGCAAAAATATTTTCAAAATTGTTAAAAGCCCCGAAATGTATCCCTTCCAAACCGGCGTGGCCGAACTGATCGTATAAACCTCTCTTTTGGGGATCTCTTAAAATTTCATAGGCTTCGGCTGCTTCTCTAAATTTATCACCTGCCTTCTTGTCGCCCGGATTTCGGTCAGGATGATATTTTAACGCTAACCGTCGGTAAGCCTTTTTTATCTCTTCTGGATCGGCGTTTTTTGTAATCCCCAGGACTTGATAATAATCAACTCTTTCCTCCATACCAAGTTGGACCCCCACCCTTGCCAGCAAATTTTTTAAAAATAAAAAAATAGGTCAGACTTAATCCCAAATGTATATTTCCTATAGAAATTATTTATCCCCCAAGGGCGAATGTCAAGACCGGGAGAGTAAAGACGTCCCCAAAGCCAAGCGATTTTTTGACATCTGCCCGAGGCGTTCCGGCAACCGAGGGGCATTTTGCTCGCGGCCGAATGTTAGGACCACAGCATAACTCAGGTGCTGAAGGAGGAAGGAGATTGAAACAGGAGAAACCTACTTAGGCCCTTTGGGGCAGTCCGGGCGAGTTAGGTGAGCCGGTGGCCATAAAGACAAAAGTCTTTCCCGGATTTGAGGCTCCAAACTGTTAATTTCCACTACCTTGGTCCGATCCCGGGCGCCGCTTTTCAGGCGAAGTGAATTCTTAGGTAATCCTAACCGGTTCGCTAAATAATCAAGGAGAGCTTTGTTGGCCCCACCTTTTTCCGGCACCGCAGCGATCCGAATTTTCAGCCGGTCGCCATATGGGCCGACGATCTGATTTTCAGCCGCACCCGGCGCCACCTGAATTTTTAACGTGTAACCGGTACGGGTGGGATGAATCCACTCCATAACAAACCTAACGCCCTGTAATACCCGGCGGCGTGCCGGGATAAATATCTCCCGTCGAGCCAATCCGTCTGCATCAATGCTCATTCAGGTGCAACTAGTCGGCAGACTCACTTTCTGCCAGGAGGCGCTGATGGCTGTCCAAGATGCCTCGCAACTGCGCGCTAAAGGTGGCTTTGAGGCGCTTTAACTCGTCGATGTCATTACGTATCTTTCCCTGTCGGGAAAAGGCCTCCTGAAGTATTTTTTCAGCCCTGAGCTCCGCTTCATGAATAAGTATCTCACCTTCCTTCTGGGCATTGGCCTTCATGGTCTCGATAACCTGCTGAGCATTAATCAGCGTATCCTTGAGGAGTTGCTCCCTCTTTTTGAATTCGCTCAACTCTACCTGCTGACGCTCCAGATCAGTGCGCAAAGACTCATTATCCTGCATCAAGGCGGTGAAGGCATCCGCTACCTGGTCCAGGAAAGCCTTGACTTCTGCTACGGCAAAACCTCGCCAGCCGGAGGAGAATTGCTGTTGGCGGATATCCGCCGGAGTAAACATCTCAATCTGACTCATAGAACCTCTCAGCCGCCCATACTCATTCTCAGGGCCAGTTCAAGCAGGGTTGTCACCACGAACCTTTGTAAAAAAACGATTATCAACAAAACTACTAACGGCGCCAGATCCAGGCCGCCATACACCAAGGGGAACGTGCGCCGGAAAAACCCCAACACCGGTTCGGTGACATTGTATAAAAATCGGACAATTGAATTATAAGGATCAGGATTCACCCAGGAAAGGATAGCCCGGCCGATGATAAGCCACATATAAATCCCTAAAACAATATCGAGTACGTGAGCCAATGCCTTGATAAAATTAGCTAAAGCAAACATCTTGACCTTTCTCCGGTTGTTTGGATAACGAATATCCTTAGGTTATCTATTGCCGTCTAGACATAAACCTCAACAAACCATGCTAACCAGATCGGCGTTTTTTAGGACAACTTTATCGCTCCTGTTTTTGTAAAATCTCTTTGGCCTTAAGCTGATCTGACTCCAGACCACGGGGACCATCGGCATTCTGGGAAGCTGCCAGAACCTTTTGGAGTTCCTGTTTCGCCTGGTCCTGCTGGCCTAATTTAATGAGCGTCTCCGCCAGATACAAGTGGTTGGTGGAATTGGCAGGGGCTAACGTCGTTGCTTTTTTCAAAAGCTCAAGAGACTTTTTAACATCTCCCACCGAAAGGGGACGGCCTGGGGCCTCGTAGTAGATGCGCCCCAGGACGCGATAGGCGCCGGCCTGATCGTAGCCTGGATCTATGGCGGCGGAGCGCTCCAGCTCCTCCAGAATCTGGGGCAACAATCGCCTGCCTTGCAGCCGATTGACATCCGCCAGACCGGCCAGGTGCATTCCCAGCCAGTAATGGCCTTCCACCCTTTGGGGATATTCCTGGAGAATGGTTTGGGCATACTGACGTCCCTGTTCATAATATAAGCGCCGTTGACCCTTGTCAGCCAGGTCTCCCAAAATAAAGCTGGCCCGAGCCAATCGCTCCAACCCCGGCAACCGCTGGGCGCCGGCCGGCGGCAGCAGACCCTCGTACGTGGTGAATGCCTGGAGAGCTTTATCCTTGTCCACGTGGGGATCAACCAGGAGACGGTCCGCCTGTTCCAGGGTTCCCGCCCCTGCCGCCGCGGTCAGGAGGAGGACGAACGTCATCGGACCTGCCAGGGAAATCGCCTTCCTGAAAGTGTTTAAGACTGTTCCTCGAAAATTAGGCTCCCGCAATCTGCATCTCCTCCACCCTGATTCCCGCCGGACCCAGGTAGGTCTCCCGCTGTTCCGTTTCCCGGGAAAGAGTCAGGTAGCGGAAGGCTTCATCCAACTGACCGCTCAGCGAACCACCCTTGATGGGGACGGCATTGCCGTCATGCACCAGGTAGCCGGTGCGAATCTCCCCGGAAATGGCCCCGGTTACCGGGTTGGGTTCCAGGGTGGAGAATCGCAGCAGATGCAGGACCGTACCGGCAT
The DNA here is from genome assembly GCA_963780995.1 of uncultured delta proteobacterium. Lineage (GTDB taxonomy): Bacteria > Desulfobacterota > Desulfobaccia > Desulfobaccales > Desulfobaccaceae > Desulfobacca. Next base: position 13,819 of record CAWAEI010000031.1, read on the forward strand.
ACAACATCTCCGCCAGGGTCGCCCGGCCCGGGGCCACCTGCAGATTCGTGAGTCCGCCGGTGGGCGGCAGCTGGAGATAATCGGCATAACGTTGGTCGGCTAAGGGTTGTTGGAAAATGTTATCCTGAATAAAGGTCACCGGCTGCAAAGCCAGTCCCCGGCCATCGAACGGACGGGAGTTGAGGCCGCCGGGAAGCCAGGGATCGCTGGTCAGGGTGAGAAGGTCCCGGCGGGGATTATTGATCACCGGTTCTCCTACTTTGAAACGGGACCAGCCCTGGAAGGCCGCCTGCCCGCCAGCCTGGGCGCATAAATGATGGAACACCGTATCCAGGGCCTCTTCACCGAACACGACAGGGTATTGGCCGCTGGGGGGCAGCTCGGCCACGGCGTTTTCCACGGCATAGCGGCTGTAGCGCTGGATCATGTCACCGATCTGCAGGTCTCGATAAAAACCGGCCCGCCGCCATCCCAGACTTTCGGCTTCCTGCCCCGCCGCCGAGGCCAGCAAAGCGAACTGGGTCTGCAGTTCCGTCTCGCCGTAAGACCCTCGCAGGCCGGTATGGTTCAAGAATTCGATCTCCCGATAATTCACAAATATCTCGGCGGACGCCAATTGTATAGTATCTAATCGGGTCACGGCTCGATTGAGGTCGTGGCGCACATGCCAGAGGACCTGACGGGGCTGTTCTTTGAGTTCGGCGTCAACTAAGTTGAGTTGTTGATACCGTTGTTCCGGACCGGGCAGATGAAAGACGGGGTTTAGTGCCAAAGGCGCCCGTTCCAGGGCCTTGGCCAGAGCTGCGGCAAAGTCGTCACCCGGATTTGCCGTCCAGCCGGATTCGCCCAACCATTCTCGACCGTCCTTTTCCAGGCGGAGGTATATTTGCACGAAGAACATATCCGATTCCACCCGGCGCAAAGACTCCACCTGGTCGAAGATCAGATAAAGCTGGTCACTGGTCTCGTGCACCCGGCGCACTTCCCAACCATATAGCCCGGCAGACTGGAGTTGCGCTACCAGATCTTCCATACCGCTTGCTTGTATGCTGGATTGAGCCATAATCTTAGCTCCTGATGTCATCTACCAACAGATCGCTACTTCTCGAAAATCAAAACTTTAAATACCCTTCCACTTCCTCGGTAATGTCAAACCCGCCCGGAACCAGCCGGCCGCCGGCGCGCACCCCGGCAGGAGTCAGCACCAAACGCCCGGAGGCCAGATTCTTAAGCGTCAACAGAATCAGAGGAAACTCCCGCCGCAGTTCTTCGGCCCGTAGATAAGCGAAGAGTGGTTCCTGGTCGTCTTCCTGGGCTTTGATGTCTTCCTGGGAAAGCCGGAGCCTTTTCTCCCGGTAGGCCTGCCACAGGGGATCAAAGCCGGGGCCCTGCAAGGGGAAATGAAAATAGGTCACCGGCGGCCCTTTATCCAGCACCGGGGTGACCAGGTGCAGCATCGCCCCGGCTTCCCGGGCCCCGGTTTCCATGAGTTGCCACATCACCTGACGCCAGGTGCCCTGGGGCCCCCCCGGCACGGCCGGGTGCAGATTCAGGCAGAGCAGGTGTTCACAGAGATGGGGACTCAAGACCAGCATGTAGCCGGCCAGCACCACCACTTTTACTTCATATCCGGCCAGCAGTGCCATAACCCGGTGGTCAAACTCAGTCCGTGCCTGCTCAACGTCCTGGGACTTTTGCCGGATTTTCTGCCGCAGACTCAGGGAAGACAGGGTAATCAGGGGCAGGTGCAGGGATCTGACCACCCCGTGGAACCGATCCGCGGCCGGAGTTTCCCCGGGCTCCCGATCGCAAAAAACGTAGGCGATTCGGCCGGGAATAAACCCGTCCTGCATTTTCTGGTGGGCCGCGGTCAACAGATCTATGGAACCCTGCCCCCGGCCGCTGGAAAACCAACCGAATGAAAACATCCCCATCTTCCTCCGGCAATACCGGCCCCCGGCAATTCCAGAGGTCCCTCGCCTGATTGCTCCTGCCTTGAATTATCTTATGAAGCCTAACAAGAATCACTGCCGGGGTCAACGGCTTTTTCCGCAGGGGAGTGGGATGATTCAGATTAAATAAATTGCAAAATGCTACCGCGATAACATATCCCGGTTAAATTGAACTAATTACAAGATGCCGCTAAGGAAATACTTGTCATTCTGAGCTTAGCGAAGAATCTTGGTTTCTATTTCTAATAGAATCATGAATACTTAGCGTATCCTTTTGAATGGTTCGTTCCAAAGCTCCCGCTTCGCCACCTCTAGGGGTGAAAAATGTTAAGGGCGGGATAATAATCCCGCCCTGTTATCGATAAATCTATCTGGTAGTTAAACTGTTATCTGGTCAGCCAGTGCCGGTTGCGCACCGTCAGGAAGGCGTAAGGGTAAATCCACTGAAGGAGGAAAAAGGCGTAGTAGCTGTAGATGACCCCGTAGATGAAGTCCAGGTCCCGTTCCAGCACCACATAATAGATCATGTAGATGGCGGAGATGACGCCCAGGGCCGCCAGGAACTTAACGAAGACCAGAGGATAAACCACGATGGAGCCCAACAGCAGTCCCAGGAAAAGATAGGTCAGGGGAAACTCGATCTGGGTCATGAAAAAGTCCACGATGGGCAGCAGGCGGTGTTTCTTGCGGTAGTTGGTGAACAGGTAGCCCAGCTGCACAAAGGACTCCCGCACATTGCCCCGTTCCCAGCGTAGATACATTTTGCACAGGCCCTTATAGGTTTCCGGCACCAGCGTGTGCACAATGGCGCTACGTTGATAGACGCTGTAGAAACCGCTGCGCAGCACGAAGTTCGTTAAAGCCCGGTCCTCGGAATGGTGGCAGGGGGACCCCAAAAAAGTCTGATTGAGCCAGGCATCCACGTGGGGCAGCACCGCTTCCCGGCGGTAGGCTGACAGGGCGCCGGGGGTGCAGGTGACCATGCCGTACCAGGACTGGGAAGCCCGCAGGAAATCAAAGGACAACACGAAACGCACGGCCAACATCTTGCCCACCAGGCACTGGTGCCGGTTGTAGACCTTGACGTTGCCGGCCACGGCCCCGATCTGCGGGTCTTGCATCATGGGGGCCACTACCTGGCGCAGGGTGTCTTTGGCGATGACGCTGTCAGAGTCTATGGTGACGAAAATCTCACCCTTGCCCTGGGTAAACCCGGTATAGAGACCGGCTTTTTTGCCGCGGTTCTGGGGAAACTGGACAGCTTTAATCAGCTTGGGAAACCGGCGTTGGGCCCGGCTGATGTAGGACCAGGTGTCGTCCTTGGATCCGTCATCGATACAGATAATTTCCATTTTATCGAGAGGATAATCCGAGGAAGTCACCGCATAGATGGATTTTTCCACCATGGCCCCTTCATTATAAGCCGGAATGATGACGGTGATTTTGGGTAACTCGCCTGGCGGCAAGGCATAGGGTTTATAGAGGCCCCACAAAACGGTGCGCACCACCTGGAAAAGCAGCAGCAGCAGGGTGTAAATGGCGCCCAGGGCCGGAATAAAGGCCACGTAACTTTGGCTGCTTAAAAGCTGCAAGTAGCCGTCCAGAGAGCCGTATCTGAGTGAGACCACAAAAAATACCAGCAACATTGCCGGCACCATAATTTTTAAGACTAAATCCACCCATTGCATTTTTTTCAGAGTTACACTCTGCTTCCTGGCCTGGGGGTGACCCATGGGGCGCAACAGCAGAGTTGAGGCGGCAGATCGCATGGCAGGTGTTCAACCTCTCGTTAAAAGCATTATGATTTTTCCAACGACCATTCCGGGTCGCGGTGATTGCTTGTCATACTCTGCAAAAGCCTTGCCAACTTCTCATTGGTAATGCGATCGTGATCCCATTGAAATCACTATTATTATTTAAGCTATTGAATCTCCGCTAAACCCCAAAAAAGAAATTATTCTCAATTTGATAAACCGTGTTCAAGGTGATTAGGACCTATTTCAAATTGAGAAACTCATCACCCAAACCTGATCTGGCCACGTGATGAAATTATTCCTCGAAAAGACTTGAAAAATAAGTATTTCTTTGGTATAGATTCAGACTTAATTAACCTTGATTTAAAGGAGAGTTCACATGGGGCTGGTATTGGTCTGTCCGCAATGTCAGGCGAAAGTGGTGTTGCAATCCCAAAGTTGCCCGTATTGTCAAGCTGATCTTCGTGATGTGCCCCAGGATCGTCGCCGTTACGCGCTGGGACAGCTGGGTCCGTCGACTCCTCCGCCCGCGACGGAGCCGGCGCCTGAGCCCGTTCCGAAACCCGAGGCAGCCAAACAAGAGGTCAAAATTCGGCGTCCCCATGTCCGTCGGTATGCGGCCCCGCCTGTTTCAGAAACTCATCCAGTCATTGCCAAGTCTCCTGAAACAGCAGAGTCAAAGCCCACGGCTAAAAAAGCCAAAAAACCTGCCAGTAAAAAGAAGAAGTAAATCGGCCCCTGACGCTAACTCCTGAGCGGGCTATCTTCTTTAGATTTTTCTCGTACATTTTTCAACGAGGGGCGGCTGATCCGCCCCTTTTTTTTCACCAAAAGGGAGTTTCCAGCCTTGCAGGTCTATAACACCTTGAGCAAACGGAAAGAAGAATTTATTCCCCTCAAACCCGGGGTCGTGCAGATTTATGCCTGCGGGGTTACGGTCTATGATGACTGCCACATCGGTCATGCCCGCTCTGCCGTGGTTTTTGACGTCATTGTGCGCTATCTCCGTTTCCAGGGGTTGACGGTCACCTGGGTCAGAAATTTTACTGACATTGATGACAAAATCATCCGGCGGGCTCAACAAGAGAATCTTTCCTGGGAAACCGTGGCCGAAACCTACATCGCTTCTTTTCAGCGGGATATGACCGCCCTGGGGGTGGCCCCCGCCGACATCGAACCTCGGGCCACGGAACATATCGATGATATTATCAAAATTATCCGCAGCCTTGAGGCCAAAAGTTTCGCCTATCACCGGGACGGCGACGTCTATTACCCGGTGGCCAAATTCCCCGGCTACGGCAAGCTTTCCGGCCGCAGCCTGGACGATATGCTGGCGGGAGCCCGGGTGGACATTAATGTCCAAAAAGACAACCCCTTCGACTTCGCCCTCTGGAAGGCCAGCAAGCCGGGAGAACCTGCCTGGGAAAGCCCCTGGGGACCGGGCCGCCCCGGTTGGCACATCGAATGCTCGGCAATGAGCCAACATTATCTAGGTGACACCTTTGACATTCATGGGGGCGGCGCCGATCTCATCTTTCCCCATCATGAGAATGAAATCGCCCAATCCGAGGCCGCCAATGACCAACCCCTGGCGCGCTACTGGGTGCACAACGGTATGGTTACCATCAACCAGGAAAAAATGTCCAAATCCTTGGGTAACTTTTTCACCATTCGGGAGGTGCTGGCCAAATTCCACCCGGAAGTTGTCCGCTTTTTCCTGATTCAAAATCATTACCGCAGTCCCCTGGATTTTTCCGACCAGGCCCTGTCGGATGCCGAAACCGCCCTGGAACGTCTCTACAGCACCCTGGCTCGGCTGGACCAGGCCGCGGGAGAAACTTCATCACCTGACTTGCCTCCCTCATCTGCCACCCTTCCGGGTCTGAGCCCTGAGGAACAGGCCCGTCTGCTTAACCTCAGAGTGCGTTTCGCCGAAGCCATGGACGACGATTTTAACACCGCCCAGGCCCTGGGGCATATTTTCGACTCCGTCCGCCTGCTGAATCGCGTCCTGGAGCAAAATCCTGCAGGCAACGAAAGCCTGAACTCTCTGGCCTGGGCCCGGCGGGAACTGGCCACCCTGGGGGGTGTCTTGAATCTCCTGCAACAAGATCCCCACGCCATGCTGCGGACCCTCCGCCAGAAAGCCGAATCTCTGGCCCTAAACCCGGCCCGCATCGAACAACTGATTGAGGCTCGTCGCCAGGCCAGAAAACAAAAAGATTTCGCCCAGGCCGACGCCATCCGCCAACAACTCGCCGACGCCGGCGTCCTTTTGGAAGATTCCCCCCAAGGCACCACCTGGCGCGTCAAAAGCTAATTTTTTCTTGGCGACCTTGGTGCTAAAGCGGCTGTTGGATTGAGACGACGCTACGATTAGACTTATGCTAAGTAGCCTTCAAATAATTATTTTTCACCTGGATCTCCTCTCCACCCGCTTGCGGGGGAGAGGATCAGGGTGAGGGGGGTTTTTCTTAACATTTTTTTGATTGCAACTCGGTACTAGCCTTTTTAAGGCCGGAGTATATCTTATGCAGTCCAAATACTTGGTTGGCTTAAAATCACTGTGGGATCTACTCCGAGAAACCTTTGCGGAATGGAGCAAGGACAATGCCCCTGTCTTGGGAGCGGCTCTGGCATTTTACACCCTCTTCTCCCTGGCCCCGCTCTTAATCATCATCACCGTTGTCGTCGGCTATTTTCTGGGGCAAGAGGCCGTCCAGGCCGATCTCCTTGCCCGCCTGACGGTGTATGTGGGCCAAGAAAACGCCCACAATCTTATGGCGATCATCCAAAATACCTATAGACCTGGGTCCGGCCTTTTCGCCACTTTAATTGCCATTCTCCTGATGCTTTTCGGTTCCACCAGCGTTTTTTTGATGTTGCGCAGTGCCTTAAACCATATGTGGGGGGTGACCAATTCTGCCTCTGGTATTTGGTCTCTGGTGAAAGACCGGGGCAAATCTTTTCTAGTGGTCCTCTGTGTCGGCCTCCTGATTTTTATTTCTATGGTGCTTAAATCTCTCCTGGCCGCCTTCTATACCTCGGTCAGCGAATTTTTAGTCATGCCGGGCTCAGTCATTGATCTCATCGATCATGGCTTTTCCATCCTTTTCCTGACCGCGCTTTTTACCATCCTTTATAAGGTGCTTCCCGCGGCCATGGTCTCCTGGGGCTTCGCCGCCCGGGGAGCCATCGTCAGCGCCCTGTTGTTCAGCTATCGGTAACGTCTTTCTGGGTCTCTACCTGACCCGCCAGGGCATTGCCTCCGCCTATGGCGCCGCCGGTTCCCTGGTTGTCATCCTCATGTGGGTCTTTTATTCGGCCCAGATCATTTTTTTGGGCGCCGAATTCACCCAGGTCTATGCCCGGCGTCACGGACAAGACCTGAATCAGCCATCTTCCCGCTAAGCCCTGCTTGATTTCTTATCCCAAGATTTCAGCCCATTATAACGGCGGCGCGATCGTCACCAGCAGCCGTACCTGGGTCTTGGCCTTAAATCCGTGGGGTTCATTGATCTCCGAGATGACCACGTCCCCCTGCTTCCCCGGGAACGAGGCCCCATCTTTCCCTAAAAAATCCCCTTCTCCTTCCAGGACCACCAGACTGAGCTGCCCTTCGACCTCATGGGCATGCACCGGTAGTTCCTGGCCGGCCTTAAAGTTGAAGTTGATGATCCGGAAATAAGGCGAATCGTGCACCAGCAGCCGTTTTAGCCCCTTGTCTCCAAAATCATTGGCTTCGTAAAGATTGATCTGCTTCATGGCATCCTCCTACAATCTTGATTGCTTGACTTCCCTAAGAAAATTGGTGCAGGTTTTTCATTTAAATGATCATAACATAAAAATTTTCAATCTGTTACCCGGAAAAGAACCTCGCCCTGCTCATACATTTTATACCTAGACTCTCTTGCCTCCCGGCCTCCTTTGGTTTAAAGTTAATAGACACTCGGCGCGAGGGCTTATGAGAGATCGCTTACGGAAACTGCGGCAGCTATTCCATCACGAAGATCGCCTGCTCATTCTCATTGATGCCGACCCCGACTCCATTGCCAGCGCCATGGCCTTAAAAAGGCTTCTCTGGCGGCGCATTGCTTCTTGTACGATATCCCCCATCCGGCCCATTACTCGACCTCAGAATCAAACGATGGTCAAACTTCTGGAAATACCCCTGACTCCTTTTGACCAGATTAGGCCGGACGATTTCCACCGCTTTGCTCTGGTGGATTCTCAACCTTCTCATAATCCTCGGTTTGGCGGCTTTACCTACGACGTCATCATCGACCATCATCCCCTGTGTGCCCAAAGCCAGGCCCGGTTGGTGGATATCAGGCCGGAATATGGCTCCAACTCCACCATTCTGACGGAATATCTGCGTCTGGCCAAAATCAAACCTTCCCTGAAATTAGCCACCGCCTTGTTTTATGCCATCAAAACCGACACCCACAATTTTGAGCGTCCTTCCACCGAGGCGGACATCCGGGCCTTTCATTACCTCTTCGGCTACACCCGCCATGCCCTGGTGCGCCGCATTGAGGTGGCCGAGCTCACCCTCGAGATGCTGGGCTATTTGCAGCACGGCCTCAATAGCTGGCAACAGCGACAGGAGCGGGTCTACTGTTATGTCGGGCGGGTGCCCAACCCGGATATTCTGGTGATTTTGGCAGAGTTTTTCCTGCGGGTCATTGAAATTACCTGGAGTTTTGTGGGGGGTGTCTTTGAGGATCGCTTGATCGTAATTTTTCGCAATGACGGCATCCGTAAGAACGCCGGTAAAGTGGCCGCCAAAGCCTTCGGCAAATTGGGCTCCGCCGGCGGCCATGCCTCCAGCGCCCGGGCCGAAATTCCCCTGGACCACCTGCCAAACCTGCCGGCACCGGAAGAGGCAGCCGCCTGGGAACACTTTCT
>CAWAEI010000032.1:0-40758 GCA_963780995.1 uncultured delta proteobacterium
CTGCATCGGTCGCATCATCAGGGCCACATCGTGCATTTTCCCTTTTGCGTCCATTAAATAGTCTTCGAAGATGGCTCTCACCTCAAAATCCCTGGATCGGAAGGCCTGCATAACGGCTTTCATCTCGACCACCACTTCCACTTTCAGCCAGCAAAGCTGTTTTGCGCGGCCAGGGTGATTAACTCATCCAACATCCGCGAACCCAAACCCTGACCCTGAAAGGGTCTGATTACCATGAGTTGTTGAATCTCACCGACGTTCATAGCGGCTTTTTGGCCGCAGTAGAGATTGAGGAAGCCCACTGGCAGTTTAGTTTCCATATCCTGCGCCACCAGGGTTATAGTTCGGTGAGAGTTTTCCGGGGTCAGCCACGAATCGACCGTCTTCACGTTCTTCACATCCTCTTTACAGAATTGCAGATCTTCCTGGGGAGTCTGTTGGAAAAACGTAATCAGGTCGTCTCGATCCTGTTTTTTGAGAAAACGGATATTCACCTTCTGACCATTTTTCAAGATGGTCAGTTTATGGTAACAGGCATGATTAAGCATGTTAACCTTCCTAACTCATTGTCTATCCGTGCTCAACTGACTGCAGCTCGGTAAGGCACTAGCTGGATTTGAAAATTCTGAGCGTTGCCAAGGCAGCATTTGGGTTTTCTTTTAAATGTCGATTCCAGGCCTCTTCAGTAGATTCACCCGGTTTTAATTGAACGACTGCCTTATTTACTCCTGGACTCGCAGCAAATTCTTCCCTCTCCAGAAATCTTTCCATGTTGATAACTCCTTTTGACATCTAATGAAAGTCGTTGGGGTTTGTCTATAGCAGGTTGACCAGTCGGTCGTGCTGCGCTATCGTTCCATTTTCGGTCTGAGCTCGAGGTCAAAAGGCCATCCCCTCGCTGTAGACCTGTTTACCGCTCTCCCTGCCCAGAAAGAGGCGTCAGGGTTGCGGAGCTCCGCAAGGAAACCTTGACCTCTTGACGGGGCATCCCATCAATTCCTGGTCGAAGCGCATAGACCTGATGCATTCATCCAGAAGCATGGTTCCCAAACCCATTTTTTGAAAAGGCCGGGCAATAAAGATACAATGAACTTTACCCATATGGCTGGACGCCCCCTGGCGCCGGGAAAAAAACACGGCGCCAATGATCCTTCCTTTGTCAATTTCCAACGCCAGGAGGAAACTACTTTGAGAATAATCGTTGTGGTTTAAAAAAAAGTCTATCTGCTGTGGATTGGCTGAGAAATACGTCAGATAGCGCATATCTTCCGGTCGGGCGCTCTGAAAAAGCCTGATTACGTCCTTCTGATCCCCATTTTTGAGAAATCGAATGAGTGCCCGGCTACCATTCCTGAGAGTGACCAACTTACTGGAGCAAAACATCGCTAATCTCCTTAGGGAAATCTCGGCCTCTAGAAGCTACTCAACCTGGCTCTCCTTGTCGATCTACCTCTCCCGACTCCGCCAGCCCGGCAGCAAGAACAGTTATTAATTCCCAACTGGCACGGCGCCATCTTACTAACTGCAGAGCGTTTGCACGCAGCCTGCCCTGTCTTGTCCACAATCTTCTCCTTGATAAATCTGATTGCCTGTTGGGCATCGTCATCCAGCCAAATGGCCATGGCCTGCTGGACTTCAACATCATTGAATCGAATAATTACTTCAGCGTTCTCATACATGGGACACCCCCAATATGTGATCCGCCGCTCCAGGGATTGTCGGCTCGTTTATGAATACCTTAATATTAAAAGGGGAATAATAAAACTCGAAAGGTTTCTAGTTTTTAGGGAAAAATATTCTAGGTGTGAGAATGAATACCTATAAGCCCCTTGGCTGCACCATGTTCTTTAATAGCTGCTAGGTTCTTTTTGCCGGTAGGGACCTGATCCTCTGCCTGTCTTTCTTATCCGCGCTCCTTTCTTTTGGGACAACAACGTCGCGTATTGACAAGGATTTTTTTTGAGATATAGTAATTTTAAATATAATCGGCTTTTTTGAAGTCGAAATCTCGTTAATCCGTAAAACGGTTCATATGTAGTACTTGCTCTTCTGCCCTAGCCTGCAGGAAGAGGCCGGGGCCTCCTTTCCAGGCTGTAGTTGATAAAGTTGCAGCCCAAAGAGCTTCATCTATTCTGAGAACAATCAGTGTAAACTCTCAGCAAAAACTAAGTTCTTGCAATTATTAGGTCGCCCTCCATAGCTTGGCGGAGATGATGTCAGACTTTTTCAAGAGCCGGCTGGATTACATCTTTATTCTTCTATGGGTCCGCCTTCCTCCTTCTGATTTCCATCTCACTCTTCTTGCGGGAAAAAATGAACCCTAAGGCGGACTTAGCCTGATAAATAGGAAAAACGGACTTCTCTCATCGGCGGTGAACTGTCCATCCTCTCATTGCCTGGAAATGGCACGGTGATCGAGGTCACAGCTCCTCTATCTGGGAGAACTGCATGAAGCGAACCAGAATATTGCTGGCAGACGATCACAAGATCGTCCTGGAAGGCTTAAAGCGTTTATTGGAACCTGATTTCGACCTGGTGGGCACCGTTGAAGATGGCCGCACCCTGGTCTCTCAGGCCGAACAACTGCGCCCTGATGTGATCATCGTGGATATCTCCATGCCTTTACTGAACGGGATTGAGGCTATTCGCCAGATCAAAAAGATTGACCCATCTGTAAAAGTCGTGTTCCTCACCATGCACCCGGATGTGACGTATGCCATCCGGGCCTTCGAGGCGGGTGCCGCTGGCTATGTCCTGAAGCACTCGGCTTCCACAGAGCTGCTTACCGCCATCCGTGAGGCTTTGCAGGGGAGAACCTATGTCACTCCCATTATTGCCGGTGAGTTGTTGCAGTCGTATCAAGTCGGGACCCATCGACAGCCGGATAAGGCCAAGCAGTTGACGAACCGTCAGCGGGAAATCCTGCAGCTATTTGCGGAGGGTCACTCAGTAAAAGAAATTGCGCAGATTTTGAACATTTCCACCCGCACAGTGGAATTTCACAAGTACAATCTAATTTCCATGTTGAACCTAAAAAACTTCTCTGCGCTCATCCAGTACGCCATTAAGCATGGCATTATTGCGGCGGAAGCCTTGGGAAAAAGCCTTCCTCCCGAGTCCGAATAATTTACTCGCAATTTTTCATCCCAGTCTAACCTAAATCCCGATTATTCCAGAGGCACTTGGAGTTTGTAGTTCAAGGGGCGTTTATGGAGAGGCTAGTGTGGTCGCCAAATATGGCGATCCGATGATGGACAACCGACGCTATGAGCTCCTCGCCCATCTTCTCGAGTGCCAATTTTTCGAACCCCTGGCGCATCATCAAGACCGAGATTATATCAAAGCATCCATAAGGACTAACCAATGGATTTAGTCGGGAATCATTCATGACAAAGTTCGGATCATATACGCCCAATCGGATTTTAAAAAGACCTTCTGATACCGATTAGCAATCAAATGACAACTTTCATCCTTAGTCCCCTCGCCACCCGCTCGCGGGGGGAGAGGGTTAGGGTGAGGGGGGGTAAATAACCCATTGACTGCACCTTGGTATGATAACGATTTCATACCTGTAATGGAAAAAAGCCGATGCGTGCCCTCCCGGCAGGCCGTGCCCGCCCTACCTTAAAATTTCCCCCTGATCCTCTGGCCCCATGCCCCTCATCGCCTCATTTCGTGACATCTGTCCCACCTGTTCTGTCTTTTTTTCCCTTTATTTAGTATAGCTGATCCCAGAAACTATTTTTCCTTTGGCTCTTTTGCTGAGCTGACGAGCTGATAGCTGACAGCCTTTTCATAGCTTTTAACCGAAAACCGAAAACCGAAAACTGTTTTTCTGAAAACCGGAGTCCCATATGAAATGCACCACCTGCGCCCACCCCCAACGTCAGGCCATCGACCAGGCCCTCCTGGCCGGCGACGCTACCTACGAGGCCATCAGCCGGCAATACGGCCCCAGTATCTCGGCCCTGTACCGGCACAGAAAACACCTCGAAGCCAAAACTCGCCGGGCCCGGGCCAGGTTGCGGGACAACCTGAGCCTGGGTTTTTTCTGCAAGCTCAACAATTTCCTGGCCCAGATCCAGAACGCCGCCCAGACCGCCGACGCCGAGGGTAATGCCGCCGTCGTCCTCAAGGCCGCCACTGTGGGGACCCGGATCATTACCTCCCTCGCCAAACAGGAACTGCCCCTGGAGTTGGACATGGTCTACCGCTTCCTGGCCTCGCCCCAGTGGGCCGCCCAGGACAGCCTCCTGCCCACCGACCCGCAGCTCTTCACCGACAGCCACCAGGCCATCGCCGCCAGCCTCTTCTTCCCCTGCCCGGAGCTTACTCTCCCCGACCTGGATGACGCTGCCGACGCAGACGGCTCTGCCGAGGCTGCTGCTGAACCTGACGACCGTGCTGCCAAAGCCGGCGTGGCCGAGGAACTCTCCCGCCTGCTGTCCAGGCTCGACCTTGACCCGACCCTGGCCTTACCCTCTATTCTCGCCACTCCCGGTTCGAAACTCGAAACTTCCCCAACCGCCAACCGGCAACTGGCCGCCGCAAATCATTCGCGATTAAGCGCGAAAAAAGCGCGAAATTACCGCGAAATTTCGCGCCCTGCTAAGGATGAATAACAAACAATATCAATTAGATAATATCAGTGAAAAAATTAGCGCGAAAAACCCCTGTGTCGGGCGGGACCCGCAGGGCGGCGCCAGCCAAAGCGTAGCGCCTCCCGCCAATCATCTGGAAAGCAACGCCGCGCCTCCCGCTCATCAGCCTTCCCTCACTCTGCGCCCGCACTCCACTCTGAAGCCACCTTCGGAAACCGGACACCGGCAACCAGAAACCGCTGCCCCTGAACTCGGCAATCCTCTCCCTCCCGGCATCAGCCCGGAACTGCTCCGGCAAATTCTCCCCCGCCTGGACCAGATTGCCCCCAGCCAAGCCGGGAACCAGAAACTGGAAACCGAAAATCAGGCGCGAAACAACCGCGAAAAAAGCGCGAAATTACCGCGCCTTTCACGATTTTTTAAGTACTTTAGCAAACAATATCAAAAAGATACCCTTAGTGAAAAAATTTCCGCGCCAAACCCCTGTGTCGGGCGGGACCCGCAGGGCGGCGCCAGCCAAAGCGGAGTGCATCCCGCCGATTATCTGGCCGACAGCACCGCGCCTCCCGCTAACCAACCGTCCCTGACCCGGCCACCTGCCATTCCCAAACTCGAAATTCGAAACTCAGAACTCAAAACTCTCCCGGCCGCACCTGCGGCCCCCGACCTGTTCCTGCAAGCCTTTCCCTTCCTGGTCTCCAAAAACCCTGTAACAGGCCGCGCCGGTGCCGCCCCTCTCGGCAACCATCCTCCCGAAACTCAAAACTCCTACCCCCCTCTCGAATAATGTCGTCCCTCTCGTCTCTTCCCTGCCGCCGGCCATGGGCCTAAAGGTAATTTTTTGACCTGGTTATGTGTAAAATATGTTAAAATTTGTCTAAAGAGCCGCCGGCCCGCTCCCCGGATGGGGAAACAAGCTGTTGGGCCGGGCGGCCTGATACTAATGGGCAATCAAATGGGCACTTTATCCTTAATCCCCTCTCCCAACCGCCAGCGGGGGGAGAGGGTTAGGGTGAGGGGGGGATTAATAGCACTTTGATTGCAACGTGGTATGATAACCTCCAGCAGTTAACCGTTACCTGGTCACCATAAGGAAAAAGTCATGAAAAAAATTCTCCTCGCCCTGATTTTTGGATTCGTTTTTTTGCCGGTAACCGCCTCGGCGCAAAAATGGATCGAGCCTTCCACTAAAAGTGACGGCACCAAGGTGGAAGGGCATTGGCAAACCCCGCAAGAGGCCAGGCAGGAATCCGCCTCCCAACCAGGGACGCTTAACCCGTATACCGGACAATTTAATCCTCATGACAGCAGGTATAGAGGATCAAATCCCGCCAATCCATATCCGAATGCTTTACCCCCTTATGGGCCTTATGACGGCAGAATTCGGCGTTAGTAAAGGACGTCTGGCTAGTAACCACCGCGCCGACTGCCAAGCTGCTCCGGCCAGGGCGTTTGTGCCGCAGTTATTACCAGGAGCATAAAATAGTTTGCTCCTTATTCCCCTCGCCCCCTCTGGGGGAGAGGGTCAGGGTGAGGGGGAAGGTAATCTAATTATTGCCCTTGGTAATAGCTGCCCCTGGAGGCGCGTCGCTGGCCCGCCCTCAAACCTCTGGCTTTTTTATCTTAGCAGGGTCTGATTCACCCCTCACCCTGACCCAGTTGCAGGGTCAAAAGGTATTTTTAGCGTTAATTTTTTTATTACAATATATTAATTAACCTATCGGATTACCTCATTTTTCCAGCCACATTATTGTAATCATGTATCATTTTTATTGCTTTTGTGAATTAATTGTGATAAATAGCACAAATCTGCATGACAGAGCTACACAATTGAAGGCATTCACAGGGCCGACCTTTTAACCATCCCCGTTCACACTGCTTAGCCCTCATCTTCCAGCCCTAGCCGCACCGCGGCAGCCTAATGCCTTAAGCACAGGAGGTAATGACGATTTGAAAAAATGTTCTATTTTTTTATCAATAACCGCGTTGCTCTTGCTTTTAACCGCAAGTGCCGGGGCTGATCTCGGGGTCCAGACCTCTCCCCAGATCGGGAAAATTGCTCTCAAGTCCCAAACCCCTTCTCAAATCAGGAAATTTGACCCCTGGCCGCAGACCCCTCCCAAGATCGGGAGACTGGAACTAAAGCAGGAGTACTGGAACTACATCAAGGAAGCGGCCCAGAAATATCAGGTCTCCCCTTACCTCATTCAGGCGGTCTGCGCCATTGAATCGAGATATAACCCGAACGCGACCTCGGGGCAGGGGCGCTGCTATGGCCTGATGCAATTACACCAGGATACGGCCAGAAAATATGGGGTGGACTCCCGCAATCCCCGGGAAAATATCATGGGCGGGACGGCGGTGCTGTCCAGACTGCTCACGAAATATGACGGGGATCTCAGGCGGGTTTTGCGGGTCTATAATGCCGAATGCACCTCAGCCTATGAGCGCGAGGTCATCAAGGCCTTTAATCAGGCCATGAGCCAGGGGCTAGATTCCCACCACAACCTCACCAATCGCCGAAATTAGTCGGGTATTTAGGCGGGAACGGAGGCCCGCTCGACATGATGAAAAGTGATCTGAAGAGACTGTAAAGGCGGCCCGCAAGAGCCGCCTTTTAATTTTCCAGCCACAAAGCTTTAGCAGATTGGGATAGCCTGAACCTCCGGGGTGCCGGCCGGCGCGTAGGTTACCGCGGTTAAACCGGGGATTTCAACCTTGACGCACCCATTGCTGAGCACTTTCAGGGAGTGAACCAGGAGGCCGTAGGTCTCCACCGCCCAGGTAACCATAGCTTGGGCGGCTGGTAATGGCTGTGACACAAAAATGGTGTCACCATACTTGGTTTGATGGACGATACTCGTCATCTCATTCCCCCCTTTTTCAAAGCACGTTTGTCCACCGTTCCTTATCCTCTCCGTTTAGGACTTCTTCTCCCCCAAGAAGAATCCATGAGGAAAAGGGGCAGGCTGCAAACTTTTGGTCCATGTACTATATGCCAGAGGAAAACAGATCTGTCAATGTCTGCAGTGGATAAAAAACAGCCAGGAAGGGCACGGCACGCCGTGCCCTTACGAAGGGAAGACGGATTTTTGATCACTGACCACTGGACCTTAGCAGGAAAGACGGGAGGTGGTACGTTTTACCGTCCTACGTTTCTGGGCGGGCACGGGGGCCCGCCCCTACGGGTCATTGACCGCCGCCGGCCCCCGCCCCTGCTATTCTGGTGCCTGGTCTCCACCAGCCGCCGCCCAGGGCGACGAAGAGGGCGGCGGTGTCCTGGAGTCGCAGGGTCTGGGCCTGGATGTAGCCCAGTTTGGCCTGCTGGTATTGGTTGTCGGCAGTGAGGATCTGGAGGTAGTTAACCAGGCCGGCCTGGTGGTTGGCTTTGACCAGGTGCAGGGCCTGGGTGGCGGCGTTCAGGGCCTCGGCTTGGGCCTTGAGGGTCTGGGCGTCGTTTTCCAGGGCCCGGAGGGCGTCGGCCACCTGTTGGAAGGCGGTGATGACGACCTGCTGGTAATCGGCCAGGGAGGCCTGATAGGCTTCGAGGGCGGCCCGGCGTTGAAACCACAGGCTCCCTCCCTGGAAAAGGGGCTGGGCCACGGTACCGCCGACACTCCAGAACTGGCCGGCCGGTCCGAACAGCTTGGTGAGGTCGGAGAGGTTTTTGCCCAGGTCGGCGTTCAAGGTGAGGTTCGGGAATATGGCGGCGGTGGCGACGCCGATTTTGGCACTGGCGCTGTGCAGTTGGGCCTCGGCGGCGAGAATGTCCGGCCGGCGGCGCACCAGTTCCGAGGGCAGGGTGACCGGCAGTTTACCGGGCAGGGTGATATCGGTCAGAGCCAGGCGGGGCGGTAGCCAGAGCCCGGGAGGGCGCCCCACCAGGGCGGCCAGAAGATGGTTGGTTTTGCTGAGATTTTGTTGAGGGGCGGCAAGGCTCGCTTCGGCGCTGGCTAGCTGGGTCTGCAGGCTAACGACGCTGGCATAAGGCACCGTGCCCGCCTGGGATTGGGTTTCGGTGAGCCGCACCTGTTCTTTGACCAGACCGATGATCTGTTCCGTGGCTTCGATCTGAGCCTGGTAGGCGGCCTGAGCGATGCCGGCATTGATGACATTGCCCAGCAGGGTGAGATAGGCGGCCTGGGCGGTGTAGCCCTGATAATCCACCTGGGCGGCCAGGTCCTCGACGTGACGGCGCTGGCCGCCAAAGAGGTCCAGGAGGTAACTGGCGCTGACCTGGGGGGTGAACAGGGAAAACGGTACTCCCTTGGGTGCCGATGCCGAACTGGACGGGGGAAAACTTCTGGCGGACGGCGCTGAAGTTGGCAGTCTCCTGGGGGAAGAAGACGCCGTAGCCGGCCCGGAGGAGCTCCTGGTTTTGCCGCAGTCTGGCTTCGGCCGCGGCGAGAGTGCGGTTTTGAGCCACGGCTTCCTTGATGATCTCGGTGAGTTGCGGGGATTTGAAAACCTGCCACCAGTCAGCGGCAATGGTGTTGCCGTAGTCAAAGTGCTGGGTCTGGCCAGCCGCAGCGATGGTTTGGGTGGGTTCCCGGCCCTGGGTGTATTGATCCACTGCGGGGGACTGGGGACGGACGAAGTCGGGGCCGACGGCGCAACCGGTGAGGAGGAAGGGAAATAAGAGACAGGTGGCCGTGACTAATAGTAATATTTTATTCACCTGTTACCACCTCACCCTGACCCTCTCCCCCAGAGGGGAGAGGGGACAATTGAAAACGAGGTTGGCAAATCCCCCCTGACCCCCCTTTAAAAAGGGGAGAAAAATGCCCCGAAAACTGAAAACTGAAAACGGTTTCATTTGGTTTCCACGTAGACATCCACCAGTTGGCCGGGGTAGACGTTCAGGTCTTTAGTAGGTTGGAAGCGGAACAGGATGGGGAGCACCCGGGTGTCCACTCTTTCGGTTCTCTGGTTCGAGAGTTGAATTTTGGGGGTGACATAAGGCTGCAGGCGGTCGAATTCCAGAGGGAGGCTGGTGTTGGCGCCCCGGATGAACATCTGGGCCTTCATGTCGGTGGCCGGCAACCTGGGAATGAGAATCTCGTCAATAAAACACCTGACCGCGAAATACGGTTCGGCGTTGGCCAGGACGAGGGCCGGATAAAACCCCTGAGTATAGGTGCCGTAGGAACCCTGGGGGGAGATGAAACTGCCCACGGCGGTGTTGACCGCCAGAACGACCCCGTCCACCGGGGCCCGGAGGGTATATTTGGCCAGCAGGGCCTGGGCGGCGGCAGACGACTTGGAGGCGGCTTTGGACTGATGTTCCTGATTGCGAATGTCATAGATCCAGGCGCCGGCTTTGGTCAGGTCGTATTGGCGCCGGGCCACCTCAAGGTTGGTTTTGGCCACGTTGACGGCGTTGGCGGCGTTGTCCAGTTGATCCCGGCTTACCGATTTGGGGTCCAGGTTATGGGAGGTCTGGACTTTATGGAACTGGTCCTGAGCCGTCCTGAGATTGGCGGCGGCATAGTCAACCTGGGCCTTGGAGACCTGGAGATTTTCCGGGCGGGGCTGGGCTTGGAGTTGCTGCAACAAGGCAGTGGAGGCATTGGCTTGGGCTTTGAGCTGCTCAACGGTAGCCCTCTGGATGGAATCGTCAACCAGAAGCATGGGAGTACCCTGGGTAACTTTGGCGCCTTCAGTGACCAGAATCTGGGTGACAGTGCCGGAAACTTCGGGGAAGATATTGATATTGCTTCCATTCAACTGGTAGCTTTCAATGATACCGGTGGAATAGACGCCTTTGGCGAACGGGTTGGTGGCGGGGTTAAACACCGGCGGCAGCGCTTTTTTCTCCTGGCTGAATTGATAGGCGGTGACAATAGCGGTCACCACGCCCAGGATGGCCAGGAGGAACAGGATCTTATTTCTCAAGCAGACCTCCTTCGACGGTCTTCACAATGGCGCCGTCTTCCAACATGATCATCTGGTCGGCATATTCGAAGATGCGGCTGTCGTGGGTGACAATGAGGATGCAGCGGTGCTCGTTGAGGATGTTTTCTTTGACGAAGCCGATGATCTTTTTACCGGTGACGCCGTCTAGGGAAGCGGTGGGTTCATCGAAGATTAAGATATCGGGACGGGCGACTATGGCCCGGGCGATGGCGACGCGTTGCTGTTCGCCGCCGCTTAATTTGACCGGGTTTAGGTGAGCCCGGTCCTTGAGGCCGACAACGTCCAAAATTTGCATGGCTTTATCGATGGAATCCTGCCAATCCTGCTTCTGGATAATAAGGGGAATGGCGACGTTTTCTACCGTGGTCAGTCTGGGAAAAAGGTGATAGTCCTGAAAGACAAAACCGATATGATGCAGGCGAAAATCGGCGATTTCGTTGGGGCTGAGGTTCCAGATTTCTTTGTCTTGGACCACGACGGTGCCGGCATCCGGCCGCAAGATCCCGGAAATCATACTCAGCAGGGTGGTTTTACCGCTGCCGGAGGGACCGACGATGTAGAGCATTTTCCCGAAACCGGCTTCGAAGCTGACCTTGCGGACGGCGTAAGTTCTGGCCTCCCCGGCACCGAACCATTTGTCCAGATTTTCGGCTTTGACGGCAGGGCCGGCCATATCAACCTCTAAAGATTTCAAACGGCTCCACGCGGATGACTTTGCGGGCCGCAATGTAGCTGGAAACAACGACGATGACGAGCAACATGACGAAGGCCAGGCCGAGATTGAAATAGGTGATATTGCCGGCATACCCCGGCACCTTGCGGACGGCGATGTTGATCAACAGGGCCGAGAGGCCGACGCCCAGGCCGTAGCCGGTGCAGCCGGTGAAAAAGGCTTGAAAGAGGATCATGTAGACCAGTTCGCGATTTTTAGCGCCGATGGCCTTCAGGGCGCCGAATTTGTCCAGATTTTCCAGGACAAAGGTATAGAAGGTCTGGCCGGAGATGGACAGGCCCACCAGGAAACTGGTGATGGTCATGATCAGGATGTTGGTGCCAATCCCGGTCTGGTATTTATAATAATCCGAAATCCGCTGGATAAATTCCTCTTTGGTCAGCCCGAGATAGCCCAGGGCGGCGACTCTGGCCTTAATATGAGGAATATCCTGCTCGCTTTTCGGCTCCACCAGGATGTAGGCCGCGGTAAACCGTTGGTTGGGAATATATTGGATGGCCCGGCGATAGGTGGTATACAGGGTGGGCATGCCGAACAGGCCGCTGGTGGTGACCTGGGCGATGCCGACGATGACCCCCCGGTGATCATTTAATTCAAAGGTCGTTCCCAGGGGAGGGTTGCCTAATTTGGCGTATTCCTGGTCGCGCACCACAATAAAGGCGTTGTCGCCGTAGATATCCTCGATTTTGCCCTCCAGCAGTTGGGGCCGGCCCACCAGGCTGGTGTCATCCAGTCCGAGGACGGTCACTGCCTGGTAGACCCCGTTGTTCAATTTGACCAAAGAGGCGCTGGAATATAACGGCACGGCGTAGTTAACGCCATCGATGCTGCGGATGGCGTCCAGGATGTAATCGGGCATGGGGATGCTGTTCAAGGGATTGTTGACCGCGGGGTCCATAATCCAGACTTTGGCACCGATGTTAATGACGTTGGCTGAGGCTTTTTGGAGAATGCCGGCGAAGATGGAGGTCAACTGGACCATGAGGAACATGGCGAAGGTGATGCCGACGATCAAGGCGGCAAATTTGGCCTTGTCGTTGACTAACAGTTTAAAAGCGATTCTTAAGATTCCCGTCATGATGGGGCAACCCCTTGCGGCGCCAGGGCCAGTCCTTGCAGAGCCTGTAAGGAGAACTGGGTGATGTGGTCGGCCAGGGCTCTAAGATCTTCCGGACCGTACTGCTGTTCAGGGAAAAGCCGCTGGATAACCGGTTGGGCGTGCCGGTGATGGAGGCATTGACCGATAATACTGAGCTGGCAGAGACGGACCTGTTCGTCCGTGGCCCCGGGTCCCAGTAGTTCCCGGACGATGGCCCTTAACCGCTGTTCCATAGGGCGGATGATGTTGGCCACCAGAGAATCCAAGGCGGGGGTGGGTTCGATCATTTCCCAGGCCATTAATTTGAAGCGACAGGTAGTCATGTCGGCATCAAAGAGTTTGAAGATGACGTGGTGGATAAAGGCGCACAGACGCCCGGCGGCGGGGAGGGCGTCATAGTCGGGGCCGTTTAGGGGATATTTCTCGAAGGCCCGGAGGTGAGCGTACTCCAGAACCTCGGCATAGAGTCCGGCTTTGTCCCGGAAGTGATAATTCACCGCGGCGAGATTGGCATTGGCCCGGCGGCAGATTTCCCTAACGGTGGCCTGGCGAAAGCCACGGGCGGCGAAGACTTCGCCGGCGGCCTCCAGGAGGCGCTGCCGGGTTTCAAGGGCGGCGGAGATGGTTGAAGGAGCATTCTTAAGGTTAGTTTTCAGTTTTCGGTTTCCGGTTTTCGGTAAAGTGTGAAGTGCAACGTCAAAAGTGAAAAGATAGTTTTCGGTTTTGGGTTAATAGATTGTTGGTCGCCCGGTGAACCGGAGTTGGAATTCGTTAATTTTTAAAACTGATGTTTGAATTTATTGTATGAAACTGTTGTTTTAATATCAAGAGAGAAAGGCCGCGACAAGGAAATTTTTATCCGGGGTTAGCGCAGCAGGTCAAGGAGCAGCTTGGTGCCCATGACCAGGAGCAGGACCGCGAAGACCCGCTTGAGTTGGTCCACGGGCAGGCTGTGGGCCAGGCGTACTCCCAGGGGCGCGGTGAGGACGCTGCAGCCGACAATGCCGATGAGGGCGGGCAGATAGATATACCCGAGGGACCAGGGGGGCAGATTGGTTGCCCCGAGGCCGTTGACGAGATAGCCCGCGGCGCCAGCCACGGCGATGGGGAAACCGATGGCCGCGGAGGTGCCGATGGCGGTGTGCACCGGCAGGTTGCCATGGATCATAAAGGGGACCGATAAGGTGCCGCCGCCGATACCCACAAAGGCGGAGACCACGCCGATGGCGTTACCCACCCCGAACATGCCCCAGGGGCCGGGGAGGGTGCGGCTGGGTTTGGGCTGGCGGTTTGACAGGAACTGGATGCCCATGTAGTAGAGAAAGATCACAAACATGGCTTTTAAGACATTGGTGGACAGCCGGGAGGCCAGGGAAGCGCCCAGGAAGGTGCCCAGCAGGATGCCCAGGACGATGCGGCGCACCACCTGCCACTGCACCGCACCCCGGCGGTGGTGGGCCATAAAGCTGGAGACCGAGGTGAAGATGATGGAGGCCATGGAGGTGCCCAGGGCCAGGTGCATGATGTGCTCCGGGGGGGTTGCCTGCCAGGTCAGGGCGAAAACCATCATCGGGACGATGACCAGCCCGCCGCCGACGCCCAGGAGGCCGGCCAGGACGCCGGCGATGGCGCCTACTCCCAGATACATCAGAATGACGACAAACATATCGAGTTCCTTTATAATCGTTGCTAAAAGTGACCTTTGAAAAATTTCAACGAAGGCCACAAGGCGGGATGCGCTTCGCTTTCCCGCCCTACGAAAGCTTTATGGTTATGACCCAAAGTAATGTCTGATACACCCCTCACCCTGACCCTCTCCCCTCGAGGGGAGAGGGGAAAATAACCGGCAGAACTTTGGACGAATGATGTAATTTCTAGCGGGATTTAGGCCCCGAAGACACGCTGGAAGAGATAATCCACGTGTTTGACGTATTCCTGGAGGTCGAAGACCGCGTCGATTTCCTGGGGGGTGAGGTGTTTGGCGATCTCCGGGTCCTGGCGGATGAGGGTGGGGAAGTCCAGGCCTTCCTGCCAGACGCGCATGGCCGGGCCCTGGACCAGGAGGTAGGCTTCTTCCCGGGTGACGCCTTTATGGACCAGTTCCAGCATGAGGCGCTGGGAGAAGATCAGGCCCCGGGTGAGTCCCAGGTTTTTCTGCATGGTTTCGGGGTAGACCAGCAGGTTTTTCAAGAGGCCGGTGAGGCGGCCCAGCATGAAGTCCAGGAGGATGGTGCTGTCGGGGGCGATGATCCGCTCCACCGAGGAGTGGCTGATGTCCCGTTCGTGCCACAGGGCCATGTTCTCCATGGCAGCCAGGGCATTGCCCCTGAGGACGCGGGAGAGTCCGGAGATATTCTCGCTGAGGATGGGGTTGCGTTTATGGGGCATGGCAGAAGAGCCTTTTTGCCCGGCGCTGAAGAACTCCTCGGCCTCCCGGACCTCGGTGCGCTGCAGGTGGCGGATCTCCACGGCGATTTTTTCCACCGTGCCGCCGATGAGGGCCAGGGTGGTGAAATATTCGGCGTAGCGGTCCCGCTGAATCACCTGGGTGGCCAGGGATGCGGGTTTGAGGTCCAACCGGGCGCAGGCGGTCTCTTCCACGGTCGGGGGCAGGTGGGCGAAGGTGCCGACGGCGCCGGAGAACTTGCCGACGCTGACCACCTCCCGGGCCCGGACCAGACGCTCCCGGTGACGCTGCATTTCCGCGTACCAGAGGGCGAACTTGAGGCCGAAGGTCATAGGTTCGGCATGGATGCCGTGGGACCGGCCGATGCAGATGGTGTGTTTGAATTCCTGGGCCCGGTCCTGTAAAACGGCCATGATCTGGTCCAGGTCGACAAGCAGCAGGTCGGCGGCCTCCCGGAGGCGCAGGGCCGTAGCGGTGTCCAGAATATCCGAGGAGGTCAGGGCGTAGTGCAGGTAGCGGCTGTCCTCGCCGACGTATTCGGCCACGTTGGTGAGGAAGGCGATGACGTCATGTTTGGTTTGGGCCTCGATCTCTTCGATGCGGGCCACCTCGAAGCGGGCCTTTTCCCGGATATGGGACACGGCGGCCTTGGGAACCAGGCCGTGGAGGGCCATGGCCTCCAGGGCGGCCAGCTCCACCTGGAGCCAGGTGTGAAATTTATTTTCTTCCGTCCAGATGCGGACCATTTGGGGTCGGCTGTAGCGTGGAATCATAAGAAAATCACCTCTTCTGAATCTTGAAAAATGTAATTCACCTTATCAAAAACCAATCCTGGGGGCAAAATTTTTTTTAGGGCTTTCAGCGGTCAGCGATCAGCTTGCAGCTAAAACAATCCTGACTTGAGACCAGGCGGGAACCTGTCAGGGAGATGTTGGGGAGCATTATTGCAGTTTCGGTGGAAAAAAGTACAGATTCCAAAGAAGAACCTCCAGGCCTATTTTGATGATGAGCCTCAGGTTAATAAGTAAAGAGCATCGACGAGAATATCTATTCCAATTCGCAAAAAAGTTGCCGATGAACTTGGAATATACTTTGTATGTCCATAAAGAACGGATTACAGACATAGAGAGTCAAGGGAGGATCTGTAGATGAGTATCCGAGATGAAATTAACCAGGTTCTGAATACCCTGCCTGAGGAGTCCCTGGAGTATGCCCGGTTTATTCAGGAACCTGATGAGGTTGAGCCTACTGAGGCAGAAATAAAGGCCATTGCCAGGGGACGAGAAGAGTACGCCAAGGGAGAATATGTCTCCTGGCGAGATATTAAAACCGATGCCGTATAATGTCCTGATCATGAAGTCGGCTCGCAAGGTCTATGACCGCCTCCCTTTAAAACTCCGGCGAGGGTTGGATAGATGTTTACTGGCCCTGGAGGCCAATCCTAAAAATAACCCCAACATTAAGAAGCTATCAGGCCAAGGGGCATCCTTTAGATACCAGGTTGGAGGTTGGCGCATCCTCTATCCGAGAGGTCAAAATCTACGAGATCGGGCCGAGGGGAGATGTCTACAAGGGTCATTGACGCCAACAGGAAGAAGACAGGGAGAATTTTGGTGAACGCAGGAAGCAATTTGCTGAAACCCCGGCGGCCTACCCGGGCCATTTTTGTGGGTGGCGTCCAGGTGGGGGGTGGGGCGCCGGTGTCGGTGCAGTCCATGACCAACACCGACACCTGCCAGATTGACCTTACCCTGGCCCAAATTGAGCGTTTAGTTAAGGCCGGGTGCGAGATCGTCCGACTGGCGGTGCCCAATAACAGGGCTTTAAAGGCCTTTGGCGCCATCAAGGCCGCGTGTACCGTGCCGCTCATTGCCGACATTCATTTTAACCACAAACTGGCCCTGGGGGCCTTGGAGGCCGGGGCGGATGCGGTGCGCATCAATCCGGGGAATTTGGGGGGCGCGGCCAAGACCCGGACGGTGGTGGAGGCCTGCCGGGAATTGGGCAAATCCCTGCGTCTGGGGGTAAACGCCGGTTCTTTGGAGGGAGACCTCATGGAGCAATACGGCGGTCCCACTCCTGAAGCTCTCGTGGCCAGCGCCCGGCGGTGGATCCGACAGTTTGAAGACTGGAAGTTCGAAAATTTCAAGATTTCCCTGAAGGCTTCGGACGTGCTGGTGACGGTGGCGGCCTATCGGCAGCTTTCCCAAGAGGTGGATTATCCCCTGCACATCGGGGTCACCGAGGCCGGCGGGCTGATCGCCGGCACAGTGAAGTCAGCCCTGGGCCTGGGCTGGCTGCTGTCCGAAGGCATCGGCGACACCATGCGGGTGTCTTTGACCCGGGATCCGGTGGAAGAAGTGCGGGTGGCCTATGAAATCCTGCGGGCCCTGCACCTCAGGGAACGGGGGCCGGAGATAATCTCCTGCCCCACCTGCGGCCGCTGCCAGATTGATCTATTCGGTCTGGCCGAAGAGGCGGAAAAGCGTCTCATGTACCTGACCACGCCTATCAAAGTGGCCATCATGGGCTGCGTGGTGAATGGCCCTGGCGAGGCCAGGGAAGCGGACGTGGGCATTGCCGGCGGTAAAGGAGTGGGCGCCTTGATCAAGAAGGGTGAGTTGATCCGGACGGTCCCCGAAGGCGAACTGCTGCAGACCCTGCTTCGGGAAGTGGCCGAAATCACCGGGGAGGCGGTGGAGGAGGAGTAGTTGGCAGAGAGTGCCAGGCAGGTTAAGAAAGAAAAAAACCGGAGGATGTTTTTAATCTTAAAGAAAAATAGCCAAGCAGCCGATGAAAAAGATGTGGTTTAATTGCCTGTATTGGTAAGTTTTCCGGATTTTACCCGGAAGGGTATCCGCTCACATTGGCCGGGACTGATAGTGCCCTCTCAACAACCAAGGAAGGCCGGGAAGATGATGTCAGGTAAAAATCTAGGCATGTTTGTAGTCTTGTTATCTCTCCTGTGGGGGTGTTGTGGTCCTGATCTGGTTACAAATGATGAGATCCGGGGTAAAGACATTCGCCCTTATGTCGGTCTGATTCGAAATTTTTCCGCGCTGGACATCTCCATTCCATCGCACGACAGCAGCGCCATTCTGATCTTGCCGGCTAGGGGCCAGATGGAATACACCGTCTGGAAACCGAACGCCAATATCTTCGGCTATGTCGACGGCAAGCAGGTATATTATAAAAATATGCGGATTGAACCAAAAAAATATACCTATTTGGGCAAAAGCTACGATTTTCTGGCAGAGGTCTGTCCGGATATTCCTGCCCCGGTCATGTTACCCCGGGAGTGTCCGCCTCCTGCGGAGTTTGAACCCGCCCCAAAAGTCAGGAAAGGTAGGTCCAGGGTGAGAGGCTGATAGTTCTCCGTCAAAAGCGATCAGTTCTTGAGGCATCATGAAAACGGGGCTCAGGCAGGGACGCCAGAGCGCCGTTTTTTTTATTAATCCACTGCGAATTTTTCCGCTCAAAGCAACGAATTCTCCCCGCAGGTCAATCCCCTTCCCTTATCTGGCTTTAGCCTTGACAATAAGCTGCGAAATATAATTAAATTAGGGTATAATCGCCTGTAAGGGGCAAACTATTATGTTTAAAAAAATTCTGGTGGCCAACCGCGGTGAGATTGCCATTCGCATCATTCGCGCCTGTAAGGAATTGGGCCTCGCCACCGTAAGCATCTTTACCGAACAAGACGCCAACGCCGTCCACATCACCAAAGCGGATCAGGCGATTCTGGTGACGCCCGGCCCCATTGCCGGTTACCTGGATTATGACCAGATCATCAGGGTGGCCAAATGGGCTGGCGCCGACGCCATCCATCCCGGCTACGGCTTCATTTCCGAAAACTGGCGTTTTGCCCAGGCCTGTGAAGAAGCGGGAATGGGGTTCATCGGGCCGACGGCGGCGGCTATCCGGTCCATGGGTAACAAAATCCGGGCCCGGGAAATGATGACTGCGGCCGGAGTGCCCCTGGTGCCCGGCTCCCCAGTGATTGAGACTGATTCGGAAGCAACGGAGTGGGCCGGACGCATCGGCTATCCCCTGATGATCAAAGCCCAGTCCGGGGGCGGCGGCAAGGGTATGCGGCTGGTGAACAATGGGGAAGAATTAGGTCAGGGTCTGCCCATCGCCCGGGCCGAGGCTAAAAAGGCCTTTGGCGATGAGGCGGTGTATTTGGAGAAATTCATCACCCAGCCCAAACACATCGAAATTCAAATTATGGCTGACAAATATGGCAATGTCGTGCACCTGGGGGAACGGGATTGCTCCATCCAGCGACGACACCAGAAGCTCATCGAAATCGCCCCTTCCCTGGTGCTCACCCCGGAAAAACGCGAGGCCATGGGGGAAATAGCCAAAAAGGCGGCCCGGGAGATAAACTATCACACGGTGGGCACGGTGGAGTTTCTGGTGGACCAGGACCTTAATTATTATTTCCTGGAGATGAATACCCGTATCCAGGTTGAGCATACTATCACCGAAATAATCACCGGCATTGATATCGTTAAGGAACAGATCAAACTTGCGGCGGGTGAAGCCTTATGTTGCACCCAAGCAGACGTCAAATTCTGGGGCCACGCGATTCAGTGCCGGATCAACGCCGAAGATCCCCGGAATAATTTCTTTCCCTCGCCGGGTAAGATCACCAAGTATCAATCCCCCGGCGGCATCGGCATCCGTATCGATGGCTGCATTTTCGGCGGCTACGAGGTGCCGCCCTATTTCGATCCCATGTTGTCAAAGCTGTGCGCCTGGGGCAACACCTGGGAGGAGGCCGTGAATCGCATGGGCCGGGCCTTGGACGAATATAATATCAGGGGGGTCAAAACCACCATTCCCCTGTATAAAAAACTTCTCAAAGATGAAGAATTCCGGAGCGGGCGTTATACTACCGAATATATGGAGAAAAAAATTCAGGAATTGAGCTACGAAGACATCAAGGAGCCTTTTGACATCTATTACATTGCCGCGGCGGCCCTGTTTTTTGAAATGAACTATTTTTATGCGGAGATGCAATAATGTCTCTACCGGTGCATGTGACTGACACCACGCTGCGGGATGGCGTTGAGAATTTTGTTCTTAAAGAACTGCGTCAGGAAGATCTTACCCGTTTGGGAAAGCTTTTAGACCGGGTCGGTTTCTATTCCATCGACTGCTGGGGCGGCTCCACATTTTATACGGCCTTAACGGAGTTGCAGGAAGACCCTTGGGAGCGCCTGAAACGGTTGCGCCGGGCCATCCGGAACACGCCTTTGCAGATGGTGGTACGGGGTCAGATGCTGGTGGGTTTCAAACCCTACCATAAAGAAGTGGTGAGGAAATTTTTGGCCAAAGCCGCGGGTTTGGGCATTGATATTTTTCGCATCTACGACCAGCTCAACGATCTGGAAAATATGCGGTTAGCCATTGCCATGGCCAAGGAACTGCGTAAGGAGGTGGAGGCCACGGTATTGTTTTCTCTCAATCCTGCCGTCACCCAGCAGGATTACCTGCGCCTGGCCGAGGACATGATCAACCTGGGGGCAGATGCCATCTGCATCAATGATTCTCTGGGAATTATGACTCCCGAACAAAGTGGCCTCTCTGGTCACCACCTACAGATGGAACCTGCATCAACCGCTGCGTTTGCACCTGCACGACAATCACAAGAAAGCCCTGGAGGCCTATCTCGTGGGCATCCGGGCAGGGGTGGAGCGGGTGGACACCTTGCTGAAGCCTCTATCCTGGTCGGAAGGTCCGCCGGCGGTGGAGGATCTGGTTTTTTCTCTGGGGGGCACGTTACATGATCCTCAGATAGATACGGGAACCTTTGACACCATTACGGATTATCTTGAGGCCTTAAAAGAAACCCACCGGTATCAGGAGCCGCCCCCCCGGAAGGTGGAGGACAGTACTGCCGAGGGCTTTCTGCCGGGGATGATGAAGGACTACTTGCGGGAGGAGCTACGGCGCCAAAATGCCCGGGATCGGCAGCAGGCAGCCTTCAAAGAAGCCCACCGGGTCTGGAGCGATCTGGGATTTTTGTCCCTCAAAGGCCGCATCCTGGAGATCATCGGTGACCAGGCGATGGCCAATGTCTTTGCCGGACGGCGCTACGAAAATCTCACGGCAGACATGGTGGATCTGATCAAGGGGCGGTATGGACCGCTGTATTCCCTGGCCAATGAAGA
Organism: uncultured delta proteobacterium; assembly: GCA_963780995.1. GTDB lineage: Bacteria > Desulfobacterota > Desulfobaccia > Desulfobaccales > Desulfobaccaceae > Desulfobacca. The sequence continues at coordinate 20,936 of CAWAEI010000032.1, forward strand.
GCTGCGCCAACGCGCCCTGGGGGCCCGGGAGGCGGAGCGGGGACAGTCCTGGGAGGGTCGTCTACGGCAGCCGCCCGGCCTCACCCAGGAGGAAGATGTCCTGACCTATTCGCTGTTTCCCGAGGAAGCGTCGCACTTTTTCCAGGTTCGGGCTCAAAAACAGGCGGCGCCTCCCACGTTCAAGCCGTTGGCGCCGGCAGCGCCGCCCCCGACTTCCAGCCGTCTGACGCCTGCCATACCCAGGGGTCTCAGTCTGATGTTGAAAGGCGAGGAAGTGGGTGCCCGTCTCGAGGCGATCGGTCCGTTACGCGGCAGCAAACAGACTTTATTTGTCAATATTGCGGACATGACTGAAGAGATCGAGGTTACCCTGCTCTCCAGCAGCGACGCCATGCCGGAGTATCTCATCACCCTGCACGGTGAAAGCTATCGCCTCAAGTTCAGGAAAGTCTTCCCCAAAGAGGAGGAATACACTCCCATCTTTCTGGACATCAATGACAAGCTCGAAGAGTTTCTCATTAAACATTTGCACATAGATTAATTCTTATATTAGGGGCTTCCCCCTGGGATTATTGGAGGCTGCTATGACTATCCGTCACCGCACTCTGCCCGTCGGTTGGTATCCCAGCTCCGGCCAAGAGTGTCAGAGCGAACTGGCTGCTTTCGTCGCAGGGGTCAAACCCCTGCCAACCGGCGCCACAGTATACGGTGGCGTCATGCCCCACGCGGGGTGGTATTTTTCCGGCAGACTGGCAGCCCGGGTCTTTTACCTGGCCGCCCAGGCCAGGCAGCCCCAGGTGGTTTGTATTTTCGGCGGGCATTTGGGAGGCAACTCCCCTCCCCTGCTGGTACAAGACGATGCCTGGGAGACACCTCTGGGGGACCTGCCCATGGCCACCACCATGTTTGCGCCCCTGCAGCAGAAAATAGGCTGCGCCCCAGAATATCCCGGCGACAATACCATCGAAATTCAGCTTCCCATGGTCAAATACTTTTTTCCCCAAGCCAAACTGCTGGCTCTCCGGGCCCCCCATTCCCAGCAGGCCATCCAGCTGGGCCAGGCCGTGGCCCAGGTAGCTCAGGAACTGAACCTGTCTTTGTTAGCCTTCGGCTCCTCCGACCTCACCCATTATGGCCCCAACTACGGCTGGGCCCCCAAAGGCTTCGGGGCCGGGGCGGTGAAATGGGTCAAAGAGGTCAATGACAAACAGTATGTTGACCGGGCCCTGAAAATGGATGCCCCCGGCGTGCTGCAGGCGGCGGCCAACGACCAGAGCTCCTGCAGCGCCGGGGCGACTGCAGCCGCGATCAGCGCGGCCAGGACGATGGGGGCCACCAAAGCCTCCCTGGTGGACTACTACACCAGCTACGACATCAGGCCGGACACCAGCTTTGTGGGGTATGCGGGGATGGTTTTTGGGGGATGAGACTTACACGACCACTGCTTCTCACTTAATGGTCATCTCGGCCTCGTTGCCGCAGTTCCCGCCGGTGCAAACCATCGTTTTCTTTTGTCCCATATCTTCCTCCGTGGTGTTCATGTTTTTGACCTGAAAAGCCCTCCCCTGGTTTACAAAGTTCAGGATTTTTGCTTTTCCCGTTTAGTCTTGGTAAGATGAATTAAGCGAGGTGATTGCATGACTACTGAGAAAGCTTCGCCCACAGGATTTGCCAAGGGGGCGGAGGTTGACCTTTATATTGAAAAACTGGCGTTTGGCGGCAAGGCCCTGGGAAGAATAGAAGGCCTGGTAGTGTTCGTGGACCACGCCGTTCCCGGCCAGAGGGTGCGAGTCCGGATCACCCGGAAAAAGGCGCAGTTCGCTGAGGGCCGGGTGATAAAAGTAATGGGGCAGTCTCCGGCTTACGTCGCTCCCCGCTGCCGCCATTTCGGCCTGTGCGGGGGCTGCCAATGGCAGGACCTGGCCTATGAGGAACAGCTGCGCTGGAAGCGGCTGCAGGTCCAGGAATGCCTGCACCATTTGGCAGGGCTGCGGCCGGAAGATATCAAGCCGGCGGCGCCCTCTCCGGAGCAGTTTTATTATCGCAATAAAATGGAGTTTACCTTTGCGCCCCGGCCCTGGCTACCGGCTGAGGATATAGCCGCGGGCAAAAACCCCGATGCCCTGGGCGGAGCCCTGGGGTTGCATGTTCCCGGTTCCTTCAACCGTGTCTTTGATCTGGAAGAATGTCATCTGCAATCGCCGCTGACGGGCACCATTGTCACAGAGGTGCGGCGTTGGATCAGGGAAAGCGAGTTGCCGGCGTATGACACCCGGAGACATTCGGGTTTTTGGCGCTTTCTGGTGCTCCGGGAGGGCAAACACACCGGCCAGCTGTTGGTGCACCTGATTACCACCAACCAGGGAGACCAGACCGCGGTGGAGGCGCTTGCGGCCCATATGCAGGGGCAATTCCCAACCATCACGACTATGGTGCACTCTGTGAATCAGAAGAAAGCCCAGGTGGCTCAGAGTGAAACCAACCGTATCTTGTGGGGGCCGGGCTTTATCGAAGAGCAGCTGTGGGGGCGGCGTTTTCACATCTCCACCCAATCCTTTTTTCAGACCAACACCAAGGCGGCGGAGGCCTTATACGGGGCGGTCATCAGGCTGGCAGAGTTGAGCGGCCAGGAGACGGTGTGGGACCTCTATTGCGGAGCCGGTAGTATCGCTTTGTCGCTGGCCGACCGGGTGCGCCGGGTGGTGGGCTTTGAACTGGTGGAAGCCGCGGTCCAGGACGCCTACGTCAACAGCCGGCTCAACCGCGTGGACAACTGCCAGTTTGTGGCCGGAGACCTGAAAGACTGCATCCGGGAGGCGTTGAAGTCACCGCACCACCCCCGTCCGCAAGTGGTGGTCACCGACCCGCCCCGGGCCGGCATGCATCCCCAGGTCATCCAGGCCCTTTTAGAACTTGCACCCCAGAGGATCATCGCGGTCTCCTGCAACCCGGCGACGCTGGCCCGGGACCTGTACCTCTTGCAGGAACACTATGACATCATCACCGTAGAACCGTTTGATCTGTTCCCGCATACCGGCCATATCGAGTGCGTGGTGCGGTTGGAGAGAAGGAAGGCGGTGATGGGAGTAGTTTAGTGGCCCTCTTTGGGGTGGGTCTTAGACCCACCCCTATAGGAACCGAAAACTAACCCATGAACGCTTCCCCAATATTACCGTTCCCACCCCGGAGGCGGCTCGACGGTGCGCTCGTAATTGCCATCGGCATCAGTGAGCAGCAGTCTTTTGCCGGAAGGCAGGCGAAAGGCCCGGATGGTTTTGGGCGGATATTCGTCCAGAACCGCCGGAACCTCGGTTTCCAGCAATTCGGCCTGTACGGCGGTGACCTCAAAGGCTTCTTTCCCTCCCAAGGCAAGGGTGGCCTTCTTATCTGTAACCTGGAAGGTTACTTTCTCTGCCGTCAGAATGTCTGAAACATGCTTGAGTTGGTGCGTGGGGACATAGATTTCCATGGCTTTCTCCTTGATTATGGGGTGTTCATTTTTTATTTATAATTTGATGTAAATAATTTAATCATCCATGGTTGAACTGTCAACCGATCAAAACTTGCCGTCCGGAAACGAGAAAAAAACCAACCAGGTTTATGACGTATATTGTGCTGAACTATCCACAACTAATTTTCCTGGGCCCAGGGGTTAAGGTTTTCATTACCGGCTAATTGTGGTAACATACTTTTGGTACTTAGATAATCCAGTTAATCCACGTTGATGGTGTTGCTCGTGAAAAAGACCATTCGTTTTCTGCCCTATGATGTGGTTATTGAAGTTGAAGAAGGTTCCAATCTCTTGCATGCCGCCATGGAAGCGGGCGTGCACATCAACGCCTCCTGCGGAGGTGAAGGCGTCTGCGGCAAGTGTAAGATCATCTTGGAAAACGGCGAGTTGAACAGCCAGCGGGGGGCCATCCAGACGGACGAGGAGTGGAACCTGGGTTTCAGGCTGGCCTGCCAGTCCCAGGTGGTTTCCGACCTCGAGGTTCGCATCCCCCCGGAATCGCTCTTTGATAAACGGCTTCTACGGCAGAAGCCGCCCGCAGCCCGATTGCGACCCATGCCCTTCAAGGCTGAGGAACTGCGTGAGGCGGGCAAATATGACCCGGCCTTTCAGAAAAAGTTTCTCCAGTTGCCGCCCCCTACCCTGAGCGACAACATCTGCGACCTCAGGCGGCTGCGGGAAGGCTTAAAGAAGCAGCACCGCCTGGACAATATTACGGTGGATTTTTTCCTGACCCGGAAGCTGGGCCAAGCCATGCGGGGGAAAAACTTTGAAGTGACGGCCACCCTGGATTTCGCCCAACGCCGCTCCCGCAAGCCCCGGCTGATTCGCGTCGAGTCGGGGGACACCACCAGCAGGCATTACGCCATTGCCATTGACATCGGCACCACCACGGTCTGGGGCCAGTTATTGGACCTGACCAGCGGGGCCATCATAGACTCTTTAGGAGAATATAACGCCCAGATCAGCTACGGCGAGGACGTCATCAGCCGCATTATCTATGCCAGCAAACCCGAAGGACTGCAGCGCATGCAGGAACTGGTGGTGAGCACCATCAACTCGGTGCTCAAAGCCCTGCTTAAAAAAAATCAACTCTCCAGCGAAGAGATTTCCCATCTGACTCTGGCAGCCAACACCACCATGACGCATCTGTTTTTGGGCGTGGATCCCAAGAGTATCCGGTTGGCGCCATATGTGCCCACTCTGTGCGCGGTGCCGCCGGTGCGGGCCCTGGACCTGGGATTGGAGCTGGCGGAGCATGTGTATATCTATTGCCTGAGTAATGTGTCCAGCTATGTGGGCGGCGACATCGTCTCCGGGGTTCTGGGGTCCGGCATGTACCAGGAAAGCAAGCTCACCCTGTATATCGACATCGGCACCAACGGCGAAATTGTGGTGGGCAATAAAGACTGGATGGTCTGCGCCGCCTGTTCGGCGGGCCCGGCCTTTGAAGGGGGCGGCATCCGCTTCGGTATGCGGGCCAGCCAGGGCGCCATCGAAGACATCAGCATCAACCCGGACACGGCGGAGCCCATGCTCATGACCATCGGCATGGTCAAACCCAAGGGCATCTGCGGCTCGGGATTGATTAACATTCTGGCCGCCTTGATGGAAACCGGCCTCATCGACCCCAAGGGCAAGTTCCGGGATGATGTGGACACGCCCCATATCCGCCAGGGCGAGAGCGGTCGGGAATACGTCCTGGCGTATGCCCCCAATACCCAGGTGAATCAGGATATCGTGCTCAGCGAGGTAGACATCGACAACCTGATGCGGGCCAAAGGGGCTATGTATGCCGGTTACATTACCCTACTGGAAAGCGTCGGTCTCTCCATCCTGGACCTGGAGCAGATCATTCTGGCCGGGGCCTTCGGCAGCTTCATCAATATCGAAGATGCCATTACCATCGGTCTGCTCCCGGACCTGCCTCTGGAAAAATTTACTTACGTGGGCAACGGCTCGCTGCTGGGCGCCACGATTGTGGCCTTTTCCCGGGAGATGCTGGAAGAAGAACGGCGGGTGGCCCTGATGATGACCAATTTTGAGCTGTCGGAAACAGCCGGTTTCATGGACCGCTACATGGCGGCGCTGTTCCTGCCGCATACCCAAAGGGAGTACTTTCCCACGGTGATGAAGCGGTTGGAAGGGGTGGGGAGGCAGTAACGAGATGAAAAACATTGATCTTTTGGATTGAGGTGGGTCAAGAGGGCATTCCAGAAAGTTAAGAAAATGGCGATCTGAATTTCTCAAGTAACTATCTGAGAGGCTTGGAGGAAATCAAGAGACGGTTAACCATCCGTCATTGAATACCATTAATAGATAATTTTTTTTCCAACAAAAGGAGAACGAGATGAGAAAATCGGCTTTGGCTACGGTTATCATCTTAGCCTGCATAGTTTTGGCTTTTAATGTCGCCCTGGCCAAACAGGAGTTTAACGGGAACGTGCAGCAGATGCCCGAATACGGGACCATGGGAGAATGGGTCATCGGCGGCCGCACGGTAGTGGTTGACACCAAGACCAGAATCAAAGAGAAACGCGGGAAACTCCAAATGGGCGCCTATGTGGAGGTAGAGGGACGGCAAAAAGATGGAAAATTCTTCGCTACCGAAATTAAGACCAAGGTAAAGAAATAACCCTCGCCCTGGTTCGGCAAGCCAACACTTACGTGGCCGGGGAAAAAGAGAGGGATATTGGGTCATTTTCTCATAATAAATTAATTATTATAATGACAATAAGATAGCCAATCATAATGAAAAAACAACTTCGCATCGGCACCCGGGGGAGCGCCCTGGCCCTGGCCCAGGCCACCCTGGTGCAGAATCAGATTCAAGACCAGCATCCTCAGGTTAGCGTGGAACTGGAGATCATCAAGACCACCGGGGATAAGATCCAGGACGTGCCGCTGGCCAAAATCGGCGGCAAGGGCCTGTTTACCAAGGAAATCGAAATGGCCATTTTGGCCGGGGAGGTGGACCTGGGGGTGCACAGCATGAAGGATGTGCCCACGGAGGTGCCGGACGGCCTCATCATCGGCATCACCACCATCCGTGAGGACCCCCGGGATGCCTTTATTTCCCGGAAGTATCGCTCCTTGCAGGAAATTCCTACTGGCGGCCGCATCGGCACCGGCAGCCTGCGCCGCAAAGCTCAACTGATGCACTTGCGGCCTGATCTGGAGGTCGTGCCCTTGCGGGGCAACGTGGACACTCGTTTGCGGAAGCTGGTGGAGGAAAACCTGGACGCGGTGATTTTAGCCACTGCGGGCCTGCGCCGGCTGGGGCGGGCCGGGGAGATCACCGCGATTATTTCGGAGAGCGAAATGCTGCCGGCCATTGGCCAGGGGGCCTTGGGATTGGAATACCGCCAGGACGACCCCGAAACTAGGAATCTCCTGGAATTTTTGGACCATCCTGAAACCAAGGTGACGGTGGCCGCGGAACGGGCCTTTTTGGCCAGATTGGAAGGGGGTTGTCAGGTACCCATTGCGGCTAAGGGTTCCTTGAAAAACGGCGAGTTAGTCCTGGAAGGCCTCATCGGCGACCTCACCGGCGCCCGCATCTACCGGGAGCAGGTCAGCGGTCCGCCCGCGGCAGCCGCCAGCCTGGGCCGGCAATTGGCGGAAAAGCTCCTGAAACGGGGCGGGGCGCAGATTCTGTCGGAGATTTACGGGCGAACCTTCCAATAACTCTTACCCTAGTCGGCCAGAATTAATCGTATTATTAACTTTTCTTGCCGTTACCATAAAAAAGCCGAATCCCTGCCGGCTCCAAGTCTATCTTGACCACATCCCCGGGCGGCAGCGGTGCAGCTCCGGGGGTTATTTCCTTAATTTCAGATCCCGGTTGACCCAACTGTTTTAACCAATCGATTTTAACCCCGGTTTGTGGACTCAGGGTGGCGTTGATGACCGCCAGCACCCGGCCGGGATGGGTTTCCGAGGATTTCCGCAACATGACCACTGGCTTCCCCGATTTGGTCAGCCTTTTGATGGGGCCCTCCTCCCGGAGGGCCGGGAAGTTCAGTTTCATCTGGTTGACCTGGGTGATAAAATCCGTCAGATTGTACTGCTTTTCCTGCCACTGGTCCGGATGGGAGTGGATGACGTCCAGTTTTGCCGGCAGACCGTACTCAAACCCCATGGGCATGAGCAGTCCCGCGGAGAAAAAGGCGGCAAAGAGATAACTCTGCCGCACCACAGCCTGGTTGCCCCCAGCCTCGGCGATCAGCCGAGACGTATCATGGGTTTCCGGGAAGCTGAGGGAGGGCGCGATCTTCCGGTTGTCCCGATATTGCTCCAGACACCAGTTAGCCTGAAAATCCCACCATTTGGAACTATTGTAGAGCAGATCAAAGCCGGCCTTTTTTAACTGCTTGATTTCGGGGAGACGGCAACCCAGGGTTTCGGCCACAAAGCACACCTCCGAATTTATCTGACGGGTCTGCTGAATCAATCCGGTCCAAAACTTCCCCGGCACTTTATAGGCGGCGTCACAACGGAAGCCCCGAATACCTGCCTGCACATAGCGGGCAATGACCTCAAGAAAAAATGTCAGCAGGCCCTTAGGGTCGGGCGGCGGCCAGAATTCCAGTTCGGCCAGGTCTCCCCACACCGTCACCCGGTTATCGTCGGCGGGGTCGATGCAGGAAGGGTGCTTGAGGCCGCCGTCCGGGTTCCTGGCATACCATTCCGGGTGTTCAGCCACCAACAGGGCGTCACTGGCGGTGTGGTTCAGGACCAGATCCATCATGACCGCCAGCCCGTTTTCCCGGGCTTGGTGGCAAAAATGCTGCAGGGCCTGGAAAGGGTCTCCCTCCACCCCTTGAGTAAAGCGGGGATTAAAGGCAAAATAATCTTTAACGGCATACAGACTGCCGGAAAAGCCGGGATAATGGAAAGGATTGAGGTAAATCCAGTTGAAACCCATCCGGGCGATCCGGGGCAGGTGATCTTCCCATTGCGGTATGGACCCGGCCAAAGGTGGAAAGAGATTATAGACCAGGGGACTATGGTAAGTCATAAGGTATTATTCCTGACTGAAATAATCTCACGAGAAGCAGCGAGATAAATTTTACCGAAAAGTTGAATATAAGGCAATGAATCCAATATGTGGCCAAGTACAAATTGGGCGCGAGGCAGAAGCACCTTAGGTTGCCTGAATCGGCTCAGTCCGGAACCGGCGCATGATCTGGGCGGCCTGCTCCAGCTCCTGGGCTTGGGACAGTTCTTCCAACAACAGGGGCAGCTTCAGCCGCCAGTTGGGATATTCATCCTTGGTGCCCGGCAGGTTCTGCTGGTCCAGCCAGCCGAAGATGTCTTCCAGGCTCAGGAGCACCAGGCAACAGGGAGTTTGGGCCAGGTGGGTGATTATCCCCCATTTTACCTGCTCCGGCAACTCTGCCTGAGCAGACAGGGCCTGAGCGGTTTCCGGGTCGAACCAGCCTTTGTCTTGGAGTAAAGCGATGATGGCGGCCTTGGCCCGCTGACGGTCATCCCGACTCCGTTCCACCCCCTGGGCATCCGGGAAAAGGTTCAACTGTTGCCGCACCTGGATATCCCGCCCCTGCCAAAAACCGGCCAGGGTGGGAAGATCATGGGTGGTGATGGAGGCCTGGGCCCAGTCAGGGTATTGGGCGGCCTGGCTGCAGACGCCGTTTTCCTGCCGTTCAAAATAAAACAGGCGGGTGGACAGCACCTGGTATTCGGAAAGTTGCTCACGTATGTAGGGGGCCACGGTGCCCAGGTCCTCTCCGATAACCGCAGTCTGTTGCCTGACGCTTTCCAGGGCCAGAATCTTCAGCATCTCCTCGGCCGGGTAGCGGACATAAGCGCCTTGGGCGGCACTGGCGCCTTTGGGAATCCAATACAGACGAAACAGGCCCATAACGTGATCAATCCGCAGAGCGCCCCCGCTAGGGCAATTTTGGCGCAGCATCTGGATAAAATACCGGTAGCCCTGAGCCCGGAGTTGTTGGGGCAGCAAGGGGGCCAGACCCCAATTTTGTCCCAAAGGACTGAAGTCATCCGGAGGTGCCCCAATATCAATGCTTCGGGCATAGAGATCTTGATTCGCCCAGGTGTCAAAACCGCCGGGATTTACCCCTACGGCCAGGTCCAAGTAGAGACCCAACGACAGATTCCGGTCCCGGGCCTCGGCCTGGGTTTCCAGAAGCTGCCCGGCCAGAAGCCACTGCGCATACATATGGCACAGGAGTTGGCGCTCATGGCTCTGGGCAAATGCGGCCACGGCCGGGCCGGTGGGATCATGATAGGCTGCCGGCCATTCCTGCCAGGTCAGGTAAGCCTTGCCTTGGGCCTGCCAGCGCTCGGATAAAGCCAGGAAAGTGGCAAAATGACGTAAGTCTTCGCCTTGCTTTTCTAAAAAGGCGGCAAATTCCCGGCCTCGCCCGGTTCGGGGGGAGTTGGGCAAACCGTGGTTTTTCACGAAGGCATCCAGCAGTTTGGCCAACACCGTGAATTTCAGCCGGGCGACCCCAAGGTAGTTTACCTGCCGGTTTTGCCGCAGCAGGGCCAGCTTTTCCTGAATTTCAGGCCGGGCCAGATAATCCTGGGCTTCCGGACAGACGGACATCTCCGGGACCAGGTCGAGATCAAGATAGAGGGGGCTGGGGTAACAACGGCTGGTGGGATAGTAAGGACTAATGCTGTCCTGGAGGTGGACGCCAAGATGATGGAGAGGGTTAAGGCCGATGATGTCGGCATTTAGTCTGCTTCCCAAGGCCAGAAGCCGCCGCAGGTCCCCACAGTCGCCAATGCCCCAGTTGTGGGTGCTGCGCATGGCGTACAGCGGCAGATTGATACCCCAGAGGCGTTTTTTGGTCAAGACGTCCGGGACATATACTCGGTCAGGAGCGATAATCAAGAGCATCCGCCCTTGCCTCTGGAACCCGGGGGAATTTACCCGGACGTGCAGATTGTAATAACCCAGAGCTAAAACCGGCGGCAAAGACAGTATCACCCGGCCGTAGGCAGCCTCGCCAAAGCTGCGAGTCTCCTCCAGCCGCAGGTTCGGGCCCCCAACCTCACTATGGAGACAATGACCCGTTTCGTGTGTAAGCTCCCAGGTTATTTCCAGATCAGGGGGTAACTCACCACCCGACAAGGGCAGATAGAGGTTCCAGGCAGCCGGCAGTTGTGTTTGGCCCAGGGCCAGCACCGGCTCCACCAGTTCAGACCAAGGCCCCCGGCGGCGGCGCTCCAACTCCTGGTGAAGATCTTCTAAAGTCTGACAACGACATCCCATGGCAGTGAGAATGGCGGCCTGGGTTGGGGCCTCCGTGACCTGAAGCCGCCCGGCGATGTCGTAATATTGTGGTTCCAGCCCATACAAAGCAGCTAGTTCCGCCAGCAAGGTTTCTCTAGCCGATTCCACCATATTCCTCATCTTTCCTGATGAATGGGATTACTATCGAGCCTCTTGCAAAATAGCTCTTTTTGTCATCCTGATTGTAGTTAAGGATCTTAACCTAATAGAAACATTAGATTCTTCGCGACGCCAGGAGATATCTATCGGATCTCTGGCCGCATTTGCCAATAATATAACAAATAATTATTACGTCGGATACTTCCCCGGTTAGTATTACACAATTCTCATGGTCGAAGACTGACCGGAAAATGGTGCCGTGGAGGCGTCCTTGACTACCTGTGGCGTCGCGTTTATGAAGAAATGAGATTGAAATGGTTTCAGGTGGAGGCAGCTAAAGGCAGTGATCTTTTAGGGCAATAAAGGTTTAGCTTGCCTGGGTGGACAGCCTGTTTGAAATGGCGGGGGAGTCGCCCGGGGGTTAGGGGCGGTACATGAAAAAGGCCGGGCACCTGGCCCGGCCCTTTGGCCTTAGCAGTTGCAGCCGCTTGAACCGCAGTCTGAGGGCTCAGAACCGCAACCGCAACCGCAACTACTTACGGGTTGAGTGGGCTGGTCGGTGACACCCACCAGGGTAAGCTGAAAAGTCAGATTTTTACCGGCTAAGGGATGATTAAAATCAACCTTGAAATTGTCCCCGGCCAGGTCAAGAATCTTACCTGGCACCGGTCCATGCGGGCTGTCAAACCAGACGTCCTGACCGACTTCCACTTTGTCTTCTCCCAGCATCGTGGTGGGGAACTCCCGGATTAGATTATCCTGGCGCTCACCATAACCGGTTTCAGGCGATAGAGAGATCTTTTTTTCCTCATTTAAAGCCATCGCCTTGACTGCCTGCTCAAAACCAGGAATGACGCCGCGATTGCCGATTTGAAATTCCAAGGGTTGCCGTTCCCGGCTGTCGTCAAAAATTGTGCCATCATCAAGGGAACCCACATAATGTACCTGAACGTACATGCCATCTTTTACTTCTGACATTATATTCTCCTTACTTATTAGCCACGCCACTTCCCAAAAAAGCCAGGGAGGAATAGCCGGCAGACTGTCCCTCCCAGGAATAGTTTACGGGCCTTTACTTTACTTTTTCAATATAAACACAGTGGGTGATAATGTCAAATGCCTGCTCGCCAGGGCTGAACTTTTTTGAGGTTATTTTCATCTTAGCAAATTGCCGGTTTTTCGTTATACTAGCGGTCATAGAAAGAAATTATGCACCGCATACTGGCCGAAGTAAGGAGACCACATGAAAAAAATCGAAGCCATCATTCAACCTTTTAAACTGGAACCGGTCAAGGAAGCCCTGCACAAGATGAGCGTCCAAGGCATGACGGTGACAGAAGTGAAAGGGTTCGGACGTCAGAAAGGCCTCCGGGAAGTTTACCGGGGCATGGAATACCAGGTGGATTTTATCCCCAAGGTCAAGATCGAAATCGTAGCCCCGGATGAAAAAGTGGCTGACATCGTCAAGATCATCCAGGAACAGGCCCGCACCGGCCGCATCGGCGACGGTAAAATCTTTGTCTATCCGGTGGCGGAGGCCATCCGGATTCGCACCGGGGAAAGCGGGGAAAACGCCCTTTAAGACAGGGGCCAGGGGATAGGGATCAGAGATTATGAGGCTTCCAGGACACGAGACCCGAGACCAAGCCGAGAGGAGTCAAAAAGACTGCCACCACGGGAGTTCTCCTGCCGGTTATTAAAACTTCTGACCACTGGCCACTGAGCACTGACCACTAACATGAACTGGTATCCAATTTTCCTCAGAGAAATTCTCATTTTTAAACGCCGACTGCTGCGGCTGGGTTTTGTCCTGTCCACCATGTTGACGCCGCTGTTATATTTACTGGTCTTTGGCGTCGGACTCGGCAAGCGGGTGGACATCGCCGGCGGCAACTATCTTGACTTCCTGATGCCGGGACTCCTGGCCATCACCTCCATGATCAACTCCTATACCTGGATCGCCAATGGCATGACGGTGTCCCGCCTGTTTTTCCGCACTTTCCAGATTTATATCCAGGCGCCGGTAAGCGCCACGGCCATCATGGTGGGTCAGGTGCTCTCCGGTATGGCCCGGGGCCTGTTTGCCTCCGTCATCCTGCTGGGCTGCGGCTATCTCGTGGGCAGCCACCTGGCCATAACAGCAATTTTTGTCACGGCCTGGCTGCTCAACTGCTTTATGTCCGCGTCTTTGGGCGTCATCGTCGGGCTGATATCCCGTTCCCACGATGACGCGGCCAGTTTTACCAACTTTTTCATCATGCCCATGGCCTTCTTCAGCGGCACCTTCTTTCCGGTGGAGGAAATGCCCTGGCTGGTGCAGAAATTTATTCTCATCCTGCCTCTTACCCACGTTAACCATCTCCTGCGTCACCCGGTCTGGTCCCCTGAAGCCCTCATCTCCTTTGCCGTCATCTCCGGATACAGTCTGCTTTCTTTCCTTGTGGGCGTCGTGCTTATCCGCCGCTACGACGAGTAAGGCCAGAGTGTACGTCAAAAAGGCCGAAGGCGGGAGGCGCTTCGCTTTCCCGACGTCTACTTCGTGGCAGTTTCATAGGCACATTAATCCCGCTACCGCTCCTGCAGTTCCGCCAATAGGCGCAGCACCCGGCCGGCCGCACCGCTGGCCTGGCAGACCGTGTCGGCAATATCCTGGGGCCCCAGGCAGGTCCCGGCCAGGAATACTCCGGCGCGGCTTGATTCCACCGGGTGCATGATGGGATGCTGCTCCTTGAAAAAGCCCTGTTCATCCCGCTCCGGGGACAGATTGACAAAAGGCGGCGGCGACTTGGGTCCCTCCAGCCCCACGGCCAGCACCACCAGGTCAACGGCCTGACGCTCCTGCCGCCCGGTTTCCAGGTCTTCATAGGCAATCACCGGCTGGCCCTGTTCGTCTGGAGTGATACGGCCGGGCAATGCCTTAATAAAACGAACTCCCGCGGCCTGGGCCCGCAGGTAGAGTTCCTCGAAGCCTTTTCCTGACGTCCTGATATCATTATAAAATATCGTCACTTCCACCTCGGGGTCATGCTCCAGGGCCAGCATGGCCTCCTTGATGGACGCGGTGCAGCAGTACCCGGAACAGTAGGGCAGAAATCGCCGGTCCCGGGAGCCCACGCATTGAATAAAGGCCAGCTTGCGCACCGGCGACCCCGCCGGCGTCACCAGGTTGCCCAGGGTCGGGCCCGAGGCGCAGACCAGCCTTTCAAATTCCAAATTGGTGAGTACCTGGGGTAGCCGCCCGTAGCCATATTCGCTTTTCAGGCTCGGGTCAAAAGGCGAAGCCCCGGTGGCCAGGACCACCGCCCCCACCTGGAGGTGCAGGGTACGGGGGAGGTCGTCCAGGTTGATGGCCTGGCGGCCGCAGGTTTTGGCGCACTGCCGGCAGTCGATGCAATACTCTTTTTCGATGGTGGCCCGCAGCGGCACGGCCTGGGCAAAGATGACCCGGATGCACTTCCGGGGTTTCATACCCAGATTCCAGCGGCTGGCGACAATAACCGGGCAGACCTCGGCGCAACTGCCGCAGCCCACGCATTTACTCATGTCCACGTAGCGGGGTTTGAGGGTGACCTCCACCTGAAAATTTCCCGGCTCGCCGGTAATCCGGTCTATTTGGGCATAGGTCAACAGTTCGATATTGGGATGGGTGGCCACCTCCACCAGTTTGGGCCCCAGGATGCAGATGGAACAGTCCAGGGTGGGAAAGGTCTTGTCCAGCTTGGCCATGGTGCCCCCGATGGACAGAGATTCATCCAGAAGATACACCTTGAGCCCGGCCCTGGCCAGATCCAGGGCCGCTTCACTGCCCCCCACGCCCCCGCCGATGACCAGCACGGCCGGGTGAATTTCCTTGGGCCGAGCTCGGGGCTGGGGCCCCATCTCCAGGGCCAGCAGCAGATCTCCCGCGGCTGCGGCCACGTCCCGCCAGGCCCATAAATCCACCACCGGGGCCCGCAGGGCGGTGAGCAACTTAAAAAACCGGGCGCTCAACTCCGGCCCACAGGCGGCTAACACGCATTCTGCCGGTGCCTCTCTTAGGATCTCCTGCAGCCTGGCCAATCCCGCCGGTGTGCAACAAGGCTCCAGCACCACGGGCTCCACCTGCCGGGCCGTCAACTCCGCCACCACGGCGGCCAGGTCGACCTGCAGATCAGGACAATTGCAGAGGAGCAGCTTCTTTTTGGCCATGAGTTCAGTTTTCGGTTTTCGGTTCTCGGTTACGGTTTTGAGCTCTAAGGGATCCGTCTCTGCTAGCTCCCGGTTGCCGGTCCGCCGGCTCTCAATGCGGCCAGTTTCCGGGTCATCTCCAGGATCAGTTGTTGAAAAGCCCGGCCCTCGGTGGCAGAAATCCAGGCCAATTGCAAACGTTCCGGATCGATGCCCTGGGCTGCCAGCTTGGGTTTTAATTTTTCCATGCGGACCTTGGCCCTGAGGTTACCGCTCAGGTAGTGGCAGTCTCCGGGGGGATGACAGCCTGTGACCAGCACCAGACCCGCGCCTTTGGCAAAGGCGTATTGCACCAGTTTCGGATGCACCCGCCCGGCGCACATGGTGCGGATCAGGCGGACGGCGGGAGGATACTCCAAACGGGAGACCCCGGCAAAATCCGCCCCGGCATAGGAACACCAGTTGCAGGCAAAGGCCAGGATTTTCTCCTGGGGCGCCTCGGCCAGGGCGGCATCGATCTGGGCCAGCAGCATTTCATCGGTGAAGCCGTGGGCGATTACCGCCCCTTCAGGACAGGCCCCGGCGCAGACCCCGCAGCCCTTGCAGGCCGAGTTGATGACCCTGGCCGTGATCTTGCCTTCGGTAGTGACCAATTCCACCGCCTGGAAGGGGCACTGCTGATAACAACGCTGGCAGCCCGTGCATTTCTCCGGATCAATTTCACAGACGAGACCGTCCAGGGTGATGGTGTCATGGGCAAACAAGGCCATCACTTTGGCCGCGGCGCCGCTGGCCTGGGTCATGGAGGCGGCAATATCTTTGGGCCCCTGGCAGGTTCCGGCCAGATAGACGCCGTCCAAAACCGTCTCCAGGGGCCGTAGCTTGGGATGGGCTTCCAGGAAAAAGCCGTCCTCTCCCACCGGCAGCTTCAGGGTGTCCCGGAGAGGTTGGCCGTTTCCCGGCGTCATCCCCACCACCAGCACCGCCAGGTCCACCACATCCTCGCTGGGAACCCGGAACAATTCATTATCCGCCTCAAGGCGCAGCCGGCCGGCCACCGGGAGTATCTCCCGCACCCGTCCCCGGAGAAACAGGACGCCGGCCTCTCTAGCCCGGGTATAAAGCTCCTCCCATTCCCGCCGGACCGTGCGGATATCCCGGTAATACACCCGGATCCGGGCCTGGGGAAACCGGTCCTTGAGTTCCAGGACCTGCTTCAGGGCAGTGGCGCAGCAGATACGGGAGCAGTAGCGATTGCCGTCCTCTTCCCGGGAGCCCACGCACAAAACAAAGGCAATATCCTGGGGCTCTAGCCCAGGCACAAGCTCCGCGGCAGTTCCCAACCCGGCGGCCAATCTGGCCTCCAACTCCAGGGAAGTTAACACCTGGGGCAGTCCGGTCCAGGCTTCATACCGACTGCCCACCGGATCAAAGGGCTTAAAGCCGGTGGCCACCACCAGGCTGCCGGCCGTGAAGTCGTGAGCGATCGGCCCGGCCTCCAGCTCAATAGCCTGTTGCGGGCAGATCTGGACACAAGCCCCGCAGCGGTTGCAATGCGCCGGATCAATGACATAGCGGGCCGGAAAGGCCTGGGGCGAAGGCAAGTAAATGGCGGCCCGGCTGCCGGGTATCTGGACCGGACAAACTGCCTGGCATTGGCCGCACAGGTTACAGGCCGCGGTCACCAGGCGGGGTTTCTGGGTCACCTCCACCTGATAGCTCCCCAGATGCCCACGTACGGCCGTCACTTCGCTGTCTACCAGGACTGTGATCCGGGGGTGGAGGCTGGCCGCCGCCATGATAGGATTGATGAGGGTGAAGGCCCTTTGACCCCGGGGGAAGGTACGGTGCAGGTAGTTGGCCCACCCGCCCAGGATGGGCTCCTTCTCCACCAACACCACTTCGTGACCGGCCTCGGCGATGTCCAGGGCAGACCGCAAACCGGCCGGACCGCCACCGATCACCACCGCCCGCCGGGTCACCGGCACCCGGCGTTCATAGAGGGGACGGGTCAGGCGCACCTTGGCCAACCCCATGCGGATGAGCTCCAGGGCCTTGGTTTCCGCGGCCTGGGGTACCTGGGCGTGCACCCAGGAGCAGTGCTCCCGAATGTTGACGATCTCCAGGAAATACGGGTTGAGCCCGGCGCCGGCCAACATCCGCCGGAAGGTCAACTCGTGCATTTTGGGAGAACAGGCGGCAATCACCACCCGGTTGAGATTGCGTGCCGCGATATCCTCCAGCATCTCCTTTTGACCGGCTTCGGAACAGCTGTAGAGTTGATGCCGACAGATCTCCACGTCCGGCAGTTTCTCACTTAAAGCCGCCAGATGACCGGGCCGCAGGACACCGGCGATATTGAGGCCACAGTGGCAGATATAAACGCCGAGGCGCAAATTCTCAGTCATAAGCTAGGGAGAATAATCCGCATGGTCTTATAAAAGAACGCTAACCCTTCTCGAAACTTAAAACTCGGAACTTCCTTTCAACCTGGCCACCGCCTCCTCCCAGGCATGAGAAAATTCTCCGGGATGGGCCACTACCTCCTCCCGGAGGATGGTGACCGCGCCTTCAGGGCAGATGTTCCGACAGACGCCGCAGAGGCTGCAGGACTCGCTTTTTATATATACCCGCTCCCCTTCCCGAACGATGAGCTGTACCGGGCATAGATCGATGCACTTGGTGCACCCCGCCGGACAGAGTTCATCCCTGATAATCACCCGACCGATAAACTTGGGAATGATCTGGATGGCCTGGGTGCGGCAGACCTGGAGGCACTGGGTGCAGCGTAAACAGAGGTCAGAGTCCGGGAAGACGTGGCTTTCGTCCTCGGCCAGTTTGATCACCTGACGGGGGCAGGCAGTCAGGCAGACCCGGCAGCTCTTGGGGCAGTCGATCAGCGTATTGGGGACCAGGCGACGCTCCTGGCGGCACCAGTGGTTTTCGCCCGCGGGCAGCGGCGGGCAGGGCTCCGGGCACTTGAGGGTATCCAGGGTAATGGCAGGATAAAAGGGCCCCAGACCCCGGTGGTCGGCCAGGATGGTTTTGGGCTGGCCGTTATAGAGGAGCGTCACCGCGCCGGTGGGACAAAAGTGGGAGCAGACCTCGCACAAGACGCAGAGCCGGGAGTCGATGCTGATGTCCAAGTCTGACTCCCCGGCGATAATGCTCACGGCCTGCCGGGGACAGACGGTGGAACAGATCTCGCACTTGAGGCAGCGCGGTTTGTCCAACACCAGACTAACCTGGTCCACATACATGGTCAGGGTCAGTTCCAGCCTCTGGACCGTCTCCCGTTTTTTGATCGGATACAGCATATTAGCCTAAGAGTATTCAGCACTTCGGAGCGTTAAAATATTTTAACTATACCATTGTGTCCTAAAGAACACAAGGCACATCGGCTCTCAGGCTTCAACGGAAGTCAGCCGTCGGCTAAAGGAAGCGAGTCGGCTACTAGGTTGTTTGCAAATATGGGGCACCGGGGAGAGATCCCCCTATTTGAGCTTCCAACTCGGTAAGGCGACGTTGCATGGCGCGTTCTTTTTCCCACCGAGCCGTAACATCTCGGATTATGGCAGTCGCCCCCAAAATCCGGCCCTGACCATCCCGTATCAAGATCATGCTGAATTCCACTGATATCCTGCTGCCATCCTTTTTGAGCGCTGGCACGGCCAGAAGTTCACTGGAATATTTGCTTTGGCCGCTCTCCATGACCTTACGATAGCCCTGATCATGACGCTTTCTGAGATTTTCAGGAATGATAATATGCAGGGATTGACCCAGGGCTTCAACCCGGCTAAAGCCAAAAATAAGCTCTGCCCCTTTGTTCCAAAGGCGAATAATTCCCTCCCGATCGGCCATAATAACGGCATCGCCAGCCTCCGTCACAATCTGATGACAAAGCCAGGATTGGTCTTGTGATTCTTTCATAAGACAGCCTCAGCAGCGTAATAAATAGCTTTCAAGCAATTAAGGGAACCAGGACTCCCTGGAAACATGTTATAATAAAACATTAAATTATATATTATATCTCTTTTTAAAATAATTTTACAGTGACCGCTGCCACCAAAAATCCTTGACAGATTGTATATTTATTATATTATTTAATAATGATTATCAATAGAAAATAATTGTTAGAAAAATTCAAGTTTTTTCTCTGACTGCTTATTCCACTATGACAGATCCCCAGGTTCGCTTGCAACAGATGATCGCCAAACTTAAGGCCCACAACTTTCGGATCACGCCGCAAAGACTGGCCGTGCTCAAAATCCTGGCGGCCAGTAAGGATCATCCCAACGTCGAGCGAACCTACGAACAGGTGAAGAAGACGTTTCCCACCACCAGTCTGGCCACCATTTACAAGACCATTGCCCTTCTTAAGGAACTACATGAGGTCCTGGAAATCCACTTCTCGGAAAGCAGCCGCTTTGATGGGAATAAGCCCTACCCGCACCCGCATGTCATCTGCCTGAAATGTAAGAAGATTCTTGACCCGGACCTGATGGGCTTGGGAAATTTAACCCAAGAGGCGGCCCAACGGACAGGATTTCGCATCATAGACCACCGCCTTGATTTTTTTGGGATATGTCCCGAGTGCCAGGGCAAGGAGTAATATTTCAAAAAAATTTTGCATAATAAAAGAAAATTATTATTAACAAAGAATAATAATTATTAAATTGGTTAGCAGCACGGTGCCTAAGATCAGACAACAATAAGGAGGAAACTTTATGAATGAAGCTAGCAAGTGCCCGGTAACGGGCG
>CAWAEI010000033.1:0-46523 GCA_963780995.1 uncultured delta proteobacterium
GAGGGGCGACCTAAAGGCCGCCCCTCATAGTTATTGCGGTTAAAATTGGTTATTCAGCGTAAGGAATTGAATAACTCAGCTTCATCTTGCCATCCGGCCACCATTTCCGCTGCTTGGTTTCGCCGGGGTAGATTTCGGTCACTTTGTCGCCGAGACCCAGAAGTCCAGGGACATTTCGACAAAGTGGAACTCGGTCAATTTGTATTTGACAATGGACGTCGGCCGGGATGAGAATGGCGTAGCCGGTCTCTTTGCTGGCGAGCCATTAAAGGATTCATTGGGCTCGTGGGTCTTTTCCTCTTTGGGATTATAGACGGCGAGCAGTTTTCCCTGGATTTTGTCATTGATTTTAACCGGATAATCAGCCCACAGCTCGTCAGGCAGATAGAACCATAAAGCCCGGTACCCGGTCTTTACGTAGCCTTTGACAAGCATGGGGTCAAAGCCACACACGCTCAGGCGGCATTTTTCAGGCATCGTTATCCTCCTGTAGAAGTCTCCGAATCAGAGGCAGCGCAACACATAATTTTCGATGCGTCCCCTGCAGTTATTCACTGTTCCCCTGCAAGATATGGTGCCGCAGGGCAAATACTTGCTGGTAGCAAAAGCTCATAAATTCACTGATTTGCTCTTCATCGAGATGGTCCGTGGCGCGCCAGTCGTTGAATATCAGGGATGTAGAGATATTCCTCTATTTCCTGGGCAAATTCATCCACCAGAAGAGGTAGTCCTCTCCTCCTGCGGCGGGGGCATGCCGGAAATAATCATCTTTCCAGAGCACCACCCCCGGCGCTCCGCAGGAGTTAATTTCCTCGGCCCCGTGCTGCCGGGCTACTTCTTTAGAGATTGGATTTCAAAGCATAGCACTTCGTAATTACATCCGTATCGGGGATGTCACCGAGTAATGGGGCCAATGGATTCTTTTTGCACCAGCCGATGATATCAGCAGGAGGAAATTTGGAATCTTTCAACACCCATTTGAGGTATTTACATTTCCAGCAGACGTGATCCGTTTGCTTTTCCGGTGTCAGCACATGGGCCAGAAATTCTACTGGTGATAATTTCGCAGTCATTCGTCCCCCTCCTGTTACCAGTCTTTTACTTCGCCCTTGGCGATCTTTTCTGTGTACTCGGCCCAAACCTCAGGCGGAGAGCTTCTCAATGTCCCAATAGTAGCCGAAAGGAGCCGGCTACGCCCGCAGAAGGCGGCTGCGGCCGCCAGCCACGCACCGGACGCCCCCGGGTGCTAAACTTGACCATATCGGCCCGGCCCAGGTAAATCTCCCGGGGCAGGCAGTGATAGGGCCGGGTTTTACCTTCGGTTCCGGTGGGAATGGCGGTATAGCCCTCCAGCGGTTTATCGGCATACAAAGGACGGATGTCCGGCTCGGCGCGGCTTTTCTTCCGGTCCGCTGTACATATGGCCATTGATCATGTGGATGTAATAGACCGTGTCGCACCCCGCGCAAGCGATCTTGCCTTCCAGTTCCAGAAGCAATAGGGGTCCAGGTAATTTACGGTGTCGCACGGTTTACCGCCAGCTTCTTTCTTGCACCAGATAATGTCACACATAGTTCCCCTCCGCTTAGAGAATACCCTTGAGAATTACATTTCTTCGATCTTAGCCATGGGATATCCCAGCATTTCGTGGTAGATCTTGACATTGTCCGCGCCCACGGGCCGCCAGAGCCATTTGACCTTTCTGGGGGTCTTGGACATCAGACCGCAGGAATAGCCGCTCTGAATCAGGATATCGCCGAAGAGCGGGTCATCCATCCAGCGGACGGTGCCGCGCTGCCGGAAATGTTCGGACTCATAGACTTCCTTGTCGTTCATTACCGGAGCGGCCAGGAGACCCTGGTCTTTCAGGATGCGCACCACTTCGGAACGGGTCTTGTCCGCGGCCCAGTCTTCGATGGCCTTGTAGATGGCAATCTGGCCCGGGGCGCCGACGCGTTCCTTGTGGGTCTTATAACTGCTGAACAGGTCCGGTTTTTTGATGATGTCGCACAGGGCCTTGAAGTCGGCATCCTGGAAAGCGCTCAGCATGACATAGCGGGATTCAAACTTTTCCTGCGGGTTCACTGCATCCGGGAAGTCGCACTTGCCCGTCATGATGATGCCGTGGACGCAGAGCTGGGTATCCCAGTTGCCCCAGCGCTGCCGGACGATACCGAAGTTGCCGTACAGCGGCGTGGTGTGGGCGCAGCAGCGGGTGGCCGCCTGCACCTGGGAGAACTCGATCATGGTGCCCAGGCCGGTTTTTTGCCGCCAGATCAGGGCCGCCAAGGCCCGCCACGGTGATCTGGGTGCCGGAGTACCAGTCGATGACCCAGTTGGTGGATTTGGTGGAATGGCCGCCAAAATCCTCATGGGTCCCGGTGATGGAGGACAGACCGGCGTGGGCCTGGCCCAGGATGTCATAGGAGCCGCCGAAGATCTTGGGACCGTAGCCGAAGCCGCCGCCCCAGATATAGACAAACCGGGGGTTGAGCTCCTGGAGATCACGGTAACCCTGTTTCCAGCGGTCGAACGTCCCGTGCCGGTAGCACTCGGTCAAGCCGTCGCTCATCTTCACCAGGTCGTAGTAAATCCGCTTGGACTCGGGAACATGGTAGTCCAGAGTGATGTAATACTCATTGGAGTTGGCATTGACGAAGCCCAGACCGGTGCCGGACATGGGCCGGGTATCGTGCAAAGGATAGAGATAGCACTCATTGAAGGGCGAAGTGTGCCGCATGGGGTCGCCCATCCGGGGCATTTCCAGCTTGATGACCTCGGCCCCCAGCTCCGCAAAGTTGGCCACGGAGTGCGGCGTAAAGATATACATGGTGCAGCTCATCCAGCGGACGCCTTTCAAGGCGTCCGGCTTGACGAACTCGTTGCCCACATCGAAGACCTTCCTACAGTATTCTTCGAAGGGGGCCTTCATCTCCTCGAGTTCTTCCTTGCTTTTGGGGCCGTCGAGTTCCTCGAGGTTGCAAACCTTCATTTTCTGGAGATCTTTATCTTCCATTTAGATTACCCCCTTGTCCCTAAGTTCCCGCAGCTTCATGGGACCAAAGCCGAGGTAGCGCTTGTAGATTTCGCCGTTGTCATGGCCCAGGGGCCGGCCCAGAGATTTCACCCGGCCGGGAGTCCGGATCTGGTAGGCCGTGGTAGACTCGGCATACAGCACGGTGCCGTACTGTTCGTCCTCAATGGTGTTGACCCAGGGACGATACTTGAAGTGGGGGAATTCCGACACTTCGTCGATATAGAGAATCGGGCCGGCGGCGATTTCGTATTCCATCAGCTTCTGCTCGGCCTCGATGCGGTTGGTGTCCCGCAGCCACTTGGTGGTCACGGTGTAGGTTTTGATGAGAGCCTGGAGGGCGTTTCGGGCGGCCATTTCTTTGAGGAGCGGGTCTTCGTGAATCAGCCGGCCGAATTCGGGCAGGTCGCGCTCGATACACATACCGATGCGATACCACAGCCGGTCGGTCTGGCCGCCGATCATCATGTAGCCGTCTTTACAGGGGTTCCAGGCGTACTGGTTCAGGTTCGGGTCCCAGGAGCCGGTTCTGGCCTTGATGGACTTGTTGAACCCGTACCAGGTGATGTCGAAGTCCAGGATGTCCATCAGGGTCTCAGCCGCGGTGCATTCGATGAACTGACCGCCTTTATTGGTGGCATTCCGCCAATACAAAGCCGCCAAAGCGCTTGCCGCCGCCTGTTCGCCGGCCACGAAGTCCGCCAGCCAGGTGCCGGAACGCACCGGGTCGCCGCCCTTGCCGCCCCGGGGGCACTGGTCGGGGGAGAAACCGGTGTTGTGAATATAGGAGCAGGCCGCCATCCCGAAGGGATCCAGCATCCACTGCCCATATTTGGAGACTTCGTCCTTCATGGGGCCCCATTGGCCGCGCTCACCGATCCAGACGTAAATCAGATCGGGGTTCAGCTTGGACAGGTGCCGGTAGCCCAGCCCCAGAGAGTCCATATAACCCGGAGGATATTCCTCGATGAGGATGTCCACTAACAGGGCCATATTCTTATAGATCTCCCGGCCTTCCGGGGTCTCCAGGTTCAGGGTGATGGATTGGGCGTTCCGCAGCTCATGGATAAAGTCCAGGCCGCAGGGAGTGCCGGCCTTGTCCTTCAGCATGTACCTCTTCCCGGCCGAAGGGGGTGAGCTGCCGCAGGGGGTCGCCGCCCGGAGGTTCGATATTAACCAGTTCGCAGCCCAGCTCACTCAGGCAGGCAGAGGCAAACTTGTTGCCCAGGCGCCACTGGCCATTACACAGGACTTTGTAGCCCTGCAGGGCTTCCGGCTTATCAAAGCGATAATCCAGTCTAAGGTTATCTTCCAGGAATTTGCCGAACGCACCCGCTTTCCGTTTTTCATAGACGGCCATCACCTCTTCCGGGGTGGGCGGGGGAGTCACCGGCCAGGGCCGCACGTTGATATTGGTGAGGGCATACGTGTCGGCTCTGTTGTTAATTTCTACGTTTTTCTTTTCTTTCGCCATGTTTTGACCTCGCTTGTGAGTAGGCTTAACAAATAGACTTTTCGGTCAAATCTGCGGCCATGAGGCACTATCGAAAACCTCGGATGTAATTGTTTAGTATGACATCCACACAAAAACTCAAAAAGCCCGAACATCTAAGCGGCACATCTGGCCAAGCCAGGGCCGCTGAGACATGTTACTTACTGCGAGTCCTCACCTCCTTCCCGTCTTAGTAAAAAGTACGTTTCCAATAAAAAGGCCTATAAACAGGTTATAAGCTCTTTCCGGCCACCTGCCGGAAGGTTTTCCCTCAGTAGTGTATTACAAGAATCCTGCCGGGAAACGGGAAACGACTCTTTCTTTTTATTTTTCTACAATTTTCTTTTTATAACCAGCAACTTAGAACAATTAAGAAAATTATTGGATAGTTAAATGCAATTCTGGCACAAATAGTATTTGTATGAATTTTGACCCTAACCTGAGATAGATATCACATCTAACAGGAAATGTTTGCATTTCCATATAATTTTCAATTCTGTCCAAAATAAGACCCCCATGTTTTTATTTCAAACAATGGCGGCATTGGGTTCCAGGTTATAACGGCGGATTTTGCTGTACAGGGTGCTGCGGCTGAGTTTCAAACGGCGGGCGGCGTCGTGCTTATTCCAATTGGCTTCTTTGAGAACCCGCAGGATCAGTCGCCGCTCCTGCTCAGCCAGAGAGGTGGAGGCGATTTCCTCAGGCCTATCCTTGAGGAAGCGGGGCAGGTGCTTGCGGCCGATGACGTCGGCCTGGCAGACGATGACAGCGTGGCTGACGGCATTTTCCAACTGGCGGACGTTGCCCGGCCAGTCGAAATCCATAAGCACCTGTAGGGTATTGGGAGAAAAACGTTTAATCTGTTTGCCTTCCTTAGCGTTGAATTTTTCCAGGAAGTGCTGGCACAACAGGGGGATGTCTTCTTTGCGTTCGCGCAGGGCCGGCAGGGGAATGGCAATAACATTGAGACGATAGTATAAATCCTCCCGGAAACGGCCGGCTTCGGCTTCTTTAAACAAATCCTTGTTAGTGGCGGCCAGAACGCGAACATCAGCCATATTGGTTTCTTCGCCGCCCACCCGCTCGAAGCAATGATCCTGGAGGAAGCGCAGCAGCAGAATTTGGGTGGCCGCGGCAATCTCGCCGATCTCGTCCAGGAATAAAGTGCCGCCCTGAGCGCGTTCGATGCGGCCTTTTTTCTGGCGGATGGCGCCGGTGAAGGCCCCTTTTTCGTGGCCGAAGAGTTCGCTTTCCAGCAGGGTGGGAGAATAAGCGGAGCAGTTGGCCACGATAAACGGCCCTTTACGCCGGTGACTGCGTTCGTGGATGGCCTGGGCCACCAATTCTTTGCCGGTGCCGTTCTCGCCAGTGATAAAAACGGTGGCGTCGGAGCCGGAGACCAGATCGATGAGTTCGTAGACTTCCTGCATTTTGGCGCACTGGCCGATGATTTCCCCGTAGGAGGGGCGATCGGTGACTTTTTGCCGCAGGAGTTTGATCTCCGCCTCTCGCACCACCAGTTGATGAATGTAGCCGGAAATCTGGGCAAACAGGGCCTGGAAGAAACGCAGGTCCTCGGGAGTGTAGTCCTGCGCGCTATGCGACCCCAGAATAAAAAAGCCGATGCATTGCTCCGGAGTGAGCAGGGGCAGACCGAACCAGGCAGGATACGATTCCACCGCCTGGCGTACCGGCTGGGGCAGGGAGTTATTCTGAATTTTGGTGATAATCTGGCTGTCCTTAATTTTTTCCAGATGGTGTAACAGCTCCGGAGTGGCTTCCACTTTGTCCAAATGCCGGAGCAGACGCCCCAGAGGAGCGGCAATTTTCGACTGGCAATCCTCCAAGGAGAGGAAAGCATTCTTGCTGGAATCCAGGATAAGGAAAATGGGATCGGCGTTAGTGAAGATTTTTCGAGTAATGTCCTGAATAAAATTGACTATTTCCGACAGGGAGCCTTTGGTGTGCACCTGCCGGGCAATCTCTAACAGGGTCTCCAGTTGGTGTTGGGTCTTTTGCAACTCCCGGGCCTGGGCCGCCAGCGTGTCTTTTGCGGCCCGGAGTTCTGTTTCCACCTGTTTTATTTGGGAGATATCGGTAACGATGCCGATGGAGCCGAAAAAGTTGTTGCCCACCATCAAGGGAGTAATGGAAACCAGGCATTGCAGGGGGGCGCCGTCCTGTCGGGTAAGCCGGAGTTCCTGGGCCAAGGATTGACCCTGGCGGCTTTGGTTAAACTGGGCCCGTCCCCGGATGCGGGCTTCCTCGTCCATAAGGCTGCACAAGGTGCGCCCCGGAAATTCTTCGGGGTTATAGCCCAACATCTGGGCCAGACATTCATTGGCAAAGGTAAACCGGGCCTTATAATCCAGGATGAAGATCCCCTCCCGGGCGGTTTCCACGATGGTGCGGTATTTTTCTTCGGAGGTCTTGAGTTGCAGTTCCAGGTTCCGGCGTTCGGTAATGTCCTGGCTGTGTTCGAAGGCCTGGATAACGTTGCCGCCCGCGTCTTTGACGGGATAGGAGTGGACTTCGAAATGCCGCTGGCTGCCGTCCGGCAGGGTGAGAAGCATTTCCCGGATGCGGGGTTCGCCGGTGGCGAAGACCTCTTTGACGTGGCAATCTTCGCAGAGTTCGTGGCGGTTGTAGAGGACTTCGAAACAACGGCGGCCCAGGAGTTTTTCCGGGGATCGTTGAAAGGTAGTGGAAAAAGCGGGATTTACCTGCAGGATATGATAATCCCGGTCGTAGATGACAAAGGGATCGGTGACGCTGTTGAAGATGCGGATTAACGAGGCTTCAGTCTGCTGGGTCATACACATTCTTCCTTATGTTAAGGGTTGAAAAACCCAGACATCCATGTGGGGGTTAGTGCATGGCGCGAAGCGGCCACGAGAGCAGAAGACAGCGGCACAAATTTGATGAATAATTATTGCATGTGATTAACTACTCCAATCAACAAACAATTTGATTATCAGGGGGTCATTTTTTATACTATCTTAGCATGAAGACCGAGCGCTGTCAAAAAAGAAATGCTAAGATTTCATAAAAAACCATCGTTTGGCCTGATTTTTGATATTTTTTGGTCAACCGATGAGATAAAAAGGTCAAACCAGTTCCAGCCATGCAAAGAAATCTAGTAACCGGAGAAGACCTGGCCGCCCGGATCAGGATTTTGGCCCAGCACCGGGCCTTGCAGGTCTTGGCGGAGTTGGCCGGGGCCCGGCAGCTCCAGGTTTACCTGGTGGGGGGGACGGTGCGGGAACTGCTCCTGGGCCGGGAGATTCACGACCTGGACCTGGCGGTAAACCGGCAGGCCCTGGATTTGGCCGCAGCCCTGGCGGCGACCCTGGGGGGCACCTTTGTCTTGCTGGATGACCAGGAACGCTCCGCCCGGGTGGTCTGGCAGGGACAGGACCTGGACCTGACGGAGTTTCGGGCCCCGGATCTTCCCGGCGATCTCCGGAAACGGGACTTTAGCCTCAATGCCATGGCCATCGACCTGCAGGCCCTGGGCCGGCAGGAAGACCCGGAAATCATCGACCCCTGGGGCGGACGGGACGATCTGGCGGCCGGCCGGCTGCAGCTGCTGCGGCCGGAGAATTTCCGGAAAGACCCGTTACGTCTCCTGCGCGCCTTCCGGTTTGCGGCCAGCCATGGGTTCGAGTTGACCGCCGAGGTCCGGGAAGCGATCAGACAGTATGGCCCGGCCATGGCCGGCACCCCCGGGGAGAGGATCCATCAGGAGTTATTCCGGCTGTTGGCCGCGCCCCGGGCCTATCCGGTGCTGCGGCAGATGGAGGAGTTGGGCTTCCTGGGCCGGATCTTACCGGAGCTGGAAGATATGAAGGGTGTGCGCCAAGATGGCTACCACCATTTGGACGTGTTTGAGCATTCTTTGACGGCCGTGAGCCAACTGGAAAAAGTACTGGCGGCGCCGGGGGCGTTTTTCAAGGAAGCGGCCGGATATGTGGCTGATTATGCCCGGCAGGATAAAAAAGCGGCCTTGTTGAAACTGGCCGCCCTGTTTCACGACGCGGGCAAGCCCCCAACCCAGGAGTTCCGGGAGGACCAGGGGCGCTATACCTTTTACCACCACGAGCGGGTGGGGGTGGAAATTTTCCAGGGGGTCGCGGCCCGGCTGCGATTTTCCCAGGAGGAGGCGCGCACCGTGACCCGGCTGATTGATCTGCATATGCGCCCCTTTCTGCTGCTGCCGGACTATCGGCAGGGGGCGCTCAGTCAACGGGCTTTGGGCCGGTTCATCAAGGCAGGCCGACCGGAGCTGCCGGGGGTGTTCATCCTGGCCATGGCCGACTCTCTGGCCGGCCAGGGGGCGCTCAAACCCCCGGAGGCCGAGGCTGTCCTGGCCGATTTCTGCGATCAGGTATATTTCTTTTTAAAAGAGCGGGTTGAGCCGCTGGAGCAACGCCCCCGGTGGCTCACCGGAGACGACCTGATACAGGAACTGGACCTGAAACCGGGACCGGAATTCAGACGGCTGCTCACCGCGGTGGAAGAAGCAGCCTTGGAAGGCCGGGTTCAAAGCCGGGCAGAGGCCCTGGCCCTGGTAGGTGAGTTGGTACGGGAAGAAAAGAGGGAAAAGGAAAATGGGATCGATGGGAATGACTAGCGATGTCTAGTCGTTGCCCAAAATAATGTTTGATTCACCCCTCACCCTGACCCTCTCCCCTCGAGGGGAGAGGGGATAATAAAGGACAGAACTTTTGGCAGATAGTATAAGACGGGAACTGGTGGCGGTTTGCCGGGCCTTGTATCAGCGGCAGCTTCTGGCCGCCACAGATGGCAATCTGAGTGTGCGGGTCGGGAACGAGTTGCTGACCACGCCCAGCGGGGTAAACAAAGGATTTATCCGGGAGGAGGACATTCTGACGGTGGACCTGACCGGCCGGGTGGTCGCCGGGGAGGGAAAACCCACCACGGAATTGCTGCTGCATCTGGAGGTCTACCGGGTGCGGCCGGAAGCCGGGGCGGTGATTCATGCCCATCCGCCCATTGCCACTGCCTTTACCATAGCCGGCATCTCCCTGGCGGAGGGCATGCTGCCGGAGGTGGTGCTGACCCTGGGGGCCATTCCCACGGCGCCGTACGCAACCACGGGGACCCCGGAGATGGCCGCGGCCGTCAGGGATCTGCTCCCCTGCTACGACGCCATCCTCTTAGAGCAGCATGGCGCCTTAACGGTGGGCCACAATCTTTGGGAGGCCTACAACCGCATGGAGAAGGTGGAACATGCCGCCTGGACCGTTTGGCTGGCCCGACAGCTGGGCCGGGCCCGGACCCTGCCAGCCGAGGAAGTGGCCAAGTTGACGCAGTTGGGGATCAGCAAGGGCTACCGGCCGGCCGCCAATCTCCCGGACCAGACGGGTAACCAGGGCTACGAGGCCTCGACTTTGGGCAAGGTGAAATAAAAGACCGCGGCGGGATCACTTCCCCTGCCAGACCGGTTTTCGTTTGGCCAGAAAGGCGCCCACCCCTTCTTTGGCGTCTTCAGAGGTGCACAACCGGGCAAACACCTCGCTGCTGTAGGTGAACCGCTGGGTGAAGGGCAGGTCCACCATCTGATAATAAAATTGCTTGCCCATTTTGACCGCCAGGGGGCTTTTACTGATGAGTTTTTGGGCGAGGGCCAGGGTTTCCGCTTCCAGGTTATCCAGGGGGACCACTTTGTTGACCAGTCCCAATCTCTCGGCTTCGACGGCGTCGATCATCTCACCGCACAACAGCATCTCCAGGACCTTTTTCTTGCCCAGATGACTGATGGGAATGACCGGGCCGGTGCAGAGCAGGCCGACGTTTATCGCCGTGGTGCCGATTTTGGTGCCTTCGGCGACAATGGCAAAATCCGCGGCAAACACCAAGCCGGCCCCATTGGCCACGGCAAAGCCGTGCACCATGGCGATAACCGGTTTGGCCAGCCCGGCGACGGTGAGATGCATCTCGTCCATGAGCGAGATCCATTCCTGATATTCCGTGGCGCTCTTGCCAGGAAATTCCGCAATATCAATGCCGGTGGAAAAGGCCCGGCCGGCGCCTTTGACAATGATGACCCGCACCCGGTCGTTCTGATCCAGCAGGCGCAAACCATCATTGAGTTCTCGGGCCAACTGGCTGCTGAAGGTGTTCATCTTGTCGGGACGGTTCAAGGTCAGGGTGCCTATCTGGTCCTGGTGTTCCACGGTGATAGTGGCGAATTCCATGGCAATCTCCTTTGCATTCGTTTCTAAGAGATTGATTTGCTTTGATATTAACCGCAATAAAAATACCTAGTGCTAATTAACACTAAAACAGATTGACACCGATGTCTACAGTTTTTTCTCGGGCTTGGCAAAAGGGCCGGCATGAGGCCGATGGGTGTGAAGATGATTACAGACATGAGTGGGGCAGCCATGGTTTTTTGAGCAGGGGGCTCAGGTGGCGAAGCTGGAGCGGCGCGATCAAGCCGGGTTCCCAAGCTGGAGCTGGTGAGGAACCACAGGTTGCCGTTTCTAAAAGCCCGGCGCGGGTTTAATAAATGCCCCGGCGATAGCGTTCGGTTTGGATGGGGACAATATTCCAGCCCGGCTCGTAGACCACAGGCGGGGGATCAGGGGGGCGTTTAGTGGTTCGTTGCTTGAACCAGGAGCGCAGTCCGGCGATGGGGTTGGGCAAGAGGCGGTTTGGCGTTTTCGGTGGGCAGTTTTGGGTGGAAACCGGCTGGGGCCGGGGCCGGAAAAAGGTTTTGAGTTTGGCGGCAAGGGTATCCGGTGGCCGGTTGCCGATTTCTGGAGGGAGCTCCGGGTGGGAGTTCACGGGCAAGGTGTGGGACGGCGGGAGGGCGGCAGGCGCGGCGCTTTCCGTCTGATCGGCGGGAGGCGCGTCGCTTTGGCTGGCGCCGCCCTGCGGGTCCCGCCCGACACAGGGGTTTTTCGCGCGAATTTTTTCACTGAGATTATCTTGCTTGATATTGTTCGCTATTATCTTTTGAAAGGTGTGTTTTTCGCGCTAATTTCGCGCTTTTTTCGCGGTCAATTGCCGGGTTGAGCGTTGGGCGCAGAAAGGGAAAGGCTTGGAGAAACGGGTCAGGGCGGCCGGGCGGCGAGATTCGAGTTCCTGAGGTTGCCGGTTTTCGGTTGCCGGAGGGAGCTTCGGGTGGGAGTTCACAGGTAAGGCGGCAGGAGGCGTAACAGCGGGAGGCGCGGCGTTGCTTTCCAGATGATTGGCGGGAGGCGCGGCGCTTTGGCTGGCGCCGCCCTGCGGGTCCCGCCCGACACAGGGGTTTTTCGCGCGGTTTTTTTCGCTGGCGTTATCTTGTTGATTTTGTTGGTTATTTTCTTTGGCAGGGCGCGGTTTTCGCGGTAATTTCGCGCTTTTTTCGCGCTTAATTCGCGAATGATTTGCGGCGGCCAGTTGCCGGTTGGCGGCTGGGGAAGTTTCGAGTTCCGAGTTGCGAGTTTCGAGAAGTGAGGGTGAAGCCGGGGTTGGGTCAAGGTCGAGTCTGGACAGCAGGCGGGAGAGTTCCTCCTGTTTTTTGGCCTCGGCCTCGTGGGCAGTTTTATTACCTGCATCGTCATCATTTTCGTCGTCGTAATCATCTTCGTCATCCAGGTCGGGGAGAGTAAGCTCCGGACAGGGGAAGAAGAGGCCGGCGGCGATGGCCTGGTGGCTGTCGGTGAAGATCTGCGGGTCGGTGGGCAGGAGGCTGTCCTGGGTGGTCCACTGGGGCGAGGCCAGGAAGCGGTAGACCATGTCCAACTCCAAGGGCAGTTCCTGTTTGGCGAGGGAGGTAATTATCCGGGTCCCCGCGGTGGCGGCCTTGAGGACAACGGCGGCGTTACCCTCGGCGTCGGCGGTCTGGGCGGTGTTCTGGATCTGGGCCAGGAAATTGTTGAGCTTGCAGAAAAAACCCAGGCTCAGGTTGTCCCGCAACCGCTGGCGGGCCCGGCGGGTTTTGGCCTCGAGGTGTTTTCTGTGCCGGAACAGGGCCGAGATACTGGGGCCGTATTGATGGCTCAAGGCCTCGTAGGTGGCGTCGCCGGCCAGGAGGGCCTGGTCGATGGCGTGACGTTGGGGGTGGGCGCAGGTGGTGCATTTCATATGGGACTCCGGATTTAGAAGACAGTTTTCGGTTTTCGGTTTTCAGTTTTCGGTTAAAAAAGCTTTAAAAAGGCTGTCAGCGGTCAGCGGTCAGCTAAGTTCAGCGGTCGGTCAGCTTTCAGCTAAAGATGAAAAATATGTTCTGGGATCAGCTATACTAAATAATGGGAAAAAAGGACAGAACAGGTGGGACAGATGTCACGAAATGAGGGATGCGGGGCATAGGGCCAGAGGATTAAGGGGAAATTTTGAGGCAGGTGGCACGGTCCGGCGGGATGGCACTCGCTGGCAGTTCTCCATTACAGGTATGAGATAGTTATCAGAAGGTCTTTCTAAAATCCGGGTGGGCGGATAGATAGCAATGAGTTTGCAGCGAGGGAATTTTATAACTAATTATCTTGTAAACTTACTGCCCATATTTTTATCGGTATAGAGACTGTCACCTGTCAAGTTTTTTTAGGTAAATATGGAACTTTGAATATTTCAACCACAAAGTAAAACAATATGTAGCAATTTGGGGGTTAAATTCCCCACTTGGCCTTATCTCATTCAATGAACACCCTCTTAGTCCCAGCCAAAAATCGGTAGTATATATATTAATGGATCTAATCTAATGTTTGAATTATTCACATTAAAATTTATTAAATTTACTTATATTAAAAAGTATGGTAAATAAAAAATATCTGGAAAAGAGCTTGGACTTGCATGGAAAAAAAGTAAGCCAGGTTTCACAGTTCGGACTTTTTCTCTCCTCAACTTCCTTACCCAATGCCTAATTCCTCCTGGCTCCAGATAAACGAACCTGTTGCCCGATAAACATCGGCGAGGGTAGTAAAGATGCACTAATTACG
The DNA here is from genome assembly GCA_963780995.1 of uncultured delta proteobacterium. Taxonomy (GTDB): domain Bacteria; phylum Desulfobacterota; class Desulfobaccia; order Desulfobaccales; family Desulfobaccaceae; genus Desulfobacca. The sequence continues at coordinate 13,475 of CAWAEI010000033.1, forward strand.
GACATTCTGGTTGCCACTCCTCACAATCTGCCTCACAAAAATTAAAACATCATTTATTTTTCCCGGATAGGAGGCAAAAAATCATCTTCAGGTGGCAAAAGCTTGAACCAAATAATCTATGATTACAAAAAATGGAGGGCTTACCCATGAAGAGAGCTAGTTTTTTCGTCCTGGCAGTGATAGGGATTATTTATTTGCAGACCGGAACCGTCCTGGCTTTGACCATTTCGGCTTCAGCCAGCGGTAGTGCCACGCCACCTGTGGTTGTTAATCCAAATCATTTCCTTAGCGTTACGAGTGGGTCTTTTACTTATACAGGCTGGAGCAGCGTCGGTGACGGCAACGACGAAGATGTGGATTGGGTTATGGATTTTACAGGTGATCCGAACTATGCGGCCTTTGTCAGCGCACATAGTCTGGGTTCAGCCCGGTTCATCATGACCTTTATCCCTCAAAATTACTTGGTTAACGAGGATATAGTGGGGTTCAGAGATGGTAGTCGGTGGATTGAAGCTCCAGAAATTCGAAATGCGCCAGTGGGTGTTGCCAGCACCATCCAGCTGGACCTCTTGAGATTCTATTCGGCTATCGAAATTTTGCGGTTGTTATCAGACGGGTCAGGTATAATGGCCATGCATTATGCGGATGATTCTATTATACCTTATGTCCAGATTGATCTGAGCACTAGCTCCGCACCACCACCTGTACCTGCACCTGCCACCTTGGTGCTCATGGCCTCTGGCCTTTTGGGTCTGGCAACCTATCGGCGGCGTGCGATAGCAGACAGAAATTAATAATACCAATATCACAAGGCAGGGTTAGGCGGCCCTGCCTATTTGTTTCCATTTGGCCATGCCAGTTAACTTGCCAAAGTCTTAACCTATAGCTGAGACTGAGAAAAAGCCACATTTGATTCGGATATGAGAACTGGGTGGGTTAATCCAAGGGAGTGGCCTTCTTGATCCTGCAGGCTTCCTTAATCAACTCATCAGCCCTCCGCAAAAGGTTGCTAAGTCTACCACGTCAACCACTGCCCGGACCCATTTCTCCTTTTTCTGGGAAATGCATATGAGGACTGGCTTTTCAGCATTTGAGAAATCCCACTCCAAGGCCGAAGCGTGAATAATTTTATTAGCGACGTCACGCAATTTGAGAGTTTGCTCGGGTTTTTCTTCAAAGATCAAGCGGCCAAAGCTCCAATTTCTTGTTTTGTTCAAATATCCAGAGATATCTTCACGATCATCGAGAAGGCGTATGAACACAGCCAACTCAAGGGCCGCTTTCCCAGCTCTTTGCTCGGACATCAGGAAAAGCGCCTTCCTCAGATATTTCCATTCACCTATAAACTTGGTTGTTACCAATTCACTGATCGGTTTCCGAGAGAAACAGAAATCCATCACGATGGAGAGGTTTTCATGAATCAATTTGGTTAATGGCAGTAAGAAGTTTGACATTATTTCATTATAACAAGAATTTCGCTGAAAAAATAATTTCCCGCCAATTTTAGACTCACAAGAATAACGACTCACTTGCCATTCTTAGCAGTCATCCGTAGGAGCGGGAAGATGCAAGTATGATCCGGATATTGTAGCCGAGAAATTTTAGGCGATCAAAATCTAGATTCTTCGGTCGCTTCGCTCCCTCAGAATGACAATCAGAAAGACGATTGCAGAGGTCCCAACCTGGTAGGAGGGATTATTTAAGGATTTCTTCCCGGCGGGCGAGTTTGGCCAGTTCGGTTTCTTTGAGCACGGCTACTTCGCCCCGGAGCAGGAGCTCGATGGCGGGCAGCAATTGGTGGGCGGTGGCGATATTGGGGCGCAGGACATAATCGGCCCCGGCCTCATACAACTCGAGGGCCCGGGCGTTGCTCTGGGCGGTGACGATTATTTTGGCATGGGGGCACAGGGACTTTAGTTCGCTGATTAAGTTGAGGTTGGAGGTGCCCACCAAGATTTCGTCGGTAATGGTGGAAATGGCGATTTTGGCGTGTTCCAGGCCGGCATGGTGCAGGGTTTGGTTATTGCTGATATCGCCGTAGACCACCTTGACCTGGCGTTTCACCAAGCCATGATAGACCTCGGGGTTGAAGTCGACCACCACAAGTTTGCTTTTCAGTTCCGGCCGGGTTGCTTCGATTTCGGCAATGAAGGCGCTGGCGACCCGGAAGAAGCCCAACAGGGCGATATCTTTGGGTTCGGCATCGGGGGTTTCCGGCAGCTGCCCGGCAAGAGGCTTGAAACCTAAATATTCGACACACCGGCTGAAAATTTTTTGCAGGCTTTGGTTGTATTTGATCATGTAGGTGGAAGTAACCGAGGTGACGACAAAAACCAGGATGATGAGGGTCATGATGTCGGGCCCGATGTGGCCATATTCCGGTTTGCGGCCGATCACGGCGATAACCAGGGCGAATTCTGAGAGTTGGGAGAGATTAATGGCGGTGAGCAGGCTCACCCGGTTGCCGTTTTTGAGCCAATAGAGAACCGGGAAAATGGCGAGGAAGCGGGAGGCCACGAGGAACAGGGCCAGAATGAAGGCCAGCCCGAGAAGTCCCGGGTTATGGAGCGGATTGGGGATCACCATGCCCAGGGCGACGAAAAAGAGGGTGATGAAGAAGTCCCTGATGTTAATAATCTTGCCGATAATATCCAGGTTATAGGGGAAGGTGGAAACGGCAATACCGGCGATGAGGGCCCCCATTTCCAGGGAGAGTCCCAGGGAGTCGGCCAAACCGGCGACGAGAAAACACCACCCGAGGGAGGCCACCAGGACGAGTTCCGGCAATTTGGCGATTTGGTGAAAGATATAGCCGAGGATATACTTACTGGCCAGGAGGCTGACAGCCACCAGAGAAGCACCCTTGGCGAAAGACCACAGGATCACCAGTATCTTGGGCTCGGCCAGATTGGGCTGCACGCCGAGCAGCACAATGGCCCAGAGATCCTGAAAGATCAGGATGCCCAGGGTGAGCCGGCCGGCCAGGGTATCGAGTTCGAATTTTTCATAGAGGAGTTTGACGACGATGGTGGTGCTGCTCAGGGCCAGGCAGGCGGCCAGGTAGAGGACGTCATAGCGGCCGCCGACGACCTTGATGCCGAGGACGGTATAGTCACAGGGGCAGGCGGTCTGCAGAGTAAATCCCAGAAGATAGACAAAACCCAGGCCCAGGGCGGTGCAGAGCATGAATTGGAGAATCCCGGTGATAATCAGGGACTGGCCGGATGCCTTGATCTTTTTGAGGCTCAACTCCAGGCCGATCATGAAGAGGAGCAGGATCAGGCCGATTTCGGAGATGGTCTGGATTTCGGCTTTATCCCGGATCCAGGCAAAGCCCATTTCCGGGCCGATGATGATCCCGGCGGCGAGATAGGCCAGAATCAGGGGTTGTTTCAGTACCGTGGCCAGATAGGCCAGGACGGTGGCGGCCAGAATGCTGACGCCGATACCGGAGAGGAGGGAATGCCCGCCGCCTGCAGCGGCCCAGAGGGTTGAAGGGAGGAGCAGGAGAAAAAGTAAGGCCAGCAGAGCCACAGACGGCAGGGATATTTTGGGTCGGCCGGGTAATATCATAATCCTCATTTCGTGATTCGCCGGGTTAGCAGGCACTAGACCGCACTTCCAGAAGCTATGGGATTTTTGCTGAATTTTCTTAAAATCCTTCCCAAAAGGCGAAGGGATGCCTAGCCTCGTGCAAACCTAAACACGGCAGATGGTTTATTGGTTAGGATAAATTTTTGAGGATAGACTTTGGCTTAAACTCACCAATGTGAAGAAATTATAATAAATCCTGATTTAAAAATCAACCAGAGGAGGAGACGTGACTGAGAATGGAGACCGACAACCCTCCGTTAAGCCCTATTATCGACTTAGGGTTGGCCAAGGCCTGGGAACCGGGAGAAATGTCTTTGGACCGGAGGCTATGGTATTATGGCTATAAAGTTTCCGGGCGAGTACTGGTCCCTATCTGGCTAACCGCCCTGTACAGCCAATTCAAATAACAATGATTTAGCTACAGCCTTAGGTTCTCATGATAGTTTCCGGATGAGAACCCTCCAGACAACTGCCACTCGTCAGGGTCAGATCTTATTGCCGCAGGCCAGGGCCAGGGCCTGGCAGAGGCGGGGGATGAGGCCGTCGAAGCCGCCGTTGGACATGACCAGGACGACGTCGCCGGGCTGGACCTGGGCCAAGAGTTCGGCCAGCAGGGCATCGGTGTCGGGAAAATACCAGGCCCGGCGGCCGGCCTGGGCAAGGTCGGCGACGAGTTGAGGGGAGGAAAAGCGGTCGTCTTCCGGGGCTTTCCAGAGGTCCGAGGGTTCGCGCACCAGGATCAGGTCGGCGGCGGCCAGGGCCTGGACGTAATCCTGTTGAAAGATGCGGCGGCGGCTGGTGTTGGTGCGGGGTTCAAAGGCCACCAGCAGACGCCGGCCGGGGAAGCGGCCCCGGGCGGCCAGCAGGGTTTCGGCGACGGCGGTGGGATGGTGAGCGAAGTCATCCACCAGGGTGATGCCGTGGAAATCTCCCACAATTTCCAGACGCCGTTTCACCCCGGCAAAGTCGGGCAAGGCTTCCTTAAGGCGCTGCCGGTCAACCCCCAGATCGTGGAGGGTGGCCAGCACCGCCAGGGTATTGAGGACGTTATGGCGGCCGGCCAGGGGCACGTAAAAATTCTCCCAAAAAAGTCCGTCGCGGTAAACGTCAAATTTCATGCCGTCGCGATGGGGCTCCAGATGGCGGGCCTGCCACTTGGCGTCGGAATTGAGACCATAAAACGCCACCCGGGTGGAAGCCTGGGAAGCGACCTGACGCACCAGGGAGTCATCGCCCCAGGCCAGCAGTTCGCCGGTGGCCGGCAGATGGCTGACAAAGGTGGTAAAGGCCTGGATAACGTGGGGCAGATCCCGGTAAATATCGGCATGATCGAATTCCACGGAGGTGAGAATGGCCTGCCGGGGATGAAACAGGAGAAACTTGGGCCGTTTATCAAAAAAGGCGGTGTCGTACTCATCCCCTTCCAGCACCACATAGGGCCCCTGCCCCAGGCGGTAATTGGACTGGAAGTTTTTGACGATACCGCCGATCATAAAGCCGGGGTCCAGGCCGGCGGCAAACAGCAGCCAGGCCAGGAGGGAGGAGGTGGTGGTCTTGCCGTGGGTGCCGCTGACCACCAGGGCCTGACGCGCGCCCACCAGGAAGCGGTTCAGGGCTTCGGGCATGGAGATATGGGGCAGACCCAGACGGAGAATTTCCTGGGCCTCGGGATTGTCGGCCCGGATGACGTTGCCGATGACCGCCAGGTCGGGTCTGGTCTGGAGATGTTCCGGGCGGTAGCCGTTTTGCACCGGGATGCCGAGCTTTTCCAGGAAGGTGCTCATGGGTGGATAGGTATGTTCGTCGGAGCCGGTGACGAGAAAGCCCTGTTCTTTGAGGATGCCGGCCAGGGCAGCCATACCGGTGCCGCAGATGCCTAAGAGATGGAGGTGATGAGGTTGGGTAGAATTCACTGTAGTATCCATGAGAAATATTGGTGGCCAAGCAGGAGCTTGGCGCACAATTGGGTTCCCAAGTGCAACTTGGGAACCAGGGGTTTCAAATTGGGACCCATGGGTTCCATGGTGGGCGATGCCCACCCGACATTTTTACCTTGAGCGCAGAAGGCGGGAGGCGTTTCACTTTCTCGCCCTACACCCTTGTGCTGTTGTGCTACGTCACCGTGATCAGCCTCGAAATATTTGGGTAAATCCCAGGGCCCGGGAGACGGCTTCGTATAGCCGGGGGCGGAATGGTTTTATTTTATCATTGTCCCGGCCCAGGTGCACCCGGTTGGTGAGCAATATTACTATTTGTCCCAGGTCCAAGTCAATCCAATAAGAGACGCCGGTGAAACCCAGGTGGCCGGCGCTCTGGGGCGAGAACAGGCGGCCGCAGCTGGCGTCCCGGGCTGACGGGACATCAAAGCCGAGGGCGCGTTGGGCGCCCGGCGGGGGCGTCAGGAAGGTGCACAGCAGAGCCGGAGCGAAGAAGTCGTCGGTGGCCTCCCCTTTAAAGGCCCGATACAGCCGGGCCGCCAACTGGAAGACCTCCGGCCCGGTGCCAAAAAGACCGGCATGGCCGGCGACCCCGCCGGCGGACCAGGCATTTTCGTCGTGAACCTCGCCTTGGATGGTGCGGCCAGGTATAAGGCCGACTTCGGTGGCCGGATACTTTTTATCCTGGCCGCCAGGCTGCTGCCGGGGGTTAAAGCCCAGATTTTTCAGACCTAATGGTTCATAGAGATGGCGGCGGCAGAAGGCGTCCAGGTTTTCTCCGGAAACGCTCTCGACCACGGCTTTGAGGAGCATGAAGCCCAGATCGCTGTAGATGGTGAGCTGGCCGGGGGTGTGTTCCAGGGGGGCGGCCGCGGCCAGCCTCTCCAGAGAGCCTGAGCGCTGGTCAGCCGGCAGGGTCAAGACGGTTGCATAGAACGGCTGCCAGGCCGGCAGGCCGGACTGGTGAGTCAGCAGGGAGACGAGGGGCAGCAGGCGCTTGTCGGCCGGGAGCCAGGAGGCGGGCAGGAGTTTGCCCAGGGTGGCGTCTAGGGATAGGCGTCCCTGTTGCACCAGGAGCAGCAGGGCCAGAGTAGTGGCCAGGGTTTTGGTGATGGAAGCGAGGTCAAAAACCGTTTTTAGGGTGGTTGCAGGGCTGGTTGGCTCGGTGCTGAGGCGACCCACGGCCCTTTCATAGGCCACCTCCCCTGCCCTGCCAGCCAGGACGACTGCGGCCGTATACACCCCGGAGGCCAGTCCGGCTTGCAGGATTTCGTCTACCTGAGGCCAGTTTGTGGTCATATCTAATCGTTGTTAAATGGGCAAAAGGCGGGAGGCGCTTGGGCTTCGCCGCCCTGCGGGTGCTTTCCCGCCTTACAGGCCTCACCTAGAAAGGATTAATATATACATGGTGGCGAAGCGGGAGCTTCGCGAGTTTTAGGCGTTCCCAAGCGGCAGCTTGGGAACGAGCCATCGGGGAACTTTTTAGACCAGCTATTTTTCCAGGGCCAGTTCGACGAGCCGGTCCAGGAGGGCCGGAAATTCCAAACCCGCGGCGGCGGCCGCCTGGGGAAAGAGGCTGGTGGCGGTCATGCCGGGGATGGTGTTGGTTTCCAGGACATAGATATCGTTGTCCCGGATCAAGGTGTCGGTGCGGCTGTAGCCCCGGCAGCCGAGGGCGCGGTGGGCCTGGAGGCCACATTCCTGGACCCTGGAGGTCATCTCGGGGCTGAGGCGGGCCGGGACGATTTCCACGGTGGCGCCAGGTTGATATTTGGCTTCGTAATTAAAAAACGGGAAGGCGTCGCTGGGGACAATTTCCACCAACGGCAGGGCCTGGAGATCGTCGTTGCCCAGGACGCCGCAGGTAACTTCGACGCCGGTGATGAACTCTTCCACCAGAACCCGGTGGTCATAGGTCAAGGCCTGTTGGATGCCGGAGAGAAGCTGGTCCTGGCTGTGGGCCACGGTGATGCCGATGCTGGAGCCTTCATTGACGGGTTTGATGACGGCGGGCAGGCCGACGGCGGCTGCCACAGCCCGGGGATCAATGGCATCATGGCGGGAATAAAAAACGGCCCGGGGGACGTTCAGCCCAGCTTGGGCATACAGCATCTTGCTGACTTCCTTGTTCATGGCCACGGCACTGGCCATGACCCCGGAGCCCTGGTAGGGCACCCCCAGAAGGTCGAGCAGCCCCTGGATAGTACCGTCCTCCCCCCAACGGCCGTGCATGATAATCAAGGCAACATCCAAGTTGGCCGCATCGGCAATGAGCTGGTTAAGATCGGTTTGGGGGTCGTAGCGCTTGATGTCGTATTTGGCTTTATCCAAGGCTGTCAAAACCTGGCCGCCGCTTTTTAAGGAGACTTCCCGTTCTGAGGACTTACCGCCGCTGAGTAACGCCAGCCGTAATTTTTTCATTGCTGCCTCCGCTCTTGTTGATGGCTAAGATATCATCGGGAATTAGGTTTAACCGGGCAAAAATTTTATTTTCCAGAATTAGGCTGCGTCGTTCATTGGTGGTGATGCGGTCCACAATGTCCGGGGTCCGGCCATAGCGGCGGCGCAGGTCATCGAATCTCTGGCCCAGGGTCACCACCAGATCGTGGAGGACGCGTTTATCGGCGTAATTAACGATCTCCACTTCCCGCAGGGGCCAGGGTTCGCCGGGATTACGGCTGAGCCAGACGTGCTCCCGGACAATCTCCGCCACGGCGGGATAGCCCAGGTCGATGAGCCACTGGGCCCCCAGGCGGGCATGTTCGCCGCCGTTGTGTAAGGTGGCGGTTTTGGCGAGGTCATGGAGCAAGGCGCCGGCCTCGAGCAGGGGCAACGATAATTCCACCCCGGCAGTTAGCAGGTGCCGGCCCACCAGCAGGGCCACGTCGCGCACGCGGAAACTGTGCTCCTGAATATTGGGGAGCATCCGGTGAGCCGTCATTAAATCCAGACATTCAGACTGGGTGAGGTAGTTAGCAGACATGAGTTTGATCATTTTCAAATTGACCGAATTATAGAAAATATCTTGGGAAGATGCAAGCTTTGGCCCGGTTAGCAACCTGTCGGGGACTGGAATTTAATTGACCTGATTTTGAAAGAATGTTTGCTTTTTAAAAATTTACTTTTTATTTTATGAAGATACCTTGTCGAGAACACGTTACGCGGCTGAATTTCACCGCAACGAATCATGAGTGGATTTTCAGGGGAACCATAATGGTAAAAACAATTTTCCATGCAAAATTAAGGCCCTTGAGTCAGGGGGCAATCGTCATGATAATTCTTGGCCCTGTTGACAGGCTGTCAGGCCAAGGAGCCTCCCTGGAGCCAGAAAGCCGCAGCCATGGTGATAGTGGTGCAGGACACGATGGCAGGATTGTCAAAAGCCCTGACAAGGCCGGTAGCCGACGGAGACCTAAAGGAAATAAACTTTATCTTAGAGAACCAGTTTTCCGGGGCTGGAGTAGAACCACGTTTGCCGGTGACATACGCCGGGGTCACCAACAATCAGGGGATTATTCTGACGGCCTATCCCAAAATCAATAGTATCGGCAGTGATTTCTCGAAATATGGGGTGATGGTCAGAGTTTTGCAAAATAAAGGCATCCACCAGGAAAAGCTCTTTATAGACAATTACCCCGAGATTTGGGTGATTTGCGCCCCGCTGACGAATCAGGGGAGGGTTGTCGGCACTGTGTGGTTGGCCCTGGACGCCGAAAAAGTCAGAACAACCTGGGAAATGAGCACTGAGGTATTCTTAGGCATCAATTTTAATAAGTAGGGAATTCAGTCGGTTTCTGGTCGAGTTCGCCTTGAACACCTAGTGATCGCCCTCGGGAGAAGTATCATGGAAATTTCCTTTGATGTTGCCGCCTTGGAAAAAATTGTCTCCCAGTTCCGAGAATATTTCTTTTCACACGTGCTCTCCATGGCCATGCTGATTCAACTGGCCGTCGTCGGCTGCGTCTTCCTGGTGGCCTATCGGATTTTTTTGGTCATGCACGCCTGGTGTCAGCGCCAACAGGACCAATGCCTGGCCCGGCAAAAAGAGTGCGACGATTTGGCGATAATTATCACCTTCTTATATATTGTCAGGCCATTCCTCGCTTTTGTTTTCTTGGCCATTGCCTGGCGCCTGGCCGGGCATTTCAACTGGCCCCGGGATGGCCTCTATACCGCTGCCATGATCTTCCTGGCCATTACCTTGGTGCGTTTTTTCACCGGCCAGATGAAAAACCGGTTCTGGGCCAAAATTCTGACGACGGTTATCTGGTTCTGGGCCATCCTCTATATTTTCCATATCGTTGACCCCTGGCTCAATTTCCTGCAGGGTATCTATTTTGAAATCGGCCAGGTGCACCTGTCGCTCCTGACCATCGCCCGGGCTGTGGTCTTAGCGTTGACCCTCTATTGGTTTTCCAGGAAGTCATTGATTTTTTGGCATTTCTGGCTGACTGCGGCCTCAGACTTGACCCCTGCCGTGCAGATCTTATTGTATAAGCTGGGCAGCATTTTTCTTTATGCCGCTTCTATTGTCGCGGTCTTGCACTTCATGGGCCTCGATCTCACCGTCTTCGCTCTCTTTGGCGGGGCCCTGGGCCTGGGGCTCGGATTTGGCCTGCAGAAAGTGGTGTCTAACCTGGTGAGCGGTTTTATTATCCTGGCGGATAAATCCATCAAACCCGGCGACGTGATTCAACTGGGGAATAAATATGGTTCTATTAACTTCCTGGGAAGCCGCTATACCTCCGTTGTTACCCGGGAAGGCAAGGAGCACCTCATCCCCAATGAGAAACTGATTGGCGACGAGGTGATCAACTGGTCTTATTCATATAATCTCGTCCGGTTAAATCTGCCGGTGAGCGTTTCCTACGAGGCGGATCTGGAGAAAGCCCGGGACCTGATGCTGGCCACCGCCGCCCGCGTCAAAAGGGTCCTCCAGGATCCCAAGCCTTCTTGTCTCATAATTGGCTTTGGGGATAATGCCGTCAACCTGGAACTGCGGGTGTGGATCAACGACCCCCAGAATGGCGTTAGTTCTGTCAAGAGCGGCCTGTATTGGGAAATCTGGAAAGAATTTCGGGAGCACCACATTGCATTCACTCCCCCCAAAGAGACGTCAAGCTGAAGTCTATGCCTGATAAGAGGCTGGAAGAAAAATAGTAGTCCATTCTCCTGACTCGGGGCCCGGGGTTTCGGGCGGCGCCTGGAAGCCGCCGACGGGGCTGTGGCAAGGCGCGGTCTGGAGAAGGATCGACGTGGTTTTACCAGGGGCAGGTAATTAGTTTTGTCCGGAAACGGCTATTTTTCACAATATCGGCGTCAATCTGCAGGCTTATTTGTGCGGCGAACGAATGTTGCCTCCGCGCAAGCCTTTGATTTCCTTGATCTTGCAGAAAATATCTCATTTCCAGATCAGAAACTACATAGTTCTCATGATAGTTTCCGGATGAGAACTAATTAGATCGAAGAGCAAGAATACCGCGCGAAAATACAGTTATAGGGGAATTCTCGTTATGTCGCCGCACTAGCCGAGCCCACCGGCCCCAGGCACACCGTTTGCCAGTTATCCAGGTCTAACAATTCCTGGGCCATGGCTAGGATCTGGGCGGGAGTGACGGCTTCGAGCCGGGTAATGATCTCTTCATACGAAATATAGTGACCGAAGTTGAGCTCATTTTTAGCCAGACGCATCATGCGGTTGTCGCTGTCCTCGGCCGACAGATAGAAGGAGGCCCGGGAATAGTCCTGGGCGGCCTGTAATTCGGCCGGGGAGACTTCCTGGTGTTGCATCTTGCTGATTTCTTGCCGAACGGTGTCCAGCAAGATCTCAAGATTCTCCGGACCGACAGCCGCGCCGACGCCCAACAGACCGGAGTCGCTAAAACAGTGTAAGAAGGAATAGATGGAGTAGCACAGCCCCTGATTTTCCCGGACCTCCTGGAAAAGGCGGGAACTCATATTGCCTCCCAGGATCAGGTTCAAGAGAATGGCCACAAACCGGGAGCTTGCATCTGCCGCCGGCGCCTTGCCGCCTAACACCAGATGCACCTGTTCCAGATCACGTTCAAGATGGTGATGTCCCGGGAAGGTGCACACGGCCTCACGTCCGGGAAAGAGGCTGCCAGGGTGAAGATCACCGAAGGCGGCGGCAGCCAGGTCACGCAAGGTTTCATGCTGCAGCCGGCCGGCCGCGGCTATGACCAAACGGTCAGGGTGATAATGCGCTTGACGATAGTCCAGGAGAAGGTCACGGGAAAAGCGACTAACGCTCTGGGCATCTCCCATAATGGGCCGGCCGAAGGCGGAATCACCCCAGAAGCAGCGGCTGAACAGATCATGCACGTATTCATCCGGAGTGTCTTCCAGGGTGCAGATTTCCTGCAAAATCACCTGCCGTTCCTTCTCCAGGTCGTCGCGATCGTACATGGGATTGAGGACGATGTCGTGAAGCAGGTCAAAGAGCCGGGGGAGCTGGTCAGCCAAAACTTTACCGTGAAAACAGGTGTTTTCCTTGGAGGTAAAGGCGTTGGCGGCGCCCCCCAACTGGTCGATTTCCCTGGCCAGGTCATAGGCGCTACGGCGGCCGGTGCCTTTGAAGGCCATGTGCTCCAGGAAGTGGGCCAAGCCATTTTCAGGAGCAGTTTCATCCCGGGAGCCGGTATTGATCCAGATCCCCAGGGAGACGGAGTGAAAATGGGGTAAGGCTTCGGTTACCACCCGGACGCCGTTGGGCAGGACAGTTTTCTGATACACGCTAAGCAGGGTCCCTTTAAGGAATCACGGTGTCTGGATCAAGATCCAAAGCGGCCTTGCGTGAGAGCCGGATTTTGCCCTGTCTATCCACCGACAACACTTTGACTAAGACCTCATCCCCTTCTTTGAGGATGTCGGTTACCTTATTGACCCGCTCTTTGTCCAGTTCCGAAATGTGGATGAGGCCGTCGGTGCCGGGCAGAATTTCCACAAAGGCCCCGAAATCGACGATTTTCCTGACCTTGCCCCGGTATAACCGGCCGACTTCCGCTTCCTGGGTGATTTCCTCAATCATCTTAATGGCCAGGCTGGCGGCGACGGCATCCGGAGAGGCGATGTGAATCCGACCGTCATCTTCGATGTCGACTTTGGCGCCGGTGACGGCCACGATGTTCTTCACGGTTTTACCGCCGGGTCCGATGACTTCCCGGATTTTGTCAGGATTGATGGTCAGGGTAATGATTTTGGGGGCATTCTCTTTGAGTTCCGAGCGGGGCTGAGCAATGACTTCGTTCATCTTGCCCAGAATATGCAGTCTGGCTTCCCGGGCCTGATGCAAAGCCTGGCTCATAATTTCCCGGGTAATGCCGCCGATCTTAATATCCATCTGGAGGGCAGTGATGCCTTCGGCGGTACCCGCCACCTTGAAATCCATATCGCCCAGATGGTCTTCGTCACCCAGGATATCCGACAGGATGGCGACTTTTTCCCCCTCTTTGATGAGACCCATGGCCACCCCGGCTACCGGGGCTTTAATGGGAATGCCGGCGTCCATCATGGCCAGGGAACCGCCACAGACGGTAGCCATAGAGGAAGAGCCGTTGGAGGAGAGGATTTCGGAGACGATGCGAATGGTATAGGGGAAATCTTCCGGTGCCGGCAACACCCGGCTCAGAGAGCGCTCGGCCAGGGCGCCGTGTCCGATCTCCCGGCGGCTCGGCCCCCGGAGCATGCGGGTTTCGCCGACGCTGTAGGGAGGAAAGTTATAATGGAGCATAAAAGCTTTAAAGGTGTCGCCGCTCAGGGTTTCAATGCGCTGTTCGTCGGAGACGGTGCCCAGGGTGGCAATGGCCAGGGCCTGGGTTTCCCCCCGGGAAAACAGAGCCGAGCCATGGGTCCGGCTCAGCAAACCCACCTCACAGGCAATAGTGCGAACATCACCATAGCTGCGGCCGTCGATTCGCCGCTGCTGGTTGATCACCAGGTCCCGGACCAGGGTTTTTTCCAGGTCAAAATAAAAACCGGAAATTTCTTTTTCCCGGCCTTCGTATTCGGGGGCCAGGGCGGTGAGTGCTGCCTGTAAGCCGTTCTCCATGATTTGGCGGCGGACCTGTTTTTCAGGTTCCTGGAAGGCTTGTAAAATTGTTTCCCGACTCAGTTCCCCAACTCTCGTTTTCAGAGCCTCGTCAATGGTTACTTCCTGGATCGGCCTTTTGGGTTTGCCCACCTCGGCCCGCATCCGCTCCTGCAGTTCCAGGATTGGCTGAATTTGGGCATGGGCAGTATACAGGGCCTCCAGGATATCTTCTTCCGAGGCTAGGGCGGCGCCGCCTTCAACCATCACGATGGCCTCTTTCGTACCGGCGACGATGAGATTGAGACTGCTTTCCTTGAACTGGGAGAAGGTGGGATTGACCACGAGTTCGCCAGCGATTTTACCTATGCGGACCGCCGCAATGGGACCCTTAAAGGGGATGTCAGAGATGGACAAAGCGGCCGAGGCGCCATTCAAGGCAATAACATCCGAATCATTTTCCGTATCCACGGACAGAACCGTGGCGATGACTTGCAGTTCGTGATAAAAGCCTTTGGGAAATAAGGGGCGGATGGGCCGGTCAATCAGTCGGGAGGTCAGGGTCTCTTTTTCGCTGGGACGCCCGATTTCTCGACGGAAAAAACTTCCTGGTATCCTACCGGCCGCGTACGACATCTCCATGTAGTCCACGGTGAGGGGCAGGAAGTCGATGCCTTCCCGGAGGCGATCAGAGCCGACGGCAGTTATCAGCACCCCGGTTTCGCCATATTTGGCAAAGACGGCGCCGCTGGCCTGGCCCGCCATTTTACCGGTTTCAAAGGTCAGAATTCTTCCTCCGACCTCAACTTCAAAGGTTTTTGGCATAATCTTTATAAAGGCCTCCTGTATAATGGATCGTTATCTCCGCAAGCCCAAGGTGTCGATGAGGCTGCGGTAGCGATCGATATCTTTTTTCTTTAAGTAATTAAGCAGACGCCGGCGTTGCCCCACCAACTTGATCAGACCCCGACGGGAATGGTGGTCCTTGGCGTGGGATTTGAAGTGATCGGTGAGATACGTGATGCGCTCGCTTAGTATGGCCACCTGGACTTCAGGCGAGCCGGTATCGGCTTCATGCAGTTGGAACCGATTAATAATATCGCTCTTTTTATCAACAGTTAATGCCACTTTCTACCTCCTAAGGAATAATTTTTTCGATGCGATATAAAAATCATGCCTGCATCTTTAAACCCGGCGGGGCTTCAGGGGTTGAACACCCTGACAGGCTGTATTTTTTCTCCGTGGTCGTCAAGAACGGCCACAGCCACTAACGTTTGCTGACAGACGATTTTTAGAGGTTCGCCCGGGGCCACCGGAGATTCTAAGGTGTCCTGGCCATCAAGGCTTAAGGACTTGCCTTGTCGCACCTGCGCGGCAACAGCGGGGTCAACCCGAAGAGTTGGCAGATGGGGCAAGCAATCTACTAACGGGATAAGACGCTCCAGAAGCTCGGAGGCGGACCGGTCAGTTGGATCGTCAGGCAGACTGGCGGCCTGGTCCAGAGAAAAAGGCCCGACTTGCAGGCGCTGGAGAGCTTTGAGATAGGCCCCGCATCCCAATTGCCGGCCAAGATCGGCCGCCAGGGTCCGGATATAGGTGCCCTTGGAACAAGTGACGGTAAAGGTCAATTCCGGCAGGGCCAGGGATTCCAGAGTTAGGTCCATGATCGTGATCTGACGGGGAGTCACGTCCACGCTGATTCCCTGTCGGGCGAAGTGATACAGGCGCTGCCCTTGAAAATGCAAGGCGGAAAAGAGCGGGGGAGTCTGCCATTGTTCTCCGAGAAAAGTGGCCAGGGCGGGTGCGATGGCCTCGGGGGAGGGCAGCTGCGAGGAACTGGAAATTATGGCGCCGGTGCTATCTTGCGTGTCGGTCTGAGACCCGAGAAAGACGGTGGCCCGATAGGCCTTGGGCTGTTCCATGAGAAAAGGCGTCAGTTTGGTGGCTTCATTCAGGCAAAGGGGCAGGACGCCAGTCGCAAAGGGGTCCAGGGTGCCCAGGTGACCGACTTTTTTGACTTGTAACAACCGCCGGACAATTTTTACCACTCCAAAGGAAGAAGGTCCGGCCGGTTTGTCAATAACAATGACCCCGTGAGGTGACGGCTTCATGACGAGCCCTGCGAATCATCGGAGGGCGGAGTATCCTCGTGCAACTGCCGCAGGATATCAGCTACCCGCTCGCCTCGCTGCCAGGAGTCGTCAACTTGAAAAAACAATTCCGGCATTACTCTTAAAATGTGTTCCTGAGCCAGTTCCTGTTTGATAAATCCGGAGGCTTTATCCAGGGCTTTTTGTAAAAGCCGGATTTCAGCCTCTTTCCCGCGGGTGAGATAAAAAACTTTCGCCCGCCGCAGATCATCACTGATTTCCACATTGGTAATGGTGATATTTTGCAGTCGGGGATCGCGGCTCTTATGCAATAAAATCAGAGCAATTTTTTCCCGCAACATTTCTCCGACACGATCACGTCTTTTATAGTCAGTAAGCATTTGATTATAGTCGTTGCTAAAAATAATGTCTCATTCACCTCTCACCCTAACCCTCTCCCCTCAAGGGACGAGGGAAAAATACAGGAAAGGACTTTTGGTAGTTAGTAGATGATACGGTGCTGAGGGAGGTGGATTACCAGTGCCAGAGTTCCACCTGGGAATCAACCACCTGCGCCACATGCTGATCCTCGATAAACTGAATAATCTTATTGACCCGGGCATCTAACAATTGGGAGTCATTACTCACCAGGGCTATCCCCAGTTGGGCCTTTTGCCATAAGTCATGGTCGTCCACTTCGGCGACGGCGGCTTCGAAGCGGTTCCTGATTTTCTCAATAAGGCCTTTGATAACTTTGCGTTTACCCTTGAGCGAGTGGTTATCGGGCAGATGCAGGGTTATCCGGGCCAGGGCAACAATCATTGATTAAATAACATTAGGCGTTCAGCTTTCAGCAAAAACTAAAGAGCTAAACTAATTATGTCAAAATTCAGGCATCAGCCCTATTCTGCTAACTATTTTAATTTAATCTTTAAGCCGACGGTTGAAGGCTGACCGCTGAACGTTGACAAAGAACATTATTCCGACGACCTACTGGCAACCGGTTCCAGTTGCGGCTTGACTTCTTCCAAATGATAGACTTCCAGGATGTCACCCGGTTGCAACTCATTGAATTTATCCAGGCCGACACCGCATTCGTAGCCGGCCTGCACTTCTTTGACATCGTCCTTAAAGCGTTTGAGAGAACCAATTTTCCCTTCGTAAATCACCTTGTCCTTACGCTTGACCCGGACCAGGGCGTTCCGCTCCACCTTGCCGTCCAGGACATACGAACCGGCAATGGTCCCGAGCTTAGAGATGGAAAAGACCTGGCGAACCTCGACCCGCCCCATGTGACGTTCCTCGAAGATCGGCTCCAGCATGCCCTCCAGGGCGGCATGAACGTCATTGACCAAATTATAGATGACGTCGTAAAAACGGACATCCACCTGTTCCTGTTCGGCCAGCATTTGGGCCTTGGGATTGGCCCGGACGTTGAAGCCGATGACGATGGCGTTGGAGGCCGAGGCCAACATAATATCGGTTTCGGTGATATCACCGACGCCGGTATGAATAATACTGACTTTGATCTCTTTGTTGCCCAGTTCGGTGAGGGACTGGGTCAGGGCTTCGATGGAGCCATGGACATCGGCCTTCAAGATAAGGTTGAGCTCTTTGACCATCCCTTCCTTGAACCGCTCATAGAGTTTTTCCAGAGTGACTTTACTGAGCTTGGCCATGGCGGCTTCCCGCTGTTTTTGCTGACGCATCTGCGCTACTTGCTTGGCTACCCGCTCATTTTCCAGGACGATGAACTCGTCGCCGGCCTGGGGCACGCCGCTGAAGCCCTGAACCTCCACCGGGATGGAGGGTGTAGCCAGTTCCACCCGCTCGCCGAGATCATCGAACATGGCGCGGACCCGGCCGTATTCCAGACCGCAGACAAAGACATCACCGGCTTTTAAGGTGCCAGACTGGATGAGGACCGTGCCCACGGCACCCCGCCCTTTGTCGAGTTTGGCTTCGATAATACGACCCCGAGCCATGGCATCGGCGCCGGCTTGAAGCTCCAAAATTTCAGATTGAAGGAGGATCTTTTCCAGGAGGTCGTCGATGCCGATAAGTTTTTTGGCAGAAATTTCGGCAAACTGGACATCACCGCCCCATTCTTCAGGAACCACGCCGCGCTCGGCCAGTTCCCGTTTCACCCGGTCGGGATTGGCATCGGGTTTGTCAATTTTATTGACCGCCACGACCAGGGGTACGCCGGCGGCCTTGGCGTGGTTAATGGCTTCCAGAGTTTGCGGCATAACACCGTCATCAGCAGCCACCACCAGGACAACGATATCCGTCACCTGGGCGCCCCGGGCCCGCATCGCGGTAAAGGCCTCGTGACCCGGTGTATCTAAGAAGACAACGTTGCCACGATCCAACGAGACATGATAGGCGCCGATATGCTGAGTGATGCCGCCGGCTTCACGGTCGATGATGTGGCTTTGGCGAATGGCGTCCAGCAGAGAGGTTTTACCATGATCCACGTGCCCCATGATGGTAACTACCGGTGGGCGTTCCTGGAGCTCCCCTTCTTCCTGGGGCGGTAATCCCATAATATCTTCTTCCAGGAGGACGGACCGTTCGGCTTCATACCCGAACTCGCCGGCCACTAAGACCGCGGAATCATAATCCAGGGGCTGGTTTATATTGGCCATGATCCCCAGGCCCATCAGCTTTTTGACCAAATCGCTGAACTTGATACCCATCTTTTTGGCCAACTCGCCCACAGTGATGGAGTCGCCCACCTTGACGCGCCGTTTAATGGCTTTAGGAACCGTCAATTCGGTTTTCCCCATTTTGCGGACGCCTTTTTTGACCCCTTTCTTTTTGGAGCCCAAACCACCATCCGCATCTTTGCCGGCATAGAGGTCGGCCCCTTCCCTGATTTCCTTCTTGCGGAAAGCTTTTTTCTTATCGTCTTCGGCAGTCCCCGGTTTCTTGGCCCGTTTTTTCTTGACCTTAGCTTTCTTGTCATCTTTTTCAGGAACGGGGGCAGGTTTTTCTTCCCTGGTTTTTACCACCTCGATGACCCGGGGGGCCCGGCGGGCTGGGGCGGCTGGAGTGGCCGGGGATGCCGGGGAGGGCCGGGTTGCTTCGGGTTCGACCTTTTCCCCAGGAACGGGCAAACTAATGATACGGGCTGGCGTATCTTTCTTGGCCTTTTTGGCTCTCTGCCTTTTCAGGGCAGTGGAGGTGTCCGGAGTTTTGGCTTCCATCGGGGCCTGGGTCGTTTCGGTGGAAACCGTGGCTCCAGCAATTTCCCCGGCGGGGGAGCCCCGGCCTCAGACGGCTGCTCGACCGGGCCCTGGCTGGACGGTGGCGTCATAATGGCTTCGAGCGGCACTTCGCCGGTTTCGGGAAGGCTGGCAAAAGTAGGGGCCTGGCCTTCGGGAGCAGCCTCACCCGGTGGGGTGAGTACTGGGGCCGATGGACGTTTGGCGGCAGTTGCCGGAGCCGGTGTGGGAATTTCGGGCAAGGCGATAATTCTGGCCGGCTTGTCCGCCGCTTTCCGCCGTTTTAGAGGAGATACCATGGGCTTGCCAGGCTTGCCTGAAACAGGAGCGGCTTCGGCCGGAGTACCTGGCAGGCGATCCAGCCTCGGCGCCCGGAGCCGGAATCGTTTCCGGTTGATCGTCGGGAGAGAATGCCGGGCCAGTTGGTTTCTCCATCACCGGCTTGGGTCTAGCGAGGGCCCGCCGGCGTTTAATATGGGTTCCAACCCGTTGTTCCTCGACCAGAGGCACAGCTTTCAGCTAGCATTTCTCGAGCCCGCGCCACTTCGGTGGACTCAATGGAGCTGAGGTAATTATCCACCTCAATATTTATTTCCCGCAGGCGTAGGATGAGTTCTTTAACATCCAAGTTAAATTCTTTAGCTAAATGTGAAACCCTGGTTTTGGCCATAAACTTTCTTATCCTTGTGGCAGAATCTGGTTAAGGTTGACAGAATTTGGTTGACCCGGCTCTTAGGGTCTCAGACCTGTTCGGCGTCCGGAACGACCTCACTGGTGTCAGCGTCCGGAACGGCCTCACTGGGGCCGACTTCCTGGCTTTCGGTTTCAGCCGGAGGCGCCGCGGCACGATTGTCCTCGCCGGCCCCGAGCAGGTCCTGGGCTGAAGCAAAAATGGTTATCGCCTTTTTTTCGGTCAGACCAGTTACTTGCAATAAATCCGTGATTGTCGCCCCGGCTACTTCCCGGGCTGAGGTAAACCCGGCCTCATACAGGGCGCTGGCGGTCATCTCGCCCACGCCCGGTATCTTTAAGAGGGAGAGATACCCTTCCTTCATGGACTTGGAGTATTTGCTTTCGCTCTTGACATCGATTTTCCAACCGGTCAGTTTGGCCGCCAACCTGACATTTTGCCCCCGTTTGCCGATGGCTAGCGACAATTGGTCATCCGGAACGATAATCTCCATGGTCTGGTTATCTTCATCGATGATGATGCGGCTCACCTCAGCCGGGGCCAGAGCCTGGGTGACAAATTTGGCCGGGTCGGGGTTCCAGGGAACGATGTCGATTTTTTCGCCACGCAATTCCTGGACGATATTTTGGACTCGGGAACCTTTCATGCCCACGCAGGCCCCTACCGGATCGACGTCAGCATCCTTGGAGGTCACCGCAATCTTGGCGCGGCTGCCCGGTTCCCGGGCTACGGCCATAATTTTGACGATACCTTCTTGAATTTCCGGCACCTCGGCTTCGAACAGGGCGGTGAGGAAATTTTCCGCCACCCGGGAGAGGATTATCTGGGGTCCCTTGGCGTGCCTTTTCACATCCAGGACAAAGGCCCGGATCCGATCCCCTTGCCGATACATCTCTCTTGGCACCTGCTCAGTGTAGGGCACCAAGGCCTCAGTCCGACCCAGGTTGACGATGATGCCGGATTTATCCTGGCGCTGGACGATACCGTTAATGATCTCGCCTTGACGATCTTTATAATCCTCAAAGACAATATCCCGTTCAGCGTCGCGCATTCCCTGGATGATAACCTGCTTGGCCGATTGCGCGGCGATTCTCCCAAAACTGCTGGCGTCTAATTTAACACCCAAGCTGTCGCCAATTTCAGTTTCCGGGTCCAGCTCGCGGGCTTCCTCCAGGATGATTTGTCTGTCGGGTTCGACGACCTCTTCGACTACTTCTTTAAATTGAAAGACTTCTATCTCACCCGTATCATCGGCTAAACCAACTTCAATATTGTCCTGTTTGGCGCCATACTTCTTTTTAGCCGCAGAACGCACCGCATCCATGATGGTGTTGAGCAGCAGATCTTTATCAATGCCTTTATCTCTACTCACTTGTTCAATGAGGCGTCTTAAATCTCCTACCATAGAGTCCTCTTAGGTACGACTGGCCGAATTAAATATCAATGTCGAGGCGGGCCCGGACAATATCGGCCAATGGTATATGATGAATCTGGGAGCCTTCCTGCAATGTTAGGGTCTCTCCCTCCAACCCTATTAATTCACCTCGAAATAATGAACGTTTGCCGGTTCCACCCCGAACGGTGATGCGGGCCAAGCGCCCGGCAAAACGCTTAAAATCTTCAACCTTTTTCAAGGGCCGGGTCAGACCGGGCGAAGAAACCTCCAGGGTATAAGCATGATCGATGACGTCATGGACGTCAATGATTTCCCCTAAAAGTCTGCTTAACGCGGCACAGTCAGCCAGGGTTATCCCCCCTGGTTTATCCAGGAACAGGCGCAGGGTATAACGCTTGCCGGCTTTGAGAAATTCCGTATCCACCAGTTCCACCTCCTGGGCTTGGAGAACCGGCAGGATAAGTTTGTTGACCTGCGCCACAGTATCGTCCGGCTGCATAACATAACCCCGTTGGCCCTGAGGAAACGGCAACCCCATAAAAAAAGTGGGCAGGTGCCCACTTCCACATTCCAAGACTTTTCGTCATCTCGGCTGCGCTCACTGGCGCAGATTCTCCGCCTTCAAAGTTCCCCGTGGCTACGGGTCACCTTAAAAGGGGAAGCGGGTGCTGGCGCCAGTTCTGGTTGACCTGACGCCCGGTACTGGAGCGGGCAACGGGATTCGAACCCGCGACACCAAGCTTGGGAAGCTTGTACTCTACCAACTGAGCTATGCCCGCCTCGAACTATAGTTTAAAGATTTCAGAGAATTATGTCAAGAGCTATTTTCAATTGCAAATTCAAAGGGATGCCAGTGACTGAGGGTTTGGCCCGACGATCTGCCGGGCTGCCGCCACGTCTTTTTTAATCTGGGCCACCAGGGCAGGCAGGTCATTGAACCGGCGTTCGTCCCGGAGCCGTTGGACAAATTGCACTGCCAGGCGCTCGCCATAAATGTCCCGGTCAAAATCCAGCAGGTAGACTTCCAGGGACAATTCCTGATTGTCGAAAGTAGGACAGGTGCCGATGTTGGCTACGGCGGGGTAGATTTGGCCCTGCAGTTCGACCCGCACGGCATAAATACCGGGCGCGGGCACGAGCAGCCCATTGTCGATGGCGATATTAGCGGTGGGAAAGCCCAGCAGACGGGCGCCCCGGCCGTGTCCATGGATCACCGCACCGGTCACTTCGTAGGGCCGGCCTAAAAAACCCTGGGCGGCAAGCACCTGTCCGTCATTAATAAGATTGCGGATCAGGGTGCTGCTGACAATGGTGTCGTTGATCTGGATGGCGTCCACGACGTGCACGGGGAAGCCAAATTCGGCGCCCAGGGATTGCAGGAGCGCAATATTGCCTTCCCGGTTGCGGCCAAAGCGGTAGTCGTGTCCGATAACGACCTCTTGGGCGCCCAGGCGATGGACCAGATAGTTGTGGACAAATTCCCGGGCCGGTATAGCTCCAAACTCGGCGGAAAAGGGGTGGACAATAATGACATCTAAATCCAGGGCGGTCAATAGCTTGACCTTCTGATCGGTCGTGGTTAACAGGGGCAGCTGCTTATCCGGCCGCATCAGCTTGATGGGATGCGGATCAAAGGTAATGACTACCGACTGGCCACCCACGGACCGGGAGCGGTCCTTGACCTTTTGGAACAAGGTTTGGTGGCCCAGATGAACACCGTCGAAATTGCCGATAGTAATGACTGGATTGTTAAAGGGCTGCGGGACAAGATTGAGGTTATGATAGATGACCATGGTTTTCCCGGTATCACCGGCTTGGCAAGAACTCCCTCGATACTTTTTTCTTCTGAAGGCGGTGGTCAATATGGAATTGACAACCTGAAATTTATATTATACAAATATAGATGAAATTTTCACAACAAATAAAAACTATTCCTTTTAGGGCACTTCTCAAGCTGGTTATGCCGAAGTGGCGGAACTGGTAGACGCGCTAGGTTCAGGGTCTAGTGGGCGTACGCCTGTCGGGGTTCGAGTCCCCGCTTCGGCACCAATTATATCAAGGGGTTAGGGTTATTACCTTAACCCCTTGTTCTTTTTCCTGGGGTCGGGTGCGATCATCTTTGAGGAGGCCGAACAGGTCGTTGCCAGGGTGGTATGACTAACTCCCATAAAATCACTAAATAAATTCTTTACTTGTGCTTTATTTTTTGATAATGTGCTAATAATTTTTAATAAAAAATTGAATTATAGGCTCAGATAATTTTTCCCTCCCTTCGAAAGACTATAATCCCTAAGAGGGCCTTAACGGATGGGATCCCGGCAAAGGTGGAATTCTTACTGGACTTTAGGCCTCGTTTGGGCAGGTGTAGTTATGTTCGTGCTGTTGGATTACACCCCCGCCTATAACTTTGCCTATACGTATACCGACAGTAAGGGCACCATCCATATAAAAAATATCCCGCGACAAACACCACCAGGCAAAGGACAGAGCCCCGTTTCCCTTGCAACTCCCGCTTCGTATGACGAATCAGGGGTCACGCCTACTCGGGTCAGCCGAGCCATGGACAAAAAGGGCATTTTTCACATTTCCAATGCGGTATCATCTCCCGAAGTCAAACCTCATCCAGCCCAGCAGACGCAACCCATTAGGCAGGCACGAAAGCGGCGAGACCCGAAATCGGCGGTCATAACTCAACAGGCCAAATCATCCCAGGTCTTGCCGACCGGCGGCAGGCAGGATTGCCGGGATGGTCAAGTGAATACGAATATTGCCGACAGCCCGGGGGCCGGAGTCCAGGCTGCCAACCAGCCGGCCCCGGTGGGAGGAGATGACGGCGTCAGCCGGATGGCCTTATTTATTGATCAACAAGGGAAGATGTTTATTTACCAGACCAAGGTCGAGGCCACAGATTCTCCCGGCTCGGATAATAAAATGCTTACCAGGACGGCAGCGGCTGACCTAGATGGGCTCACGGCGGTGGCAGTCCAGCCAGCGTCGCTCGTGGCACCGGTATCGGCGCAGAGCAACCTGGAACCTGGAGGAAGACCGCGACAGGCAGCCAAGCGATCTAAGGTTTTACCAACTGGAAGGATTCAAGTATTCCGGGATGGTCAGGGCTATACCCACATTGTCAATAGCCCAGGGGTTGGGAGCCAATTTGCCACCGAAGGGTTGCCAAAGCCGGAAATGCCTCAGATTGCTGCTTCCGGCGAAAGCACCCAGCCGCGCCAGAACGTCTCGGCAGCCCTGGCGCCCCCAGAAACTTACCAGAATAACCTGCGCCACCCGGTTGGACTGGATACCAGCTTCAGCCGAGTGGCGGTATTTAAGGATAAACAAGGGAAGCTGAATATTTGCAATCCCAAAGTCAAAGCCCCAGATTATCCCTGGTTGGCCTTGGACACTAGAAAATTTACCGGAAAAGCAGGCGACGACTTGGAAGTGCTGATGGCAGTGGCAGCCCAGCAAAATCGCCTCCCGCTGCCCCTGGTAAAGGCTGTTATCAGGGCTGAGTCAGGTTTTGCTCCAGGGGCAGTCTCCTGCAAAGGGGCTATGGGGCTAATGCAGCTCATGCCCACTACGGCAACCTTTTTAGGCGTCAAGAATCCTTTTTGCCCTCAAGAAAACGTTATGGCCGGCTGTCGTTACCTGAGGAATTTATTGGATAACTTGAACGGTTCGGTGGCCCTGGCTTTAGCTGCTTACAATGCCGGATTGCAGCGAGTGATTAATTCCGGCTACCAGGTGCCAGCTATCGCTGAAACCCAAGATTTCGTCGATAAAGTAGTAAGATATTTTTTGGGTTATCAGCAACAAGCTTCAGCCTCCCCGAAAATCTAATCTAGAGCACCTCTCCAGAAATTATTATGGTGTTGTCTGAACTGGACGAAATCCTCCTGGAAGAAGTCACGGCCATCATTCTGTTTAGGGTGAGATTTGCAGCTCATTGACTGCCTCCCGCCGAAATGCTATATTTATAACAATTGGTATAAGATTTTGCTGGCGTTTCCCTTCTCCCATGGGGAGGAGCAGGATGAGGGGTGGAAAAAAATATTACTTTTTGACAACGCCGACAAATCTCCTCAGTGAAAACTTCACCTACTAAATCGCTGGTTTTTTATAGCAATATTTTTCACACAAAGGTGATTCATGAAAACAAGAGATTGCAGAGCAAAAATGAAATTGGCCTTCCGGATGGTAACGTGCGGCATCATCTTGGCCGGTTTGCTGGTCATCTGGGGCTGCGGGTCTGAATCGAAGCAAAGCCCCCCCCAAGCATCTGAAAAGGCAAAACCTGTGATTGATAAAGATAAGGGTAAAGCCAAAGTGGTGGAAATATCTCCAGGTAAGGAACCGGTGACCGGGTCAACGGTCAAAGAAGAGGCCAAATCAACCAAAACGCCGATAAAAATACTTTTGGATGAAGAAGTTTTTCCACCTACCAGCCCCGGCGAAAAGGGAATAACAAGGCAGGAATTGGAGAGGATGAAGACCCTCGAGCCTCAAACCGATCCTCTGGATGTCGAAGTCTTTCCCCCAGCCGCTCCGGGTGAAAAGGGACTTACCCTGCGGGATATAGAAGATGCCAAGAAGCAGCAATCGGAAATCGACCCATTGGACCAGGAAGTATTCCCGCCGACGAATCCGGGGGAAAAGGGAGTGACCTTGCGGGAACTGGAGCGGCTCAAAGCTTTGGACCCCCAAACCCCCCAAAGTCCAATTGAACCTTTACCGGTCCCCAAACCCAGGACCCGAGGGGAAAGATAAGGGTGCGTCCACAATTCAACCAATAAGACGGCTAGCCCAGAAGTGGCTGAGAGGCCAGGAAGTCTAGCCAGTAAGGGGTTGAGTCTGGCCCGAACAGGGCAATAATGGCAGCCAGGATTAAAAAAGGCCCATAAGGTATCGGGGTGAGCCGTCCACTCCGATGCCTTATGGCGATGCTGAGGCCGGCGATCAACCCCAGGCCGGCGCTTAACAAGATGATCCAGGGAAGCGTTTCAATTCCCAGGAAGGCCCCGATGAGGGCCAGTAATTTAGCATCTCCCCCACCCATGCCGTCCCGCCCCGTCAGCCGTCTATAACCCCAGCGAATAGTTTCCAAAAACAGCCAGCCGCCTAAGGCGCCAGCTGTGACATCCAGGAGAGAGAGTTGGGAGAAGACCGGGGCCAGTATGAGGCCCAGGCCGATGCCCGGATAAGTAATCACATCCGGCAGCCACCAGTGCTCCAAATCCAAAAAGGCCAGAAGCAAGAGCAGGAAAACCAGGGGCCCATACACCAGCAGGAGGGGGCTGTCGGGAAATCTGAGCCAGAGGCCCAAGGCCAGGGCACCCCCGAGCAATTCCACGGTGGGATAACGCCACGGAATGGGCTGGCCACAGAAGCGGCACTTGGCCTTAAGAAAAAAAAAACTCAAAAGGGGAATTTTATCCTGCCAGGGCAAGGTAGTGCGGCAGTGCGGGCAGCGGGACCACTTGGTAAAGATGGGATCTCCCTGGGGCAGCCGGGTAATGATGACATTAGCGAAGCTCCCCAGGGCCAGGCCGATGAAGGTTATCAGGATTGCTCCTGTTATCACCAGCTTTGTCTTTTATCCCGGGACATTATTGGGTCCCGAAGTGACAGAAATTGCACCCGGGCTAACGGCATATTCCAGTACATGGACTCGGCATTGCCCTCCAGCAAGACATCCACAAATACCTCCGCCTGCAGCTTATGACCATCGACGAAGAAGATGTCAGCCCAGCGGTAGCGGTCACGGTCAGGCCCGGTAAATCTTATTGATTGGATCTGGGACACATCAAACCATAAGTTGGCGGTACCCCGTCGGAGCCGCAATTCCTGAAAATTTCCGGGAAACCGCAGTCCATTGATAAAAAACGTGCTCCCCTCTTCGGTTATGACCCGGCTGGGATAGGTAATTATCGGAGGCGGGGGGGCTGGCGGCGGCGTGCATCCGGGACCCAGGAGCAAACCGAGCAACAAGATAAACAGGATGATTTTGCCAGGCGCCCGGAAGCGGCAACGGTTATTAAAGAATAGCTTGATCATGACTGAGCGCTACCCCAATCCCTCCTGCCGGTGAAGGATGAGATTCATGGGATTATATAGCCACTGGGTTTCTTTTTGCCTGACTGGCCCAGCGGACGCGTAAAGGTCCAACTCCCCGTATCCCCGATTAATCCCTGGGCCGCATCTCCGGTGCTGCCGGAAAAGGCGGTAAAGGGCAGGGTGGCAATGAAGGCGCCCGTCCCCAGGATGGTCATGCCCAGACCCAGGGGTCGACCGATGAGGGCGTCGGCGGCCATCAGGTTGACGTTGGGAGGTTGGCGCCTTTCGGTCTGATAATAATCCGCGGCCGGGAGGGTTGGCGTCAACCAAAGGTTGCAGCTAAGTATCAGCGTCAAGAACAGAATCATTCGTTTCATGCCGTTTTCTCCTCTTCAGGCTTTGACTAAAAGTAATGTCTTAATCGCCCCTCACTCTGACCCTCGCCCCTCGAGGGGCGAGGGAAAAATAAGGCTTGGCCCCCAATCATTCGGGTGGTTGGGCCTGGGATGATGGGGAGACAGAAGGTCTGCCCAAGGTTCCAAAGGCCCCAGGGTTTAAGTCGCTTTTCTTCTTATCGGTCAGACGCGCGCCTTCCTCAAGGCTGTTGACGACGTGAG
Organism: uncultured delta proteobacterium; assembly: GCA_963780995.1. Lineage (GTDB taxonomy): Bacteria > Desulfobacterota > Desulfobaccia > Desulfobaccales > Desulfobaccaceae > Desulfobacca. The sequence continues at coordinate 41,128 of CAWAEI010000033.1, forward strand.
GCGTAATCAGGACAATCAATTCCGTCCGGGTCTTTTTCTTGGATTCGGAGCTGAACAAACCTCCCAGGATGGGGACGTCGCGCAAGCCGGGAATACCGCTTCGGGAACGGGAGAGATCTTCTCGGATGAGTCCGCCCAGCACCACCGTCTGGTTATCGGCCGTGGTCAGGGTCGTCTTGGCCTGGCGGACGGAAATGGTGGGAGTATTATTCACCCCGGTGGTAGTAGCCGAAGCCGAACTTACCTCCTGGGCTATTTCCAGGGTGACCAGACCCCGGGCATTTATCTGGGGCCTTAAGGTCAACAGGATGCCGGTGTTCCGGTAGTTTATGGTACTGGTCTGAAAGGACGTCTGTTGAGAGACTAACGGGACGGATTGGGAAGTGAGGATGGGAACCTCATCCCCGATCTGAATAGTGGCTTCCTGATTATTGGAGGCCATAATATGGGGCGAGGCCAGGATGTTGACCTTACCTTCCTGAGCCAGCAGATTGATAAATCCTTTAAGGGTATTATAGATGTCGTTGGCCACAAAGGTAAAGCCGCTGGCAGTATAGGCTGCCCCGGCCGGCCCTTCGAAAGCGGCGAAATTAACCGAGCTCGTCGTTGTGGCACTCTGGCCACCGCTAGTGGTGGTAGTGGAAGTAGATGTGGGAGGGGTAGTATTGCCTTTAAAAAACCACTCCAAGCCATACTTGAGTTCCCCGGTCAAGCTTATTTCGGCGATGAGGACATCACTTAGCACCTGCCTGGGCAGGATATCGAGACGGCGCAGCAGGTTTTGGATAGTTCGCCATTCATAGGGAGGGGCGATCACCACCAAAAGGTTGTTCTCTTCATCGGGGATAATGCGGATGTTTTCCTTGCCAGCTTCTGCCCCGCCCCCGCCGGCCAGCGGGACAGCCTGCTCTTTCGGACGCAGGGATTTCTCGGGAGTGGATTCACCTTTGCCCAGAGAGGTCAGGTCGCTGCCCATGCCGGCGCCTGCACCACCTGTACTTCTCCCACCACTCGTGCTCCGGGAGCGGAGACTGGAAAGACCGGAGCGAGTCCTGGCCTCCTTTACTCCCACGCCGCCTGCAGTCTCACCATACATCTGCTTCAAAATATCTGCCAGGTTTTTCGCCCTATAGTTCTCCACATGATAGACATGGACATTGGCCAGGGCATCACTTTTCATATCCAACTCACGGATCCAATGGGTGGCCCGATCCATTAAGGTTTTCGAGGAAGCCAGAACTAAGATGGAATTCATACGGTCAACGGGGATAAAACTAACCCCGAAGCTTTCTTTTTTGCCGAGGGCGCCAAAGGCAGAAAAGATGGTTTCCAATTCCACGATGATATCCGGAGGAGAGGCGTTATTGACCTTGACAATCTGGACCATGCTTTTGCCCAGGGCCCGGGAATCGATGAGGTGGATCAATTCCAGAATTTTATCAATATTAGCCGGATAGTCGACCAGGATCAAAGAATTGCCGGCGCCTTCGGCGACGGATCCGGTTTGTGAAATCAAGGGCTTGAGGACATTGAGCATTTCTTTGGCCGGGGTTTGATCCAGGAAAATAACCTGGGCAAAGGTCCCCTCCGGGACCGCCCCCCGCCGGTAAACCGGCAGGGCCCCGGACGCCGCTTCCTTGGCCGGGAGGATTTTAAAAACCTGGCCTTCCTGCACCAGGGTGGCCCCATTCACCAGGAGAAGAGTTTCCATGATCGAAATAAGCTCGCTCCGGGTCAATCTGCCGGACGCCCTGACATTAACCGTGCCTTTGACTCTGGGATCGATCATATAGTTGAGTCCCAGGGTTTCGGACAATACCTTTATGGCTTCAACCAGGTCGGCGTTCTGCAGGTTCAATTCGATGGGATAAACCTTTTCTCCTTTTGGCGCTTTCCGGCGGACAGTGGGGAGATTTTTGATGGCGTCGCCATATCCTCGGACGGCTCGGGTTTCTCTGGCCGATTCCATCTCGGGCAAATTCGTCTCGGGCAATTTTTTCTCGGGCGGTGAAGGTGGAGGGGAAGTGACTTGCACGGGAAACGGTCGGCTCTCTTCCTGGGTTTGAACTGGTGTCGAGCTGCTGGCGCAGCCTGCCAGACCCAAAATTAAGATCAGGAACGGCGCTACTCTCATGGCTGCTAATTTCCCAGGCATTATTCTATCCTCGTGACAATCCCGGCTTTGGCTTTGGGCTCGGGGAAAACCATGGTTTTTCGCTCTTCCTTGGCCTGAAAAGTTACGGTGTCCGGCCCAATTTCCAGCACCTTATAACCATTCCAAGTCTCTCCCGGCCGGACGATCTCAACCTTATTCTTAGAGGGAGGATCTTTGGAGATCAAGAGAGCCGCTCTCTCCTGGCCTACGACAATTATGCCCTGCAAGATATTCTTGTCAAAATCATTTTTTTGGGGTTGTTCAGTCCCGGTTCTAACCGTAGAGCGGCGATGGACGCTGAAAAGATTTTTTGTCGCCACAACTTGATACGCCGTCTGGGGTTGAGAGTCCCGCCGGGGGAGGTCCGCATGCTTACTCTCGGTTTTCTGAGAGGGACCCAGCGGCTGCATGCCGCTGTCTCCCCACCATACCTGAATGATGCCCAGCAAGACAAGTAAATTTAACGCGGCAAGAACGACCTGCCACAAGAGGCTTGGCTTACCCACTAACTGGCTGCTCCCTTTTTAATCATTCCCGACACCACCAGATCGGCCCGCAAATTTGGAATTTCTTCTTTGAGGGCCTCGGAACGGGAGACATTAATGTCTAGTTCGGTAATCAAAAGGAGTTTTTGGTTATGTTCCAATTGATAAAGAATTTTAAATAGTTGGTCAATATTGCCGGTTAGTTGGACCAGAATAGGCACTTCCAGATAAGGGCCGCGCTCTTTGGTTGGCAGAACCTTGATGGCCAAGCTCTGGGCTCCATGAGTCTTAATCAGGTTTTTGAGAACCTCCTGGAGGTCGGCTGCCGCCACCGCAGCATTGCCGCCGACAAGCATCTGTTTGTTAGTTTCGGCCAACACCGTCTGGAGGACCTGGAGTCGGCCGGCGACCTTGTCTTTGCTGGCCAGAAGGGCCTGATATTGCGCCAATATCTGTTCCTTCTGGCGCAATTCCTTGGTCCAATCTTCTTCCAGATTGATCAAAGGTTCAACAATTGCCAGGAATATGATTGCCAAGAGCAGGAATCCAGCCGCGGCCAGGACCCCGGCCCGGAGGGCCGGCGGCAAACCCTGGAGCTTCTCAATCCAGCTCTTTAAGTTCAGCCTGAATAGTAAAGTTTTCATTACCGCTGGCATCATTAACTATGGGAGAAGAAAATTGGGTTTTAGAAAATATCCCAGATTTATCCAGGAGTTGTATCAGATCGGCGGCCGAGCGCGACATGCCGCTGATCTCTAACTGTTTGGCGTTCAAACGCAGGCTGTAGATCCAGGTGTGGTCCGGAATGGTTCGGGTCACCAGCGCCAGAATCTGCAGTTTGCTGCTGGAAAGGCCCTTCCCGCCCCCCAGATCTTGAAGCTGACGGGAAATGGCCTGCGTCTCGGCCTTTTGTTGTTTTACCTGTTCCACTTCTACGCTTAGGCTCTTAATTTTTCGATCTACCTGAAATAAGGCGACCCTCTTGTGAAAATAAATGCTGCCCACCCAAATAATGAAAAGAGCCATGAGGGTTGCCAATAAGATTCTGATCAAAAAGATGTTGCTCAGGGGGATTACATATCTAGCTTCGGCCGGCAGAAGGTTGCACGGTATGGGGACTTTACCGACTCCTTGCAGCGCCGCCCCCAAAGCCGGCCAAGCCGAAGCGGGGAAAGGCGCCTCAAGGGAAAATTTTTCGACCAGCAGATCTGAATAGTACATTATGGAAAATCCGTCTGTCTGGTATAACCCTTGTAATATCTCAGGGGATATTTCTTCTCCAGTCAGGCAGACCGCTCCCACAGGAGACCCGGATCGGCTAAAATCATCGATAGTATTAAGCAGATCCGGCAATATTTCTTCCTTTGACCGGTAGGCCATAGGCAGACAAGGGCTTAGTTGCCCCTTGTGTGATGTGATAGAGATCGCTCACGCCACCAGCCATATCCAGAAGCAGCCAGGAAGTCGGCAGTCGCCCCCCCAAAAGGGCAAAGGCATTGGCGCAAGACACCGGGGCAAGCTCCACTGATAAAGGCTTTAAACCTGCGGCGCCTAGAAGCATCAGGCACTCTTCCACCGGCTTTTTATGGACCGCAAAAAGAATGAGGTGGACTTCGGTATCTGTTTTTCGGGCTACCTGGAAGTTAAACCATACCTGTTCGGGGTTAACTGGAATAAAGCGGTCTAGTTCATAAGAGACAACTTGGGCCAGATTTTCGGTGGCTGCCAGCGGCAGCTTTATTTTCTTGATAAAGCCAGGGCCATGATTGATGGTTAAAGCGACCGGGAGGCCCTCCAAACCTAGTTCAGCGACTGATTTGCCTACCTTAAGGTCTAACCCGGACAGGCCGGTTTCTGGAAGTGACCAGGAAATCAGGTGCGCGATATCCAAGCCCCTAAAGTATTTTCGAATATGGACCATCGTCAGCTGGGACTGATCCAAACAGAATCCCACACTCTGGGTATCACCCCGGACCTGTTGAACTATTTTATTCCAGTTTAAATGGATCACGGTCCTGAGCTTCTTTCTCTGCAATAATTAATCATTTTTAATCGCTGGGGTAGTCATCGGCCCAATAAAGTATGGTCCAGAGATTAGGCTTGTCCAACTCCAGGTGCACAATGGCCTTGATGGTATGCCTACTTTCATTATAATCTACCATGCCTGAAGAAAATATTGTATAAAAAACTGATGATTGGAACGAAACCCGGGATTGCAGGTCGGGAATCTGGGAAGTATCCACCACGTTACCCAGCTCTTGAAAGTCACGAAAAGGCTGGACCGATCTGGCGTCAATCAACTGCTGGGCCTCGGCCGTGGTAAAGCCTAAGACCATAAGGACCTCGAGCGGGGCGGCGTTCAGGTTAACCATGCCCTCCATCTGTTGGACCGTCAGGCTTGCCGTCAGGCGGTTGGGGTCTAGTCCGGCACAGCCCGGGAGCCACAGGACTTCTTCGACAGTATCGAAAGGAATGTTATTTTTTATAGTGGAATCAGGACGAGTTAAAGACCGAAAGAATTCTTTGCCGCCTGAACCAGGCGCCCCAGCCCGCCAATCTAAAATAGCTTCAGTTATGCTCCTGGCCTGTTCACTGGGATACTCCCAGGCGGCCAATAACTTTTGCAAGCTCTCCGGGGAAGCCGTATTCAGATTCAACTTCCCTGCTTCATCCGTGATCATGACTTCAATGCGGCTGCCCGGCAGTTTAAGAATATGGCGGCTGCCATCGGTTAACCAGAACTCCTGGGCTTTGCC
>CAWAEI010000034.1:0-40889 GCA_963780995.1 uncultured delta proteobacterium
TGTTTTAGGGAGAAATCCCTTTCTACCCGCTCCCGTCCCGCCTGGCCAAAAGTCTGCCGCAGTTTCTCATCGGCCAATAATTGTCTCACCGCCTGGGCCAGAGTCGCCGGCTCATGGGGGGGTACCAGCCAGCCTGTTCGTCCCGAACTCACAAGTTCCGGCAAGCCCCCGACATTCGTGGCCACCACGGGCAAACCCGTCGCCATGGCTTCCAGCACGACGTTGGGCAGGGCTTCAGTGACGGAACTCATGACAAAAAGGGTGGCTGCCTGAAAAAATGGGCGTAGGTCTAATTGACCCGGTATAAAGGACACTCTATCGGCTGGTAAGGTCTCCTGGGCGATTTTTTGCAGAGGCTGCAGTTGGGGACCATCTCCCACCAGCCAGAGCTCAGCGGCCGGAATGTCTTGCAGCACCATGCTAAAAGCCCGAATGAGGGTTTCCTGATCTTTGTCCGGCACCAATCGGCCGATGCTTAGTACTTTGAGGTCACCGGTTATCCTGGCTTTTAAAGGAGGCTTAAAAAAATCCGTATCCACCCCATTGGGGATCAAAGTTAGGCGTTCGGATGGAATTTTATAATCTCTTACCAGTAAGTTCTCTAATTTTTTATTATTGCAGATCAAGTGATTCGTCAGAGGCCAGAGCCACTTTTCATGTTGACGGTGGGCAGTGTTACTCCGAACGTTCCCGATGATGCACGGCAGCCCGGCTAATTTGCCCAAAAGCCGGCCCCAGATGTTGGGGATAGCGGTCAGAGGCAAGCATATGTCAATCTTTTCCTGTCTTAAGCGTCGCCACAGATTGACCAGACTCACCGGCCCGACTTTTGACCTCCGGGACAGCCGATAGAGCGGTATCTGCCAACTCCGGGCCAGGGGGGCCAGACCTTCCCCGGCCCGCAACAGCCAGATCTCACCTCGAAACTTCTCACGATCCAACCGCCGGGCTAATTCCAGAGTCTGGCGCTGGGTGCCACCGAAGTTTAATTCTTCCAAAAGGAAGACCACCCTGGCAGGTGAGGGTTTACCTTGTGGCTGGCAAGGAAGGTGTGTCAACTGACCCGACCTCAATACCCCATCAAGCCGCAGCAGCGGCTGCAGACCGGCATAAGGCCGTCGGTGGCCAGGCTGCGGCGGAACTTTTGATACGCGGGGGCATTCCATAACTGAGTGATTGTGGCATCTTTAATGTTGCCCACCACATAATCATGGTAATCCCGGCACGGGGACAGGTCCCCATTACTGTTGACCTCCACCGCCTGGAAAATGGAAATACACTGGTTAAAACCGAAATACGCCCCATGGTCGGTATAGAAACGCCCCAAATCAGCGATGCCGCTGATATCCGGAATAAACGTCACCGGTGGAGCTGACCAGGCCTGCGACCTAACTTTAAGGCTCTGCATCTGGCGGTCAAGTTCCCCGATATCATCCGGCCGCCAATCACTCAGCCAACCCTGGGGACGGCTGGGCGGAAACCCAAAACGGCGCTGAAAATCTTGAATATGGCTCTGCAGCCGGGGGGGGTCTATCCACCAGGAAAGATAAAAGACAAAAAGGTCAACCTGCTCCCGAAAGGCTTCATAGATATCCAGGAGATGTCTATAGTTGTCCCGGGAAATGACCGTGAGCGAAGCTAACAGAGGCAGGTTCTGCTTAAACTCCTGTCGGGCCTGTCGCACCGCCTGCAAACCGGATTGGATGTCGGCAAAATTGTCACCGCCTACCGCCCCCGGCCGCACCGTATTATGGAGCAAGGCGTTATGACCATCAATGGATACCTGAAGGAGGAATAAGGGCGCCTTGACCAGCCGTTCGGCACATTTAGCCATCCGTGTCCCGTTCGTGGCGATGGAGCAGGGTAAACCCATCTGGGTCGCCGTCTCAATAAGCTCCAGAGTCCCATCATAAAGCATCGGTTCTCCGCCCCAAAAATACACCAGCGGTCGGTGGCCATGCTCCACTAAATCAGCCAGGACTTCCTGATATCGGGAAACCGGCACTTCATTTTGTTTCAAGACCTTCAGATCCTGGTTATGCAAGAAACCCTGATCTCCCCATTGACCGCAGGTGTGGCAGCGCAGATTGCAGCGGTCCGTGATGCGGAAACTGGCCTGTCGGATCTTGTGCGCCAAGCCGTTGCGGCTTTGGGGATAGAGGACATTATAAAAACGTTTTTCGGCTTCTAAGGATGCCAGTTTTAAACCTATCCAAGGATGTTTGGCCATCCGTAAAAAGTTTTTCACTATAATGCCTAAAGAGACGGCACTACGGGAAGACATTAATATTCTCCTGTTATTTCCCTTGGTTGGATAGGAAGAGCCGATTGTCGGCAAGAAGAAACGAAGCTCCTTGCCACCTCGGAGTTTTTCCTGCTGACTGGAGGGATTAATGCGCCCTATTATATACCATAATAAGATAATAAACTAATTTTTTAAGCTCAACCTATTGACCGGGAATCAAGGGATATGTCAAAGTTAAGCGAATTTTTAATGATTTTCGGAAGATCCTAAAGCCCAATTTTCAAGGTGCATTTTTGCCCATGCCCAGCACTCCCCGTCACATGCAGGCCCTGGTTTACCACCGCTCCGTTCCCAGGTACCTGGCTGCCAAAGCCCTAGCCAGAATCTGGCCCCAGCGGTTTTTCCCCTCCCTGGCGCCATTAGCTTTAAAACAGGTTCCTCTGGCTCCTCCCAAGGCTGGTTGGGTTATTGTACGGAATCGTCTGTGCGGGCTCTGCGGTTCGGACTTGAATCTTCTCCGAGGCGCCGAGTCCTTCCTCCTGGAGCCATATGCTTCCTTTCCCGCCATCCTGGGACATGAAGTAGTGGCCGAGATAGAATGGGCGCCCCCTGACTCCCCGTGGCAAAAGGCTGATCGAGTCGCCATTGAACCGGTCCTGTGCTGCCAGGTGCGGGGACTGCCGCCCTGCCGCTTCTGTGCCCAGGGGAAGTATAATCTGTGCGAATCCTTTACCCAGGGCCCGATGGCCCCGGGAGTGATTCTGGGTTTAAATCGCGATGCTGGGCGGTGGTTTGGCTGAATTCATGATGGCTCATCCCAGCCAGCTCATTCGCCTGCCGGATGAACTTCCCGATGAAAAAGCCGTCTTGACCGATTCTCTGGCCTCAGCTCTGCAGCCCGTTCTGGAGCACCTCCCCCCGGATGACGCCCTGGTAGTGGTGTACGGGGCGGGGATTATCGGCCAGCATGTTATCAGGCTGTTACGTCTCCTCAACTCCAAAGCCAAGATCATTGCCGTGGCCCGTCACCCCTTTCAACAAGCCTTAGCTCAAGCCGGGGGCGCCGATGTCGTCTTGAGAAAGCCCGGCCGCCGTCAATTAGGCGAAGCTGTCCAGGCCCGGTGGCTGCCCACCACCCTGGGCGGCGGGAATTTTGAGGGCGGGGCGGACTTCTTCTTTGATTGCGCCGGCGGGCAAAAGGCTTTACAAGAGGGTTTGGTGGTTTTGCGCAGCCAGGGAACCTACGTTCTGATGGCCACCACCGGAAACGTCAAAGGCTTGGATCTTTCATCCCTATGGTTCCGGGAACTGCGCCTCACCGGCTCTTCCATGTATGCGTACGGGCCGTTTCAGGGCCGCCAGGTTCACACCTATAAGCTGGCCGTGGATTTTTTAGCTTCCGGGACCTATCCGGTGGCCGGCCTTTTGACCCATATATATTCCCTGCCGGAATACCGTCAGGCCTTCCAGACGGCCATGGACAAAGCCAGCTCGCAAAGCGTCAAAGTGGCCATAAAGATATCGGCATGAATAGTAGGCTAAGGAAACCGTCGTGAAGTTGGTAATCAGCCTGGACGTGGAGGAGGAGGGCTTATTTTCCGGCCGGTATCCCCGCTGGCCGTCAGGGGTCAAGAATGTCTCGGCCCTGAACCGCCTGGATTTTATTCCCCGGGATTTCGGTTTCCCTCTTACCCTGCTGTTGAGTTATCATGTTGCCATCAATGGCGAGGCCCGGATACTCCTACAACAGTGGCAACATCGCCACCAGGCTGAAATCGGGGCGCATCTGCACCATTGGAACACCCCGCCTTTTGGGCACGAAACCAAACCGGAGCCTTTGGCCACCCAGCAAACTTCCCCGTTCCCTGCTGCAAGCCAAATTACACACTCTGGTAACTACCATCGGCAAGAATTTTGACTGTGTCCCCAGTGCTTTCCGTATGGGGCGCTTTGATTGGTGGCCCACTATCCTGGAGCTTCTACCTGGGGTGGGGCTGAGATGTGACAGCAGTATGGTTCCTTTGGCGCACTATATCGGCAAAGTTGATCAATTCCAGACGCCGGCTGAGCCATTCCAGCTCATGGTGGGCCAACCGCCGCAACCGCTGCTGGAAGTCCCCTTGACCATGGTCCCGGTTTCACCGAGCTTGGCTCGCCTAACATATCGCCTTTCCAAGACCTTGGCGCCGCCTTGGGGCGAGAGGCTGCTGGCGCGTTTCCGATTTTTCGGCGCCGCCGGGATCCACCCGACCTGGTTCCCTCTGCCTTCCATGCGTCTGGCGGCTCTCTGGCATCGCCGCCGGGGCGGTCAGGTACTGAATATGTTTTTGCATTCTTCCGAGCTCCACCCCGGCGCCACGCCAAATTTCAGGACGGAAGCGGCAGTAACCCGCTTGACCGACAAAATCCGGGCCTTCCTGAATTGGCTGGTCAAAACCGGCCCTGTGGAAGGCGTAACTATTTCACAACTTTCATCTTCCACGGGGCCAGCAACCTTAGTTTTCGGGGACATGACCGGTCCGGAACCACACCTCCAAAGGAGCTACAAATCGACCCAGGATTAACGCCAGGATAGCCATTGGAAAAACCATATCGCATCCTCCATATTATCGATCACCTGGGCCCTGGTGGCGCCCAGGAAGCTCTGCTTAACCTTGTTAAATACGCTGACCGGCGCCGGTTCCATCTCGAGGTGGCCGCCATGCACGGCTTCGGAGTCTATTGGGACCTCTTAGGTCAAATGCAGGTTCCAGTCCATTCACTTTCCCCGCAGAAATTCATCCCCCTTTATCTAAGCAACCTGATTCGATTGTTGCATCGGGGTCGATTTGATCTGGTGCATTGCCATCTCATCGCTGCCAACCTTATCGCCAAACCTGTGGCAGCCCTCTGCCGTGTTCCTGTCCTCTTTAACCATGATCAATGTAATGATGTGTTGCGGTATCGGCAAAAATGGCGTTTGTGGCTGGACCGCCTGACTAACCTGTGCACGGATCAAATCATTGCGGTGTCAAACTCGACCCGGAATTTTCTCCTGCAGATGGAAAAAGTTCCACCCCAAAAGGTTGCCCTGATATACAACTCGGTGGATCTGGAGCGATTTTTTCCCGGCTCACCAGAACTGCGCCAGGTATGCCGCCAAAAGTTTGGCCTTTCCGAAAATGCCCCAGTAGTACTGGGTGTCGGCAGATTGCACTCCCAAAAAAATTTCACCGGCTTCCTGGAGGTGGCCGCCTCCCTGAGCCGGCGCCTGCCGGAGGCCTGTTTTGTCATCGCCGGCGATGGCCCGGACCTTACCAGCCTGGAGAATCTGGCAGACAGGCTGGGTCTGGCCAACCGGGTCCGATTTCTGGGATATGTGGCTCACATGCGGGAACTCTACCTGGCCAGCGATGTCTTATTTTTTCCTTCTCTTTTTGAAGGCACTCCCATGGCCGTCCTGGAAGCCATGGCCTCCGGATTGCCGGTAGTGGCTTCCCAAATCGATGGCACGGCCGAAATTTTAACTGATAACATTGATGCCTTGCTGGTGCCGCTGGAGCAGCACCAGGACTTTGGGCCAGCGGCTCGCGGCCTTGCTCCAGGATCAGCCTTTGGCCCGGCGTTTGGCACAGAATGCCCTGGCCAAGGTCCGGCAGCGATTCGCCGCCCCCAGCATGGCGCAGCAGGTGGAATGCCTGTATCTGGAGCACTTCGCGAAAATTTAATTTCATCAAGATTAGGGAAAGCCTGCCGCCGTTCTCTACTAATGAATTTTAACGGGTGAAAAAATGATACAATAAAGGCCTGCCCAATCCATGCCTCGCAAAGGAGAATTTTCATGGACTTCACCCTGGTAGATCCCTGGATTCGAATCACCGCCATCATCATCGGTTTGGCCAGCTGTTTTTATGGCTATCCCCTTTTCCGCATTTTCTTAGTCCTGTCCGGCTTGTTTTATGGCTATCTTTACGGCCAGGCTTTTTATGCCGCCAGCCATCCCATAATGTCCGTCCTGGTCGGCGTCGTTGTCGCCGTAGTTTTGGCCATCCTGGCCTATCCGCTCTGGAGTTTCGGGGTCATTGCAGTCGGGGCGGCTCTGGGTTTTATGATTTTGGGGGAACTCGGCCTAATACTGAACTTTCCCGAGACAGGGGTGATTCTGATGGGTTTTCTGGGCGCGGTCATACTGGGATTTTTATTCTTTCGCGCCCGGGACCTCTTTGTGATGGTGGCCACCGCCTATAACGGCGCCGCGCAGGTGATCTACGGCCTGGGCCTGGTCCACGGAGCCCTGGCCATTGGACTCGGCCAGGCCAACTTCCTGGCAGTCGTGGCCATGATTATCCTGGGCTCTTTAGGCTTTGCGGTCCAATACAGCATGTTCAAAGACCAGCGAAAATATTCCATGTAGAACCGGTTGCCGATGACAGGCTTATCTAGCCCAACCGGGGACGCGGCTTCCCGCGCTCTTATGAGAGGCTGGCATACCCTCCTCCGAAAACCTTTAGGGAAATAGCCGAGCCGCTTAAGATCCAGACCCCGCCGCCCCAGGAACCGAAAAGGATAAATTAGCGTTGAACAGGTTCCAGGGTTTCGGGAGCCAATCGGCCAGAGCCGATGGCATTGAGATAATCAATATTGAGCCGGCCAGCGGCTAAGTCATCGAGCCAGGCACCGGCCTGGCAAGATTGGACGTCTTTCCCGGAATTTTTATTTCGCAAGCTATCTTTATGATTTTCCTTGGTATTTTTCCTGACAAGGTCTGCTTTTCCCGGTAATTTCCCGCTTTTTTCCCACTTCTTAAAGAGACGGTTTTCGGTTTGAGGAAGGGCAGCCTGCTGGGCCAGGTTCAGGAGATTCTCGGTGAGATGGTCCAAGTCCTTTAGGGAGGCAGGGGAAGAGGGTTGGGCCGAAGCATCCGGGCAGGGGGATAAAAGCGCCCCGGCCAGGGCCTGGCGACCGGCGGCCAGGATTTGGGGGTCGTGGGGCAGGAGACTGGCCTGGGTGGTCCACTGAGGAGAGGCCAGGATCTGGTAGACGACCCTATCGTCGAAGTGGATATCCTGTTTTAGCATGATATTGAGGAGGCGGGTGCCCTAGCGAGATGGCCTGGAGAACTAACTTGCCGTTGCCTTCGGCCTGGGCGGCCTGGGCCGTCTGCGTGGCCATTTCCACGGCCTGGCTGAGCCAAAAGAGGCAGCCCTGGCGCAGATTATCCTGGAGCCGGTCCTGGGCCCGGCTGACTTTGGCCTGCAGGTGGGCCTTGTGGCGGTGCAGGGCGGAAGTGCTCAGGCCATATTCCTGGCTGAGGGCGGCCAGGGTGGCGGACCCGGCGACTAAGGCCTGATCGATATCAGGGCGCTTGGGATGTTGACAGATGGTGCACATTTTTTCCTCCAGTTTGCGGTTTTCGGTAAAATTTTTATAGCAGTTCTCAAAAGTTTTTTCCTATGTGCCTAAATGGGCACGGCACGCCGTGCCCCTACGAAAAGAAATTATTATTGAGAACCGGTATATAAGGCTATCAGCTATCAGCTAAAGGATAAAAAATCTATTGTAATCAGCTATATCAAAAGAGGGAGAGGGGAGACAGAACAGATGAGACAGATGTCACAAATTGCCATGAGGTAAGACATCACAACGAAGCAAGAGAATGCTTATCCCTCAGGTGAAGACAAAAGGCGGGAGGCGCGGCGCTTTGGCTTGCGCCGCCCTGCGGGTCCCGCTACGGGAAAATCTTGCCGTTATCAAGGAGAGGCATTCTCATATAAATGCTATCTTTGCTCAGGCCGAGCCTAACTGGTTTCTGTCCGGAAACGGCTATTTTTCACAATAGCGGCGTCAAGCGGCAGGCTTATTTGGGCGGCGAACGAAGGTTCGCCTCCGCACAAGCCTTTGATTTCCTTGATCTTGCAGAAAATATCTCCTTTCCAGATCAGAAACTACATTAGTTCTCATGATAGTTTCCGGATGAGAACTAACTGACTTGCCGCTTCCCGGTCGGCGAGCACCAGGGCCCGGTCCCGGCGAACTCGCCCGGCCGGAATGGACTGATCGCCGTCACGCAGGCGCACGAGCATCCCGGCCTTCTCTTTCCCGGTCACCAGCCACAGTAGGCGGCGGGCCCGGTTGAGGATGGGATAGGTCAAGGTCAGCCGGCGCCTCCCCTGGTAGATGCCAGTCAGGGCCACATCCTGGTCGGTGATATTCAGGACCTGATCTCCGGGTACCAGAGAGGCGGTGTGGCCATCGGGGCCCAGACCCAAATGGACCAGATCAAGCACTGGCGGCGTGCCGGCAATCTCCCGGAGAGTCTGGGTGTAGTGGGCCACAGCCTTGGCCGGGTCATCTGCCTCCACCGGTATGGCATATATCTGCCCGGGTGGCAGCGTGACCTGGGCCAACAGACTTTCCTGTAAATGGGTGAGGTTGCGGTCCGGATCCCCCGACGGGGCCAGGCGCTCGTCCACCTGCACCACATGCACGCCTTCCCAGGGGATCTCCTGGTCTGCCAGGAACCGGAGCATTTGCCAGGGGGTGTGGCCGCCGCTGATGGCCATGACGAAACGGCCGTGCTCCCTGACCGCCGCTCTGGCCATTTCGGCAATGCCAGTCGCGGCCTCCCGGGCCACCGCCTGGGCATCAGGAAGCACTTTAATCTTCATGAGACCCCATCCCTTTTGGACTCAACATATCTTCCTAGCTCATACCACCCACCCCGGCACCTGATCCCGGGCCTGTTGCATTTCTGCCCGCAGTTCCTGGTAATTCGGGACAAATTGCGCCCAAAATTGATAAAAACTGGCCGAATGATTAAGGTGCACGGTATGGCAGAGTTCATGGATGATAAGGCTACGCACCAGTTCCGGACGGAGAAACAGGAGATTGTAATTCAGGCTGATGGTTCCCTGACTGGAACAACTCCCCCAACGACTTTTTTGGCCGCGAATCTGGACCTTTTGGTAGTTTAGACCGGTCTCGGAACTCACTTTGGCCAACCAGGGGATGAGATGTATTCGGCCCTGATGCTGCAGCCAGCGTTTCAGGAGATCCCGGCAGCCCTGGAGATCACTCATATCACCATTGATTTTAAGACTGGAATGGTTAAGGTGGACTAACTCAAGAACAGGTATGGCGACCGGGACATATTCGACGGTAAAATCAAGGTTTACGGCGGCAAAATAGATAGTCTCCGGCAATTCCCGATGTTGGGCTGAGATGCAGCCTGCCGGCAGGATTTTTCGAAAGGTTCGTTCAATCCAATCCTTTTTTTGCCGAATAATCTGCGGGATCTTGTTGCGGCTAAAGCCCTGGGGAATAACCACTTCGAGTCCATGCCGGACCGAGATCTTCAGGATGACCCTTTTGGCTTTAGGACTTTCCCGTACGGTAAAAGGAGGGAGGTTTTTCATGGTTGCGCCTTATGCGCATCTAAGTAGGAATGGGCGAAGAGATTTTGAGGAGGAGACAGGGGGCTAAGCTCCCCTGTCTCAAATGTATTTACTTTAAATCTTAAATTTTAAATTTTTATCTTTTAGGCGCTTTCAGGGACAACCTCGATTTTGATGATGGCCTTCACATCCGTGTGGAGCTTGATCACTGCCTCGTGAGCGCCCAACGTCTTGATGGGTTCGGGCATATCAATCTTTTTCCGGTCAATATCAAGACCTTTTTTGGCCAGGGCCTCGGCGATATGGACGTTGGTGACGGAGCCGTAGAGCCGGTCGGACTCTCCCACGCGTTGGGGAATAGTGAGGATGATGCCCCCCAGGCGGTCGGCAAATGCCTGGGCCACATCCTTTTCTTTGGCATACTGCTGCATGAGACGGGACCGCTGCTGTTCAAAACGGGCGATGTTGCCTTTGGTGGCTTCCAGGGCCTTGCCTTGGGGAATAAGATAATTGCGGCCGTAGCCGGAGGCGACTTCAACCACAGAGCCTAAAGTGCCCAGACTGGGAATTTCTTCAATTAAGATAATTTTCACGGCGTGATACCTCGTTGTCATAAAATGCCAGGCTTTCTAAAAATTGAAAGCCTTCAAGAATTATACCTCGGAAGGAGGCTGGTGCAGGTGACGAAAATCGAGCCACAAATCGATCAATCCCATGAGTATTACCACAAGCATGGCCGGCTTTACCAGCACCAGAAGAACGTAAGCGGTCCAGCGAAAAAACCGGGGTACCTGAAAACGCCTGAAACTAAAGGCCAGGATAGCCAGCCCCTGGAAAAAGTAGAAAAGACCGCAGACCAGGAGCACATTCACTCCGGTCATTCGCACAGCCTGGCTCGGCACCAGCAAGAAAAAGCCGGCGCCGATGAGCACGAAAATCAACCAACCAGGAGTTTCCCAACAAGCCAATGGCAGCTTGGGGTCCTCCCAGCCGCGTTGCCCCCCCAGGGACCGACTGAGCATGTAGTTCAGCAAGACTACCAACGTATTGTTGATCAACAGCAAAGCCGGGGTTAATTGGGCGACAGTGGTGGTGACCTCGGCTAGGCTGAGACCGGAAAGCGGAAATTCTTGTTCCAGAAATTGCTCTTTTTCAACAAGTTGAGAAAAAGCAGTCCAAACTTCCTCCACCGTGCGCTGCAGATATGCCAGGGGAGTCAGGCCTTGCTGCCCCGCCAGGATCAGAAAAACGCCGACCTGTAATAACGCCGCCACGACTACCGTGCCCCCCACGATACCTTCCAGGGGGTATTGACGGGAAGCCAAAAACGACACGGCAAAGCCGATGACCGCCATGTGCAACAAAGGGAGCACTTCGGCTTTGATGCCGGAAAAATGCTCCACATAATACATCATGCCGACCCCCACGGCCACCAGCAGCAAGCCCGCGAGCCAGCCCGCCCGTCGAATGGTCAGGATGATGGGCAAGGGCATTACGGCTCCGATCACCAGGCCGGCAACGGGAACCTGGATAGAGGCGTAATAAAACAGCAGGAGCGCTAAGAGACCGTTGATGACAATGAGCGGGACCTGTTTGGCCGCCAAATTCTTTCGCCTCCAGTCCGCTGCGATCTATCCTATCCCTGGATCATACTGGCTGCGTATGGCATCAGGGCCAGGTGCCGGGCCCGCTTGATGGCAGTGGTGATTTTGCGTTGATGGCGGGCACAGTTGCCGGAAATCCGGCGGGGAATGATTTTCCCGCGTTCAGTAATAAAATGCCGCAAGGTATTGACGTCCTTGTGATCGATGCCAAGTTTATTGTCGACACAGAAACGGCAGACTTTCCGCCGGTGAAAAATAGGGCGGCGTTTTCTTTTCGGGATGATGGCCATACGTTATTCCTCCGGAGTCTTGTCAGGTTCCACCGCCACAGCAGGCTCCTCGGCCGGCGCTGGGGCTTCAGCTACAGGTTGGGGACTGGCTTCTTCGACTTCTGGCTCGGGTGCAGCCGCGGCTTCTACTGGCGGTTTGGTCTTGGCGGCGATTTCCAGCTGCAAGGCTTCCACATTGACGTTTTCGCCGGTTTTGACAGACAGGAAGCGAATGACGCGGTCGTCAATCTTGAGGTTTCGTTCCAGTTCCGCCACCCCTGCCGGCATACTGGCAAAATCCGCCAAAACATAAAATCCCTGGCTAAATTTTTCGATTTTGTAGGCCAGGCGGCGACGGCCCCAATCCTCCAACTTTAACTGGACGCCATTCTGGGAACTGATAATTCCGGTGAACTTGGTGACGACATTTTGAACCTCATCCTCACCTAAATCAGGGTTGATGACGAAAATAGTTTCGTATCGATTCATCTGCCCTCCTTTTGGATTTTTAAGCCCCGGACCATTGGCCGGAGCAAGGAGTAAAATATATTATTTATTAAATAAATCTAATTATGTCAAGTTTTAGCGCCCAAATAGATCCTAAAAAAATATCCGGCCAAGGGAATCAGCCCCTTAGTCATTAGTTTTTCTCTCTTTCCTCTGCCCTTTTGCCCTTTTCCCGGTTATTGAAGTCAGCTGGCGGCGTTGCCACTGTCGGCGCCATGGTTTTCAGGAAACTGTCCAAAATACCATTGATAAAAGCCCCGGAATTTTCCGCGCCGAAACGCTTGCCCAATTCCACTGCTTCGTTTACCGCCACTTTAGGAGGCACTTCCGGGCAGTGCAGCAATTCAAAAAGGGCCAACCGCAGAATGGCACGGTCAGTTGAGGCCATGCGATCCAGCCGCCAATGTTCTGAAAAACGGGAGATGTAGGCATCGAGTTCTTCCTGGTGGGCCCTGACCCCGCTTACCAGACGGAAAAAATATGCCGACGCCTTATCTTCGGGGTGAAAGTGCTCCCAGAAAAGGGAGGCGGCCATCTCCTCATGATGTCCGCCGACCTCGATGTGATATAGGCATTGCAAGGCCCGCTCCCGGGCCAGGCTTTTTCCAGGTCGGGACACGAGTCCTTAGGCTCCGATCTGGCGTAAGAGGTGAACCATTTCCACTGCCGCTTCCGCCGCGGCAAACCCCTTATTGCCGGCCTTGCTGCCAGCCCGTTCAATGGCCTGCTCCAGGGTGTCAGTGGTGATGACCCCAAAGAGCACCGGCACGCCGGTCTCTAAAGATACCGAGGCAATACCTTTACTGACTTCCGCGGCCACGTAATCGAAATGAGGGGTAGAACCCCGGATAACTGCTCCTAAGCAGATGACTGCGTCAAATTTATTCGATTCGGCCACCCGTTTAGCTACCAGGGGTATTTCAAAAGCGCCCGGAACCTTGTAAATAGTGAGGTCTTCTTCTCTGGCGCCCCGCCGCCGCAGGCTGTCCACCGCCCCTCCCACCAGCCGCTCCGAAAAAATGTCGTTAAAACGGCTGACCACCAGGGCGAATTTCATGCCTTCGGCCAGGAGATTGCCTTCTATGGTTTTTATCATCTCTGCATCCTTTTTGAGCCACGACCGCAGCCGAGCCCTAATTAGTTTCTGTCCGGAAACGGCTATTTTTCACAATATCGGCGTCAATCTGCAGGCTTATTTGTGCGGCGAACGAATGTTCGCCTCCGCACAAGCCTTTGATTTCCTTAATCTTGCAGAAAATATCTCGTTTCCAGATCAGAAACTACATAAGTTCTCATTATAGTTTCCTTAGACCATTTCCAGCATGTGGCCCATTTTCAAACATTTGGTTTTTAGATACTGCAAATTTTCCCGATTGGGTGGGACTTCCAGGGGCACCCGCGCCACCACCTTGAGGCCATAACCTTCCAGCCCGATGATTTTCTTGGGGTTGTTGGTCATGAGGCGCATTTTTCGGACGCCCAGATCTCGCAGGATTTGGGCGCCGATGCCGTAGTCCCGCAAGTCGGCCTTGAATCCCAGGGCCTCGTTGGCTTCCACCGTATCGGCCCCCTGGTCCTGAAGTTCATACGCCCGGAGTTTATTGACCAAACCGATCCCCCGGCCCTCCTGCCGCATGTACAGGATGACTCCGGAACCGGCCGCTTCCACTTGTTGCATGGCGGAGACGAGTTGGTCGCCGCAGTCGCACCGCAGGGAGCCCAGGACATCTCCGGTAAGACACTCGGAATGAACCCGCACCATGATGGGCTCCTCGGGGTTGATCTCGCCTTTTACCAGGGCCAGGTGCTGCTCGGGATCGATGTCGTTTTCATAAGCAATAACGGTGAATTCGCCATAGTACGTCGGCAACTTGGCCACAGCCCGGCGCCGGACAAAAGATTCGTGGCGCAGACGGTAGGCCACCAGATCGGCGATGGTGGCGATTTTGAGATTGTGCTGGGCGGCAAAAATTTCCAGGTCCGGCATCCTGGCCATGGAGCCGTCCTCATTCATAACTTCGCAGATAACGGCCGCCGGCCGCAAACCTGCCAACCGGGCCAGATCCACGGACCCCTCGGTCTGCCCGGTGCGCACCAGGACCCCGCCTTTACGGGACCGTAAAGGGAAAATATGGCCGGGGCTGACAATGTCTTCCGGTCCGGCTTTTTCCGCTACGGCGGTGAGAATAGTGGTGGCCCGGTCCGCGGCGGAAATGCCGGTAGAAACCCCTTTTTTAGCCTCGATGGATACTGTAAAGGCGGTTTTGAAGGGGGAAGTGTTCTCGCTGACCATCATGGGAATCTTTAACTGTTCGATAATTTCCGGATTTAAAGCCAGGCAGATGAGGCCCCGACCATAGCGGGCCATGAAATTGATGGCTTCCGGCGATACTTTTTCTGCCGCCATGGTGAGGTCGCCCTCATTTTCCCGGTCTTCGTCGTCCACCAGGATGATCATTTTCCCTTGATTGATATCTTCGATGACGTCCTCTATCGGTGAGATCGGCATTATTTATACCTCTGATGTTATTTTTTAATTACCTAAATCTACTCCAACTTGCCACTCAACCACTGTTTAAATAGAGAAACGATCTCTGGCAACAGGGCTACTCTGACACAGTCGTTTTTTCAAGGGCAGCCGGGAGAAGGTGATGTAATCTCAAACATTGAATTTTCCGAAAGACCGTGGGGGACAGCTGCTGGGCTAAAGCTAGGCAATTTCAGCTGTTCACCAAAAGCCATGGCGAGCCAGCAGTTCGCTGGTGACGCCGCCACTCGCCAAGCCGTTTTGGCCCTGCAGCAGCTTTTCCACGTATTTGCCGATGATATCTGTTTCAATGTTGAGTTGGGCCCCCACGCGCAGGTCTTCTAAAGTCGTGTGACGAGCCGTGAACGGGATGATGTTGACGCTTACCTCCTCACCGCTACAGGAATTAACCGTAAGACTGACCCCGTCCAGGGCAATGGAGCCCTTTTCAATCACGTAGCGGCTCCAGGAGTCCGGCAGGCGCACCGCAAGCTGCATATGTCGAGGTCCTGCTACTTTTTTTACCACCACCCCGACACAGTCAATGTGCCCGCTGACGATATGGCCCCCCAACCGGTCGCCCAGACGTAAAGCCCGCTCCAGATTCACCTGGGACCCCAGGTGCTTAGACGACAAGTTAGTCCGGCGCAAGGTCTCCGCCGAAACTTCCACCGTAAAAGTGCGGGCCGTCAGTTCGACCACCGTCAGACACGGACCGCTGACTGCAATGGAATCCCCCAGCTTGACCTCGGTCAGATCAAAAGGCGCCATGGCGCTCAAACGCAAGCCGTCGGCGGTGGGTCGCAACGCGGTTATCTCTCCGATTCCCTCCACCAATCCGGTGAACATTTCGGGGGGGTCTCCTTCTGGCTGGCAAGGTTTAAATTACTAAAAATATCAACAGTAAATATAACTCTTGCGATTGAAAAACACAAGGTCTGCATCACCCAGGGACGCAAGAGTTTTTTCCGAGGTATTGCCCCCGCAAGGAAAACTTGACCACTGTTAGAGTTTTCTATAAGTTAAATAAAATATGAATAGCTCCGTAATTGCCTTTTTGTTGTCAGCTTTTATTTTTCCCGGTGTCGGCCAGGTCTATAAAGGCGATTTCAAAAAGGGGGTTTTTCTTATCCTCTCGGCCTCCCTGTTAATGGCAGTTTTGGTATTGGGCGTGGTCATTCTTTATAGCTATGCCTATGCTGAGATTTTGGCCCAGGCAACTTCCCCGGAGGCCATCGAGCCGGCCCAATTGCAAGGCCTCCTCTGGCAGGTTATCACTCGTCCTTTCATCCAGTTCACCTTCGGGCTGTTGCTGGCGACCTGGGTCTATGGGGTCTTTGATGCCGGGAGGCGGACCAACAAAGAGTCCGGAGGAGGTTAACGTGTCCGGGATCAGTGAATACTTCTGGTTATTCCTTATGATCATCGCGCTGCAGCCGATGTTGAAACAAAAATTTCTCAACATTGCCCGGCAGCGGTTGATCGCCCGTCTGGAAAAATTGCGCGGATCCCGAGTCATCCTCCTGGTGCATCGCCAGGAAACCATGAGTTTTTTAGGCATTCCCATTTTCCGCTATATCGATGTTAATGACTCGGAACAAGTGCTCCGGGCCATTCATCTCACCGATCCCGAAGTCCCCTTGGACATCATTTTGCACACCCCGGGGGGATTGGTCCTGGCCTCCATGCAGATCGCTCGAGCCATCCATCGTCACCCAGGAAAATCAACCGTTTTAGTGCCGCATTACGCCATGTCCGGGGGAACGCTCATTGCCCTGGCCGCCGATGCAATTATCATGTGTGAGGATGCGGTGTTGGGCCCGGTGGATCCCCAATTAGGCCAGTTCCCCGCCGCCTCGCTGCTGCGCGCCGTGGCCCGCAAGCCGATTCAGGCCGTCGATGATGAAACTCTCGTCCTGGCAGACCAGGCGGAAAAAGCCATCTGGCAGATCCGGGAAGGAGTGCGGGAGTTCCTCTCCGACACCATGGCGCCGGAAAAAGCTGATGAGCTGGCCCGGCTGATGTCTGAAGGCACCTGGACCCACGATCACCCCATTTCCTTTGAGCAGGCCAGAGCGTTGGGGCTGCCGGTGACCAGCGACATGCCCAAGGAAGTCCTGGAACTGATGGAATTCTTCCCCCAACCGGTTCGGCAACAGCAAGCGGTGGAATATCTGCCGGTGCCGCGAAAATTTGACAACCCCCGCTGAACCGCCAGGTTCCCTGAGGAGTCAGTATGAAGCAATATATCCTGGATGAGATCGCCCGCCCGGATCTGCCCCGCATCAAAGCGTATCTGGACGAAAAAGCCCAGCCGGCCGGCCTCGACGGCATCTGGTGGGTGGAACTGGGAAGAGAACAGCTCAATGAAGCCCAGATAGCCCACCCGGACTGCCAGCCCCATTGTTTTGCGGTGGAGTTGGGTCGAGATTTCGTTAAATTCGAGTTTCTCATCCGCAGCCGCCGGACCATGCGCTGTACTTGCATCGGGTATGCCACCCGGCCGCAGCGGGATTGGATTATGGAATTTGCCGACCAGCTGGTGGCTGATTTGGAATTGCGAACTTAATGATTTGATAATGGAGTGTGCAGCTTATTTCAGGCAGGCCGGGCGCGCTGTTGTTTTTTCACTTCTTCCCAGACGGCATCCATTTCTTCCAGGCTGGCGGTTTCCGGCGTTTTCCCCTGCTTGAGGAGCGCTCGTTCCACCATATGAAAACGTTTGATGAATTTATGAATGGTGCGGCGCAAGGCCCCCTCAGAATCGATGCGCAGGAAACGGGCTACATTGACCAGACAGAAAAGCAGGTCTCCCAACTCTTCTTCCTGATGGCTCGGATCGGATTCGGTTAGAGCTTCTCGAAATTCATGTAACTCTTCCTCAAACTTATCCAAGACTCCGGCCAGATCCGGCCAGTCAAAGCCGATCCGGGCAGCGGCCTCCCCCAGCCTCTGGGCCTGGGTCAGGGCCGGCTGCCGCGGCGACAATTCCGCCAACCGGGAGGCCGGGTTGATTTTGCCCTCCGCCGCTTTGGCCTTCTCCCAGATAGAACGCAAGTCTTCTATGGTCTCGGCCTTCTCCGCAGCGAACACATGGGGGTGCCGGTGGATCATCTTGGCCCGGATGTCGTCAATGACCTCGGTCAGGGAAAAACTATCGTTTTCTCTAAACATTTCGCTAAGCATGACAATATGGAGGAGAACATCCCCCAATTCTTCCCTGATCTTATCAACCTCACGAGAATCCAGGGCCTCCACCAGCTCGTAAGCCTCTTCCAGCATATAGGTTTTTAAGGTATCCGGAGTTTGCTTGGCATCCCAAGGACAGCCCCCAGGTCCTCGCAGCCGGCGGATCACTTCTACGAAAGCAGTCAGCGCGGCCGCTGGACTAACCTGTTTTTCCTGTCCCGGAGGCAGGGCCACCGCCATGTTAAATCTCCTCCTTCTGGTTCGTTGCCTTCTTTTTGTCGCCCCATTCTCGTTCGAACTTCAAGGCTCGCTCTTTCACCTGTTGTTTGAAATCCTCGGGCAGGAGAACCAAAGCTTGATTATATATGCTCTTCAAATACGGCGCCGTAATCGACTCCTGCAATAATTTTGAGTCCTTGGGCACCGCCAGGGTAATTATGGTCAGAATAAATCCCAGAATAATGCCACCTTTGAGAACTCCAAAAGCGCCGCCCAAAACCCGATCCAGAGAACCCAGATAGACGAAAGATAAAAACCGATGGAGCAGGTTGCCGGCGATCCTGATAAGCCAGTAAGCCAACACCAAAATCACCAGGAAGCTGAGAATGCGACTGTAAAGGGGCGTATGCACCCATTGGGAAACCAGGCGAGCCAACCTCAGATAATAATGCGCGGCGATGATCAACCCGATTACTAAACCGACGATGACCGAAATCTCCTGCAACAAGCCGCGATAATAACCTCGTAGCCCGATAAGCAATAAGATAACGATAATACCCAAATCCAAGAGGTTCATGGCGACAGAAGTTTTCCAGGAAAGTCAGAATAAAGGAGTAAAGCCTGATTTATATTATTTGTTAAAATAACTTGGAGTTAAGCCTCAAGGGGATTTTTCCCTCATTTTCCCGAGTTTTTAGAGGTTTCTGCTGGCTTGGAGCCCATCCTCTCAGCAAGTTTCTTTTTGTTGTCGGCTATCACCTGGGCCACCATACTTTTCTCGGCTGTGTCCTTTTCAGGATTCACGGCTGCACCAACACCGCCAATAAGGTAGGCCGTTTCCACCTTATAGACATACTGCCCGGCAAATTTTTCCCCAATATTCAGATAAGTCATGGCGTCCGTCAATTTGCCCTGTTTTTCCATGAGGACTGCCATGTTGTTGTTAGCATAAGGATTATCAAAATCAGCTTTGATAACGTTTTCGAACTCTGTCTGGGCCGCGGTAAATTTACTCTGGGACAGGTCATGGTATCCCTTGGTTAACAGATCAAAAATCTCATCACCCATGACCCGGGGCTCTACCGCCGCCAAGGCCACCACGGCAAAACCGGCCATGCCGATGGTTGCCAGGACCAAAAAAATTTTAAGGAAATGCCGCACCAGTACCTCCCCAGGAAAAATCAAGGCTCCGCCCACCCACAGCTTCTCCCCATTTAATAAAATCAGGGCGCCTTTAGTCAAGGATAAAACAATCCGGTGGCGATTTTCCCCCGGCTATCCGGGATATGACAAGATCGGCGGAACCATTACCTGGTGTCAAAAGTTCACCTGTTAAAAAATCACCACGAATCAGGCCAGGGGTCTTGGTGGTCAGGCATCTTGCCGGTGCTTAAGAGCATCGGCTGGAAGCCCAGGCCACCATTTTCTCTGGTTCCCGTCTTTATTTACTCATGCCGCTGCGGGAGCCGCCGACATTTTGAAACACCGCCTGAAAATTGCGGTACAAGGCCTTATTGTGCCGGATGCGGTGGCATTTCTTGAGATAACGATTTTTATCCGGATTATCCGGCAACAGATCGATACCTTCCCAACCCTGGGGCCGGGGATAGGCATAATAAGGATATTCCCGGGGGATGCCCCTCACGTAGACCACCTGAGGCACGACCCATTCCGACCGGGCCAGGAAAACCCGGTGCATGCCGTCGTTGATGAGCAGCGCCACGGTGCCATCGGCCTCAAAGGACTCTTCGATGATGGGAGGATAGAGGTCGTACTCCATCAGTTCGCCGTCCGACTCCCTGACGGTATAGCTGACAAACCCGTTCAGGCGAAACATATTCAGCCCGTGTTCCTGGAGGCTCCAGCGCAATTCCTGCACCTTGCGCAACTCCGCCAGCCAGATGTAGTTCTGGGGCGGGTGCAGGCAGTTGGTATGAATACATTCCAAAGAAATCAAGGTATTCTGGTAGATTTTGACCTCCGGCTGCTCCTGCAGCGGCACCTGCCGCAGGCGAGCCATGAGTTCCGTCTCCGGATAATGTTTGACCTGAACGATTTCCATTCCTTAGCTTGCCTTTCACTAGAGGTATGTTCAATTTAGAAGTAAGAGATCGAGAGCCGATGCCACGTTTTTTGTTCCTGCCGGCTTGGTAAAGGTCAAGTCCGTGAGCACCAAATAGCCGTTGGCATAACTGAACCCATAAATGTCGGCTTGGGGGCGGACAATGCCCCGGAAACCGCCTTGATTTTCGGCGCTGGGGGTGGAAATTGGTGCCGCGCTGGCCAGATCGTATGATTCCAGGGGCTGGCCATTCTTGTCCAGGGCCGTAATGGTGGGATGTGGACTGAAATAAGGATCGTAGTTGACAAAGGCGCCCACCGCCCGCACCGGCCCATCATTAAAGCGGAATATCATGACTTGGTGGAAATCAGAGGTGGTAGTAAAGTACAGCCCGGGCGTCGTCCAGGCAGGACCCCGCCAATAGCCATTTTGAGGGGGGACATGCATCATATACCCCAAGCTATAACTAATATTCCCGTAATCTGCCGAGCCTTCCATAGTGATGTTTTTGCCCACCAGGCCGCCGATCTGTACAGGCGTGCTGGGAGGAGAGAAAGCCGTGGTAAATTGGCTAAAATTTACCTTTAATTTGGGTCCGGGGACTTGGTCGCTTGAGGTCACCAATGCGCCCCGGGCCAGGTCAGTATTGCCGAACATGAGGGCACATGCCAAGCCGATTATGATTCCCGATTTTTTCATGTTTCATGCCTCCGTTGTTGAGTTTCAGCAGGAACCGCCGTCATGGCGGCAGGGGTTACCCATAGATGTGTATCGTCTGAAGGAGGTTTTTTCTTGAGTTATAAAGAGTTGTGGTTTCGTTAAGCTCTTGTTGTAATATTTATCCGGCCAAGCCTCCATGGTGGGAAAGATTTATTCCTGTTCAAATTCCCGGCCCGTCCGCAAACACTCTTCCGCCCGGGCCAATTGCCTGCCTAAATACAGGGCGTGATTAAGATCGGACAGAGCCAGGTCCCGGGCCAGTTGATGCTGCAGTTGGACCGCCTTTTTGCCCCGATATTCCTTCAGGGTGACATCGCCGTGGCGGTGCTCCACCAGGATTTCGCCCTCATCCAGACTCAGGCGGAAGTAGCCGCAGGGGTCTTCCCGAATGGTAAAGCCGCGGTGGCTAACCATGGCCAAAGCCCGGTCCAGTTCCTTGCGGTCGATGCTGATGGAATGGCTGACCACGGTGATGGGGCCGGCGGGCATACCCAATTCCTGGGCAACCCATTGCTGCACCGCCATGAGGCCATAGACGTTGGGCAGCCAGGCATCCAGGGCATTGTGGGTGCGAAAGGTGGCCGTGAGGGTGAGTTTTTCGTCAAAGCGGCGAAAAAACAGCGACACAAAACAAGGCTGGCCCTTGGCAACCTCCAGATCCCGGCGGTTGTCCCACAAGGTGAGGTAGGCCTTGCGGTCCTCCGGGTCAGCCTGCAAGCGCCGGAGACAGGCGGCCAGATTGTCAGCTCCGAAATAGGCCCGCAGCCGGTGGCCATAGCTGTAGGTTTCGTCAGCCCCCTTCTCGCCCCGCAAAAAATCCCGCTGATACGTGCGCAGCTTCTCGGGATCGAAATGACAGTCCCGCAGGGCAGCGTCGGCCTCAAAGGCCGGCTGTGTCACTACCACCTTCAAGTTCTGGAGCTCCAGTCGCTCCCCCTTGGCCAGCTTGACCGGGTGTCCGAAGCGGCTGATGACAAAGAGCAGTTCCTGCCAGGCCTCCAAAGGCATGGCCCGGACTACGGTATGGGCCTGGGGAGTGCTGGGAAAATGGGAGATGCTCACTTGGGGCAGGGGGATTTCCTGCCGGTCCTTTTCTCCGACCACCACCTGATCACTGGACCGCCAATGCTGGAAAAACTCCCGCACCCGAGATAGAGTGTCTTCGTCCTTGGGCTCCCCCAGCCAGTGGAAACGGGGGGTGACCAGGAAGTGTTCGGGCCGCACCAGGTTGTCGATGAGTCGGTTAGTGCCTCTAATCTTGCAGGTTTGCACCGGTTCGGCGGCTGCGCCGGCTTCGTAGGCGACCAGGGGGGAGGCGGCGGCTTCCAGACCCAAATCGAAAAAGGCCTGGAGATCTTCCAGAGAACCAGAGCGGTTCCGGCCGCAGACCAACTAGCGTCTGAATCTGGGGATTATACAACAGATTCCGGAGCAATTCCCGCAAACCATTGCCGTAGAGGGTGCCGAAGACGGCAATAGGCGAAGTCTCCGGGTCAAGATCAACCCCGGCCTGGCGGAAGCGCGCCATCACATAATCCACTTTGGACCACAAAGTGAGCACGCCAATGGACCCGGCGGGATTGACGATGGTCAGTTTATCTGAGAAGTAGAGGGGGATAAAATTCATGAGGGTTGTTCGCCCATGGGAATTCTTTCAAGTTCGGCAATAAGTGGCGGCAAATCTTTGGTTAAAATTTCCCAGAGGATATCCAGGTCCACGGCGTCATAGCCATGAATCAGTCGATGGCGCAGGCTTATTATCTGGAGCCATGGAATTCCCGTATAGTTCGATCTCATTTCTGAGGAAATACGATTCGCTGCTTCGCCGATGATTTCCAGCAACCGAACCAAAGCCAGTTCCAGGACTCGATCCCTATCGAGATCAATTCGGCTTTTACCCTTTACTAGTGCAAATGCTTCCTGGGCATGATCCAACATGTGACGCAGACGGATGAGCTCGTCATGCTGAGACATAGAGGACCTCAGCTTCGGCCAATACTTGCGGACGGAAATACCGGCTTAAAAATTGCGGCGTGTGCAAGTCCACCCGGCGGCCGAGCATATCGGCCAGCTCCTGTTCCATGCTAAAAAACGCCAACCCCGGCACATAACCCGGGACAAACTCCACCAGAACATCGATATCGCTGTCGTCTCGAAAGTCCGAGCGCAGCACTGAGCCAAAAAAGGCCAATTTCTGGATATGGTGTTTCCGGCAGAAGGCGGCTAATTTATTCGGATCGGTGACAATTTTTTGAGGCATGGCATTTCCGTTATTCCCAAGTTCCATGGCTGGGAAGGTGGCCTGGTAAATTTCCAGACATCCCCATAAAATCGCATTATAACCTTGGGAGAGGTTTAACGCCTATTATTTCTATTGGCTGCCCCACAGATTCAAAAGCAGGATTATCACTGGCATATTGCTTCCAGCGCTCTTGGTATAACTCCTCGCTCAGTCGATGCATATCGTCTGTTTCAAAAATATTATCGCTTTCATCTAGGCTGTCGCCTAAAGCTACCCCCCATCTATCCGTTAATATATATCTATTATGGATTTTCTCACCCTGTTCCCGCTGTTTCCAAACGATTACCTTTAACTTCTTGCCATGTGGAATTGTTTTAGGAAGATAACTTTCAATTTCATTTATGAGATTATTATAAACCCGGTTTTCATCACTTTTAGTTTTGACCTCGCCATGGTGAAAAAACCTTTCTATACTTGTGTGTAATTCTGCGGTGATTTGTTCTCTATCCAAACAAAGCTCCAAAATAAACTGCAGGACCTTACGGAATCTCTCCTCCTTCGGTTTGAAATTTCGATCAATGATCAAAATTCTTTGGCTGGAAGCGAGGAGAAGAGCCAATTTCGATGCTAATGTACGACCATCTTTAAGGACAGTTTTATTCGGAGCTTTCCACAGTTCCCTGGTCTCATCGATGTCTTCCCCATTTAAAATAAACTCCTTATTTTCAGAAAAATGTTTAGACAAAATAGCCCGAAATGGTTTTCTGTGGTGTTCGATGAGGGAATTCTCTAACCATGTTTTATTATTATCAAAAGGATTTACTTCCTGCCTTTTTATTATTTTATCATCAATTTGTTTTAGTCGTTCCTCAATACGCTTTCGTTCTATTTCCCGGCAATCTGTTAATAGGCAATATACGAGGCGCTTCCACTTTTTGGGATAACGGGCGATCAACCGACCTTGGTCCCAGCCGAACTTTTCCACAAGATAACGAAAATCCTTCCAATTTGTCAACAGGGCTGGGTCTAAAGCATATTCATAGAACATGACTAAAACAGTTCCTCCGCCCTTTCAGTAAAGAAGCCATCCGGCCAAGGCCTGGCGAAGTCCCCGTCTTCAGTCACCGGCAGGGGAATAATCTGGGAGCCTTCCGGGCCGGGCTGGACATACACCACCGAGACCTGGTCCGGGGTGATAGGGGTGGCGTTTTCCGGCAGTGTGCCTTCCGAAGTTTCCCGGATGCGCCGGAGTATACGCAGAATTAAGATGCTCCGAATGGGTTTCGATGAGGAAGGTGTTCTTCTGCTCCCCCAGGGCCGATTCGATGAACATATCCCCCAACTCCGCCTGCAGGCGGGGGTGAAGATGGTATTCCGGCTGTTCGATGAGGATGGTTTTTCCCTGAGAGACGACACTCTGAACGATCACCGGCAAGACCTGGCTGACGCCAAAGCCGACATCGGTGAGGCCGACGTGGACGCCGGTATCTTTATCGCAAGAGGCGTAGGGAATAGAGATCCTGGATATCTGTATCAGGAGCGGATAAGGCGAGGGATTTTCAGTTCATATCGAATATCAAGTCTATTAAACCAATTATTGACCTTTTGAAGAATTTTGTTATCTACTACTAACAAATCGGATAAAAATTTTCCCGATTTGCCCACATTATTTGTTTTTATTCCGCTTAGGGCATAATATCTTTCTGGAAATTCCCTCATTGGTCCTATATAGATCATTTCTTAAAAATATCTTTAATTATAATGATGTAAGTATGTTATCATTGAATAAGTAAGTTTCGTTCTCTTTTCAATATCACATCTTAAATGATATATTTTTTCACATATTAAAAATCAGGAAGAAATTTATTTAATGAATTGAATCTAATATTTCATCTTCTCTACAATATCATTAATGATTTTTTTATATTTATTTAGATTATTCTGATATTATCAATGATAAATCAGGATAAATTCATTTTCTTGCTTTTAAGTCGAATAGATCTAAATCTATATCCAGATCATCCCAATAATTATTGGTGGTTGATTTGGAAATGATAATTCCTTTTTATGTTAAACCTAAGATATCGAATCCTCAAGATCATAGCTCATAAATGGAGACTAATATATCCGAAAGATAATTCTATTTTTTCAACACGAATATAAAAATTATTTTCCAATTAAAACTATTTTATAACCTAGTAAAATCTCCATATTGATTCTTAATTTCTTTAGAAAAACTTATAATTCATGTATCCACTTCGAAATCTAAGAAATATTTTATCAATATTCCAATATCTTTTGGTTTTGATTATTATTTTAAATTCAAATTTCTTTTCAATATCATGTCGATGAATAAATTCTTTATAACTTCCTAAATCAACCAAATTTCCCTTAATAATAAGTGAATTTGATTCCTCCGGCTGTTCAATCGTCTGCTTCAGCATTAACAACGACTGAAAAATCGAACTCTTCCCCGAGGAGTTCGGCCCGAAAATAAGGGTGATGGGCCGGATGGGCAGGGTTTGGGGGCTGCCGAAGGCCTTGAAATTGGCGATTTGATATTCGGTGATCATGGTTTCTTCCTTGCTTTCTAAAACTGCTTATTAATAAAGCAAAGGTTGTGCCAAAAGGCAAGACCTATCGGAGCCCGGGTTTATGGGGATAAAGCCATGCAAACCCTGCCGGTGCTCCAGATTGATTTCAACCCTGGTTGATATATATCAACTCCGGTTGAAGTCCGGCCCCTGCTCCTGCACAAATTTATGCACCGCCTGGGGGGACATCCCCAGCAGCCGGGCCGCGGCGGATTGATTGCCCTGGGACAGCTCCAGGGCCCGAAGCAGGAGCTGTCGCCTCGTCTGGCGGAGATAGTCCTCCAGGGAAAAGCCGGCCTGGGGTTCGGGGAGGCTCGCCCAGGGATCGGCGGCACTCAGGGGTTCGGATATCTGGAGGTCGTCCGCGTCCAGGAGGTCTTTGGCGGTCAGGCGGGCGGAGCGCTCCAGGGCGTTTTCCAGGTCCCGGACGTTTCCCGGCCAGGCATAACCCTGCAGCTTTGACAGAGCTCCCGGCGTCAGCCGCTTGGGGCGCTTCAGCCGGGCGTTGAGGCGGTCCAGGACGTGTAGGGCCAGCTTGGGGATGTCGCTCCGTCTTTCCCGCAGCGGCGGCAGGTGTATTTCGCCCACGTTGAGGCGGTAATAGAGGTCCTCCCGGAACTGCCCCTCCCGGACGGCCCGGCGCAGGTCCTTATTAGTGGCGGCGATGAGGCGCACGTCCACCCGGCGGCCGGCCCCGGCCCCCAGGGGTTCCACCATGCCATCCTGGAGTACCCGCAGGAGCTTGACCTGGGCCGCCAGGGGCAACTCCCCCAATTCATCCAGGAACAGGGTGCCTCTGTCCGCCTGAGTAAATTTCCCCGCCTGGTCCCGGAGCGCCCCGGTGAAGGCGCCTTTGACATGGCCGAAGAGCAGGCTTTCCACCAGTTCCGCCGGGATGGCGCCGCAATTGACGGGAATGAAGCGGTCGGCGGTCCGGCCGCTGAGCCGGTGGATGAACCGGGCAAAGAGTTCCTTGCCGGTGCCGGTCTCCCCCAGGATCAGGACGGAAACGTCCGACGGGGCCAGCAGGGCGCCCGTCTCCAGGGCTTTATGAATACGCGGATGATCGCCGACAATGCCGCTCTGCCGGATGGCCGTCTCCAGGTCCGCCGCCGGCAGGTCCGGAATCTCGGGGGCGGCCAGGGAACTGCGGACCACCGGCAAGCCCGGCCGCGTCAGGTCAACCTCCTCCAGGAGCGGCCGGTCGGCGGTGACAAACTTGGGCGGCCGGATACTGAGCAGCGTAGCCGGCAGTTCCCCACTAGAGGCCAGCAGCAGCCAGCAGGCGTGCATCTGGGGGGTGCCGGAGGCCACCGCCACGTAATAGCGGGCCTGGCGATAAGCAGCAGAGATTTCCTGGAAATGCCGCCGCAGCCAGATAAGGATCTCCAGGTAGTCGGTGGGATCGGTGAGAGGCGCGTCTCTGACCTCAACGCTGATATTGGGATATAGCCCTTCCAGAGATGCCTTGGTGAGTTGAGTGTTTTCCCGAGTATTGGGCGTGTCAAAAAGAATAACCTGGTCAAAGGAGCGAACCGCCAGGAGGGATAAAATGGGCCCGGGCACCTCCTCGCCCCCGATGAGGCCCAGGGTGTAAGGATCGTGGAAGCCGGTAAAGGTAAGGAGAATGTTCATTCGACAATAATCTCGGTAAGGCGGGCCAGCACCTTTGCAGTCGACGATTCCAGGGGTTTTCCTCAGAGCGATAAGGTACCTGTCAGCCTGAAGCCGAAGTCAGGCTTATTATATACCAAACCTTTCGATCTAACTTTGATAATTTTATACCATAGCAAAGTCAGTTTAAACCGGAGGGCGTCTAAGCTTGATTTTGCTTGCTCCTTCTGCCGCCGATAAAGCTGAGCCAGATATACAGCTACTGTCTGTATTGGTGAACCTCGTCTGCCTCGGCAACATCTGGAGGCCGGGATCAAGCTTAGTTATCCTGGCTTCTTTCAGACGACGAGCCAAGCTGATCGTAGGATGAGCCGGTCTGGCGGTCCTCAAAACTCTTGAAATTATCAACTAATTTCTGGATGCAACCGACAATTTCCAGGACTATATCGATATATTCAATAATTATATCAATGCAATACCCCTATGTTAGAGTTGCAAAATTTGACAATATTATTTAAATATATCAAATATTAGTTATTTTAATTAAAAATTATTTGAATTTTGAGCCAATTTATGCTTTGATAGTTCAAAACTTTGGCAACACAGTAATAATTGCTGTCGGGCAGTGAAGGCTCATTATAACAGTCCCAGAACAACTCCCTTAAAACCTGTAAAAAGGAGGTAAATGATCATTCTTTCATTTGGCTTACTACTATGGAAAACTTTAAATTCTGATAAAAAAGGAGACCCGGATGAACAAAGAAACCGATTTCGAAAAAACTTACTGAAAAGCAGAAATTATCTCTAAAAAAACATATTGAAAAGATTCAGGCGGCTCACAAAGAACTCCAGGAAGTCCTGTCGGGAATTGGCATTAAGCCAGTCGGCGGCTGGAAGGACCCCGCCGAATTTCAACTCGTTCGCGGGATTGAATTTGTCAAAGAAGAGTGCGATGAGTGTGACGAGTGTTCGGTGGTTTGTTTTGACGGCGATTGTGGCGAATGTCTTGAATGCGCCGGTGACGTCATCAAATTCGAGAATATCAGATGGACCTCGTATCCGGCGGACCGGGTGTTGGTGGAGACCACCCGGGAAGGGATTCTCAAGGTGCATTTAAAGGCGAAATAGTTCTGATGCCATCAAGGGGAGGGTGCTCTGCAAGTCGTGAGTCCCCTTCCCGGAAGCGAGAAATAATTAATAACTAGTTAAAACAACGAGGTTTAAGGTATGACCGCGCAGCCTTCGCCGTGGCAGGTTTTCCATTTCGATGACCGGTTCGTAGCTTTCGAGCCTGTGACGATGCAATTATTTCAGGTCGACGGCGAGGTCGCCTCGGCCCTGACGGACAGGAGTGGGGACCAGACAGCCTTAGCCGATGTGAGCCCGAAAGGTGTGACCAAGCAGAGCAAGAAAGCTGCAAAGTTAAGGTCCGCAGCTGGTAACTTGGCTGAACTCACCAAAAATACCCCAGAGAGGAGAAAGGCAGAGCTCAGCACGCTGTGGCTCAACCTGGCTCATACCTGTAATCTGCAGTGTCTGTATTGTTTTGCCAATTGTGGTGACTACGGCAAGAACAAAAGCCTGATGGCTGAAGAAATCGCTCTCCGGTCAATTGATTTTCTCTTTCAACATGCACACGACGGCCGCAAGGTAAAGTTGGTTTTTTTTGGCGGCGAGCCGCTGGTCAACTATCGCATACTCAAATCATGCGTTTTGTACGCCGAATCCCTGGCGCAGAAACATAACGCCAACGTGAGCTTTCTTTTGATCACCAACGGCACCTTACTGAAGACCGAAACGGCGGAATTCATAAAATCGCATGGTATTCGCTTGCAGCTCAGCCTGGATGGTCCTGCCCAGATAAATGATCGTATCAGACCCTTTCCCAGTGGAGTTGGCTCTTTTAATTCCGTCTATGACGCGCTTCTGCTGGTGAAGCGGGCTGGGGTCACAAACATTGCGGTGCGGTCTACCCTGACGCACTACAATTGTGATGTTGCCATGCTGCACCGCTTTATGGAATCCATCGGCTTCAGCAAGGTGGGCATGACTCCTGTCCAAGCCGACAGCAACTGTGATTATGCTCTGACTAAAAATGACCTTGTCACCATCAAGGAGCAATATCGTAAACTGGCCCTCGACATGATCGAGGCCATACGGTCGGGCCGGGAAACCGAATTGGGCTGTTTTTCCCCTTATGTGCTGCAACTACTGCGCGGCCAAAGAAAACGTTACTATTGCAGCGCCGGGCACAACTCCTTATGTGTGACCCCCGAGGGCAAGCTCTATCCCTGCCATCGTTTAATTTCAAAGAGTGAATGTGAAATGGGTTCGGTTGATCTGTCACTGCTGCTACCGAAAGCTATTGGCGCCCTCCCAGTTGAAGCCAAAGTTCGCTGCTCACATTGTTGGGCCAGGTATCTTTGTGGTGGTGGCTGCGAAGCCGCTGCCTATGAGAAGCACCAATTGTTCAGCGAACCCGATGAAACGTTATGCGAAGTCACCTTGGCCGCCGCTGAGAATGCCCTGCGGATATATTACACCATTCTGGCCGAGAATCTCTCAAAATGACCGCCTGACCAGAGCTTCCGGATCATTTGGGAATTTGGCAGTACCTATGCCCCGCCCGGCAAATCGTTCGATTGATTTACTTTCATAAAACCAGCCCCAACCACCCATTTTAGAAAAACTGCTAACCAAACGATAACTCTATAAGGTTAAAACAAATGTGGTTTACAAGGTCAAAAGACTTGGTTATATTTAAAAATTTAGAGAAATAGAAATTTGGCTGCGGCCAGAGTGGTTTGGTGTTAGGATGAGCAGTGGTATGTCAGCGACTAACTTACCGGGTTTTTTGAAGAAAAAGAAATTGTTGGCTGACGCCAATCTGTCGGCCGCGGAATGCCGGACCTATGGCAACCTGTTCCTGGAGGCTGGCTGGCTGGCCGACGCCCTGGATTTTTTCCTCAAGGGCGATGTCTCCGAGGGGCTGGAACAGCTCCAGGCTCTGGCCCTGGACACCGGGGACGCCTTTCTGCTGGAGCGCCTGCTCCAGGCTGAGGGCCGGGAGGCCCCGGAATTATGGGAACAGGTGGCGGCCAGGGCCACGGCCCTGCAGAAGTTTACCTTGGCCCAATGGGCCAACGAGAGAGCCGGAAAGGATTTCCGGGCGGAAGCAGCAGACGGGGGTTTAGGGAAGAACTCACTCCGGCCGACGGGTGATGATCATGCCGACCCTGCCTGAGTGTTATCGCCTCCTCGGCGTTTCCCCCAAGGCCGATATTGCCGAAATTAAACGACGGTTCCGGTTGCTGGCCCTGAAGTTTCATCCGGACCGGAATCCCCGGAACCCTGAAGCCGCCGCCCGGTTCCGGGAGGTGGCCGAGGCCTACGGCGCCATCTGCAACCGTCGGCCCCGGCAGCCGGCTCCGCCCAAGGACCGGCCGGAGCAGAAATCCAACGGCAACGGCAAGAAAGCGTTTGCTCGGGAGAACCTGGCGGAATTTTTCGGCTGCGAAGATTTTTCGCCGATTTTTGCCAGTTTTGGCGGACCCGATTTCCGTTATGATCTCCAGATTCCTTTCCTGGCGGCCATGTGGGGGCTGGAAAAAGAAATCGACATCCGCCGCTTGGCCCCCTGTCGCGCCTGTCAGGCCACCGGCCTGGAGCCGGGCAGTAATTACCAGGACTGCCCCACCTGCGGCGGCCGGGGCCGACGTTGGGCCACCCCGGGACAGCTCAAAATCGGTGCCCGGTGCGACGACTGCCAGGGACATGGCAAGATCATGACCCAGCCTTGCCCGCAATGCCAGGGGCAGGGATACCGGCAACAATTGAAAAAATATCGTATCGTCATTCCTCCGGGGGTCGAGGACGGCACCCGCATCCTGTTTAATGGGGAAGGTGGCGCCGGGTTTCAACAAGGACCGCCGGGACACCTGGTGGTGGTGGTTCACGTGGAGACCCATAGTTTTTTCACCCGGCACCAGAATGACCTGCATTATACCCTGGGCGTCAGCTTTGCCCAGGCGGTTTTGGGAGAGAGTATCGAAATACCCACTCCCTTCGGCCCCAGGGTCCTGGAACTGCCCCGCGGCACCCGCTCCGGCCAGCGATTTGTTGTCCCTGGCCTGGGGGTGCCGGCGGCCGGAAATGGCCATCCCGGAGATCTGGTCATAACTATTCAAATTACCAATAAAAATCGGTTTACGGAAACAGACGTGCCCAGCAGTCTCAAACACTCAAGAACTGAAAGCAAATAGGTTTAGTTACTAGTGAGTTCTGCGGACAACAACGGCTTTACCCATTTGGACGCCCACGGTCAGGCCCGCATGGTGGATGTCAGCGACAAGACGGAAACCGTGCGCCAGGCTACGGCCGTAAGCCGGATCTTTTTAGGAGATAAGGTTTTTGGGCGCCTGCTCGCCGGCCGCCTCAAAAAAGGCGACGCCCTGGCCGCGGCTCGCCTGGCCGGCATCATGGCCGTAAAAAATACCCCACAACTGATTCCTTTGTGTCATATGATTCCCATCACCGGGATAGAAATTGATTTTTTCCCGGATGCGGAAAGACTGACCTTGGATATCCAGGTAATCGTCAAGGCCCGAGCCCAAACCGGGGTGGAAATGGAGGCCCTGACGGGAGCCGCAGTCGCCGCCCTCACCATCTATGATATGTGCAAGGCGGTGGATCGGGGTATGATTATTGAGAAAATTTATTTAGTGCAGAAAAGCGGGGGAAAAAGTGGCGATTATCACCACGATGCCGTGTCACCGGGTGATAACCATTAATTGGCAAGGGAGGCATTCAGGGAAATGGAAACCCAACGGCTAGAGCAATTCAAAGAGTCATTGGAGGAGCGACTCCGTGAGCTCCTCGGCGAAGCCGATAGAACCGTCAGCGGCATGTCGGACGCTATCGATACCTTTCCCGACCCCACCGATCGTGCGACCCTGGAAACCGATCGGAATTTTATGCTGCGCATTCGGGACCGGGAACGTAGACTGATTTCAAAAATCAAGGAGGCCTTGGAGCGCATTGAGGACGGGACCTATGGGCTCTGTGAAGCCTGCGGCGAACCCATCGGGGAAAAACGCCTGCTGGCCCGGCCGGTGACCACCTTGTGTATCGAATGCAAGGCCCGGCAGGAAAAACAGGAGCGGGTGCGAGGCTCCTGACTCTTTGCCGCCTACCGCCAAGCCGGGGCAACGAGCCCTTCGCACCCCGGCGACAGCCCCTTTTTTGCCCAATATCTCTCCAACCACTATGTCAAATCTCGTAGATTTAAAGGACCTTACCCAGGCCGAATTCGAAGCGCTGATCGTCTCCTGGGGACAGTCCCCCTTTCGCGCCCGCCAGATCCAAAAATGGCTCTTTAAAGGCGTCACCGACTTCGAGGCCATGACCGATATCAGTAAGGATGTCCGCGACCTGCTCCTGAAAAAATCGTTCATTAGTCAGTTGACCCTGCTTGACCATCAACAATCCGTTGACCGCAGTGAAAAATTTTCTTTCCGGTTGGCCGACGGCGAAGTCATCGAAAGTGTGCTGATCCCCGAAACCAACCACTATACCCTCTGTCTTTCTTCTCAGGTAGGCTGCGCCCAGGGATGCAGTTTTTGTCTCACAGCCCAAAAAGGTCTGCGACGCAACCTGACCCCCGCCGAAATAATTAATCAAATCCTGGCCGTGCAGAGCCAGGTGGCCGGCCAAGCTGCCATTACCAATCTAGTCTTTATGGGCATGGGCGAGCCCCTGGCCAATTTTTCCAACCTGGTCAAGGCCATTACCATCATCTTGGCTCCCTGGGGCCTGACCTTCGCCTCCCGGCGGGTGACCGTCTCCACCGTCGGCCTGGCACCCCTGATTCCCGCCCTGGGAAAGGCCGTGCGGGTGAATCTGACCGTCTCCCTAAACGCCCCCAATGATGCCCTGCGCCGCCGACTGATGCCGGTTACCCAAAAATTTCCCCTGGCCCAGGTCCTGGAAGCCTGCCGGGCTTTTCCGCTGCCGCCCCATAAGCGCATCACTATTTCTTACGTCTTGTTGAAAGGGATTAACGATGCCCCGGACCAGGCCCGGGAATTGGCGCGCCTGCTCCGTGGCCTGCGGGCTAAAATTAATCTCATTGCCTTCAACCCCCATCCCAGCCTCCCTTTCCAGCGACCAGACTCGGAAACGG
Organism: uncultured delta proteobacterium; assembly: GCA_963780995.1. Lineage (GTDB taxonomy): Bacteria > Desulfobacterota > Desulfobaccia > Desulfobaccales > Desulfobaccaceae > Desulfobacca. The sequence goes on from CAWAEI010000034.1 coordinate 33,347, forward strand.
TGCAGGCTTTCCAGGATATCCTGGTGCAAGCCCACTATACCACCATGGTCAGAGAAAGCCGGGGGGGCGATATCAGCGCGGCCTGCGGGCAGTTGGCGGGAGAAGCCGGGAATGGTACGGAGTCAGGCAGGCAGGAGCGATCTTAGCCAGGGATCAATCACCAACAAGATCCCACGCCTTGATCAGCGGGGCAACACATACGGCAAGGTATTAGCATCTTTGCTTGGAAAGGCCATTGCCCGGTTATAAGCTCTTTGGCCGATGCCCACCAGTCGGTCATCCTTGAACACCAGCGGGGTTAAACCGCCTCGCATGGTTTCGCTGCCTTCGGAATCCATGTTATGGGTCTGATAGAATAAAAAGCTCTCACCAGATTTTCCCCCCTCTTCTGAAACCCTGGGTTGGCCCATTCTGGCGATTACTTCTTGTCTGGTCATCCCGGGTTTGATCTCCTGGAGTTGGAAATAGCTCGACCACATACTGGGTTCAATCCGGGGATAGAGCACTTTCTCATTCACTTTATCACAGGCAGGCAGGAAAGCCGTCAACAAGACAAGATACAGCAGGCAAGGCAGCATGGCATATTTCTCCCCAATTATACTGTGCATACCAAATAATTTTACTACAACAAGTCAATAACTGCTTAGTTTAATTAAAACCGACTCCCAGGTACCTGACGAGGATTGTAAGAGATAGCCGACCAGGTTGCAAGCTAAACCTGAATCGTGATAAAAGTAGTGGTCACCGGAAGTTCGGGGCCTGAACCATCTCCGGCTTCCCACTTGGGCCCAGGGATGCCTGTTTTTAGGGCTCACCGTTGCCAGACAAGTTTTTATCGCACGGGCGCCTTAGTTATAGCTCCAGCAGCATGGCTGCTGCCTGTTCTTTAATTTCCAGGAAACGGGAAATTAGAGACAATGTGCGCAATTTCCCTTTCAAGCCCTGGAGTTCCGTCATGCTTTGGGACGAGGCCAATTGCTGCAGTCGAGTCATTGCCTCCCCAACCACGGCCGGATCAGAATAATCCAAAAACAGCATTAATCCCCGCCAATCCTCCGGCAGACCATAGTCTTCCAGAAATTTTTCGGCCGCCCCCATAAATTGCGGCGTGGCGCGGCGATCCTCCAGAGCGGCCAGGGCTTTCTTGTACTCCGGTCGCTGCTGTTTGCCGGCAAAGAGCGCTTCGGCTTGTTTTAGAACCTCTTGCCGGATTTTTTCCTGCTGCTGCTGACCGCCAGGAGGTTTTGGCTCCTGCCGCCCGTGCCGGGATTGATCCCGCAACCGGTCGATTTCCCGCCAACTAGGCCGTTCCCGTTCATCAACATCATTCCTTCGTGCTGTCACTGCGCTATTCTCCCAGGTTACAAGGTATATATTGTTTTCGCCAAAATTTTCTCATTGAGACATCATTTCCTAGGGGCAGGTCTTAGACCCGACCTACGGTCTAGACGTGCTGCCAGAACCAGCCTGGCCTGCCGGAACGAGGAAACTAAAGAGTTAGATTATTTTCGGAAGAGGGCGCCGGACCATGAAATAGACTCATGGCCTGTTTGAGGCCGGATAATAAGAACTCCTCCACCGCATCGGCCGCCCGTTCTAACATTGTAGCCGATATGTCCCGCTCGGTGGGATAAAATGAGCTAAGCACATAATTTTCCACCGCTTCTCCAAATTGAGGGCGGTCAATCCCTACTTTCAAACGCAAAAACTCGGGTGTGTGTATGGTGTTGATGATAGAAGCTATGCCCCGGTGCCCTCCGGCTCCCCCTTTGACGACAAACTTGAGCCTTCCCAGGGGTAAATCCAGGTCGTCGTGGATGACCAGGAGATCGGCGGCGTTTAATTCAAAAAAAGACATCAACCGGAAAACGGCCCTTCCACTCAGGTTCATATAGGTCTCGGGTTGAGCCAGCACAACTTCATGGCCGCGAAAAACGCCCCGTCCCCAATGAGAGGAACAACTCTGCCGATTCAGGGCAATACCCCAACGCCCACTGAGGACGTCCACAATTTGAAAGCCGACATTATGACGCATTCTTTTATATCTAAGTCCTGGGTTCCCCAGGCCAACTAACAAATGCACGTTCAACCTTCCTGGCGCAAAATTATCTCTCCCCCTGAGGAAAGAAGGATGGCAAAATGTACCTCTCGTTTGAGGATTGGGGGGGTAGGACCACCGGCCAACCACCAATTATTCCTTTCAGCAATATTGATGGTCAAGGTGAGAAGTGAATAGGATTAACTTCTGGCGTGCCAGTAGTTCCCCACCAGAAGCTGTTTATTGCTAAACAAATAAAGAACTTACCGAATCCTGATCATGAATTCGCCTGATGGCCTCTCCCAGCAGGGAGGCTACGGAGAGCACTTTGATTTTGTCGCACGCAGCGCCGTCCGGAGATAAAGGTATCGTGTCAGTGGTGATCAGGCTGCGCAGCAAGGAGTTTTTGATGGTCATTACCGAATCACCGGCCAGCACCGGATGAGTGACGCAGGCGTGCACCGAACGGGCCCCGTGCCGCATCAACACTTCCGCCGCCATGCTTATGGTGCCGCCAGTGTTGACCAGATCATCTATGATAACGGCTTCTTTGCCCCAGACATTACCGATGAGGGTCATGGCCGAAATGGCCGTTCCCTCCCGGCGCTTATCGATAATAGCCAGGCTCCCCTGGAGGTGCCGGGCAAAAGACCGGGCCCGCTCCACCCCACCGGTGTCGGGTGAGACGATGGCCAGATCAGGGGCGAAATTATTCTTGATGTAGTCCAACAGGACCGGGGTGGCGTAGAGATGATCCACCGGAATATTGAAAAATCCTTGAATCTGGCCGGCATGCAAGTCCATGGTCACGAGTCGTTGGGCTCCTGCCGCCGACACCAGATCGGCCACCAGCTTGGCGGCGATGGGCATGCGCGGGGCGATTTTGCTATCCTGCCGGGCATAGGCATAGTACGGCACCACAGCCGTGATACAGCCGGCCGAAGCCCGCTTCAGGGCATCCATAACCACCAGCAGCTCCATGAGATTTTCATTCACCGGCGTACAGGTCGGCTGAATGACATAAACGTCCTTACCCCTGACGTTTTCTTTGATCTCTACAGTTATTTCGCCGTCAGAAAAACGGCCTACCTGGATGGCGCCTAACGGCATCTCCAGATAAGCGCAGATTTTTTCCGCCAAAGGATGATTGGCGTTGCCCGAAAAAATCTGAAGGTTGTTCATCTGCCCACCTCTTTGCTGAAAACTCTGCATGCAATTATAAGCCATTATGCCACCCCCTGGACCTGCGACCGTCCAAAAGCCGGTGGCGGCTCCCAGACGGGAAGCGGCCCGTACCGCCGCACCTTCGTCTGTAAAAATGCCAAAAACCGTTGGCCCGCTGCCGGACATGAGTGCCCCGGCGGCGCCTTCGCTCCACAAGGCCTGTTTCAGGGCCGCCAGTTCCGGGTAGCGGCTTAGAGTGACGGCTTCCAGATCATTGTGCAGCCAGAAAGCGGGGTGTTCTTGAACCAGCCGGGTCAGCACGGCCTCATCCGGGGCCGCAAATGGCGGCTGCAAACTAGCGTAGACCCAGGCCGTGGACACCGGGAAACCTGGATTCACCAGGACAAACCAGTCGGCCGGAAGCGTGATGCGGGTGAGCCGGTCGCCAATTCCCTGCCCCAGAGCCGGCCCGTCCAGGAGAAAAAACGGGACATCCGCCCCCAAGCTGCGGGCCAGTTGCTGCAGGCGGCTGTCATTTAGGGGCTTGCCCCGCAGCAGATTCAGCCCCCGCAGGACGCCGGCGGCATTGCTGGAGCCGCCCCCCAGGCCGGCGGCCACCGGGATTTTTTTCTGCAACCTGAGATGCACTCCGAAGATTTGAGAAGTAGCCTCCTGGAAGGCCAGTGCCGCCCGCACCGCCAGATTGCCCTCATCCACCGGCAGATCCGGCCGGTTACACTCCATGGTGATAGCAGCCGCCCCCAACGTCAGGACCAGCTCGTCAGCCAGAGAAAGGGGCTGCATGACGGTTACCAGATCGTGATAGCCATCCGGCCGCCGCCCCACCACCTTAAGATAAAGATTGACCTTGGCCGGACAGCTCAGGGTCAATGAGTTCATCAGCCGCCGCCCGGCTTCGATATTTCTTTGACATACCGCATCCGGAGATCATACAGCAGGTGGTCAAAGATATTTTCTTCCTCGGGGGTCAGATTATGCCGGGTTTTTTCCCGCAAGATGCCTAAGAGATCGATGGTTTGTTTGACCAGGGGCAGATTTTTTTCAGCCACACCGGTCTCTGGATGGGGCAGGTCTCCCAAGTGGAAAAAGACTGAAGTGCCCAAGGACATGATGAACGATGCAAAGGAAACTTCCGGCAAAGGGCCCTCAGCTTGGGGGCCTGCAGTGGTTTCGGCTTTGTTCGCCTCCGACTCGTAGGCTTCCCGGGCAGCCTCCTGTTGCTTGGATTCCTCCCGCAAACGATCTTTTTCTTCGTCTGATTGCTGAAAAAAGCGGCGGTCTTTGACGGTGAAGCCTTTATCCTCGGTATCGGTCATACCAACCTCTATTGCCAAGGGTTATGTGTAGGGGACGGTTTCCCGGCCCTGGGTGGGGGAAGGTAGTACCCTCTGGTTCCCAAGTACAACTTGGGAACCAGATATTTCGCCAAGCTGAGCTTGGCCACCTTATTTACAATTCCAGGGGCACCGCGGTGGCCACGTGGGGCAGGGCCCGCACATCGGCCAGACATTCGGGGGTGACGGGGGTGTCGGTGGTCAACAGGATGATGTTCTGACCCCGATCCTTTTCCTGGCCCACAGTCATCCGGGCAATGTTGATGTTGTGTTTGCCGATGGTGGTGCCGATGGCGCCGATAACCCCAGGCTGGTCGGTATTATAAATGAACAGCATGTGACCTTCGGGCACGGCCTCTAACCTAAAGGCGTTGATGCGGACCAACCGGGGTTCGTGCCGGCCGAAAATAGTGCCGGCCAACAGGTTTTCCGTCTTACCGGACCGCACCGTCAGCCGCAGTTGGGTGGTAAAATCCTCGGCCGATTCCACCTTGGTCTCGGTGAGATGGATGCCCCTGTCTTTGGCAATGGCCGGGGCATTGACGTAATTCACCTCATCCCGCATTATGGGATAGAGCAGGCCCTTCATGATGGAATGCAACAGCGGGGTGGTATCCTGTTTGGAGATTTCCCCGATATACTCGATGGTGACGGCGTCGATGGGACCTTCGGCAATCTGGGACTGGAACGCGCCCAAGGCCTCGGCCAGAGTCAGAAACGGCCGCAACTGGTTCAGCACTTCCCCGCTCACCGACGGCGCATTTACGGCATTCTTCACCGTACCGTTGAGCAGATAATCCACCATCTGTTCGGCCACGGCCACGGCCACATTTTCCTGGGCCTCTTCCGTGGACGCCCCCAGATGCGGGGTGCAGATGACATTGCCCATGAGCAGCAGCGGCGAGCCCACCGGGGGTTCCTGTTCGAAGACGTCCAGGGCGGCGCCGGCCACGATGCCTTCTTCCAAGGCGTCTTTCAGGGCTGCTTCATCAATCAGGCCGCCCCGGGCGCAGTTGATGATCATGACCCCGCGTTTCATCTTTTTGAAGGCCTCACGGTTGATGATGTGGGCGCTTTCCTTGGTTTTCGGGAGGTGCAGCGTGATGAAATCGGCCCGGGAGAACAGTTCGTCCAGGGACACCACTTCTATCCCGCAGGAGGTCACCATCTCCTTCTTGACAAAGGGGTCGTACCCCACGATCCGCATTTTCAAGCCCTGGGCCCGGCTGGCCACCACGGTGCCGATGCGGCCCAAACCGATGATGCCCAGAGTCTTGTTATAGACTTCCCGGCCCCCGAACCGCTTTTTCTCCCAGCGGCCTTCCCGCATGGAATGGGCTGCCTGCGGGATGTTCCGGGCCAAGGCCAGCATCATCGAAAGAGCATGTTCGCCGGTGGTGACGGTGTTGCCGCCGGGGGTATTCATGACCACGACGCCCCGTTTGGTGGCTTCGGGAATATTGACGTTGTCCAGACCGGTGCCGGCCCGACCCACGACTTTCAGACGGGTGGCCACTTCCAGGACCTTATCGGTTACCTTGGTGGCGCTGCGGATGACCAGGCCGTCCACGTCCTGAACCACTTCCATGAATTCTTCCGGGGGCATGCCCGGCCGGTTGATGACCTCGATGTTGGGGGCCTGCTCGAAGATGGCTACCCCTTTGGCATGTAAATTGTCGCTGATCAGAACTTTCATGGCTTAGGCACCCCCAAACAGAACTTCTTCCGCAGCCTTGACGCCGGCGCCGTACGGGGCCTTGTAGCCCAGTTCGTTCAGCACCACTTCCAGGGCGGCGATGATCATGATGATATCAAAGTTACCGATATAGCCCATGTGGGCAATGCGGAAGATCTTGCCTTTGGCCTCAGCCTGGCCGCCGGCAATCATGATGCCGTATTTTTCCCGCAAGGTTTTCACCACATCCTGGCCGTCAACCCCGGCCGGAGCCTTGACCGCAGTCAGGGCGTCGGTGGCGCCTTCCGTGCTGAACAGTTCCAGCCCCAGGGCCTTGACCGCGGCTTTGGTGGCCTTGGACATGAGCTTGTGCTCGGCGAAGATCTTTTCCAGGCCGGTTGCCTTGAAATACCGCAGCACTTCCCTCAGGCCCATGACCAGGGAGACGGCCGAGGTGTAGGCGCCGGTGTTCTTCTGGACGTTCTTCAGTTCCTTGGAGAAATTGAAGTAATATTTGCTGCATTTGGCGGTCTTGGTAAATCCCCAGGCCTTGTCGCTCAGGCAGGCAAAGGCCAGACCCGGAGGCAGCATCATGGCTTTCTGGGAACCGGCCACCAAGATGTCGATGCCCCACTCGTCCATGGGCAGCTCGAAGGCCCCCAGGGCGCTGATGGCATCCACGATGAGCAGCGTGCCGGGCAGATTCCGAGTGATGGCGGCAATCTCTTTGACCGGATGGTTGACGCCGGTGGAGGTCTCGTGGGCCTGGACGCAGACGGCCTTGATGGCCGGGTTGGCCTTCAACTTCGCGGCGATCTCATCCACCTTGACCGTGGTGCCCCACGGCACGTCGATGGCCTCGAACTTGACCCCATAGGCCTCGCAGATCTCACCCCAACGCTCACCGAACTTTCCACCCCGGACCACCAGGGCCGTATCCCCGGGACTCAGGGTGTTGGTGATGGACCCTTCCATGGCTCCGGTGCCGGTGGAGGCCAGGATCAAAACTTCCTGTTTGGTCTGAAAAAGATACTTGAGACCGTCCCGGCACTCGGCCACCACCTCGGCAAACTGCGGCGAGCGGTGGTGAATGATGGGCGTGGCCATGGACAGCAGGGTTTCCGGGGACACGGGGGTGGGCCCGGGAGCTAACAGATAATGTTTCTTCATAATCCTAATTTTCCTTTAAAAAAAGTGTATTTTTGCCCCCGATCCGGGGGAAGGGCAAACTGGTCCGCACTTTATAGATTAAAAAATGATTTTATGTGCCCGGACGCCCGTTGTCAACCCTCTTGTGAAAAAAATTGCATT